>NZ_LXKO01000002.1:0-214315 GCF_001692185.1 Rhizobium sp. AC44/96
GAGCCCCCGCTGAAAATATGCGAGGGACGGTTGAAACATGGGTCAATTCTCGATGGAAATATCGGGCTGCGCCGGGTCAGCTCTCAGTGGAAATCAACAGGCTATAAAGATTGCGTGGTTCGGGATCTGGTCCTGCGGGCCGACGTGATCCGCTATCGACGCGAATGCTGGCTGGCGCCGGATGGACACATGATCACCGCGACGCTGCCAGCAGGAATTCAGAGTGGATACGGTGCCAATCTGCGACGGTTCTGCCTGATGCTCCACAGCCATGGACAAGTGACGACGCAGCGACTGACGACCCTGCTCAACGATGTCGGCGTCGAAATTTCCAAACGCCAGGTCATCCGGTTCTTGACGCAAGCTTTGGATGGCTTTCATGCCGAGGATGCTGCCGTGCTGCATGCCGGTCTGGTTTCGGCCCCTTACGTGACCGTTGACGATACCGGTGCCCGACATGCTAATCGGAATTTTCATACGACGCATATTGGAGGCGCGCATTTTAGCGCCTTTCGCACGGCACCATTCAAGTCCCGGCTGAATTTTCTGGCCCTGCTGCGCGGAAACTATCAGGACTATGTTCTCAATGACGCCGCCTTCACCTTTCTGGAAGACCGTCAGGTGGACCCTTCCCTTTTGACGCGCTTGAACACAGGCGAGCCGCGTCGGTTTGCCAACCAGGTTCCGTTTCTCGCCTATCTGGCGGAAAATGGTATCGACATCTTTGACAGGAGCATTATCCGCCCGTTTGCCGAAGCCGGCATTTGGGGCGCCATCCGCCATCATGGCCTGGTTGGCAATGTAGTGATCGTATCCGACGATGCTGGGCAGTTTCGCGTCGGCAACCATGCGCTCTGCTGGGTCCATGCAGAACGCCTGCTGCACAAGCTGATGCCGGCGACGCCGCGCCAGGTCAAACATGTCGAGACGCTGCGTGAACTCATCTGGCTTTTTTACAAGCTGCTGAAAGACTATCAGCGAAGTCCAAGCCGGCGTGCAGCCCACGGTCTTCAGGTCCGGTTCGATCGGATATTCTCCATCCGCACCGGATATCGCGACCTCGATCAACTGCTGTCTCGGCTGAAGCGCCGCAAGGCCGAGCTGCTGCGAGTTCTCGAGCGGCCTGAAACGCCGCTGAATACGAACGCATCGGAAAGGGATCTTCGCGGGTTTGTCATCAAGCGGAAGATCTCGGGTGGGACGGTCAGCCGCAATGGCCGACAGGCGCGCGACAGCATGCTCGGCCTGATGAAGACCTGCCAAAAGCTTGGTCTGTCGTTCTGGCACTATCTTGGCGATCGGTTGGGCATGGGTGACGACGATCATCCTATTGCGCCCCTCCCTTCCATGGTCGCAGCGCGCGGCTGACGCTTTTTCATTGCTCATTGTGCCGGCAGTGCCACCGGATCAGCCCCGCTTACGGCGCTAGGAGCCCTTGGCACGGAACTATCTGAGACTCTAAAATATTGAATTTATAGTAAACAATCCATTATTAAGAATCGAAACTGCCAATAGCTTCCGCTGCTGCCCACGATTCAGGGTTGGTGTTTAAACCATCGATAATTATAGGTTATCGATGGTAGTTGATCTCGAGTCGCAAATCAGCGAAAGTCAGGGCCAAGCACGGCCGCGACGGCCACAAAACCGCTGTTTTGGACGCAGGAACGAAGATGGATGTGACGCTTCACCGTACAAGCTATCCCGGTCTCGATGATCGCATCACCGTCCTGCGGGCAGCCGACGAGGTCGATGCCGTCTTCGTCCGCACCGAACGGTTCAACGTGCTGGTCGATACCCTGGCCACACCCGCGCTGTGCCGGCAGGCTCTCGATCTGCTCGCCGGAGAGATGGCGCGCCGCCCCTTGCTGGTGATCAACTCGCATCTGGACTGGGATCACTTCTGGGGCAATGCCGCCCTCGACCGCCAGGTGCCGATTATCGCCCATAGCAAGGCCATCGATCGGCTTCGCGATCCAGCGGCCCAGAGGATCCTGACCGAGAAACAACAGGAGCCGCGGTTTCACGCGGCCGAACTGATTGCCCCCAGCATCACCTTCGACGGCGAGACCATGGCTCTGCATGGCGGCGATCTAACCCTCGAGCTCATTCATACCCCTGGACATACCCCGGACCACATTGCCGTCTGGATCCCGGAAATCCGTACCTGCCTGGCGGTCGATGCCGTCGAGCATCCGATCCCGGAAGTCTGGAGCAGCGACCCTAACGATCTCAGCGCCCTCATCGCATCCCTGAAACGGATTCGAGCCCTGCAGGCCGACTACGTCGTCCTCGCCCATGGCCAGACGGCTGACCCGGCGATCGTCGATGCCAACCTCGACTATTTTGCCACCTTGCACGACCGCACAGCCGGTCTCACAAACACGGAACTGAACGACGCCGGTCTTGCCGACCGAGACGGCCTGCGATTGCAGGACCTGGTGACCGTGCCGAAAGAAATGTACGCCGAGACGCGCGCCTTCTACGGACGGTGTCATCAATCAAACCTTGCCGCGATGCTCGCCGCACGCGACGCCGGGATCGATCCGTTCCGCGAGCCTACCAATGACTAGGAGACCGAACGGGGTTGAGGCCCGCGCCGAGCAGCTTGACACCATTGCCGCCGTACTGCCGATCGAGCGCCGCGATGAGCTCGCCGAGCTGCTGACCGACCACGATATCGAGACGCTGCGCCATCTCGTCAACGAAGGAATGGGCGACAACACGCTGCGCGCCATCACCTCGGATCTCGCCTATCTCGAAGCCTGGGGTCTGGCGGCGACCGGCACTGCCCTCCCCTGGCCGGCGCCGGAAGCACTGCTCTTAAAATTCGTCGCCCATCACCTCTGGGACCCGCAGCGACGGACGTCCGATCCCGATCATGGCATGCCGGCCGATGTCGATCACAGCCTTCGAAGCCAAGGCTTTCTCAAGGCCGTCGGTCCGCACGCCCCGGCAACCGTGCGCCGGCGGCTGGCCAGCTGGTCGACATTGACCCACTGGCGTGGCCTGGACGGCGCCTTCACCTCCCCTCCCCTGAAGGCGGCCATTCGCCTGGCGGTGCGGGCAGCACCGCGGCAACGACGTCGCAAGAGCGCCAAGGCGGTCACCGGGGATGTACTCGCCAAGCTGCTGGCGACCTGCGAGAGCGACAGTCTGCGCGATCGGCGCGACCGGGCCATCCTGATGGTGGCCTTCGCTTCGGGCGGCCGCCGGCGCAGCGAGATTGCCGCTCTTCGTGTCGAGCAGCTGACGATGGAGGCGCCGATCGAGCAGAAGGACGGCCCTCCACTCCCCTCGCTGGCCATTCATCTCGGCCGTACGAAGACGACCTCTGGCGAGCAGGACGACGTCGTCTATCTCACCGGCCGGCCAGTGGAGGCGCTACATGCCTGGATGACAGCGGCCAAAATCGACAAAGGCAGCGTCTTCAGGGGGATCGGACGCTGGGAAACGCTGTCGCGACGTCCGCTCGACCCGCAATCGATCAACGCCATCATCAAGCACCGCGCCGCTATGGCCGGATTGGACCCCGTAGAGTTCTCTGCGCACGGACTGCGATCCGGCTATTTGACGGAGGCCGCCAATCGTCGCATTCCCCTCGTCGAAGCAATGGAGCAATCGCGCCACCGGTCGGTGCAGCAGGCGTCGAGCTACTATAACGACGCCACCCGACGCACCGGCAATGCCGCGCGAATGCTATGAGACGATTCTGGGGCGGCTTCACGACTGGAGGGCGTAACTCGGTATCTCTCGTTGCGGGGATGAGCCGGCGTTGAAAAGCTGCCTTCGCTTTGGCACCGAGGTCGTATTCTCCGTAGAAAACAAGCGTCGCATTGCGCCAATGCAAGCTAACTCATTCGAAAGCTTAAAAATCCCACGGATTCACGAGGGCGAGACCTGTCGTTTCGAAATCCCTGATATTGCGCGTGGCCAAGCGGCCGCCGTTCACCCGCGCTATTGCAGCGATCATTGCATCGGGTACTGACATCGCCTGTCCCTGACGAACCGCCTGCCCCATGATTTCGCCGTAGGCGAGCGCGGCTTCTTCTGTCAGACCAAACATCCGATCGGCAAACCGGCGACGCCATTCCGTCAGCCCTTGCTCCAAACGCTCGGCCCGCTGGTCTGGTCTGATCTTCTGAATGCCGAAAGCAATCTCGGCGACTGTCACCGTCGGCAATGCCAATTCCGCGTCGAACCGAACCAGCCAGGCCATAACAGCCTCGTTAGAGTCCTTCCGCAGTGTCTCCGAGACGACGTTCGTATCCAGAAATATCAAAGCTCGATACCCTGGTGAGGACGACGGCTTTCGCGGATGATGGAATCCAGATCGATATCTGTAGCAGCTTGAGCGTTGACGCGCCGGTAGAAGCTTGCAGCTGGTTCGCGGCCCGCCTCGCGTGTCTCGTAGGCCTCAAGCGCACGTTCGACCACCTCCGCAATCGAACGATTCTCACGTCGAGCGAGCCGGTGAGCCAGATCCCTTGCCTTGGAGCTTCGGACAGAAAGTTGTGGTGCGGCCATTGCGAGATCTCCTTCGCAGCAGATATAGGCTTATAATGGTTTGCCATCAAGATGGCAGCGGCCATCTTGCTATCTCGGTCACGTGCGGTCTGGGCGCGCTAGCTCGAGACCGACCGAATTGGCTGGACGATTGTGAGAACGCCTGCCAACGCAAGCTCGCTAGGCCGGGCCGTCGCCATTCTTTCCGAGGCAAGTTGCGAGAAGAACTACATGTTTCGCGAAAAGGGTCATCGTCGCTCCGCTGAGCAATCCCGAGACCGGCCGGTGCAGCAGGCGACGAGCTACTATAACTACGCTACCCGACGGACCGGCAATGCCGCATGCTCGGCACAACGAATGGCGGCAAGGATGGAGATCGAAAGTGACAAGTCGCTCGGCTTGCTGTAGCACGGTGTCATGTCGATCGTTTGCGCCTACGTTTCCCGATTTTATTATTTCCGTGCCTCGGTGCGGAAGCGGGAAAGTGCGTAACTAAGAAAGACGCAATTTATCCCAACAACCGCTAGTCTACCTGGCGGTTTTTTGCGCGCCCGGTATGACCTCCTGGAGACCAATACCGTGACCAACCCGACTGACGATCTGCGCATCACCAATATCGTCGAACTCTCCTCGCCTGCACGCATCATCGACGAGCTGCCGCGTGACGAGACTGTGAGTAAGACGGTGATCGGCGCTCGCAGCGCCATCCATGACATTTTGACCAAGAAAGACGACAGGCTTCTCGTCGTTGTCGGCCCCTGCTCCATCCATGATCCGGTCGCCGCGATCGACTATGCCAAGCGGCTCAAGGAACAGCGCGACCGGCTGCAGGGCGACCTTGAAATCGTCATGCGCGTCTACTTCGAAAAGCCGCGGACGACCGTCGGTTGGAAGGGCCTGATCAACGATCCCGGCCTCGATGGCAGCTTCCGGATCGAGGATGGCCTGCGCATCGCCCGCAAGCTGCTGCTCGATGTGAACGACTTCGCGCTGCCGGCGGGCTGCGAATTCCTCGACACGATCACACCGCAATACATCGCCGACCTCGTCAGCTGGGGTGCCATCGGTGCGCGCACGACCGAAAGTCAGGTCCACAGGGAACTCGCTTCCGGCCTCTCCTCTGCGATCGGCTTCAAGAACGGCACCACCGGCGATGTGCGTATCGCCCTCGACGCCATCATGGCCGCCTCGCAGCCGCATCATTTTCCGGCGGTGACGAAGGACGGACGCGCGGCGGTCGCGTCGACAAGCGGTAACGAGGATTGCCACATCATTCTGCGCGGCGGCAAACAGCCGAACTATGATCGCGAAAGCGTTGCGGCAGCGATGGCCGCCGCTCGCGACGCGAAGCTCGACCCGCGCATCATGATCGACGCCAGCCATGCCAACAGCCGCAAGAACCCGGAGAACCAGCCCGCCGTCCTGCAGGACGTCGCGCAGCAGCTCGCCGACGGCAACGATGCGATCATCGGGGCGATGGTCGAGAGCAATATTGTCGGCGGCCGGCAAGACCTGATCCCCGGAAAGCCGCTGGTTTACGGCCAGAGCGTCACCGACGGCTGTATCGACTGGCCGACGACCGTTCGGACCCTGGAGACACTGGCATCGGGTGTGAAAGCACGCCGCGCGGCCAACAGGGCAAAGGTCTGAACGAACGGCGGAGCGTAGATCGATACGCTCCGCCTGCCGATCCCGGACTGCGACCTGACGGATGCCGCCAATCGCAGCAAGCGCCTTCTCAACGGACGGCAAAACGACGGCTTTCAAAACGCCGTCGGCGATCGCGTTGATGTGAGGTCATCGCCCGCCCTCACCCATTCGAGAGAAACGCATGCAGAGCGGCGCGCACGCGCTCCTATCGAAATACAATATAACCACGTCGATCGCCTCGCTGCACGATCCGTCAGTAGAGCAACCGCGTTCTGATCGTGCCCGGTATCGCGCGCAGCGCCTGCAAGATTTCATCGGCCGTCTCCGACACGCCTTCGACCTCGATCACCACATAGCCCGTGTCGCCGTGAGTCTGCAGGAACTCGGCGACGATATTGAGCCCGCGCGAGGAGAAGATCTCGTTGAGCTTGATGAGCGTGCCGGGGCGGTTTTCGTGAACGTGAATAAAACGCGTTCCGTTCGGGCGCTCCGGCAATTGGACCTGGGGGAAGTTGACCGCGCCCATCGTCGAGCCGATATCGGAGTATTCCACCAGCTTCCTTGAGACTTCCCCGCCAATGCGCTCCTGAGCCTCCTCGGTGGAGCCACCGATGTGGGGTGTCAAAATGACGTTGCTCACGCCCTGTAGCGGCGTTTCAAAACGATCCTTGTTCGATGCGGGCTCCACAGGGAACACGTCAACGGCGGCTCCGGCGAGATGGCCTTCCTTCAGCACCTTCGCGAGCGCGTCGAGATCGACGACGGTCCCGCGGGAATTGTTGATGAAGATGGCGCCCTTCTTCATGCGCCGCAGTTCGGTCTCTGTGATCATGTTGTAGGTCGACGCCGTCTCGGGAACGTGCATCGTCACATAATCCGAAATTTCGAGGAGCTCACCGAGCGAAGCCATCGATTCCGAATTTCCCCGGCGCAGCCGGTCGGAAAGATCGAAATAGCGCACCACCATCCCCATGCTTTCCGCAAGAGCACTCAGCTGCGAGCCGATATTGCCGTAGCCGACGATTCCAAGCGTCTTTCCGCGCACTTCGCGGCTGCCAACAGCAGACTTCTCCCATCCGCCTAGATGCGCGGACGCCGATCGCGGGAAAATCTGTCGAGTGAGCATGATGATCTCGCCGATCACAAGCTCGGCCACCGAGCGCGTGTTCGAATAAGGGGCGTTGAAGACCGGAATGCCGCGACGGCGCGCGGCATCCAGATCGACTTGGTTCGTGCCGACAGAGAAACAGCCAACAGAAATCAACTTCTTGGCAGATTCGAGAATCTCTTCCGTCAGCTGCGTTCGGGATCGAATGCCGATGATGTGCGCATCGGCGATATGGCTTTTCAGATCCTTATCATCGAGCGCTTTCGGAAGATGAACGAGATTGGTGTATCCGCATGCCGCAAAGTAATCCACGGCACTCTGGCTGATACCTTCGAGCAGAAGGACCGAAATCCGGTCGCGGGAGAGGGAAAGCTGGCGAGTCATGACGAGACCTTCAGTTTCGATTGAAATTGGCCAAAATCGCTTCGGGGCCATCGCGGCACTTTACAACACGGCTTTGCGACCATCCGACAAACAGTGCAAGCGCAAAGACGATAATTCTCAGCTCCCCTAAGACCTCCCTCCCCGATGCTGATCAACTCCCGCGCAACCTTACGATTGCATCGGAACAAGGGCACCCATGCCTTTGACCTTACCTCCTCACCGACATTTGTTGCGTGTTGCCCGTGACATTAAATTGTCTTCGTGCTGTTACTCCCGGGATCGGAGCAAGGCGAAGTAATCGATGGCGAGACCCTGGACATCCAGTCGCGGGCCAATCGTGGCAAACGAAACGGATCTTTTGAAAGCGAAAGCGATCAATGCCCTTTTGTTGCAGCCGATCGATATACTTCCCTCCACAATCGGTGATCCAATCAAGCCATTTGCTCTGGGACTTTGGAACGAAATCCGTCCGCTTCTCAGGGCTGATGCGAACGTGACCGCGCTGCGCCGAGCGACCGGGGCCTATCTGCATTCCAAACGCTACTACCTCGCTACCGCACAACCGGAATCGATGCGCTTCGATCTTCAGGGCCGCGCGACGGAGCCGGTCTCTGCCGCCGATCGCCTGGCCGCCCAGCAGCGCTACGAAAGCCTCTTACGAAGCAACGAGACCCTACCCCCTCCGCCAGAAGCACCCGCTGCCCCGGTCGGTCTCACCAAGAGCGAGCAAATTCGAGCCGCATTGCTAAGCCGCCGACCAACGGAAAGTGCCCGCCCGCGCGCTGATCACCCCGTTCGCGCCGCTGCCGCTCCGTTTGCGCGTAGCAGCGCCATCAGCATCGGGCCAAGCGAGAATTCACCCCGCTCCGTACGTCGCGTCAAATCACGCAGATAGCCGCCGGCCGAATTGATGTGGCCGCCCCGCTCCAGGATCGAGGCTATCGCTATCGCAGCGTTTTCAGACCCCATAACATCGCAGGCATCCTGATACGCCGACGGGCTGACCCCCAACATTGATCGGACGACCACACCTGCTGCCATCAGATCGCGCCAGCTGGAAATAGCTCCACCGGGTCCGTAAGCGGCAATATCCGGGCACGCCTTCAGCACCATGCCTAATGGGAAGGCACCCGTCCCCTCGTGCTTCGGTTGGGTCTTCTCACTCGGCGTCGCGCCCCGCTCGTTTTCGGAGCGAGGTTCAAGTTCATTGATGGATTCGGTATTTGAATTCTGGATGTGACGCTCATTGTGAGCGGCATTGGCGTTATTATTTTCATCTTTCTGCTGTGTTTCCAGCGCGTTGAGGATCTCGTCGCGAAGGAGCTCCATTTCCTCCAGGATCGCAGTGACCTCGGCAATGGTCGGCGTGCGGGTGATACGGGCGACGAGGCGGATATAAACATCTTCCATCATCGTCCAGTTGCCAGATGCACCCTCCTCGACGGCTGCTGAAATCAGCTTGCGGACATCGCGCCGACAGATCGTGAGGTTCTCTTTTGCGCGACGAAACGCTGCTCGTTCGGCTGCGACCTGCCGGGCCATAGCAGCAAGCTCCTCGGAGCGCATCAACAGCGGCGAGATATCGAATCCGAACGCATTCTCGATCTCTCCCGCCTTACCCTTTCGCGCGTAGCGCTTGCCGTTGGCGCTGTCCTTGCGCACGATCAGGCCTGCCTCAACCAGAAGCGCCAGATGTCTGCGCAGCGTCGCCCCGGCGATCCCATGAGCACGAAGCGTCAATTGGACGTTCGAAGGGAAAACGATCAGTTGCGCGTCCTGGCGCAGCTCGTTGTCCGAATAAAAACTCAACAGCGCATCCAAGACCGCCAGGCTGCGATCCTGCAAGCCGAGCAATTCGCGCGCTTCAGCCGCGTCTCGAAAGATCTTCCATTTGTCCGCCGACTTCCCTGGCCTGATCTCTGCCACGGCCATTTGCCGTTTAACGAGGGCAAGCGTCATCGGCCGCCGCCCAAAAGGCGTCGTCACATGTCCACCTTGCATTTTTCCTTCACCTTCCAGAAGGCAAAAGAAACCTGCTCACCAAAAACGGTGCCAAAGACTCTTGACTGTAATTCGGGGAAATGCGATTCTCAGGCTGCTTAGACCTTTGAGAGAGGCTTCCACGACGGCAACGTTTGGGGCCTTTTTCTTTTGCGGTTCAGTCTCCTTTAGATACCTCATCGAGGAACTGCGCATAGAGCGCGTCCCAATTCCTGGACAGAAAATCGCCAAAGCGCATGGCGTTCTTTGATTTCATAGAGATCGCGTAGCTCTTGCCGGAACTCTTCATCTCGACGAGAACGCCCTTGTCTCTTGGCTCCCATTTGTCTGTCGTTGTGGCCGGCTCCTTCTTCTTCACAGAGCGAGCCGATCTGTTCAGCGCAGCGTAGAGCGCCAGAAAGCGATCATCGGATGGGAGCACGTTGAACTGCACGTCGCTCACAATCTCGCGGACCTTTTCGCTGTTCGCGGACTTACCGACCAACAAGGAAAGTTCGACCCAGCGCTCGCGTCCAATTCCAGGCGCGTCGCCGATAGTTCGGATAACATCGGCAGGGATGCGCTCGCCCACCGACAACATTTTCGATACGGAGGCCGCGTTGGAAGCCAGCGCGGCGGAGATTACCTCGCGATCATAGCCCAGATCCTCCAGCCGCTTTGCAAACAATGCGCGTTCGATGAAAGTCAAGTTGGCGCGTGCCGAGTTCTCCTGACCCTGCGCTATGACGTGGGTACGGTCATCCAGAGATTTGACGACAGCCTTGACCTTGCGACCCAACTCACGCGCCGCGCGCAGGCGGCGGTGACCGAAGACGACCTGGAATCGTCCTTCCACGCTCGCGTTGGGTCGAACCAGAATCGGGGTGTCTTGTCCGCGCGTCCGAATTGCTTCGACAAGTTCGCGGAAGTCGTCATTGTCCTGCGCCAGCCTGTCCTGGACGAAGGATGCGTCAACGACATCAGGATCGATTTCGACCACGACCTCGCCTTCGAGATACTTGTCTGCCTGCTTTGCAAGCTCATCCAGTGAGCGGACGAGGGACTTTCCAGCTCCCCGCATAGGATATGAAACTACGCTCGGCTGATCGTCCTGGACGTCAGCCAATCCTTCGAGCAGGTTCTTTCTAGCCATTTTAGTCGCTCCGATATGCTCTAAAGATTTGAAAAATCGTCACAAAATGGCGATTTTGTCAGCCGACAACTTTTAACCTTGCCATGAACGGTGAATCAGCTCTGCGATTTCACTGTTCACGGCGTCCAGAGATTCCAATGCGCGGTCATAGGTTGCCCTGTTCATCGACGACCGATCGACTTCATAGAGCGTCTGTTTCGTGATGCCCGCATCAGACACGGCCGTCGATTTGAGCATCTGGTTCTTCAACATGAACTCGTGGAACATCGTCGACATGAACCCGACCATCTGCGCCTGCGGAACGTCCGTCGGCTCGTAACGCGTAATGAGATAGCGATACCAAGACAGATTGACTTCGGCCCCGGCGGCGCGAATTGGCTTGAGGATACCGCCCAGCATCAACAGGAATTGCCCCATCGACATGACGTCGAGCATCTGGGGATGAATCGTGATGAGAACACTCGTCGCCGCCGTCAACGCGGTCAGCGTCAGGTATCCAAGCTGCGGCGGGCAGTCGATCACGACAACGTCGTACCTGTCTTCCACCTGCGAGAGTGCGCGTGAAATTCGGGTGAAAAACGTCTTGCCCTCGTTCGACGACTTGTCGGACATGGCAAGCGGCGTGTCGTATTCGTACTCCTGCAGATCGAGGTTCGCCGGCACGATATCCAGCCCGGGAAAATTTGTCGGCCGGATGATGTCGGCAAGATCTTTCTTCTCGCCATCATATCGGATGGCATCATAGATCGAGGCCACCTGATCCACTTCAGGCTGGAACCCGTGAAGCGATGACAGTGATGCCTGAGGGTCGAGGTCAACGGCAAGGACGCGATGACCCGTCAGCGCCAGGTATTGCGCAAGGTGAGCTGCGGTGGTGGTCTTGCCCGAGCCCCCTTTGAAATTGACGACTGCTAGCACATGCAGTTTCTCCCCGGGGCGGCGGTGGGGAACATACATGCGGCTGTCCGAGCGGCCGTGCTGATCCAGGTACTGGCGAAGCTCAAGCATTTGATCTGCGGTGTACGATCGGCGGCCGGACGAAGATGTCTGAGGGGAGGGGCCCTTACCTTCAAGGTGAAGCTTCTTCAGCGTGCTCTGCGAGACACCGACATAGTTCGCCACTTCCGCCAGGCTAAAGGTCCTGAGGGTCTTTCTTGCATTCGGCGGGAATCGCTGCACGCTGAGCAAATGGAGTCTCTTTGAGATGAGATCCCCTTGCTCGAGGATCTGATCCTCAAAGTGGACGGCAGCGGGTCTTTGCGACAAGGCCGATTTAGCGTTCATAGTCGAGATGCTTTCAGATAACGATTTTCGGCCAAAAACGGCCTCTTAACCGTTATTATCTGCGATTCGAGAGATCCAACAAGTGCTTTAAGGTTAACAGCGGCTTAGCCACGGGGCCGGGCCACCCGAAAACAGTGTCCGCGATTTCTCGATTCCGTCAGTCAATTCAGATAGTTATGGCGAAATTACCTGCCATCTCGTTCGAGTTCCGTTCTGGGGTGAATCCTACAAAACCAAGTGGTGCGGAACCGGCCCGTCATAGCGCAGCTTTCTTTTTGATGCCGACTCACCAGGAAGGGCATTTGTAGGATCCTACAATTGCGGCCCGATTCGCAATCGTGCTGACTAGTCGTTGCCCCAACAACGACGGAGACGTTCATGCCAGTCATCGCGATCTCGAGGCCCGCAGCACAGCCAGATATGCGAGCCGCCAGGCGCGCCGCACCGCTTCTCCAGCGCTGGTCGCTAAGGAGAAGCATGTGACCCATCTTCGCTCTCATCCCCGGCTTGTTCGAAAGCTTCGGGAGGCACTTGGCGATCAGATTTGCGCAGCCCTTGAAGACAGCAATGTTGTCGAGGTCATGCTCAATCCCGACGGAAGGCTCTTTATCGAGCGCCTCGGCCACGGTATCGCGCCTGCCGGCGAGATGTCGTATGCGGCCGCGGAAGTGATCATCGGCACGGTCGCACATGCACTTCAATCCGAGGTCGATGCAGATCGACCGATCGTCTCGGGCGAGTTGCCGATCGGCGGTCACCGCTTCGAAGGCCTGCTTCCGCCCGTTGTCGCCGGGCCTGCCTTCACGATCCGGCGGCGTGCGTCGCGTCTTATCCCGCTCGACGAGTATGTCCGAAATGGCGCCATGACAGCCGGCCAGGCCGGCACCATCAGAAGCGCGATCGATTCACGGCTCAACATCATCATCTCCGGCGGAACCGGATCGGGAAAGACAACACTCGCCAACGCGGTCATCGACGAGATCGTCAAAACTGCGCCGGAGGATCGATTGGTGGTCCTTGAAGATACGGCCGAGATTCAGTGTGCAGGCGTGAACGCGATCCTTCTCCACACCAGCGACGCAGTCAATATGGCGCGCCTGCTTAAAAGCACCATGCGGTTGCGCCCTGATCGCATTGTCGTGGGAGAGGTCCGTGATGGTGCGGCTTTAACCCTGCTGAAGGCATGGAATACCGGCCATCCAGGAGGTGTGGCGACGATCCACTCAAACACCGCAACGTCGGCATTGAGACGTCTCGAGCAACTCACCGCCGAGGCTAGCTTGCACCCGATGCATGAGGTGATCGGCGAAGCTGTCGATCTGATCGTTTCCATCGAGCGCACACCGCATGGCCGTCGGGTGCGCGACGTCATCCACGTCGAATGCTTCTCGAATGGTCGGTACGAACTTCAATCCGATGGTCCCACCGAAGAACAGGAGGCACACGATGTCGCGTAAGTGCTATCTTCTCGCCACTGCCATCGTCGCAGGCTTCAGTCTTATCTCCATTTCGCCTGCGGTTGCGAGCTCCGGCGGCAGTCTGCCATGGGAAGGTCCACTTGAGCAGATTCAACAATCGATAACGGGTCCTGTCGCCGGCTATATCGCACTGGCCGCCGTGGCGATCGCCGGCGGCATGCTGATCTTCGGCGGCGAGCTCAACGATTTCGCGCGGCGGTTAATGTACGTCGTCCTTGTTGCCGGCATTCTGCTCGGAGCGACGACAATCGTCGGGCTTTTTGGTGCAACCGGAGCAACGGTCGGCATTTCGCAGGACTTCAGCTCTTCCCGCCAATTGAACGGGGCAGGGGAGGGGGCAAATGACTAACCCTCTATCCGGGCTGCAGCGGAGCCGGATCCATCGCGCACTGTCCCGGCCAAGCCTTCTCATTGGTGCCGACCGAGAGCTGGTACTCATAACGGGACTGGCGGCAGTCATTTTGATCTTCGTCGTCCTGACCGCTTACTCTGCGGTTTTCGGCGTCCTCATCTGGATTTTCGTTGTCGGTGTGCTCCGCGTAATGGCAAAGGCCGATCCGATGATGCGTCAGGTTTATATCCGGCATGTCTTCTACAGGGCCTACTACCAGCCGACCACTTCGCCATGGCGAAGGTTCTGAGGAGGAGGCGATGGCATCTCTCAAAAACTTTCGCAATGCCGGGCCGTCGTTCGCGGACCTAGTTCCCTACGCCGGCCTCGTCGACAACGGCGTCCTGCTTCTGAAAGACGGAAGCCTGATGGCAGGGTGGTACTTTGCAGGTCCTGATACGGAAAGTGCGACCGATGGTGAACGCAATGACCTCTCCCGACAAATAAATGCGATCCTTTCGCGACTTGGTAGCGGCTGGATGATCCAGGTCGAGGCTATCAGGGTGCCAACGACCGATTATCCCGGTGAGGATCGCTGCCACTTTCCGGATCCTGTGACCCGCGCGATCGATGCCGAGCGGCGTGCGCATTTCGCCCGTACGCAGGGACATTTCGAAAGCAAGCACGCCCTCATTTTAACTCACCGGCCTTTGGAATCCAAAAAGACCGCGCTCAGCAAGTACATGTACTCCGACCAAGAAAGCCGCAAGAAATCCTATGCCGACACAGCCCTGCTCATGTTCCAAAATGCCATCCGCGAAATCGAGCAATATCTCGCGAACACACTCACGATCGTTCGAATGGAAACGTGTGATGTCTCGGAAAGGGGAGGGGCAAGAACGGCTCGCTATGACGAGCTCCTCCAGTTCGTTCGCTTCTGTATCACCGGCGAGAGTCATCCAGTCCGGTTGCCGGACGTGCCTATGTACCTCGACTGGATTGCGACGGCCGAACTCGAACATGGTCTGACGCCAAAGGTTGAAAGCCGTTTTCTCGGCGTGGTCGCGATCGATGGATTGCCGGCCGAAAGCTGGCCCGGCATCTTGAATAGCCTTGACGTGATGCCGCTCACCTATCGGTGGTCGTCGCGCTTCATCTTCATGGATGCAGAGGAGGCCCGACGGAAGCTGGAGCGCACGCGCAAGAAATGGCAGCAAAAGGTTCGTCCGTTCTTCGACCAACTGTTCCAGACACAGAGCCGATCGGTCGATCAGGACGCCATGACGATGGTCGCCGAGGCCGAGGATGCGATCGCACAGGCGTCCTCGCAACTGGTAGCCTACGGCTATTACACGCCGGTGGTCATCCTTTTCGACGAAGATCGCGACGCCTTACAGGAGAAAGCTGAAGCAATCCGGCGCCTGGTTCAGGCTGAAGGCTTCGGCGCCAGGATTGAAACGCTGAACGCGACGGATGCGTTTCTCGGCAGCCTGCCTGGAAACTGGTACGCGAATATCCGCGAGCCACTGATCAATACGAACAACCTGTCCGATCTCATCCCGCTCAACTCGGTCTGGTCCGGCAATCCGATTGCTCCTTGCCCATTCTATCCGGCCAACTCTCCGCCACTGATGCAGGTTGCCAGTGGTTCCACGCCGTTTTGTCTGAACCTTCATGTCGACGACGTCGGGCATACGTTGATCTTCGGTCCCACCGGATCGGGAAAGTCGACGCTGCTGGCGCTGATCGCAGCGCAATTCAGGCGCTACGAATTCGCGCAGATCTTCGCCTTCGACAAAGGAAACTCGCTGCTACCGCTGAGGTTGGCATCTGGCGGCGATCACTACGAAATCGGCGCTGACCACGAGGACGAGGGGAGGGCGCTATCATTCTGCCCGCTGTTCGACCTTTCAAGCGATGGCGACCGGGCATGGGCGAGCGAGTGGCTCGAAATGGTAGTCGCGCTGCAGGGCGTAACGATCACGCCCGACCATCGAAACGCCATTTCCCGTCAGATCGGTCTGATGGCAACAGCGCCTGGCCGGTCGCTGTCCGATTTCGTCAGCGGCGTGCAAATGCGGGAGATCAAGGACGCCCTGCATCATTACACCGTCGACGGACCAATGGGACAGTTACTCGACGCAGAAGAGGATGGCCTGACGCTCCGCGCATTTCAGTGCTTCGAGATTGAGCATCTTATGAACCTTGGTGAGCGCAGTCTGGTGCCGATACTGACCTATCTGTTCCGCCGGATCGAAAAGCGGCTCGACGGGTCTCCCAGCCTGATCCTTCTCGACGAGGCGTGGTTGATGCTCGGGCACCCTGTGTTTCGGAGCAAGATCCGCGAATGGCTTAAGGTCTTGCGTAAGGCAAACTGCGCCGTCGTGCTGGCGACCCAATCGATTTCAGACGCCGAGCGGTCAGGTATCATCGATGTTCTGAAGGAATCGTGCCCGACGAAGATCTGTCTGCCGAATGGTGCCGCGCATGAGACCGGAACTCGGGAGTTCTATGAGCGGATCGGATTCAACGAACGCCAGATCGAAATCGTCTCAAACGCCATCCCGAAGCGGGAGTACTACGTTGCAACCCCGGATGGCCGTCGCTTGTTCGACATGTCGCTCGGACCACTTGCGCTGAGCTTCGTTGGTGCGTCGGGGAAGGAAGATCTGAAACGCGTTCGAGCGCTGAAGGCGGAGCACGGTCATGAATGGCCGATCAGATGGCTTGAAACGAGAGGAGTTCCTGATGCCCGATCACTCAAGGATTTCGTCTAGGCTTGTCCTCGCTCTGATGGTGAGCGCAACGGCGGTGGCACCACCAACGCACGGTAGGGCTGGGGCGGCGACGGGGGCGGCAACCGAGTGGACGCAACTCGCCAACAACGCGCAGCTCATCGACCTCCTGAAGAGCTCAGGCCTCCAGGTCGACAATCAGCTAACGCAAATCAGCCAGCTCGCCGAGCAGATCGAAAACCAGCTGAGGATTTACGAGAACATGCTGCAGAACACGGCGCAGCTTCCCGATCACATCTGGGGGCAGGTTGAAGGTGACCTCAATCGCCTTCGTGACATCGTTGCTCAAGGTAAGAGCATTTCTTTCTCCATGGGAAATGCCGATGACATCCTGCAGCAGCGATTCAAGAGCTACGCCGATCTGGAGACCAAGCTTCCGAACGCCGAGAGCTACGCGTCGAGCTACCAGAACTGGTCAGACACGAACCGTGACACCATTGCCGGCACGCTAAGGGCCGCAAGCCTGACCGCCGATCAATTCGACAGCGAGGAAACGACCATGAGTTCCTTGCGAAGCATGTCGGAAACGTCGGACGGCCAGATGAAGGCACTGCAGGTCGGTCACGAGATCGCTGCCCAGCAAGTAGCCCAAATGCAGAAGCTGCGCGGGCTCGTGTCGCAGCAAATGACGATGGTGGGTACCTGGCTGCAATCGGAACAAACGGACAAGGATCTGGCGCAAAGACGGCGCGAAGAGTTCTTCAAGGCAACCGCCCCGTCGACCTCTGGCGGTGACAAGATGAAGGTCGAGTGGTGAGCTGGATGATACCACACCGCCCAACTCTGCAAACGCTTGCGGCGCTTACGGCCATTGTTGCCGTTGCGGCCCGGCCGGCCCTCGCCCAAGAGGGCTCAATACTGACCTCTCTACAAACTCAGATAACAAACACGGCGAAAGGGTGGGAAGAGACTGTCATGGACGCAGCGAAATCGCTGTTCTGGATCCTGGCGACGATCGAGATCGGCATTGCAGCAGTCTGGCTTGCCCTACAGGCTGCGTCTCTGGAAAGCTGGTTTTCGGAGCTGGTCAGGCGGATCATGTTCGTCGGCTTTTTTGCCTTCGTCCTGACGACGGGGCCCGCCTTCGCCAAGTCCGTTGTAGACAGCCTATTTGAGATCGGCGCAGGCGGCGGCACGGCGTCACCCGCGGACGTGTTCAACGCCGGGCTCGCAGTTGCAACGAAGATGTCCGAAAAGGTGAAGTTCGGCTTGTTCGAGGACAACGCGCTGGCCATATCGGCGGCCTTCGCGATGGTCGTGACCGTTATTGCTTTCTCCCTCGTCGCCGCAATCTTTGTATCGGTAATGGTTGAAATGTACCTGGGCTTGCTTGCCGGGATGATCATGCTCGGACTGGGCGGCTCGTCATTCACCAAGGATTTCGCAATCAGATATCTGGTCTACGCTTTTTCCGTGGGCATGAAACTCATGGCCCTCGTCATGATTTCCCGTATCGGCTCCGAGGTGTTGATCGGATTGGCCAATCAGCCCGATATCGGGGAGCAGTTTCAGACGGCGCTCGCAATTGCCGGCATAGCCGTCGTCGTATTCATAATTGCCATGTACGTCCCCAATATCATCCAGGGTGTCGTCCAGGGCGCGTCGGTCACCGGCGGCATGGAAACGATCCGCCATGCCTCACAAGCGGCGTCGTTTGCCGCGGGCGGCGCTGCGCTCTCAGTCGGCGCCGCTGGCGCCGGGGCAACAACTGCCCAGTCGGCTCGGGCCGGCGGTTCCTCCCCAGTCGGCGCCATGCTCCGCGGACTTGGAACGGCGGTTGGAAAAACAGCGGCGGCGGCGGGCTCGGCCGCCAAGGAAAAGGCGATTGGTTCGCCGGGCGCCTATTCCGGATCGCTTCTTGGCCTGGCCAACGCAAAGCTGGACGAAGCCCACGGGCGCGGGACTGCAAAAGCACCGCCTCCCGAACGCAATGACAATATCTAATGAGGGGAAAATCGAATGGCAGCCAATCGCGTGCCTGAAAATCCATACCTTGCCGCGCGCCAGGAATGGACCGAGAGATACGGCTCATATGTCCAGGCCGCTCGAGCATGGCGCATTGTCGGGATCATGGGTCTCGCCATGGCCGTCATCGGCTTCAGCTATGCCTTGTACGTGAGCACGCAGGTAAAGCTCGTACCCTATATCGTCGAGGTCGATAAGCTGGGCAGCTCTGTGACGGCAGGTTTCCCGCAGCGGATCGAGTATGCCGATCCACGAGTAATCAGGGCGACACTTGGCAACTTCGTCACGAGTTTCCGTTCGATCACCCCGGATGCGGTGGTCCAGAAGCAATACATCGATCGAACCTACGCTCTGCTTCGTAACTCCGATCCATCGACACAGAAGATCAATTCCTGGTTTCGCGCAAACTCCCCCTTCGAAAAGGCGAAGTCTTCCACGGTCGCCGTCGAGGTCAACAACATCGTGGCACTCTCCAACCAGACCTATCAGCTCGACTGGACGGAGTTCGAGCGTGATCGCAAAGGAAAGGAAACGGCAACACGCCGGTACCGGGGTATCGCGACAGTGGCGCTCATCGCTCCACAGGATGAGGCGACCATCCGCGTTAATCCTATCGGTCTCTACATCCAGGACCTCGATTGGACCGCACAGCTTTAACGGCAGGGGAGTTTACATGCACAGACTTGCATTCATCGCGGCCGCCGGCTGCCTAGGCGGACTCATGCTCGCAGATGTCGCGAGAGCGCAGACCATGACGGCAAACGAGGCAAAAGGGACCAGCATCTCGAGGAAATGGCGAGGCGCGGCTGGATTGGTGACAACCGGTTCCGACGGAAGAGTCATTTTTCTGTTCGGAGAAACACAGCCGTCCGTTGTTTGCTCACCGCTGCAAGTCTGCGATATCGAGCTCCAGGGCGGAGAGATCGTGCGTGACGTGCTGGTCGGCGATACCGTGAGGTGGAAGGTCGAACCCGCGACGTCCGGCGCCACCGCTGGCCAAGCGATCCATCTTGTTGTCAAACCTTCCGAAGCTGGCCTCGTGACCTCGATGGTCGTGACGACGTCGCGTCGTACCTATCACATCCAGCTTAAATCGCACCCAAGCCAATACATGGCGCGGGTGGGCTTCGAGTACCCAGAGGAAACGTCGGCTAAGCTTGCCGACATCAACGCGCGGCTAGAGACCGGCGGGATTCCCGGAAGCTCCCCCGACAAGCTCGACTTTTCGTACACCATGACCGGCAGCGCGCGCTGGAGGCCCAAGCGGGTCTACTCAGACGGGACCAAGACCTACATCCAGTTCGCGAGATCGATAGCCAGCCAGGACGCGCCAGTGCTCTTCGTCGTTAGCGGCGGACAGAACCGCATTGTCAATTATCGAATGAAGAACGACACGATGATCGTCGACTACGCCGTCGACAAAGCGATCCTGGTATCGGGGGTCGGCTGGCGCCAGCAGAAGATTACAATCCGACGGGGAGGGTGATCGATGCTCAAGATAATTGCCTTTGGTTTCATTTTAACACTGGTAGGCGCCTGTCAGAGCAGAGAGGACACGGTGACCGCGGTCTTGACGCCAGCCGCCGTGACCAAACCCACCGCCAGCGCTATTGCGGGCGACATGGCAGCCCGCCTTGCCGAAACGATCGGGCCGGCAGGAACCACGTTCATCCAGATGCAACGGGAAAAAACCGACTATTCGACGGCCCTTGAAGCTGCATTGAAGGGATGGGGCTACGAGGTCATGGCCGACGGGAAGCCTGCAGGAAAACAGAGGCCAGTCGAGCTCTCCTATTCCCTGGATAGTCTCGACGGCCAACTTCTGGCCCAGGTCGCAACACCATCAATCGCTCTCGCGCGCACATATGTGAGCACGAACACGGGCGCCACCGCGTCCAGCCCCCTTTCAATCATGCAGCGAAATTGAGGGTAACAAGAGATGACCCAATCGCTCCAACTCGGTGGCCCTCCCAACGCGGATAGCCGGCCGGGAATGCGCCGCTTGAACCGCCTGCCGATCATCATTGCGATCAGCATCGTCATTGTTTTCCTCGCCATCGTCGTGGTCGGTCTCTCCTGGCGTGGGTTGTCCTTCAATCGCGCCGATGATTTCGAGGGTGTGCCAGGCAAGTCGGCGGCGACCTTTGCAGACCAGCTCAAACGGGGTGTCACTGACGGAATCATCGGAGAGCCCGAAAAGCAGGATATTTTCCAGCCCACTCCAATCATTGTCCATCAGAACGAAAAGCGCGAGCCAGAAATTAGCCGCCAAGACACGCGACAGGATAGCCGCCCCAAGCTTGAGCCTGAGGACGCATGGAGAGCCAGACTGAAGCGAGAACAGGAAGAACAATATATCCGCGAAGCGCAGCGCCAGAGAATGGCGCGGCTGCAAGCTCGTTCGACTGCTTTGGACTCGCCATTGAAGGTTGATGTTTCCGAAGTCGCGGTATCGACGAAGGCCACGGGAAGTGCGCAACAACCTAACACCACGCCAAACAGCACCTCCGATCTTTATGCCGCTGCGATCAAGTCTGGCCTTGCAGGTGATCCGAACGGCCAGTCTTCAAAGGAAGATTTCTTCAATCAGGACATCAAGGATCTCGGCTATCTGCCCAATCGCGTCGTATCACAACTATCACCATTCGAGCTGAAACGTGGTTCTGTCATATCAGCGACCCTGATCACCGGCCTGAATTCCGATCTGCCGGGCAGAATAACCGCGCAGATCAGCCAGAACGTTTACGACAGCGCGACGGGACACCGCCTTCTGGTGCCGCAGGGCGCGAAGTTGTTCGGGCGCTACGATTCCAAGGTCTCGTTCGGCCAAGACCGTGTCCTCGTGGTATGGACCGACTTGATTTTCCCAAACGGTTCGACGCTGCAAATCGGCGGCATGGCAGGTTCCGACGCGCAGGGGTATGGGGGCTTTAAAGACAGGGTCGACCGCCATCTTTGGCGGACATTCGGCTCAGCAGCACTTGTCGCAGTGATCGGCACGGGGATCGATATGTCCATGCCGGAGAGTTCCACGCTCGCCACACAAGACACCGCATCCGATGCAGCGCGGCGAAACTTCGCGGAATCATTCGGTCGCGTTGCCGAACAGACGATCTCCAAAAACCTCCAGGTTCAGCCTACGATCAAGATCCGGCCCGGCTACAATTTCAACGTTCTTGTCGATCAGGATATCATTTTCCCTGCTGAATATCGTTGACCCCATTGCGCACAAGCGCGCGCTCCCTACTCACGACCTTTCCGGAACTCGCATCGAGCCCCCCGAACGCACACGGATCGAGAGATTAGTGCAATCGATATGTTACTTAAGGTTGATATTATTTCGATAGCCTGCTAATCAAGTAGCTATCCTGACAAATGGACAGGAAACGAGGTTCCTAAGTCAAGAATTAGGGGAATTGGCCATGGATGCAGACCTCCGCTCTCTCATAGATGCATTGGAAGCCGCTCAAAACGAACACTCGATCAAAACGGCGCTTCGAAGCTTTGCGGAAGCTTGGGGATATGATCGTTTTGCCTATGTGCAGACACAAGGTCTCGACATCAGGACGTTCAATTCATACCCCCAATCCTGGGAGCTTGCCTATCTCCGTCACCAATACTCTTGCATCGATCCTGTCATAACAGAGGCGAAGCGTAGAGGGGAGATGTTCTCCTGGAATGCGGACGACTGGTCGGCTCGTGGTTCTTCCCCGCTCCGGCGCTTCCGGGATGAGGCGATCGGCCACGGAATTCGCTGTGGCACTACAATCCCGGTGGCAGGCAGTTTTGACACGACGATGATGCTGACCTTTGCATCGCCTGAGAGAAAGCTCGGCAATTCAGGTGCGCTGGAGATTGCGAAAGCACTGCAAATCGTGCTGGCGGTGCACTATCGGCTGAAGATGATTTCCGCACCAACTGCGGTGACGCCGAGCCAGGCGCTTTCCCCTCGCGAAATGATATGCCTGATGTGGGCGATCAAGGGCAAGACGGCCGCCGAGACTTCGATGCTCACCGGCATCAATGCCCGAACGGTGCAGCACTATCTTGATAGCGCCAGGCGAAAGCTCAACGCCCGAACGATCCCGCAACTCGTGGCCATCGCCAAGGACGGTGGCCTGGTCTAGTCGTCGCGGTCCACTGCTGGGATGAAGCCCAGTGCATCCACTATGTCCGAAAGCGTTTGTTGTTGAAGAGCGGATTTCGCCTGCCGCGCCATGTACTCGTTCTTTAGCGCCTGTCGGATTGAGCCGGATACAAACGGATCGCTTTCCGCACGGGTCCACTCCTCGTAAACGAGCTGATCCGCTGCCAGGAGCTGCCGGTGCTCGAGGAGCGCTGACACAGCCATCGCCTCGAGCTCTGACCTGTCCATCGTCTCGAAGCGAGCGCTCGTCTCACTGCGGTTTTGCTCGGATCCCGAATCCGCGATCAATTTTTGCTCCGCTTCATTCATTGCCCCACCGACAGGGATCGTTCGCACACCCAGTGCGCGCATATCACAAGGCAGGTGGAATCAGTACTCGCATTTATCAAAGGATTATTCTTGACGGCCTATCAAATCCATTCTTGGCCGCTTCGTCTCGTCTCGCGCGCCGGCCAAGGTTCACCCATTGGCCACCCCACGTTAGCCGCCGAACGACTCGCAGATCTGCGGGTAGACCCCTGTCGGCGTGCCATGCAGGGTCTTGGCGACATTGATCCGCGAGAAGGGATTGAACCATGCAGGTGATTGCCATTCGCAGGCCCAGTACTTCCGGCGGCCTTCGTCTCCTCGAACAAATGCATCGCCTGCGTGCGCGCATCTTCGCGGGACGCCTCGGCTGGGCCGTGGATTGCACGGATGGCGAGGAACGCGACGAGTTTGACCAGCTGGAACCCACATACATTCTTGCGCTCGACGCTAACGGCGATGTCGTGGGGTGCGCGCGCCTTTTGCCTGCGACGGGCCCCACCATGCTTCAAAGCGTATTCCCACAATTGCTTCATGAAAGCCCGCTACGATCTCATTCGCACATGATCGAGAGTTCCCGCTTTTGTGTAGACACAGCAGCCAATCCAGAGCGTCGAGGGCGCCTGGTTCACGAGGCAACGCTCACGTTGTTCGCCGGGATTATCGAATGGTGTATTGTCAATCGATATACTGAAATCGCAACGGCAACGGACATCCGGCTCGAACGGCTCCTCAATCGCTCGGGCTGGCCATTCCGCCGGCTTGGCACCCCCGTCCTCATCAACGAGACACTCAGTGTAGGAGGTTTACTGGCGGCCGACCCATCGGTACTGGAGCGATTACGCTCGCCCGGATACATATCAGACTTCTATTGCAGCACGACACGCGCAGGGTGACCAGCCGCGCACCTTCGGGTATCTTACAGCTACGCGCACTACCAGCCTCAAGGCGAGCCATTCGAGGTCACGCGCGCCCCTCTGACTGCAAACCCGCGTCATATCAAACGCAGTTCCACGGCAAGGGCAAGTGCCTGCTTGATATTGCATACGTTCAGCTTGGCGCGTACGTTATCGAGGTCCCAACGGACCGTGTGGTATGTCAACCCTGCAATCTGCGCGACGTCGCGCATCGACTTTCCGGCCGCGATCCAGCGGAGACAAAGTACTTCCCGATCGGTGAGGCCAGGGCGCCTGCGCGTCGCTACCGATCCGCCTGCGGTGCCAAGGCGTGTGTGGAGGTAAGCAACCGCTGTCACGGCAATAGCGCATTCGCAATCTCGCAAGGCATTGGGACGCAAATTGTGTTCGGATGCAAAGGTCAACATCGCCACTTGCCCGCATGAGCCCCACACGGGGACAGTCAGGCCGGCCCTGATGCCAAAGGCGGACGCGGCATCCCAGAAGCCGCGTTCACTCGCCGTGCTGCGTCGCCTCTGCTCCTCTACGCTCCATTGGAATGACCGCATGACCCGCTTGGCCATGGTAACCACAGGATCAACTACCATGTAGGAACGACCGAAATATATGGACTGCCATTCGGCCGGATAGTTGGAAACTGCAAACGTCCTGGCGCTACTGCCGTCCAGACTTAAGTAGGCAAAGTGGTCGAATTCGTGCCTCGTGCCGGCGTCTGCAAGCGCATGCGTCAGCGTGTCTTCTGTGGAGATGGAAAGCGCCAAGTCAATGATTTCACCAAACAGGGTTCGTAAATGCATCAGCGCGTGCTCCCCCAAGCAAGTTCCACAGCTGTCCGGCAGCCATGGCGGCCTTTCGCGATTGGTTCGTCCTTGGCGATCGCCCTCGCAATCAAAGCTCGCAACCCGGCGGCGAGAACCAAAACCACTTAAGTATTCTAGGTTGGCGACATTCACGCCGCAATTGAAAGGGTGCGCCAGCAACAAAACTTAACAATGCCGAGCTCTGTCTAATCGACTAGGGTGCCGTCATGCCAAGGCGGGGACGGAATTCAGCGTGTGGTGACTTTTGCGGTCAACAGATATCCGCCGAGCCTTACGGTCTTGAGCAGCTTTGGCCGTTGCGGATCAATCTCGATTTTTCGACGAAGACGACTGATGTGGACGTCGATGCTTCGGGCGACTGGCCCCGCAACACCGACGTAGGTTGACGCCAGCAATTCATCTCGGCGCATGAGACGCCCGGGGTTGCGACAAAATGTAAGCATAAGATCAAACTCTGCAGCAGTGAGATTGATGATCTGGCCGTCGGGCCCCCGTAGCACGCGCTCGCCAGGATTGAGACGAAAACCCGAAAATCCAATCTCGGTGACCTGCTGAAGCAGCGCGTTGGCATATCCACTGCGCCGCAACAGGCTTTTTATCCGGGCTATGAACTCAGGAAGGGACACGGGTGCAGGCATGCAATCATCTGCGCCGACACTGAGGGCAGAGACCACGAGGTCGGGGCGATTTGGTGGAAGAAGCAGTAGTATCGGAACTGTTTCGGTGCTGCGGACCTGGCCGCAAAAACAGATGGCGTCTTCGGACGACAGAACGGCATCGACAACCAGGAGATTGTAACGTTGCCGGTAGAGCCGTCGGCGCAGCTGGAGCCGCGAGCTTGCAATCGTTGCGCTCATTCCTGCCTGCACTATGGCCTCGTGCAAAGCAAGCACATCGACACCACGCAGATCTGCTATGATCACTCGAGGACGAAAGACATCTTCTCTTCTATCAGGCAGCAAATCTGAATCGGACATTTAGTTAGCACGCTACTCATATTGGCAACCCATCTATAGTTGCAACGAATATGCTTCGTGCCAACTGTCATATCTGTTGGTTGGCCCACTATTCTGCCCTTCATCAATCAAACCGCGAGTTGGCAGAGATTTCCACTGGGGCCCCGTGTGCCCTTGACTGCCTACTGCGTTGTCCCTGGCTCGAGAAGCAACGTGCAAAATCGCAAGTCGCTCCCTCTGTTCGATTAGAACCCCGCCTGAGACGTCTCATTCGCGGATAGCTTTGTATCCTCGACGCCGACGTCCCCCGCCAGACGACGCGGGCAGGAGACACTACGGCATCTTAGGCAAACCGAGGGGATTGATGCCGCGTCGGCCGCGCCGTTGCGGGTCGCCGGGGCGACAGCCAGCGGGTTCGATGTTGTGAATTCTTGTGGCTTCGCGCACATGACGATCTCCAGATGGTGGACGGCTCGTCTGATGATTGCTGGAGGCGTAAGCGAATTGCCAATCCCATGACGGGTCCATTCATTCACGGTCGATATCAATGGACCGCCCCCGCGATGTCATCTCAATCATCGCCGGCGGTGTCGATCGCCGATGAAACATTTCTTAACCGTAGTACGCGATCGATCGCTTGATACGACGCGTTATGCGTGTAAGTGTAAGATCGAAAACACAACAAGAGCGGCATTTTCAACCATGAGACCGACGATCGTTATCGGATGCGGGGACGCGGACCTGTGCTTTATCTCGCGTCATATTGTTGAACACGCGGGATTCTCGGCAAGCCTGCAAGTACAACCCGATGACATTGTTTCCGGCTGCCGCGCGGAAGATGTCTGTGCCTTGCTGATCGACGGCAGAACACCCGCAGCACTTGCAATATGCGAACAGATCAATGGATTCCGATCGCACCGCGAAATTCGGATCGTCGCGTTGGTGGATGCGAAGGCTCACCGCCAGGCGCTGGCGCTTCTCAACGCCGGAGCCGATGAGGTCCTGATCCGGCCCGTGCCGCCCGTTCTCTTGCTGCATGCCTTGACATTTACAGGGGCCGCGGAGCGGCTCGTGCATGGAGACATCGAAATGGACGTGTCGGCGCGGCGCGTCTGGCGGGCCGGTTGCCCGATTTATCTTCCAAGGATTGAATTCGCGATCCTTCAGCAGCTCCTGTCAAACGTGGACAGGGTGTTCGGCCGTCGCGACATCATCAAGTGCTCTTGGCCTGCGGGCGTCTTCGTGGACATCAAGACAGTCAACGTCCATGTTGGACGACTACGACGGTTCCTTGCCATGGATGGAGCTACCGATCCCATCCGATGCGTTCGCGGCATCGGTTATGGCTTGCGCTCCGAAGATGAGCGGGAACCTGAAAATAGAACGCCATGAATCCGGACATTCTGATCACCAATGGACGCGTCGTGCCCGGCGACGGCGCGACCGTCCTTGACCCCGGCAGTGTGAGGATCCGTGGCGATCAGATCATCGAAGTCGGGGAAGGGCGCACGGAAAGCAGGGCCGAGACTTTCGTCATCGATGCGGCGGGGCACACTGTCATCCCAGGTATCATCAACGCGCATGCCCATGGTTGCGTCTTCGGTCCAAGCATGCCGAGCGGATCACCTCCGTTTACCGCCAATGATATTGAGTATTTTCGTAACCGCCATCTCATTTCCGGCACCACAACACTTCTGAACGTGTGCGGACTGGCTCTTCCTGCCGAGATCGATCGAAACCCGCCGGTCGGACATCCACTCGATATCCATGTCACGACCGCGCACACGCCGAGCAACATACAGGCGGCATTGGCGATTGACGGTAAAGGGTTGAGACAAAAGCACCGCTCCGCGGCGATGGAGACGATGATCGATCGCGGCGCCAAGGCACTCGGCGAGGCCGGTGGTGGTCAGACCCTTGGCGGAGGTGCCCAGGATTATCGTTTCATCCCGGAGGCCGTGTTTGCAGCGACCGGTACCAATCTCCCACCGAAATATGCTCGCGCGCTGAAAGAAGCCATCCTCGGAAGATCATTGACCGGAGAGGGGGCTAGACCCGACGACATACCCGCTTTGCTGGCCGATTGTGGACTGGCGGCAAGCATCCGCCCAGAAGAGATCATGCACCTGATTAAGAGGACGGTCATGCCGCCCGTCAAGTTGTCCTTGCAAGGTTTGGAGGAAATTGCCGCAGCCAGCGAGCGATATGACTTGCCTGGGATATTTCATCATGCGCTGCCGACTGCTCAGACCCTGATACGGTTGGCCGAAACCTATCCCAGAGCACGGATGGTGGCCGCGCATGCCAACCACCCGTCATTCGAACCAGAGGAGTGCGCTTCTTATGCCCGTCAACTGCGCGAGCACGGCACATTCATCGATGTCTCGACACTGGACTGCATTTCGACGCGTTGGCGCAACGACCCGACAAACTTCGATCGCCTGATCGAGGAAGGACTTGTTGACACGCTCTCGACAGACTTCGCCGGCGGTGACTGGGACAGCATCCTGGATGCGATCCAACGCATCGTGAAACGGCGAATGCTGGTACTCCCGCAGGCAATCGCGCTCGCAACGGGCAATGTTGCGCGAGTCTTTCCAGAACTCGCAGGCGATCGAGGGCGGTTAGAAAACGGGAAGCGAGCCGACCTTGCCATTGTCGAGAACCACAATCTGGCGCGAGTTCGGCACGTACTCATCCGAGGGCGGGTCGTCGTATTCAATGGTGCTAGAATAGGATCTTCGCACTTATCTGATTGTTCACAGACGGGTTGCGCCAACTAGATCTAAGCAGTGTGTTGGCCGCACCGAAACGGCGAAGCTCCGTTCAGCTATTGGCCCATCTCCGTTGCCGGGCACCCGACCAACTAGGTCGACGCGCCGTTGCGTTCGTCATACCACGCGGATAAAGTACTTTCGTAACACCAAGAGCGGGTATGCCATGACCGAGAAGAACATGTTTTGGGAACAGGATGGTATCGACCGTGGCTGGTACTATGCAAGGAACATCGGTTCCGTCCGCAGCGCTGTGAGCTGGAAACCCGGTGGGTGGTGGTTCCTCGCGGAATGGCTGCCCGACACCGAGGAACACGACATCGGGCCATTCAAGACAAAAGCTGCCGCGATGGCTGAAGCAGAACGCCTTGCTGCCCAGCACTGAGCAATGAAACCCTTCAAGCGCTGACAGCCGTAGAGTCAAAACGCCGCTAACAACTAGACTGAACCACCGGTATGCTTTGCCTGTTGTTGGCAAGTTCGCAAAAGAGGGGCTTCTCGTCTCCGGCTGCCAGCGTCAGGATGGCATCAAGCCACGCCTGTTGGTCGGAAACCGTCATTGTGGTTCTCGTCAGGCGCCGAAACTTGGCTTCGAGCCCATGCCAAAGTAACGGCATTCTGGGATCCCCGAGGGCACCACCCAAGTCGGACACGAGCGTGGTCTTTCTGGTTTCAATGACCACACGCGCTAGCGTCTCGGAGGGGAAGAGGTGATCAGCGTCACCGTGGACCGACAGCCTCACCTTAGCTGCGAGGTCAATCAGATCTGGTCGACGCAGGCAAGCGGTGGTTATCGGCAACAGCGCGTCGGCGCCATCAACGATGGCGATCGCGACGCAATAGGGAAGGCTATATTGGACCTCCACCAGGTTTTCGGGTTCAAGCCGATTTCCCAATCTCAGGGCCCACCCGACGTTTGAATGTCGATCGAGACAATATGACCAGGTTTGACGTGATGCCGTTCGACCAATTCCAGCAGGCGGTCGAGGGCGGGGTGAATATAACGGCAGCACGCGTAAGGCTTGAAGTAGGTTTCCGAGATTTCCCATCGCTGCCCCAGTCCAGCGAGGATACGATGAGGATCGTAGAAACCTGAATGGTCGAGCAGGTCCAGCGGCCCGGTATGACCGTACCGCGCGAGCTCGATTGCCATCACTCCGGCTGCGCTGCTCCAGGCAATGCCTTCCTTGACGTCGTTGCCGGTGAGCGTCGAATAGCCGGAACTACCATTTGCCTGTTGGTTGGGTGCAAGGACACCGGCGATCGAGAGTGCCTCTGCCACGGCAGGCGGCTCCAATTTGAAGAGGGCAGCCGCCGTCGCCGCCGTCGCCATTGATATCCAACGGCCTGACTGCCGTGTTGGAATGCCTGACGGATTTTGAGCTGCGGCCACTCGGACGCCGACGTCATAGCCGGCGACGATCGCCGCAATGACGTCATCGGCGCCAGAACCACTCGCAGCACCAAGGGTAAGTGCCGTCGTCACCACACCGGAACCTGGATGACCGCGGGCGGCGCGGTGCCCGTCGTCGATGTCGAGAGCGCAGGCTGCAGCCGCATTGCAGAAGATCGCGCCCGCCGACGTGGATGTCTGCCCGGCAAGCCAGATCGGTGCGCGTCCACTTCCGAATATTTTCGGGGCTGCCTGGCGCGCCGCCGCCGGTCCATTCGATCTGTGTCCGGCGAGCGCAGCACCGATTAGATCGAGAATACAGCGCATAACGACATCGCGAACCTCCGGGGGAGGCTTGCGCCCGGCAATGGTCGCAATGTGTTCCGCTAGAACCTCGGTGAGATACATTGAACTTCCCTCAGGCAGATCCAGAGCCGTGAGCTTGTTGCCGAGTGACCTCGGTACACCTGATGTACTTTTCATAAGACGCCTGAGCCACATAAAGGTCGAGCATTGGCAGGCCGACGCATGTCACGCAGGTAGGATGATCTTTGGCAGCATCCCAGCTTCCAGGTGACGAGAGCTCGCGGATACCGACAAGCCGTCCAATCTGCTCAAGTGACAGGCCCTGCCTGGAAAAGTGCAAGGCGATGCTCTGCGAGTTTCGGCGAGAAACGGTTCCCACATCATCGCAAACGACCAGACCTGTCCGCAGCACACGCTGCAGATAAGGCGCCGGCGCCTCGTCGCCGCCCAGGTGCAGTGTCAATGCATGCGGATCAAGTTCGCGGTCCTCGAACAGCGGTTGTCTTGCATTGGTAGCCGTAATGACGAACCGGCATGAACTCAAAGCCGTGTTGTCGTAAACAGGCCTCAGCGGGACAGCGACATGATCCGCCAACTCTTCGAGAATCCGGTCGACACCTTCGTTCGACCGGCCGCGGATGACGATCTCCTCGATCCTGTCCCTGAAACGAAAATCGAGGCATTGGATGATGCTCCGGGCAATCGGACCGGTGCCAAACAGAAAGACGGATAGCCTGTCGGTTTCGCGAGTGAATTCGCCCATGACGGTTGTCGCGTAACTACCTGTACGGCGTGCTGACAGGAGCGTCCCGTCTAGCACGCTCAAGAGACGCAGGGTTCGCTTCTCCAGAAGCAGGATCGTCGAAGTCGACCTTGGGAGGCCCAGGTTGCGATTGAAAGCATTGGCACCAATGACTTTTACCCCGCCGTAGCGATCGTTGACACTATAGAGGCAGGAGAGCTTCCAACCGAGCCGTTCGCTTTCGAACTGTCGTCTGAAAGGCGCAACGCTTTCGGTTTCCCAGAAGCTCTGCTCCGGCAACGACAGGACTGATTTCCCCCCGAATGCGGCTCCTTTGCGGATATCATGCCAGGCCGCGTCCGTTGCACCCAGCAATTCCTCCATGGTGAGATCCGCCCCTGCAGCGGTGATCTCCTCGAGACTGAGAAATCTCACATCGTCAGTCGTCCACACAGCAACGTCGGGCATTTGCCAATCCTCCTCCTGCTCACCGAGGAGTCTATCGGCTTGCTGGGAACGGAGGGGTGAAGCTTTGATAAAACTTTGGCCAAGTGATGCCGCGCCTAAAGGCGGGCCAACTTTATGTGGAGCGCCTTGTCATCCAGAGATCGGCGATGCTCTGACATCGGAATGAGACGCCTGACTTCGTTCAGCCGATGTGGGTTGATATGTGCATGCAAGACTGTCGGATATTGCCCGGCCCTCGCGATGACCGTACCCCATGGATCGCAGACAAGCGATCTGCCAAATGTTTCACGACGAGGACCGTTGGGCATCTTGTAGCTGCCGCATTGCCCGCACGCCAGAAAGTAGACCTGATATTCGATCGCTCGTGCCCTGCACAGAACTTCCCAATGCGCGCGACCTGTCTGCCGGGTAAAGGCCGCGGGAAGGACGAAGAGATCGACTTGTTCATCCGACAGTCGATCGAAGAGTCGCGAGAAGCGAAGATCGTAGCATATAGCGCACGCAATCCTGTAGCCGTTCAGCTCGTAGATCAGCAGATCGTCACCCGGTGTTACGATCGCGGATTCCGCGTAAACCGCTCCGTTGGGCGCCGTGATGTCGAAGAGATGAATCTTGCGATAGAGCCCGACATGTTCGCCGCGAGAATTGAAAACGACCGTTGTGTTGTACACCGTGCCGTCGGCCCTGCTTCGCTCCATGAGGCTGCCAGCATGCACCCAGACACCGTGGTCCCGAGAGAACCGCTGGACCATCCGATAAGCGTCCCCGCCCGGAACGAAATCCGCGGCGCGGCGTTTGTCGTCCGGCGTGCCACCCATCCAGTCAAAATGCTCGGGTAGGATGATGAGGTCGGGCGCACCGGCCATGGCCTCGCCCATCAAGCGCTCCGCCTGGCGAAGGTTCTGCTCGCGGTCGGGCTGCGAGTTCATCTGAATTAGCGAGACCTTCAAGACATGCTCTCCTGACGAAAATCAAAGATGGATCGGCCCGCCGCCAGATGCAGGCGAACGGCGTTTGAACGATCCTGCCGGACGCGCGCGGCGTCCGCGATGGTAGACATGCGGTGCGTCTCGGCGACAAAGACGCCTTCACTGTCGGCAAGCACGGCATATCCAGGCAGAACGGCAGCACGACCGCAGGCGATGGGAACATTCAGCGAGCCGCCAATGCAAAACTGTCGGTTCGTTGTTGTGGCGGAAACGCCGCGGCACCAGACTGGCAGGCCGATGCCCACGATCTCATGGACATCGGTACAGGGACCGTCGATCACGATGCCCGCCGCCCCCTTCGCCTTGGCCGCAGTGGCGACGCCACCCCCGACGCAGGCGATGTCATCACCATCGACGCGAGAAATCACCAGCACGTCGCCGGACATCAATTGATCAATCGCCTTGTAGATAATCACGCCGTCGCGACTGGGCGCCGCAACGGTCACGGCGACCCCGGCCACGCGAGCGGGGAAAAGCGGAAGGATATTGTTTCCGACAAATCCAAGATGCTCGACATGGCCGATGGTCGCCGTTTCTACCGATGACAGGCGTTCGACAAGATCTGGATGCAGGGGTGGATGGCGCTCCATCACGTGGTAGGACGTTGTCATCAGATAGCTCTTCATTGGTTTGTGCTTCAGACCGGCCGTTCGCCCGATGTTGTCGTTCGATGCATGATGCGCACGTAAGCCGGGTCGAAGGAGTCGCGCCGGTGCATGGTGCAACGATTGTCCCACATCATGATATCGCCTTCGTCCCACTGCTGCACGAAGACATGCTTGGTGTTGGTGGTGTGATCCCACAGCTCGGACAGAAGCGCATCGCTCTCGTCTCGGCTCATTCCGACGATCCAGGCGCCCTCAATGGTGCCGCCAAGATAGAGCGCCTTGCGGCCCGTCTCGCCATGACTGCGAACGAGCGGATGTACGATCCCGCTCCATTCGCGGAAGTCCTGGCTCTTCGGCGCGGTCTTGCCGAGGCGCAACTTTCCGGTCTTGTCATAGACATTCTGGAAGAAGATCTGTCGTCCCTCGACGGCGGTTTTCAATGCCGCGGGAAGCGTTTCATAGGCTATGTAGGTCGACAGGAAATATGTGTCGCCACCGGATGGCGGGATCTTCACGGCGCGCAGAATCGCGCCGGCCGGCGGCTTTTCGTAGAACCAGGTGTCGGTGTGCCAGGTGGCCTCGCTGTTGCCCATCGCACCGCTTGGCTTGCCGTCCTTCATCGCATTGCTGATCACGAGGATCTCGGGATGCAAGGGATGGCCACCCTCCTGAAGTTGTTTCGGGTGAATGACAAACTCTCCGAAATGGCGGGAGAACTTGACCTGCTGCTCGTCGGTAATGTGGGTCTGTTTGAAGCGGATGACGCCGTACTGGAGCCAGTACTTTCGGATATCGTCGATGTCCCGGCTGTCGTACTGATCGAAGTCAAACCCTTCAATGTCCGCGCAAACATTGCTCGCATGCTGGATGGCCTTAAGCCGTTCTTTCATAAGCATTTTCAATCTCCTGTCATGACCTCGTCCTCGAGGTCATGATCACGGTAGCTGGGCAGGGCTGGACGACTCCAATATCAATTCAGCGACATTGATAGGCGCGCCCTATCGATCCCCGTTTAGTCGGAAAGGAGCTTCACTGATTGTGGTGCAATGGCAAAGCTTGCGACGTCGCCAACGCTCGGCAGCGCGTCCGCATTCGCCGAACCGACCAGGACCGTTAGAACCGAGCTTGGACCAACCGCGACGTGAGCCTCCAACGAGGCCCCGAGATTGACGATCCGTCTCAAGGTGCCGGATATCACATTTGACCCTGCGGGAGCCGAAGCGTCCCCCGACAGCAGCAGGATGTCCTCCGGTCGGACAACACAGTAGCGCGCAATGTCGCCGTCGCATTCTCGAGCGGCACGCAAAGTGACACTACCGCCAGCAACCACGACCTCCGACCAGGCGCTGCATCTAGTCGATTTCTCGATTTGCAGGATGTTCGACTTGCCGATGAAATCAGCAACGAATGTCGATGCCGGATCGTGGTAAATCCTTGCCGGGTCGCCTTGCTGGGCGATGGCACCCTTCCACATGACGACGATACGATCAGACATAGCCATCGCCTCCTCCTGTTCATGGGTAACATAGACAAAGGTCATGCCGAGCTGCTGCTGGATATCCTTGAGCTCAGCGCGCATTGCCTCACGCAGCTTGAGATCGAGGTTCGACAACGGTTCGTCCAACAGCAGAACGGAAGGCCTTGGCGCCAGAGCGCGAGCCAGCGCAACACGTTGCTGCTGACCGCCGGAAAGCGCCTTGGGGTAACGGTCCGCAAGCGCCTCTAGATGAACGCTTTGCAGGGCGGACGTCACGATCGGCGCAAAATCGGCTTTCGCCATGCCTTTCATCTTGAGGCCAAAGGCAACGTTCTCCGCCACCGTCATGTGCGGGAAGAGGGCGTAGTTTTGAAACACGAGTCCGAGGTCTCGTCTTTCAGGCGGGACATGCACCTGGCTTCGCCCGCGGATCCTGATGTCGCCGTGGGATGGCCGGTTGAAACCCGCCATCATATTGAGCGTCGTCGTCTTTCCGCATCCGGAAGGTCCAAGGATGCTGACAAACTCACCCTTGGGAATTTGCAGATCGATATCCTTGACGACTGAGACAGGGCCGAAGGATTTGCTGACGGAGAGTAGTTCCACGTCGAAATTGGTCATTTGCTGCCACCATGCAGTTGGGCGGAAAAACCACCTAGTTTTTCGAATGTGAGGATCACGGCCAGAATGAAGGCCATCGATGCGACGTTCACCGCCGCCATGACGGGATCCAGGCTGTACTCGAGATAGTTGATGACCGTAATCGGAAGGGTCGTATCGCCTGGTCTCACCAGAAAGACGGAGAGCGGGATATTGTTGAACGAGATGATGAAGGCGAACGTCATGCCGGACAGGAGGCCAGGTTTCACTGCCGGCAGCAGGATGAAACGGGCGCATTGCCATCGGTTCGCGCCGAGGATCTGGCCGGCGCGATAGAGATTGCCGTCGAAATTGGCAATCGACGTTGCAACCATGCGAACGACGAAGGGCAGCGCCAGGACCGAGTGGGCAGCGATCAGCGCTTGTGTGCCCAGCACCGATTGCAGGCCGATCATCGAGATGAAGAGCACGATCGCCACGCCCTTGACGATCTGCGGGACTGACAGCGGCGAGAGGATCGCCGCCATCAACGCATCGCTGCCTGGTATCTTCTCATAAACAACGAAATAGGCGGCAAGCATGCCGATAACGCCGCTGATGGCCGAAACCGCAAGGGCAATTCTGACGCTCAGCCAGAATGGCTGCAGCCAGCGCTGAGCGACAATCTCGCCATACCACTTGGCGGTCCATTCCCATGGCAGGAAGGTTATGTCGGCTGTCGGACTGAGAGATGCGGCAACGACCACAAGCAGTGGCAGTGTTATGAACGCTAGCACCGTAGCCAGGGCGACCCAATAGGATGCAGAGATCAATCTGTTCATGGCTGCGCTCCCGTTTGCCCATTGCGCCTGGCGCGTTGGGCCGCCTCGAAACGAATGCCCGCGTAGGAGATGCCAAGCATGAGGATCAGGAGCGCATTCGCCATGACGGCCGCGAATGGCCAGTCGATATAGAACAGCACCTGCTCCGAGATCATTGTTGCAAGGACCTTGAAGCCTGCACCGCCGAGCAAGGCAGGAGTGGCGTAGGCGCTTGCCGCCATGGTGAAAGACAAGAGAAACGAGCTGACGAGACCTGGCACCGATAGCGGGAGCAGGATGTAGCGCAGCACGGCATGCCGAGGCGCCCCAAGCATCTGCGCGGCACGCTCGAGATTGTCATCGATACCCTGGATGCTTGTTGTGAGGGACAGGATGGCGAAGGGCAGCACGACGTGAGTCAGACCGACGACGACGGCGAACAGGTTCTTCGACAGCGGCAATGGCGACGAAATCAATCCGAGCTGGATGAGCGTATCGTTGATAAACCCCCGATCCTCGAGAATGATGAGCCATCCGTAGGTCCTGAGCACGACGCCGGCGAGCTCCGGGGCAAGCGCCAGGGCGAAGATCATCGAACGCCACCGACTTGTGGAGCGTGCCAGATAATAGGCCACCGGATATGCAAGCAAAGTCGCCGACAGCGCGACCAAGCCAGACATCAGGGCCGTTCGCCAGAAGCCTCGCAACGACAGTCCGTCGGTCAGAAATCGTGCGTAGTTGTGCAGCCCAACGCCACCAGTCTCCGTGTCGTGGAAACTGATTGCGATCATCATTCCCATCGGCAGCGCAAAGAAGATGACCAGCAGGCACATCGCCGGCGACAAGCCGAGGATTGCCGTGAAATTTCTGCGGTGGGCCGTCGGCGAAAGAGAAAGATCCAATGAAACGGTGCTCATGTTCCCCCCTCAGTCCGCATGCGCGACGACATCGCGCTCCCACTGATCTGCCCACTTGGGCAGACGCTTCGTGACGACCGACAGGTCAGGCAACATCAGGGATGCGAGATCGGCCTCCGATGTGATCTGGCGGGCCCTGATGTCCGCGGGGACATCTATGTCTGTGCGAGCACTGCCCACCTTGTATCCGCGCACCCACGCTTCCTGGCTCGTCTTCTCGAGGAAAAAATCGATGAACTTTTCGGCCGCTTCCTTGTGGTCCGCCCCGGCTGGGATGTTCAGCGTCGCGACGAGGGGGATCGTGCCCTCCTTCGGTTTCACGTAGTCGACCGGGAGACCACTATCGACGAGCAGTTGCGCGCGGCCATTCCAGAACGGCATGGCCCAGACGGTTCCATCCTTGATGTAACTCTCGAGGATGGCCGAGCTCTGCTCGAAGCCTATCGACTGCTTGGCAACCCCGGACATTGCCTTGAAGCCGGGATCGAGATTGTCGACGAGATCGCCGCCATTCATCACCGAGAAAACTTCCACCAGGTACAGCGCCATGATGTTTTGGAAGTTCGGAAGCACGATCTTGCCCTTGAGCTCGGGAGACGCCAGTGCTGACCATGAGACTGGTGCTGCCGGCATTTTGTCCTTTCGATAGAGAAGCGACATGTACTGAACTTCGTGCACGGCACCGCATGGTCCCGCCGTGGCTGAAATCCGTGGCGACAGATGCGTGAGGTTTGGAATGGTCTCGGTGTCGAGCTTTGCAAGGACACCATCCTGACAGCCCTGGAGGGATTGCGATGCCGTCATCACCACGACGTCGAAACCAGGGTGGCCTTTCGTCGCCTTGATCTTGGCATAATCTTGGGAAGCGGAGCCTACCGCATCGTAGACCACCGTGATCCCGGTCTTTGCCTCGAAAGGTTCAATGATCGCCTTGCGGATGATGTCCTCGTAAGGCCCGCCGTAGCTGTTGACTACCAGTGTCTCGGCGCGCAGTGGACCGGCAAGAGCGGAGAGGGCGAAAGCTGACGACAGCGCAAGAAGGCGGCTGGTTTTTCCCATGAGTGAAATCTCGCTGTTGGTGTTGTTCCCTCCAGCATGGTCCTTCGGGCGGCGAAGGATGGTCCAATATCGAATTGCAAGGATTCATGCCTGCTGCCTATCAATCGGCGGGCCAAGCAGGATCCGATGACACTCCCGGTCATCGTGATGCGCGTGTCGATCCCCACGGGGCCCGCGCGTAACGCTCATTCAGTTTCCTTATAAATGCTCGTAAAATCGAATTGGTAAGCGGCCTCGTTCCGTAACAGACAATTCCCGTCGCTTGGGGAACATGCCGATCAAAGGCCACGACTGGTACTGACAGAACGCGTTCGCCTTGGAGGAAGGCGACGGACAGGGCATACCGCTTCGCGACCGGGCACTCCCGAATCTTCACAAAACAGGCACGCGTCGCCGGCTTCCGGCCACGAGAACTCGTGCCCTCTCGAACCAGTTGGATAACAAGAATGAAATCAGCACTATTGATAATGGGGATCAGCGCGTTGCTGGGAACGGCCAGCGGCGCGGTGGCTGCCGATGCGATATTGGCAGCCGAACCAGAGGGCGTCGAATACGTCCGGGTCTGCGACGCCTTTGGAACCGGATATTTCTACATCCCGGGAACCGAGACCTGCCTTTCCGTTGGGGGCTATATTCGAACCGAGGCCCGGTTCGGTCGCAATCGATCGGGGACATCCGACTACTCGCTCTGGACCCGCGCTCAGACGACATTTTCAGCAAAGAGCGACACGGAATTCGGCCCGCTGACCGGTGTCATCACGCTGAGAGCCAATGCCGAGAATGCCACGTCGAATGTTACCCTTCTCCAGGAAGGCTTCATCGACATCGCAGGCCTACGGGCGGGAATGCAATATTCCTTCTGGGACGACAGTCCCTCCGGTGATACAGATGTGGTTTCCTCCAACAGTACGATCCACAACTCGCTGCGTTACCTCTTCACTGGCATCGGCGTCAGTGCAGGGATATCGCTCGATGAGCTGGAAGAGCGATATGACACGAAGCCAGGCGAGGGGCCGAACAACCTCGGGGTGACGGCCCAGCTCTTTGCAGAATCCGGCCCCGTCAGCGGCTATCTGCTGGCCGGCTACGATACGGACACGCAAGAGGCTGCGATCAGAGCCTTCGCCTATGCCGATATCGGCCCAGGAGAGATTGGCATATATGGCGTATGGGCAAGCGGAGCCAATTACTACTACGAAGAGTCCGCATGGACCGTTGGTGCACAGTACGCGGTCAAGGTAACGGACAAGCTTTCACTGACACCCGGCTATCAGTATTTCAGGAAGACAGAGATGGACAGCAGCGGGTCATTCGGCGGTGCCAACGCTTGGAAAGCCGGTCTCACGACAGACTACAAGATCGCGACAAACCTCGCCACCAAGCTGTCTGTTCAGTACTACGATGTTGATGACGCAGACGGCCAGGTGCTTGGTTTCCTGCGTTTGCAGCGAACGTTCTGAACCTTCATCGGTTGCGGGAATACGGCTTGTCTCCTTTGCGAGATTTGTGCATTCGAGAGGCCGGCTCCAAGACCATCGCGAGCCGGCCTTTCTGCGAGAAGATCGCACATCCAGTCCGGACCAACGAGTGTCCATTTGCTGCACCTAAGACCTAAGTCCGTGTCGGAAGCCTGTGACTTGTGATTGAGTGTATGAGGTTGATCACGAGGAAGTCGGATGTCGTTAGAGATGATCGTTCAGCTTCAAGAGGCACGCCTGGCATTGCCATTGCTTGATCGGGAGCAGCGGAAGGTGCTTATGTCGCGGGTAGTTTGCGAACTGGATGCCTTGCGAGAAGATGTGCTGTGGAAGGTCAAGCCCGGCAAGTGCTTTTGGCTAGACAATCTGGTCGCCATCGTATCCGCGTCAACCCACGAGATTGCTTCAATGAGTGACGGTGAGTTCCAGCACCTGCTGACGGAGCTTGAGAAGCTGGTTGCAACGCTGGATGGCCTGGGGCCGAAACCCAAGCTTACAACGCAAACCTTTCACTAGGAGCTGCCATGCGTGTCCTCATTGTGGAAAATGAACCAGCTCTCGCGCAATTGGTCGAAGACGTCGCGCTGGCAGAAGGATTCGAGATTGCCGGCATCGCAAGGAATGCCACAGAGGCGTTGGAGTTGGCGCCGGAGACTGACATTGCCATTCTGGATGTGTCTCCGGCCGACCAACTGACAGGGCGAGAGCTTGCCAGGGAACTAGTCAACAGATTTGAGATCGGTGTCATTCAGCTGGCCGGCGACTCTCACAGTATTGCGAACCAAACGGCGGCCGATGAAGCCAAGGGGCCACCAAATGCCCAAAAGATCGTGGAAGGTCTGAGGCTGGCAGCAATGTGGCGGCGCAAGATCCGCTCGCACCCTCGTCCAGACAAGGCACGGGATAAATACTCAGGAAACCTGCAGTGACAGCGGAAATGCCACGCTGGGCCTTTATGTCAAGCTTCGGTTCCCGACGCTTTGCTGCAAAGCCCGCGTATCTGCCTGAGCCGATCCTCGGCTTCAATCAGCCGTCGAAGAATGTCGGCATCGCCGGCTCCATCATCGTTCTCGAAGAACTGACCGAGCAGGGTCATTGGACTGACTTTCAGCTCCTTGCAGATCAGGACCAGAACGGACGCCGACATGCGGTTACTGCCACGCTCGTATTTCTGGATCTGTTGAAACGAAACGCCAAGACTGTCCCCAAGCTCTGCTTGAGAGATGCCACGCGCCAGTCGAATGTTCAGAAGTCTGTCGCCAATCTCTTCGTCTATCTCAGCCGTGCTGTCTGTGTTGATCCGAGGCATCGATGCTCCGTTCAATCGAGGGTCAATGAATCGTCGATGAGCCACAAACGTCATATCAGCAGCCGATCTGAAGTCGAGGCTTTATGCCGTCGGCCCGGCGAACCAGCTTCAATGTGCATGGAGATCTCAAGCCGCCTGCTGTACAATTGTGACCTGCCAGAATTAGGATTCGAGCAATGGACCTCTCAAAGCGAAACCTCGTGAAAACGATCGTTGTCGGCACTTTCGCTGCCGCGCTCTTTCCTGTTGGCCTGCTCGATGCTCTTGCCAATAGCGGAAATGGGAATGGGAATGGCAATGGCAATGGTGGCGGGAACGGCAACGGGAACGGGAACGGGAACGGGAACGGGAACGGGAACGGGAACGGGAGTAGCAACGGGAATGGCAATGGCAATGGGAATGGGAATGGGAACGGAAATAACGGCAACGGCCAGGGAAATGGCGGATCGGCCGGGTCTGCTGCGACGACCTCCGCCCAGCCTGATGATGCCTCGACCACTTCATCTCGTTCGGTAGCCGAGGCGACCAGAAGTGCTGACGGATCGATACGCGTGCGGCACCGCAATGGCATAACCGAGTCCATCGTCAACGGCCGCTACACGATAAAGGATCAAAAGGGGCGAACAATAAACGATCGGCTAGCCACAAAAGCGGATGCCAGCCGTCTCAGCAGATATTTGCGCTAGGCTCGCTTGCTCCACCTGATTGCCGCTTCCGTCCTGTTGGTTACATCCAGTTTCAGAAAAATTTGAGTCAGGTGATGCTTCACGGTCTTTTCCTGAAGATCGAGGCGCCGGGCAATATGCTTGTTTGACAGTCCTTCGGCCACAAGATCCATAACCTCCCGTTCACGCGGTGTCAGTTTACCCTGCAACGCCCCCTCGAGCGTGTTTTCATGAACCTTGGCAGACATGGAAGGGGAGACAACCTTGGACCCTGAGTATACCTTCCGGATGGCGTCGGCCAATCCTCGCGACCCGACTCCCTTCAAAACATAACCGACAGCGCCACGCTGCAGCGCTGACGCGAGTGTGTCGACTTCCTCATCGGCGGTTAGCATAATGATGCGGGTAGATGGGCTAAGAGCGAGAATCTCGCTGATTGCGTTGAGGCCGCCCCCGGGCATCGAAACGTCCACCAGAAGAATGTCGGGACGATCAGAAAGCGCCAACTTAGCGGCGTCCTGCGCGGTCGAACCCTCGCCGATGATGATGAAGCCCTCAACTTCCGAGAGGCTGCGCACGACACCTTCGCGAAAAAGCGGGTGATCGTCGATGACGCCGACGGTAATCGCATTCATAGTTGCTCCACATCAGTTGCCTGAAGCGACATGGACACGGTCGTCCCGCCGTGGCCCGTATTTATTTCGAAAACGCCCCCGAGGCTGTCTATGCGTTCTCGTAATCCAGCGAGACCTATGCTGGTGGGCCTGACCGTGTCCTGATCGAAACCCTCCCCTTGATCGCGGACCTCGATATGAACCATTCCCTCACACAGCCTGGCAGTCACAGACTGACGCACTCCGCCCCCATGGCGATAGGCGTTGTTGAGCGCTTCCTGCGTGAAGCGGTAAACACATATCTTTATTGCCGCCGCAAGACTTGATCCATCGTCTTCGACGTTCACCTGGACCGTACTCGATGTCCTGGTGGCATGGGCATCGACGACGCGCTTGAGGATTTCACTGTACGAGGCGTTTTCGATTTGTGGAAGCACCAGGCCACGACAGATGGCGCGGATTTCCGCCATCGCTTCCGCAAGGCTCGATCGTATCCAGGACAGTTCCTTTTCGCGCGTTTCCGTGCTCGTTCGGGGATGTGTCAGCAGTTCGCTGTCGAGCCTCATTGAAGCGTAAGCGATATGTTGCGCAGGGCCGTCATGCAAGTCTGCCCCGACGCTGCGAAGATACCGTTCATTAAGCTCTGCAGCGCGCTGCGATGCGCGTTTAAGGCGCCGCTGGAGTGCCTGGTTTTCCGAAAGCAGCGCCGACAATTCCGAGATCTTGCTCCTGAGCTCCGTCCGCTGTTTCTCAATCAGATTGCTGCCCCGGAATACGATGGCTGACAAAGCGAGGAAAAAAACTGCTGTGAGCCCAGCTACCGAAGCCCACGTCGAGACGCGAGCACTGAGGAGACTGTCGCTGAGACCTTCAGCGGTCTCGTAGAATTCAAGCACTGCGACCGGCTGCCCAGACCAGGGCTGCAGGACTGGGTTGTAAATTTCCATGAGCGGCTTTCCAAGCCTTCGTTCCTCCTGGCTTTCCGGATCTTCCGCGACCTCGTAATGCGCGACAAGCGCTCCCTCGAAGGCTTGGCCCAGTTTTTCGTTGACCGGGAAGCGCCGCCCCACGAGATTTTTGTCATTTGAATAGAGTACCGTTCCATCGCCGCGCCACAACTTGAACGAAACGAGACGCTTTCCAAGTGCTCCCTGCATAAGCGCTTCATCTAGGGCTTGTGCGCTGCCTTCGTCCAGGACCCTTTCCGTCTGCATGTCGGGAAGGATGGGAGCGACGACACTATCCACAAAGAGTGCCGTCGTCGCACCCGTGTGTCGGATGACAGCTGCTTCGATGACGTGCGTCAGAATGGTCCCGATGACAAACATTGTCACGATCGAGACCACACCTCCGGTAACAAAGAACTGTGTCGCAAGGGAATAGGGGCGTCGGCTTAACCGGGGCATCTGCTTCTTGTGGGACTGATACCCGACAGACATGGCACTACCTCGGAAAAAGTCCACAAGAAGCGGTTATATGATCAGTCATCAAAGTCATGGGCCGACCATCGGGACGCGCAGCCGCTCGTCGGTGGAAATGAAGGGGCGAGGAGCGTCTTTGCTCGGGCGGGGACACCATTCCTTCGTAACGAGCTACGTGCAATGTCGTTCCGTTTCATCGCTCCGAGGCCCGACCAGAACAAACAGCGCGGCGTTGAGCTGCCTACAAGGCGATAGTCGCAGGTATCGGCGATTTGGGACTTCAGTCGGATACCATGGCGAGATTGTTCCGTTATTTTAGCACTGGACCTTGCACGGAAAACTCCGGTGACCGTCGAGGTCGGAGGGTTCGCATGTATCGAGTAGCGAGCCCTCCTGTCACTGGGAATGATCAGACTTCCACATCCGATCTCCTAGGTCATCTCGAACTTTTCGTAACGGCAAAGGCCGCGACAACTCTGCCAGCCGGTAAACCCCGATTACGGTGCTGTTGCTTTGTTTAAGCCCATGCGAGCGGCCACCGCACCTCGTTTATTTATTGAGGGAATCCTTGAGCGCCTTGGCAGGGGCGAAAGCGAGTTTTTTTGCGGCCGCAACCTTGATGGCCGCACCGGTGGCCGGGTTACGCGCTTCTCTTTCAGGCGTTGCCTTAACCTTGAACTTCCCAAATCCCGGGATCGAACTTTCCGCACCCGAGAGAGCCGCTGCCGTAATAGCTGCAAATACTCCTTCGACAACGGCTTTGCCTTGCGCCTTCGTCAGGCCATGTTCGGCAGCGATTTTGTCGGCGATTTCGTTTGTGGTCGTCATAGTTCAGCTCCTGTTGCCGCTAGATTGATGTCTTGAGATTCCAGCCTTGTCACTCAGCGTTGCGTTGCCTGGTCCCGTTTCGCCGCCTTTTCCACAATTTCCGCCGACAAGCGACCTCTCAGTCGCAAGATACGCGTGTGTCCGGAGAGCGGGATCGGCGCGCTTATTGACTCCTTCCGCTGCACGTCCGAAAAGAAATGCTGACCACAGAGGGAGATACACAATGGCCGATGAAAATAACGCAAGCCCGGCTGAGGATGAGCAGGTGAGCGGACCGGTTGAGACGCCGACCTTGAAGAAGCAGCGAGCGCCACGTCGGCCTCGGACGGCCACTGCCGGAGCGGACTCGGCCCCGGTTGTTGCTGCAGCGCCCGTCAAGGGCAAGCGCGGAAGGCGTAGCAAACAGCTTGACGGCGCATCAATATCTTCCGCAGAGGCGCATCCAGCCAGCAAAATCAAGGCGAAAACGGCCGCGAAAGCTCCCAAAACGGTGAAATCGACTGAGCTATCGGCAAAGCAGTTTGCTTCTAGTCCGGTTCGTGATGAGATCGCCGATCTCATTCAGCTCGAGGAAGAAAATCAACGGCTGCGCAAGTTGTTGGCAGAGAAGTTGCGGGCGGAGAACGCAGATCTGCGTAAACGACTTGGGCTGGATCGATAAAAGATCGGTCAGAGATCGGTTTACCTGCGGCATTCCCATTGAAGGATATCATCGGGTTCTTGTCGCGAGCCCCGAGACACCGCGTCCCCACATTCGGTGACGCTTGCCGGAGGTAAGAGCGCTATGAAGTCACCCTGGAAATTCCTTGCTGAGTTGACGTCCCGCAAAAAGAGGGCCGACGACCTTCGGGAGGATAACGCGGATGACGGCACGGCCGATCGGGAACCTGTTCCAGCTGACGCGGTCCACGCGGCGAAAGCGTCCGACGATATCCCCGAGCCTGGTCGCATAGACCGCGTCAGTCCCCCCGCCGGGGAGATGGCGCATGGCGGCGTTCGCGAGGATTCTGGTCGGAAAGCGATCCCGCCGTCTGAGCAGATCGTGACAGGGCAAGCTGCGGAGCAATGGGCCGTGAGCAAGCTGCCGACCACCGATCGCGCAGCGGCACAGCCAGCGCAACGAGCACGCATTCGGCAAGGCCACAAGGCGAAGACCCTCAGATCGCGAGAAACCGTCAAAGGCGCTGTTCCAATCAGTGAGGGTGAACAGCCGCAAACGCCAACAAGAAACCGGAGCTTCGTCCAGGAAATGGCGGAGCTGGACCAAGAAATCATGGACTTGCGGCGCCAGTTGTCCCAGAAGCTGCATAAACAGAATGCCGAGCTTAGAGCGATGCTCGATCGCTTCAACCAATCGTGAGTCAAACTCGTAGCCGTAGAGATCCGTTTTTATGAAGAAACCAGTTCGACCATTCGTCGTCGAGATCAAGTCCGGTCGCCGGCGCACGAACGCCACACAGAATGCGGTTTGGGGAACAACTGATTTCAAGGCGATGCTGAAGGAGGCGGCGGCTGATGCGCCACATCTGTTTACGCCCATTGATGGGCCAGAGATAATTAGCGTCAAGGAAAAACAGTCGCTGGAGATTGCGACCGGTGCGACGACTGAAGAGCTATCTGCCGCGACCATCGGTCCAACTGAAAAGGCCGAACGGGTGCCTCCCTCAAATGCGCAACAAACCGTTGGCCGCCAGCACTCCGAGGGAGCGATCCTGCGCAAGAAAACCCCCAGGAACCAGAGGCGCGCCGAGAGCGGATCATCTCGAGACGACCATCCGTCGCAAAGCAGCGATCAAAACGATCTCTTCATTCTTGAAGAAGAAAATCGACGTCTAAAATGGCTTTTGGCAAACCACCTTCGTCAGCAAAACTCGCAGCTAAGGGCAATGCTCGAACGATTTCGCGATGGTTGACGCAGGCCACGAACAAGCCCGCAGCGCTGGGAGAATGTTTCATAGTTGTTGTAGGCTGAAGCGTTTCAAATGAACTGCCCCGCGTCACCATTACATGGGATCTGAGTACTCGCGCAGACCTTGCGCCGGACGCCTGTACGCTATCGTACCGCATCCATCCGTCCTCTCGCGCGTTTTAAGGGAGGGAGGAATTTCATATGATGAACGACAATGTCCCGGCAAGGGATTCACGTAATGCCGCCAAGAGGGAACTTGATTTCGAGCGCACCAGTCAAACGGCAAGAGAAGTGACTGACGCAGAGCGGCGACATCGTGCGGCGAAGACGGAACGCCTCCGGGTGGCGCGGATGCAAGCGGAGGAACAGGGTCGGCAGCTTTGACCGAGGCCCACTGGGAGCGCTACCGACCGCCACGGCATTTCAGCGCAGGAGACCGTCGCTACCGAACTCTTCCCATCCGCTCAACCCGGTCATGAGTTCGTCGGCGTTCTGTTCAGTCCGTTTGGACTTCTCTTTCTTCTTCAGTGATTGCGTCAGCTTTGCTTGATACGCAGCGCGCCTTCGGTTTTCTGCTTTCGCTGCCGCGTCATGCTCCCGCCACGAGTGGCAGCTGCGCGTCGGAGCAAGACATTGCCAAGCTTGTGAAGCGGCCTATTTTGATCGCGACTATCCTTGATACGGGATCTCGGCAGGGCGGCTTCTGTTCGGCCGCCCTATTTTGGCGAGTGGTGGGACCGGGGTGGCGCCGATGCTGCTGGAAGATTTGTATCGCCTGATGAAAACTGGGCCTGTGCAAGCTCAGAGTGTGGTGGACACCATGACCCAGCCGGTTGTCGTCCTAGATCAGCACTATTGCGTCACCACAGCGAACAACGCGTTCATCAACGCCTTCGAAGTCGATCGGGAGGACATCCTCTCACAGAATTTCTTCGGGCTTGGAAACGGGCAATGGGATATTCCCGAGCTACGACAGCTCATATCTTTCGTCATACCGCGAGCAGCCGCAGTCATCGGCCTTTGAAGTGAAGCACGATTTCCCGACGACCGCCGTCGCTCTGGAACTACAACGATTGAACGTCCCGTTCGTGCTTACGACTGCATTTTCCGGCCATGAACTGGCGTCAAATCCAGTCCTCTGCGACGCGATCAACCTGGGAAGCCGACAAATTCGGGCCACCTCATAGAGACCGTGCGGAAGCTGGCTATCTAGCATCTTCCCTGCTGATGCCAACTCGCTGTTGTGAATACGGATTTTGGAAAGTCGTCTCCCTTCCGTAACGTACGGTTGGCGCGGCAGCACATGTCACGCTTGGCGTCCGGTTTCGATCGCCCCCGCCAGTGTGGTCGCGAGATTGCGACTCGCCATCAAGAGCTTGCCAAATTTTGGGGGACCCAGACTCGCGTGGATGTCGCGTGACCAGTCGTAAATATCAGACTGCAGACAATAGCAGCGATCGCGATCAGAATGGCGATCGACACAAAACCGATTCCAGAAGGTTTTCCTTCGTTATAAATCATGAAATACTCCAAAGGGGGCACCCGACGGTGCAACAAGGCACCGCCGGATGTTCCCGTCACGCTTCGATGATGTAGACAATGGTAAGAACATGGGGATCGACGATAACGATCCTGCCATCCGCAAGGATGAAGAACCGGTAGCCTTCATACGCGGGGACGATCTTCACGATCCGCGGCGGCAGCCGGACAAGGTGAACCCGTTTGGGAATCCTGGTCCCGACGGAGACGGTGAAGTCGACCTCCTTCACCGGCTCTACATGAACCTCTTTCACCACCTGACGAATTTCGGTCCTCTGCTCGACAGTCACGTTGACGTTGGTCTTGGTGTTGGTTGTCGCGGAGCCCTGATCGCTCGATTGCTTCTGCGATCCATTGTTCTGCGTGATGGTGTTGCCGGACTTGGAATCCTGCGTGCCGCTTTTCGACCCCGTGGCGACCGAGCCATCGTTATCGGGCGCTCCCGTTTTGGCATTGGACTTCTGCTCGGTCGTGGAACCGCCGTCTTGCGAGCCGCCATTCGGCTTCGCCTCTGCCGAAGACTTCTCGGAGCCGGTTCCGCCGGTCGACGAATTGTCACTGGATGGCTGTTTGGCGTTCTTCTGCATACCGGCGCCTCCACCACCCTTCGGTTCGGCAGATTGTGGCTTACCCTGCCGACATGCACCGGAAGCATCCGGCGTACAGTCGGTGCCAGATGCACTGGATCCGGACTGGGACTGGACGGTCTGCGAGCTTGACTGGGCATCCGCCTGCCCACCGGAACCCGATTGCATTTCCATTTGTGACTGCGTCTTGCTGCTCTGAGCTGCTGCCGGCAGCGTTGCAAGTGGCGACACGCTGAGTGACAGCGCTGCCAGGATCATTGTGAGATGGCTTTTTCGCATGGCTAATCTCCGGTTTGTAGGGACGCACGACATGTAACCCGCAATTCGCTGCGGTGCCTGCATCCCCATGATCTTTGGAAAGGGGCGGCTCGCGCCGCCTGTCGGTCAGGCAAGGGCCTGGAAGTCACTGAATGACTTGAATGACCTTCCGAGACGAAGGCTCGACGATGACACGTTCGTCGTTGACGATTGCATAGGCATACTTCGGATCGTCCGGCACGGGCGTCACTATCACCGTCGTTGGAAGCGGCTGCCCGACGACTACCTTCTCCTTGACGACAACACGGTCCGTAGGAGCGGGAGCTTGTTGAACGTAGGTGACGAGTTTTTGCGGGGGCGGATCAAGCACTGTGCCGGCGACGCCGCCTACAATGCCCCCTACAGCCGCTCCAACGGGCCCGCCGACAATCGCCCCAGTTGCGGCACCTCCAACCGCTCCCGTCACCGTCGACGACTGCGCAAAGGCGGAAGTCGACACCATCAGGCTCGCGACTACCATTCCTACTGTTTTGATATTCATTTTGCTTTCCTCCTTGATAGCGGTCTGTTCCGCTGCGGAATCAAACAGCCAAGGGAGGGGTGGGTTCCAGACCCCGGACTTCAGTCCGGGGTCTGCTGGACCATGGCCCTATCCCGCCTATTGGGTCGGAAAGCGGCTCAACATCCGGTCCTGGACGTTCTCGAACCCGACAATCGATGCGGCTATCGCAATCGACTTGTCACGGTCACATAGGTCTGTGATGTAACCTTCGAGCAAAGCTATCGGACCAAGCATGCGGACCGTAATGGCGCTGCTGTCGATGTCTGGATCAGCCGACAGCGCGGACTGGATCGTCGCGATCGTCGATGCGGAACCGTGGCCTTGTGAACAGCACTCCTCGTGGCTGAAGCTGTCAGAGCCGAATTTCATTGTCACTCCTTCCGCTCCTCCCCTCAAAGGAACCTCGTATGTTGCGTCCTTCTAAAGTAAGAACGCCGCTAAGCTTTGCCAGTCAGACTTAGGTCCCACCTCCACTTGATATCCTTCGGGTCGCTTCGCCCCATCCTTTGTTCACAGATGCAGCATTATCACTCGCCGCCGCCGATCCTCGAAAGATCGATGCGTATTTCCGAAGGCTCAGCAACGCCCCGAGCGACCGCTGGACGGCCGTTGTCCTCCACGCGGCCCCAGGAGTTCGGCTGCGTGCCTCCATCATTCTGGCGAGCTGTTGGGACAGCATTTGCGCGCAGGAACGTGGCACCTCCCGGGTCATCCGCATAAAATACCTTGGCACCGTCGAATTCCCCTGTCTTCCAGGCATGAACAGCATCCTCAAACAGGTGAGGGACCACTTCCGGGTTCGTTGGACTGCCATACCATTTCGTCACGATGCGGGCGATTTTTGCGAACATGGTTGTACCCCGCTTCAAGTTCTCACAGGCATCCACCACACCGCCATCCAGCTGATTGATGTCGGTAATCCCGATGCCTGCCGGAAACTGTGTTAGGCCGATGCGCACGCTGGCCTTCCCGACATGCTGCTTGATGATCTCGAGCGCCTCTTCGGGCGTCGTCGGTTTCGGGACGAGTACAAGCCGGCCGCCGGATTTAATGGTGACTGCAAGCGGATCGTCGGACCCCGCTGCCGCGACGAACTGCTCGACGATCGCCGGCGTCAGGGACGGATCGGCGCATTTTTCGATAAGGCCTGCATCAAGCATTGTGTCTATCCCGTCAGCTGTTGAAGGAAGTAACGAGGGGTTTGTCAAAGAGGCGAGCCCAGGCCAGGGTACTTGCGCGCTGGATATCGACAATCGAGGTGCCGGCGGTCCACCAGCCGTTGCCGACCGCGATGACGACGTCGGGATCATGAAGCATTGATTGGAGAATGGGCCAGACGATGAGTTGCTCGTAGCAAATCAACGGCGCAATACTGGTGTCGGCGATCCTGACGACCGGATTTGCGAAGACATGCGCTCGCGCACTACCACCGTCTGACATCCGGCTGCTCCACGGTTGCCACATCGATCCGGGGACGGGCATTCGCTCTCGATAAACGATGTCGCTGCCATCCGGCGAGATGCTCACCAGGACATTGTCGTATCCGCCCTTTTCGATGATCGCCGCGCCAGCGATGACAGTGGTGCGGGTCCCGGCTAGCCTTGCCTGCCAAAGTCGAGCGAGCGTCGGCGTCCAGAAACCGAGTGCGCTTTCCGGAAGGACGACAATCGCTCCAGGCGCCTGGCGCGCGACGAGCTGGATGAGCGCCTCTTGTCGCTCCAGGCTCGCGTCGCGGCCCAGAGAGGAACCCATGTCCAAATCGACGCCCTGCCACGATGCAGGCAGGATCGGTTCCGCCCACTCGGCGGCGGACCAGAGCCAGAAGCCTGTCATCACAATGGCGACAAGCGGCGAATGGCGCGTCGTCATGAGCACCAGCCCGGTTGTCATCGCCAACAGCCCCCACCACCCCCAAGCCGGAAACAAGACCCCGGCCGCCGTGACCGGATGCGCCCATCCCGTGATCCCGAAGGGAGGGAGGGCGATGACGACACATGCGACCAGATAGCGAAGAGGTTTTCGCCATTTGGCTCTGGCTGTCCAGAGCACTGAATGGACGATCACGAACCCGGCTGACGCCATCAACCACAGCAGCAGACCGGGCCAGATATCGGATGAGTAGAAGTTCGCGACACCCTGCGGCAAACCGCGCGACGCGGCCAGGAAGTATGCAGCCGAAACCACCACGGCGTGCCCGCGGGTTCTCGAAAGCGACCAGACTGCCGGAAACAGAGCAGCAGTGGGAAGAGACAAGACGTTGCCACTCCAACCGATCCAACCTACCGTCGCCGATGCCGCAATCAGTGACGCCGCGCGAAGATGATCACGGCGCATAGGTCCAAACCTCCTGCGCCAATCCGAGCACGCTCTCCACCGGCAGCGGCCCGAAGTACCGCGAGTCGAACGACCCGGGGAAGTCGGAATGCAGATAGATTTCTCCTGGTGGGACCGCACCCCCGGCAAAGGCGACCATCCGCCGTCCCTGACCGTCCCTGGGCATGAGCCCTGAGTGGGGAAGTGGTCGTCCATCGATGCGGACCAGACCGCCGATCTCGATGCGCTGACCGGAGTTCGCAGCCACCGTTTTAATCAGCGGGGCGAAACCGCCGGTGCAAAGCCCGGGGCGAAGGTAGCCGCGCATGAGCGCTTCGCGCATGACATCGGTGACGGGCGGGCAGACGAAGACGAGATCGCCATTTTGCAACACTCGATCGACACCGACAATCCGCCATAGGCCCAGGGGTTCACTCGGCGTGACGTTGACACGGAAGCCGGTCGCACCCAGCCCGATGATCCCAAAGAGCGCAGCAATGGCCGAGACGCCCAGACGCCAGAGTGCGACCCTGCGACCGTGCCCAAGGCGCCCTCCCTTTTCGACCGGAACCGTCATTTGAGAGCCAGTCCCTGGCCCGTCGTCAGTCGCATTGCATCGGATGCCTTGAGCGCAGTCACGGTTCGCTCATGGGCCTGCAGTTGCTGCACGGTGCGCATCGTGTTCCACGCCCGCTCGACTTCGCTCCTCTGCGTGGCGTTCATGCCCGATGTAACCCGTTGGAAGGTTTCGCCGTTCGTGTCCTTGGCTGCAAGCGACAAGAACATCCGTTCTCCAAAACGCTCGGAGACCACCTTGGCAAGACCATCGAGTTCGGCCTTCACGTTTCTGTCCGCCAGTGCGAATTCCAGGCCAGACGGCAGATCGTTTCGATCGATGGCATCGCGAACGCGTTCTAGGATGCTTTTCGCATGGGCCGAGAGAGCAGGGATCTCCAGCGCGAGCTGTTTGCGCGCCGCCAGCTCATCAGCATGATTTCGCCGTGCGGCCTCGCAGCGTTGGCGCAGGTAGTCGCCGATACTGTCGGCGAGCGGCTTGACATTCCTGAGCGCGCGATCCCGGTCGAATCTGTCGGCCCGGCTTGCGAGCAAGCCTGTCTTTCCCTTGAGAGCGCCGAAGGTTTCAGGCTCCCCGGCCATTCTTGCGATCGTCTTCGCCGCTGCTTCCTGATCGCTCAGCATTGCGTCGACATTGGCCGCCTTGAACGCTGCTTCAGGCTGCGCGTAGACATGATGGAACCGCATCGAGACTTCCTCCCATTGTCTTTTGAGCGCAGGGTCTGCCGCGAGCTTGTCTTCGACAGACTGATCGATGGATTTCGGGAAGGTGGTGATACCAGCCACCATAGGCTTGACCTCCTCTGCTGCAGTGGGAATTGGTTTGCCTGTCGACAAAGCGAAGCCGAGCTTGGTGCCTATGGCCGTGAGCCGGCCGGCGAGATCGACGAGCTTCTGTTTTTGCCGAATCGTCCATTCGAGACGATCGCGCGCGACGGTCCTTGCAACGCTGGCGATATGGAGCCCGCGCGCTTCGGCGAAGCGAAGTGCCTGCCGGTAAATGCTTCCGCCGGCGTAATCGAGCGATGTTTCCTTGGAATTCTTGCGAGACAGGATTTCAGCCAGGCCGCCCGCCTTGGCGAACGATCGGCCTCCGTAGTAGACGCCAAGATCCTCACGATGACGGGTCATCGCCACGTATGTCAGGTGCCGGTCGAGCGAGAGCGAGGCCAGCACCTTGACCCGGTCGACCGTGGTGCCCTGGCTCTTATGCACGGTCGTGGCGTAACCATTATCGATATTGTTGTAGAACCGCTGCTCGACCACGATCCGGCGACAATGTCCGCCCTCGCCAGTCACAGCCATGAGGCGCCCGGGAGAGGCCTCTACCACCTTTCCCAACATGCCGTTCTTGGCGCCGATCGAGCCGTCATTTTTCAGGAAGACTATCTGGTCGCCGGCGGCGAAATTGCGATTGCCGTCGGCCGTCTCGAAGGTCGAACCGGCCCCGATAATCCCGCGCTCGAGGAGCTTCATGCGTGCCAGCTCGTTCAGCATTCGGACATCGCGGCGCAGATGTGCGAGGATCAAGGTGGACTTTGCCGGATCATAGTCACGGTTCCAGTCGGTGATGAGGCTCGAGATCGCGTCGGACTTCAGCTCGGTCCTGATCACCTTGTCCCTGGCCTGATAGGCTTCGACAGCCTTTACGACATTGCCGCGCGCCAGATCGAGCGACGCGTCACGCATCCACTGCTCCTGCTGCCGGTGGATTGTCTTGAGTTCCACATAACCGATGCGATCAGCGATCGCCCGGAAGGCGGCACCGGCCTCGATGGGCTGCAACTGCTCCGGGTCGCCAACGAGAACGAGCTTGGCACCTGCCCTGGTAACGGCCTCGACGAACAGCGCCATCTGACGAGATGAAACCATGCCCGCTTCATCGAGAACGAAGACGCATCTGTCGTCGAGTTGTCCATGGCCCTGGGTCCAGCGATGCTGCCAGGATGAAAGCGTGCGGGAGGCGATGCCCGCTTCCTTCTCGAGACCTTCTGCCGCCTTACCGGCAAGCGCGCCGCCAACCACGCGATAGCCAGCCACTTGCCACGCCTCGCGCGCCGCCTTCATCATCGTTGTCTTGCCAGCGCCGGCGAGACCGATCACAGCGGCAATGCGCTCATCACCCACGACATGCTCGATCGCGGACTTCTGCTCGTTCGAAAGGTGTTCATGACGGGCGAAGGTTGCCTCAAGCACAGGCCGGCGAACGCCATGCGATGATCGGTTGAAGAGCCAGGTCGCCCGATTGGCCATCTCGGCTTCGAGCCGGATGAGTTCTCGTGTCGTGTACTTTGCTGGCGCCCTCATGCCGGTCGCGAAGTCAAGACGTTCGCGATCAAGACGAAGGGTCTCAGGGCCCTGCAGGATGCGTGCCATCAGGCTTTGGAAGAGAGCGGCATCATCTATATAGCGGTGCAGGATCTTCGCTATGTCGTGCTCGTCGAAGACGCTCTTTTCCCGCGTGATCATCGCGAGCACGATTTCCGGATTGCGTTGGATCCTGCGGGTATTCTCCGCGCGCAGCGCCTCCTGCAACTCCAACCGCTCAAGTGCAGCTTTTTCCTCCGCACGGCCTGCCTTCCGCTCGATCGCTTTCGTGCCGACACCAAGATGGATCGTCGGCGTGAGCCCGATGCCCTGCTTTTCGAAGGAACGGCCATCAATACGAATGTCGAGCCCGGCAAGCGCCAGATGGCGGTTCTGGCAGGCAAACCAGCCATCGCGAAACGTGTTGAAATCTTCGGCACCACCAGCCCATAGCTCGTAGACGATCTTGCCGGCGTCGTTGCGGACCGGCTTGCCATCAGCGCCAAGGACGGCAACTCTCTTCGGCCCGAACCCGTCTTCGGTCAGCGGCCGTAACGTGGTCATCAAATGGATGTGCGGATTGCCCGGCGCATCGTGGAACACCCAATCGGCAACCATGCCCTGTGCCGTGATGTGCCCTGCCACGAAATCCCGCACAAGTTCGATATTCTGCTCCGCTGAAAGCTCGATCGGCAGAGCGATGGTCACGTCCTTGGCAAGCTGCGCATCCGAGCGTTTCTCGAAATCCTCGACCTTGTTCCAGAAGGCTTCCGAGGCGCCGGATATGGAGCGATCCGCACTCATGGTCCGCAGCCATTGCGGGGCATCGGCCGGAATGGAGAACTCCTCGTGCAGCAGGCCCGGCTTGCGGGAATAGTCGATTGAGCGCGCCTCCCGCTCATAGTCCATCTTGGCGCAATGCCTGTAGGCAGCCGACAGCACGGCGCTGCGGCCGGAGCCGCGGGCGACGATGCTGACTGAAAAATGCGGGACGGCCATGCGCGTCGCAACTCCTTCGATCGAACAGATCCAACAGGTTCGTCGGGCGTGGCGGCCTCGGCCCAAGGGCCAAGCAAGGCGTCGCATCAGCGACGTATAATTGCGCACTTGGATGCCGCTCCTTTGGAACGGCCGTGATCATCCACCAAGGCATCGCCCTTGGCGATTGTAGGATTAACAGTAGTGCGCTGCGCCCTCCCTGCTGAAAATCTCTGCTCCCAGCATCGGATTTTCAGCAAAGGGAGACAGACGGAATGAAAAAGCCATCCTCGAAAATCCGCGAAGAAATCGCGAAACTGCAAGACGCGCTCAAGGCCGCGGAAACACGCGACGCCGAGCGGATTGGACGGATCGCGCTCAAGGCCGGTGTTGGCGACATCGAGATCGACGAGAGCGCGCTCCAGACCGCGTTCGAGGATGTGGCGAACCGGTTTCGCGCAGCCAAAGGCCGATCGAGCGGGAATGAAAGGGGCGGCGCAAGCAGCCGGGGTATATCGACGATCCCGCCTGGCGCGCTTGCACGCAGCAGTGACGAGGCTTGAGCGGATGGCAAGGACCTCGACATCTGCCGCTCGCAAGAAGGACACGCGCGAGAAGATCGAGCTTGGAGGCTTGATCGTTAAGGCTGGGCTCCGCTTCGAAAAGCGGGCGATGTTGCTCGGCGCGCTCATTGAGCTCGCTGATCGTCTCAGAGAGGATCCCGGCGAGCGGGCACGGCTGACAGCAGTCGGCGCGGAGACCTTCGGCAATGACAGTGGCTAGAATACTTCTTTCCATCGCCGTCGCCCTGCTGATGATCGGCGCTGCCATTGGATTGGCCGGAGTTGATCAATGGTTCGCAACCTTCGGCAAGACCGAGGAATTGAGATCGACGCTCGGCAGGATTGGCATTGCGACACCTTATCTCGCCGCTGCCGCCATCAGCCTGGTCTGGCTCTTCGCATCTGCCGGATCCACCCACATCCGGTTCGCGGGATGGGGCGCGCTCGGTGGAAGCGTTGGCACGATCCTCGTCGCCATCGCCCGGGAAGGATCGCGCCTTGCAGCACTTGCCGACAAGGTTCCTGATGACCAGTCCGTGGCTGCATATCTCGATCCAGCGACGATGATCGGCGCAACGGCTGTGCTGGCTACGGGATGCTTCGCACTGCGAGCCGCACTGGTCGGAAACGCCGCGTTCGTGCGATCCGAGCCAAAGCGGATTATCGGCAAGCGCGCACTCCATGGCGAAGCCAACTGGATGAAACTGCAGGAGGCCGGACAGCTCTTTGCCGAAGCGGGCGGGATCGTCGTGGGCGAGAAATACCGGGTCGATCTCGATGGGCTAACTGCTCGCGGCTTTCGGGCTGATGACAGGGAGAGTTGGGGAAAGGGAGGCAAGGCACCTCTACTCTGCTTCGACGGTTCCTTCGGCTCGTCCCACGGGATTGTCTTCGCTGGTTCGGGCGGGTTCAAGACGACATCGGTGACGATCCCGACATCACTCAAATGGGGCGGGACGCTGGTTGTCCTCGACCCATCGAACGAAGTCGCGCCGATGGTATCGCAGCATCGCGAAGACGCTGGCCGCAGGGTTCGGATCCTCGATCCGCGCCAACCGGCAACCGGCTTCAACGCGCTTGACTGGATCGGCAAGTTCGGCGGCACCAGGGAAGAAGACATCGCCTCCGTCGCATCCTGGATCATGAGCGAAAGCGGCCGCGCCTCCGGCATTCGAGACGACTTCTTCCGCGCTTCCGGCCAGCAACTGTTGACCGCGATCATTGCTGATGTCTGTCTGTCGGGTCAAACGGCGCGAGAGCAGCAGACATTGCGCCAGGTGCGCACCAATCTCGCCGAACCTGAGCCGAAGCTGCGCGAGCGGCTACGGGATATCTACGACAATTCGCAATCCCGGTTCGTAAAGGAAAACGTCGCCGCCTTCGTCAACATGACGGCCGAGACCTTCTCCGGCGTCTATGCCAACGCAATCAAGGAAACCCACTGGCTGTCCTACCAGAACTATGCGGCACTCGTGTCGGGTTCGGCATTTTCGACGGACGACATCGCCTCGGGCAAGATCGACGTGTTCATCAACATCGACCTGAAGACGCTGGAAACCCATGCGGGACTGGCACGCGTCATCATCGGTTCGTTTCTCAACGCCATCTATAACCGAGATGGTGCAATCGAGGGCCGCGCGCTCTTCCTGCTCGACGAGGCCGCAAGGCTTGGCTACATGCGTATCCTGGAGACGACGCGCGACGCCGGCCGCAAGTACGGCATCACGCTGACGATGATCTATCAATCGATCGGCCAGCTGCGCGAAACCTATGGCGGGCGCGATGCGTCCAGCAAGTGGTTCGAGAGCGCGAGCTGGATCTCGTTCGCCGCCATCAACGATCCGGAGACGGCTGATTACATCTCCCGGCGCTGTGGCATGACCACGGTCGAAATCGACCAGGTCAGCCGCAGCTTTCAAGCGCGCGGATCTTCGCGAACACGATCAAAGCAGCTGGCAGCCAGACCGCTGATCCAGCCTCACGAGGTACTGCGGATGCGCGCCGACGAACAGATCGTTTTCACCGCAGGCAATCCGCCGCTCAGATGCGGCCGGGCAATCTGGTTCAGACGCGATGATATGAGGACATGTGTGCGACAAAACCGGTTCTATCATCCAGCGGCTTCGTCGATGCGGATCCTCGACTCGAGCTAGGCAGATGAGGAATGACTACACCTTCCTGGGGATCGCGCCACAGCCAACGGCAATATTTCATTCGTGATTTCTCGAATGGATGTTGGCGCATTTTTCGCTAGCGGCGCGAGCAGGCAAACAATATTGGACACTCTGATTTGGCTGAACCTATAACAGCGGGCGCTGAGTTGCGAAGTAATCTCAGCGATGCTGTCTTTGGACGCCGAGTGATGTCTCCGTCGCGACCACGGGAAATCTATCCATGCCCTATACTCGCCTGCTTAAAAGTGCAGACGCAAAACTCCGACTCCTGGAGGAAAAGCTTAACGTGGGGACCTGGAGTTGGCGTTTGCAAACGTCCGAAGTCGTTTGGTCTCAAGGCCTGTTTCGGATCCTCGGCTTCGATCCCTTCAGCGTTATTCCGACACTGGATCTGTACCAGTCGCTCGTGCACCCCGATGACCAGATAAAATTCGATGACGCCGTTGGACTCGCGTCGGACAAGCGGCTGCAGAATCGTCGGTTCCGCGTCATCCGGCCCGATGGAAGTTTGCGTTGGCTTCTCAGCAAAGCCCAACCTCATCTGGATCGCAACGGCACCCCCATACTTCTCTTTGGCGTCATCGTTGACGTGACCGATGAAGAGGAGTCGAAGGCATCGATCGAGACAGATGCCAAGGTTGCGGGCATTCTCACGCAATTATTGAAGGGCAAGGTGTGGAGGGCGACATCCACCGGCAAGCTGATAGAGACAGCGGATTGGACGCAGCTTACGGGCGAAACCGCGGCGCAGGCACACGACTGGTCAGCGCTGGCAGCAATCCATCCGGATGACCGCGAGCAATTCCGAAATAGCTGGAAAATGGCGCTTAACACCCGAACGGAGTATTCGTCGAGGTTTCGGGTTAGAACTCGCGCCGGACAGTACGTGGTCAGGGCGAGTAGGGCCATGCCACTTATCGGGTCTTCCAGGGAGATCGAGCAATGGATCGGCTACTCCGTCGTTGACGCTGCGGCCGCTTCCAAACCGGGCGAAGCGAATTTATGTTCAGCCCAGATTCGAGCGGCGCGCGGATTTTTGGATTGGACCGCTCAGGAGCTTGCAAATCAGTCGGGTGTATCGTTTTCGACTATTCGCCGCATGGAAGCGGCTCACACGTCGGTCAGGTCGGAAAGTGTCCAGCAAGTCAGGGCAACATTCGAAGCCCGCGGCCTTGTCTTTCGAACAGATGAAAACGGACACGTGTCGATCGGTTTTCGACCCCATCCATAAAGGGCAGGGTTGGGCCCGATCAGAAATGGACGAAAACCGGCCAGTAGACACACACCAATAGAGCAAAAATTGTTCATCTCCCGCGATTGAGCAATTTGGGTCCTCGATATGGCTACCGAAGTCTTTACGAGATTAAGCCCTCCCTAAAACAGCTCTGCTACATTTCTTAGCATCGGACGCAGAAGCGGCGGCTGGATACAGACTGTCCATCTGCCGATCTCCGACAACCATGATGAAATTCATGCGAGCCTCACGGCTCCGCAAACAGAAAGCTATGGCAAATGCGCGATCGCAACTCCCAGGCCAAATTGAATGAACGCCTCGAATTCGTCGGGCTTGATGAAAAGCAGCGGCAATCGCTAGCGTCCCTTGGACCCGTGATCGGTCGTTCACTAGACGGCGCATTGAACGTCTTCTATTCGAAGGCTCGTGTCCACTCGGAAACCTCGAAGTTCTTTTCAAGCGAGGCTCATATCCAGCACGCGAAGGAGCGACAGGTTCGCCACTGGGAGAATATTGCCTCCGCCAAGTTCGACGAGACCTATGTCGAAGCGGTTACAGCGGTTGGGAAGACGCATGCACGTCTAGGACTTGAACCCCGGTGGTACATTGGCGGCTATGCGTTGATCGTTGAGAGCATCATACGTTCGGTTATTGATAGCGAACTGTCGGGGTTCACGATGCGATCCAAGCGGAGCAAACTCGGCGACGATATCTCAGCGGTGGTGAAGGCCGCACTGGTTGACATGGACTACGCGATTTCGGTCTACCTCGAAGCGCTCAGCGAGCAGCGCGTGAAGGCAGAAGGTGAGCAGCAGAAGCTCAAGGGCGAGCAGGACCATGCGGTCGCGGCATTGGACCGTGCGTTGGAACTGCTTGCCTCTGGCGATCTAACCGCGCAATTGGTCGAGCCGGTAGGCGAGGGTTTCCAGTCGTTGAAGGACAACTACAATAGCTCGCTTCACAGCGTTGGCGTAGCAATCTCCGAAATTCATGCGGCCGTGGCGATGGTGAGCGAGCAATCACAAGAAATCTCGGCCGCGACGAACGACATGGCTCGTCGCACCGAAAGGCAAGCGACGGCCCTTGAGGAGACTGCGGCAGCGTTGGAGGAAATTAGCGCGATCTCCAGGCAAGCGCAGGATCGCACCCGCGAGGTCCAGAGCCTCGTAAGGCAATCCGCCTCGGAAGCACTCGCCTCCGGGAGTGTTGTTGAAGAAGCGATTCAGGCCATGAGCGAGATCGAGAGCTCATCGAAGGAGATGACAGCCATCATCGAAGTGATCGATGACATCGCCTTTCAAACCAACCTGCTTGCACTTAACGCCGGCGTCGAAGCGGCTCGCGCGGGCGAGCAGGGCAAGGGGTTCGCAGTTGTTGCCCAGGAAGTGCGCGAACTTGCTCAACGATCCGCAAAAGCTGCCAAGGAGATAAACGTCCTCATCGGGCGGTCCGCACAGGACGTGCTGCGCGGTGTGACACTCGTCGACAAGACGGGGGCAGCGCTCCAAAGCATCGGGACTCAGGTCAGAGCCATCGATGAGCACATGGAAAACATCGCCAAATCCTCGCAGGAGCAGGCTACTGGAATCAGCGAAATCAACGTCGCCGTCGGGAACATGGACACGATAACCCAGCAGAATGCTGCCATGGTCGAGGAGTCGTCAGCGGCGACCGTGCGACTGTCCGAAGAAGCATCTCGTCTTTCATCGTTGGTCGCTGGCTTCAAACTCGCCAACCAGGGATCTGCATCGCTTTCAAGCCGGAGTTCGAACCAATCATACGTCCGACGCCTGCGTAGCGCTTGATCCCAGCGTGGCATTTCCCGGATGCCCTACCGGCAGCCAGATTCTCGATGGCGCTTGTGGCGTAAAGACGTCATCGGGCTGTACGCGAACAAACCATAGCCCGCACAGGCAGAGGCCACTTGCGGGCTGGACTCGCGCGGCGAATAGGGCCGTGTCTGGCGCAAGAACCATCACTGATGTGAATCGATGCCCTTCAACTGATTCATAAGTCTCGTTGGACGCCGGCAGGAGAATTCAAGATCCTGCCGGCATGATCACGCAGCCCTACCATCTCTATGTCGAACGCACCGATGCCACGAAGAATATGGCGCGCTACTACGCCTTGGAAATCACGGCGACGTTGTTCGGGCAGGCATGTCTCGTTCGGTCATGGGGACGCATCGGAAAAAATGGTCAGCACAAGAACCATCATTTCGAACGGGAAGAAGATGCCGTCGATCTCTTTCTCAGCCTTGCCCGCCAGAAGCGCGCGAAGGGCTATCGTCCCCCCGGTGATCGCCAGGGAATTGCGTAGGCGTCACGGTCATCGGAGTCCGCCTAGAACGGCGGCTTCACGTCAAGGCGTCCATCCTGCTCGGCAACGATGATTGCAAGCTCTGCCTGAGCGCACTCAAGCTCGACCTCGATCGCGCGGCGCTCATAGGTCTCACATGCATTCCGCAAATCAGCGCGCAGTTCCTCGATGTGCTGTTCGATTGTCATCGTCGTCAACTCCTGATGTTTGAGAAAGATGACGTCCGCGGGCGTGGCGAGGGGACAGGGTCAGGGATCGCGACAGCGACCGCCGCGCGGCGTGTGGGGGAGCCGAAATGCGCCAGCATTTTGGGGGAACCGGACGTCCTTGAGGCTGTACGCTCGTCACGGCACCCTCGCTCGGTCCGAGCAGACCTCACCTCTCGTGCGGCACCAGGAAAGCCGGAGGCTGGCTCGATGCCTGCCTCTGGCTTCCAATGGGAAAAGAAAACCCCGCCTTGCGGGCGGGGCCTTGTGCACGTCAGCCCCGGTTCGGGCGGGACCAGATCAGCTGGTAGTCTTCCTCGCCGTCGACCGCGATCAGGTTTGCGAAGATCGGAGCCGGGAAGCTCGGATCGTCGAGCTTGACCAAGAGGTAGTCGCGGTCGGTTTCGGTAGAGCGCTTCTGCCAGGCTGCGCCGAGCTCAACGTTGCCGGCATAGATGCGGAAGTGCGGCCCCTTGTCGGAGGGGTTTTCGACGCGAGCGATGCGGGCCTTGACGTTGAGTGCGAGAGTGCGGATCGAGCCGGAGAAGCCGTTTTCGGTGTTGGTGAAGTTGCCGATGGTAGCCATGTTCAAGTTCCTTTTGCTTGTTTCGAAGCTGCGCCCTTCGCGGCCTCGATGGCAGTCGAAAAGATCGGAAACGATCGGACCGCACCCCAAGGGCCGGAACATCGTGAAGGGCGGTGGACCGGGGACTTTCTTGTCCCGCGAGGAATGGCGGCGTAGCCGTCAGGGGAAGAAAGTTCCGGGGCCGCCGTTGCGGGATAACGAGCGAGGCGAAGCTGGTTTCCGGTCAGACATGCCCCATCGAGAACGCAGATGGAGCGCCGCCACCCGTGCAAAGGACGCGGACATCCTGGCAGAGGTTGCTCGCCATATTGCAGAAGTCATGCGAGTGGTCTGTTCACCCCCTCTCAACGACGTGGCGCATGCGTCCTTGCGTCGACGCCGCGGAATCTAACGTGCACGGGGCCGCTGGTCTCTTGTAGAATCCGACAAAAGACGGGCGCGGCGATCGTGATCTGCGTCGGATCTTCGGGCCGCCAATGATATCAGCCTCTGGACGTCGGTCGCCGCCGCGGTCAGTGAATGCTGACGACTAGAGATCCCGTCGGTCTCGGATTTGAGATCGCCGGAGATCGTGGGTTCCGTATCTCGGCGCCATCGTTCAAGGACTGGACTGCAAATGGCACCCTTACTTGCCTGCGATCCCCTTCGGTCTATCACTGCGGACCAGGAATATTGAACCACCGGAGAAGTTCGTGGCGAACGGCACTGTAAAGTTTTTCAATCAGGACAAGGGCTTCGGCTTCATCACGCCAACCAATGGCGGCCCAGACGTCTTCGTGCATATCTCTGCTGTCCAGGGCGGGTCGCTGCGGGATGGCCAGAATGTCAGCTACGATCTGGGCCAGGATCGAAAGACCGGAAAATCCAAGGCGGAGAACGTCCGTCCAGCTTGATCGTGAACGACAAAAAAGTCGGCGCGAATTCGCACCGACCTTTCCTTCCATTTTTCTGCCATTGGCAAGACATCCGTGGTCAAAGGCTAGGCGACTTAACATCACGGCTATTTCGAGCGCATCGACAGTGATGCCGATGGCCGATAGCTCGCGGGCGACCTATTGAGATCAAGAGAGGCGGGCCATCACTTCTCAGCTTGGAAACGCCGCTTGCACGTAAGCGCTTTCCACTGGAAGAAGGGGCACCGCAATCGTCACTCAGCAGATGGCCAATCGTTCGACGGTTCTTCGACAGTGGCACGATCGATAGATGCGACTGTCTGCTTTTGTCGGAGATTGCCGAGCTCCTTCTCAAGGACATCGAGCACCGCGTTATGCTCGGCGCCTTCCGCCACGAGCGCGCTTACCAGCGCCTCCAGGCGAGGCTTCGTTTCGGCGAGGATGTTTCGGTACGACATTTTGATCACTTCCTTGACTGGAGAAAGGACAAATGACCGGTTCGTCCCTGAAGGCTCTTTTCAGTGAACGCCATCGGATGAAGGCGCATTGACCAGTACGGCCCATCGGCCCACGTAAGTGCCGATCAGCATCGTTGACAGATCGTCGAGGTTGCGGTGGCCTTGGTCGAAGAGCGAGAGTGCAGCCGTCGATAGTACATCGTATGTCTGCTCGTGTGGTTCGACTTCGTAGTAGTCGAACCAGGCATTCACCGCTTCGGCCAACATTCGGAAATTTTCATCCACGCGCGGGGGCATCGGCATATTCTCCAGCCCCGATAAAGGTAGCGCCCCGCCCGATTCCGTCAAGAATGGACAAGGCGGAGCAACCGCTGGGATAGATAGCTAATGGAACAGCAACCACCTCGTTCGGAATTTCGATTTCGCTCGAAGAGGTTGGGCAACGCTAAAACCAACAACCACGCCATACGGCATTGCTGTAAATGACGTGATCGCACTCGCCGATTTGCCGGGTGCGATCAGCCCCACATCGCTTAAAGCCTGCATCAAGCCGCAACGTGAGCAGTTCCGGTGACCTGTAGGTCATGAAGGTAGGTAACGGCTCGCTGGGCATGAGCGGCCGCCTGGAAGATGGCGCGCCTGTCGTCGGCCAGCACCTTGAGCCAGGACTGAAGGTAGGACGCGTGGTCCGGCCTCGGTTCAAGTTCCGGCGCGATTCCAAGATCAGCGCAAAGGAAGCAGCTGCCAAGCTCGGCTATCAGCTCTTCGCGGGCACGCTCGCTTTTTTCCTTGCTGTAGCGCGACAGATCTCGCCCGAGGCGGTGCTTTGCCGCCGTCCAGTGTGTCGCCTCATGGCTGAGCGTGGCATAATAGCTCGCCGGATCCTTAAACATCTCGAAAGCTGGCATCTCGATGAGATCGGGGCCGGGCGCATAGAATGCCTGATTGCCGCCATGACGAATTACCGCGCCGGAATTCCGGAAGAAGCGGTCGACCTGCTCGATACGCTCGACCGGGTCCTGGGGTGGCGCCGGCCGATAATGATAGTGATCCGGAAGACCGCCGATCTGCTCGACGTTGAACACTGAGTAGGCCTTCAGAAAAGGGATCTCGCGATCGACCTCGCCGCCTTTTCCATCAGCCTCCGACTTGGTGAAGCGGCTGGCGAACACCACTGTCGATCCGGTCTCCCCCTTTCGCACGGCCGCGCCAAGCTCGAGCGCCTGCTTGAACGTCATCCACGTCGACGAGGCGAAGCCACGTGACATCTGTTCTGACCAGAGAAGAAGCACGTTCATGCCGGAATAGGGCTGTCCGGTGTGGCGGAGCGGTCGGGTGATCCGGCCGCCGGCGTTTGCAGCGCTCCATGGTTTCATCCAGGGACGCACGCCTTTGGCAAGCTCCTCCAGGATACGGTCAGTAATGCGTGAATAGATATCGGTGCGCTGACTTTCGACTTTCTTGTTCATTTGTCTTCTCCACTCTTCTGGAGCCGCGCCAATCGCGGCCCCGTCGCGGAGGCCATGGGCAGGAGCCAACGAGCCGGCAACATGCACCGGAACGGCCGGAACGAAGTGGAGGACGGCGAAGGCGTTGCGTGCGGCCGGCGGCTCCTGCAGGCCCGAAGCCCCAGACGGACCGCATGGTCAGACCAAAATCCTCTCCTCCTCTTCTTTCCTGAGAAAGCCAAAAGAGAAGGGGCCGTCCCGAAAGGACCGACCTTGGATCAATTGAGATGGCGGAGCCGAAGCCCCGCCGTGATGCTGTCATTCGAAGGCAGACATCTGTGCCGCGGCCGCCCTGCGGTCGACGGAATGACCGGGGTTTTCAATCGGACGGTCAAAGGGCTTCCAGCTGTCGCCGACGATCTGCCTGTATGCATCAACGGCGCCTTCCGACGCCATGCGCAGAGCGTGGGCCTGGATCCCCATGTCGGCTGCGAATTCGCGCTTGCGGTGGGCGGTGCTGTCATAGCCGACGGGACCGTCAAGATCCTCGTCCCGGGCGTCGTTTGCGGCCTTGGCCGTGGCATCGCGCGCCTCGGTGACCGCCTTGCTGTAGAACTGGCCGGCACCATGCGCCGAGCCGACGAATGCACCGACGATCCGCTGCAGGTGGATCTGCATGGCGCGCTCGCCCAGACCTTCGCTGAGAGCATCGGCCGTCTCGTTGATCAGGCGCTCGTGAAGATCGCGGATCCCGTCGCTGTCGACGATTGCATTCCCGAAGCTCTCGGCGATCTTGAGGGCCTGATCGATGTCCGGGCATGTCAGCCGGACCATCTCGATGGTGGCGCCCTTGCGGAGCTGGACAATGCGACCAGTCGGGCGGGCGGATTGGCGGGGATTGGTTGGGGGCTTGGCGGCCATGTCATTTCCTTTCATCCCGAAGTGGTTCCGGCCCGGTGCCGGATTGCCCTTCGGTGCGGTCGCCCCGAACCGGCGGAAGACGGGCGCTTCAAGGCCCGGGCGCGGCAGGACCAGCGGAGCCGATGTGCGGGCGAGCGGGCGTAGCCCTGCGACAGCCAAGCGGATCTGCTCTGCGCAGGACGAAGGGATCCGGCCGCCACGCGGCGCGGAACGCGGCCTTGAAGCGAACGGACGCTGGTTCAGACCACAGCCAAACCGAAGGACAGACCGGCACGGGTTCACGCAATCGTCGGCAACAAGGAAAATGTTCAAGCCCCCGTCGCTCCAGGCCTTTCCCAACTCGGCGTGTTCGGCCGAGGCCGCTTGGCCCTCCGATGTCCCATGCCTGCGGTTTCCCTCCGGCGATGGGCGGTCCAATACCGGATGCCGTCGGCATAAGACGTCGTGAGGTGCGAAGTGCCGCCGCCGTGCAAGCGCCGACGGCACTGGATCACGTAAGTCCGGCGAGGTTACTCGCCTGCGATCCCGTAATCGGCCTCGTGATCGTCGAGCGCGCCGGTGACCTCGTTGTCGGCGTTCATCGAGGCCTCTTGGTCGGCCGGGCCGAAGAGGTCGTTGGCCCATTCGATGCCATAGCCCTCGCGAAGATCGTCGCCGAAGCTCGCGTCGCGGGCGAACATGCGGGTCTTCGACAGGCTATTGGCAATCTGCCACCATTGCGCCGTGTCGCCCTTCTTCAGCTTGTGGGCCTTCCAGACCTCCTTCTGATCCTCGAGCGAGGCGGCCGCAATCGTGCGAAGCTGTTGCTCGCTGGGCATATCGCCCTTGGCCATCTGATCGAGCATCGCGGCCAGGACGTTGGCAAGCAGCCGGAGCTTGCGGACCTGGCGAACGGGAAGAGCGAGAGCGACCGCTATTGCTTCCTCAGTCCAGCCGAGCGCAACGAGGCGCTCGATACCAAGCCATTGACCGGGTTTAGTGGTTCACGCGCAATGTTTTCGACCATCGATCGCATGGCACCGTTGTCGTCGGAGGCCTCCTTCACGAGGACCTCGACTTGTTCGAAGCCCGCGCAGATCGCGGCCTGCACGCGCCGGTGACCGGCCTGGATGACATAGCCGTTTCCGCCGTCTAGCTGCGGCGAGACCACGGGGGGCTGGATGATGCCGACAGCTTTCACGGTGGCAAGCAGCAAGGCGTCGGCTTGCGGATTGGACTTCGAGCGCCTGATATCGTCGGGGTTGTCGCTCAAGGCGCGCGGGTCGATCGTGATAATGTGCATTGAAACGCTCCTTTGGGATGCGGGGCGGCTCGGTTGCCGCTCCTTCCTGTCTTCTTCCTTTGCGAAGACATCTCCCGAAGCGCTGGGGTAGCCGGGTCGGCGCAACTGCGACCGAGCAGCCCTGCTGCGAAGCGCACGCGGGACTTGAAGTCCTGCGATGGGCGAGTAGCCGGGATGAGCAGGTCGCAATTGAGCTTCGGCGACGCTGACCGGCACCGCTGCTAGCGACTTCTTCTGTTTATCACTTTCCTATTCATCCGGCCTCCCCATTTGTAAAACACTCATATTGACGCTATATTGCGTCAATAGTTTCGGCAACGGAGATTGAGAGGTGGCGATATGAGTCTTGCACAATATGCAGATAAGGGCATTTTCTCGCCGCGCAAATTCGCGGAGGCTCTGCGCACGACAAGCGAGGAAATTGCCCGTACGGCGGGCTTGGGGCGGGATGCTATCCAACGCAAGGATCGCATTCGTTCGGACAAGACGCAACGGCGCCTGCGTGAAGTCGCTGAGATCATCAACAAAGTCGAGCCACGTTTCGGCTCGGCTCTGATGGCTTACGCCTGGTATCGGTCGGAACCACTGCCTGGTTTTTCTGGCCTGACGGCTATGCAACTGGTGAGGGACGGTCGCGCCGACGACGTTCTTGACTATATCGACGCTGTCGACGCTGGCATCCACGCGTGATCGCCTAGATGCATTTCAAGGGAACTCTCTATCGGGCATTGAACCCGGTGCACGCACGCGAGCCGCTATCTGGTCGTGGAGCAGAGCTTTATGGTGGTCGCTTCAACGCAAAAGGAACTCCAGCACTCTACACATCATTGTCGGTGATGACGGCATTGCGCGAAGCCAACCAGGTAGGAGCCCTGCAACCCACCACGCTTGTCTCTTACGAAGCGGAAGTGGAACGCGTCTTCGATTGCCGAAACCGTGATGCCCTGGATGCCGAAGGTATCAATCCGGCCGCGCTTGCCGATCCGGCATGGCGCGACGAGATGAAGGCACACGGAGCGGCACAAACGCAGGTCTTCGCAAGGAGACTGGCGCTCGCCGGCTATCAGGGACTGCTCGTTTCGAGCTTCGCGCATGGGGCAACAGCGCAGGATCTCAATTTGGTTTTATGGACATGGAGCAACGCGTTGCCCAGCAGCATCAGGCTCATTGATGACGATGGTCGTCTGTCGCGTTAGTCGTGCAGCCTCGCAGGAGGCATTGGCCAAAAAAAATGGGCCAGCGAAAACGCGGCCCATAAAGTGTGAAGGTCAAAAACCTCCAGAGGGGAACAGCTACTGCGGCGGAACTGGGAGAAGACCGCCATCTGCATTAGCTGTAGGCTTTATGCCTGATTTTTGACCAGTTGGAAAACATTTATTGTGCAATGCAGCTATGCATTCGCTGCGCTGCTTATAGAACATGTGACGATTCAGGCGACGGCGTGCTGGCAACCTCGTCATCAACGTCGCGCAATCGGCGCCGTTTTTCACAAAGCTCTTCCGCAAATGCAAAGCTCTGCCATCCCGCGAGCGCCATGACGAAGAAGAACGAGAATATCTCCTGGCGCCTGGCCGTTTCTTGGAAGATCTTCGGTATCGATCTATGGCTCGTCATTTCGGTGCTGGCGCAGCCGGACGAAGGTCTGCTTGATCGGAGCGGCGAGAGGGCGACACGTCTCGCCCCTCCTTCCTTCTTGCTTCCTTGTCCTTCTCCCTTTGCTTCAGCACGTCGTTCCAGTCATCGGAGGTCGGCCGGAGCCGAAGCCACGAGCAGCCGACATCCTCGGCCAGTAGGCGAAGGCGGTCCGCGTACGCATCGCCCTGAGAATTGGCATCTGTCGCGGCCACGAGGTGCGCATCCGCGCGGTCAGCAAGCTCACGCAGGGCTGTCGCAGTCGCCGGAGCCCAGCCGCCGCCGGTGCTCAGATATTGGGTGTTGTCACGCATGCCTTCGATCGCGGCGAGGCTCATAGCATCGATTGCGGCCTCGGTTACGCAGAGCCGCGTTGCATGGGTGGCGCCGAGCCGAAACAGGATCTTGGCTCCGCCTGTCGCAAAGCCACGCCATTCAGGGCCGCGCCCCTCCCATCCGCTGACCTTGCCTTGGTCGTCGATGTGGGCCGCCCACATGCTTCCAAACGGCCCTTCGCGAAGGACACCCTGCCTGATCGCGGCTCGGATGATGGGTGCAGGTAGTGAACGCTGCCAGCGGAGATAGCGCCAGGTGGCCGAGCCCCGCCATGGCGATGGCCGGCGTGCCCACTGTTCGGCAATCGAGGCGCGATTTTCGGACTCGGAGTGTTCTCCATGCCAGATTTCCTCCGTAGCCCGGTAACCTGAAAGTTCTGCGACCAGGGCGCATGCACGCGGAAAGTCGCGGCCTTGCAGGCGGATCACCAGACCGAAAACATCTCCCTTTTCGTCGCCGAGAGGATCGAACCATCCGCGCCCTGAATGCGTGACGATGATGATCTCGCCGCCACGACGATATTTGATCGCGCGCCTGGTGCTTTCCTTGACGTCGAGGGCGAACCCGGATGTCTCCAGCAACACCTGGCAACCCACAGTGTCCTTGAGCCGTTCTATTTCGTTTCTCTTCATGTTGTCTTTCCGGTCGCACCGGCGGCCGGCCCTCATCTCTTTTCTTCCCGTCACTATCGCGGGACAGCTTAGGAAGGCCGCGAAGAGCAAAGGCTGCAAGGGCGCGCCTGGCAATTGCAGGATCCGACAATCAGAGCATCAGGCGCGGCGCAGCGTCCCTTGCAGCCGCCGGCTCGCAAGCGGCAGGCAGGGCGTCCCAGACGAGAGAATGGGCGGCTCAATGAGCCGCCCATGGCTATATGGCATTCGAGCCGCCACCGCTCGGTAACCGGGCATAGCAGTTCCCTCTAGAAATTACCGGAGGACTGGTATTATGGTTTGACCAAGCTCCCCGCAAAAATATATGCCCTGTGCACTCTCTTGTTGAGGACCCCTGGGGGTCTACCGAAAGTGCGCGGGCGGCTTGGGAGCCTAAAGAAATAAATGCACACTTAGCTCCCCACGGGGAGCTTTTGTGTTTCTGGATTCCGCTATGCGGCGCCTGCCGCAAGAGATGCAGTCGGCCTTGTCAGCGAGGCAGCCAGTCGAGATTTTCGGCACACTGTATCGACCTCCAGACAGAAATGTGTCGTTCCCACGACCTCTGACCATGTGCAAACCGCCCAGTCTGCGGGCGGCGTATCGGCAGGTGAGCATAAATCACCATGGCTCGTATTCGTGAATGATCTCAAGGTCATCGCTTGCGTCGATGTCATCAGACGGAAGGACACCGTATTCGCCGTCGACTTCGAAGACGGTGACCGGGACCATGAGGTCGCGGGAAAGCTGGAAGGCGTAGGATTGTGCGAGACTAAGATCGTGCGACATTTGAGAAGCTCCATCCGGGAGCGGGCCAATCCCGCTCGATGGCTCCCAAAAAGGCACGGGGACGGGCGCGATCACCGCGAGGGCAAAGCCTCGAGCGGCCGCAGCGGAGCTAGCGGACCCCTTGCGGGTTGATCGTGGAAGATCCGGACCAGGGCCAGGACGCCATCACATGAGAGCGGGATTGGTTTGCTCCCAGCAGGGCTGTCACCTTGTCACTGGGTCTTGAGCGTGTCCTTGTCGGCGCCTCCGCCAGCGCATCAGAGAACTCCCTTACCGAGCTCTGTGGAGACCTACGCGGTTGCCCCTCGTTCGTGGTGCCGGATCAGGCTGGAAATGAAGCTCACCATGCGGCCTTCACGGCTTGCGTCTTCTGCCTCCCAGCCGAAGTTCCAGGCTTCGACGCGAACCTGCCAGTCTTCATGGGTGCGCGGGTTGTCCAACGGTCGCACGTCCGACTTCAGGTAGGGGTTTTCGTGTGAGCCAAGCCCGAGCACTCGCGCCCGTGACCCAGCTTCCTGCAAATCAATCAGTTCTTCTATCGTCAAAGTATATCCCCTGAAAAGCCAAACTATCATTCGGAGGTTGCTTTGCAAGAGGTTCCTAATTTAACTCGTGGCTTAACGACAAGTTGGAGAAAGGCGAGAAGGACAGGGTCCTGCGTTTGGGGACAAGACCCTGCCTTCGAGATGGGTACCGTTGGAGCTCGCTGGCACCCATCGCAAACGAGAGCCGAGGATCTCACTTTCCGAGGTCGATGCTAAGTAACGGTGCGAGTTGATACGAGTAGACGGATCAAAAGGATCATCAGGGATGGCGTAGCGGATGTGTGTTCCAGATGATGCGGCCAAGCCCAAACCAGCGCCCCTGCTCCGTGGGCTTTTGCTCAGCTTTCGGAACTTCAATCTGAGGTCTGAGCGATTATTAAGGCCTTCAACCTAATGTGGGTTGTCGCGTATCGCCGAACCGGGATGGGAAATGCTTAGCGAGGCTGAAATTGCTCACTTCAAAAGCCGTATCGAAGAGATCCTCTGCGACGGGAAACCAACCGAGTGGCAGCGACGGTTTCTCATTGATATGCGCGACAAGATTGGTCGGTACGGTGTGCGGACCAGGCTGAGTGAGAAGCAACTGGCCATGTTGAGGCGACTGACAATGGCGACGGTGGTCACGCCTGTGTTTCGGGCTGATGCCGAAGGTTCCCGCCCGGAGCCATTTCGCCCTTCGCTAGCTATCAGACGTCGTCCTCGAAGCCCAACCGGGAGAAACCCGTTCCCGCAGAACCCTCTTCGAATCCGCAATCCACTTCCACCCCGAAACCCGTTTCGGCCTCGCTATTCGCGCCGCCTTCCGTTCCTCAGCGGGAGAGCAACGCTTGTCCTGGTGGCATTGGTGCTGGTCGTCGGTATTATCGAAAGCCTTTTGGACCGCGGGACTGCTACGTCGGGCAGATCCCCGGTCGTTTCCACGGTTGAGGAGCCCGCCGCTCCTCAAGCAGCGTCGGGCAATATGGGCTTTACGGTCACCGACGGTGATACGATCAAATTGAAGGATGGAACGCGGGTCCGACTGGTCGGCTTCAACACGCCGGAAAAGTTCGAACCAGAGTGCTCCCGCGAAGCCGCATTGGGCAACCGCGCCTCGGAGAGACTAAATGAGCTGGTTGCGGCAGCTGCCTCAACAGATGTTACACTTGTTGCCTGCTCCTGCCGGCCTGGCACCGAGGGCACGAAGAAATGCAACTATGGCCGTAGCTGCGGCAGATTGACGGTTGATGGCCGCGACGTCGGTGAGACACTGATTGGCGAAGGGCTAGCCGTGCCGTTCGTCTGTGGCGTGAGTGGCTGTCCGCCAACACCACGCCCTTGGTGTGGTTGACCCGCTGAAACACTTGAACGCGAACCACCTATCCGAAGGCGAAGGAGAAGAGGCGAGCTATCGGCTCCGGCCAACAATTGCTCGCCACGTAAGGCGAATTACGCTGAGGCGTGACCGAACCTTATCGCGCGTCGGTATATTCAGACCGTTTCGGAGATCGGCGAGAGCTTGTGCTTCCAATCTACTCTGCGGACCTGCTGATCCGCCTTTGAAGGGCAAGCCCGATGTTCGATCGATCACCTCCCAGTGCTCGCCGGCCTGCTCGATCTCATACCGTTTCATGCGCCTTACCTCACCGACTGATGCGGCGACGCTACGGCACATGTGTTAAGTCAGAACAAATTGCATCCGGCTTAGCGTCCCGATCTGCGGCATTGGTAAACATGCATCTAAGATCAACATCGATGGTGGTGCCCTGAGAGATCAACCCTCTTTGAGGTGGTCGTCGGCTTGAACGGCAACCAGCCAGGCTTTTGATAGGTGAACGAGGAACGTGCGAACCGCGAGCTGAGCCGGATCCAGGCAGCCTCGCCTACCGGACCATGGAAGCGGCTACGAGGACCCGCTCCTAGGCTCGCCAGGGAGCTTGTCTCTCAGGCGCCGGGCGTCCTTGATCGGATTGCTGAAGCACGAGTATCGCCTCACCGAACACTTCCTTCCGTCGCGTCGTTCGCGCGTTTATGGCGCGGTTCCTTTCGACCTCCGACATCCTGGTTGCGACTGCAAGCGAAGCCTCGTTCTCCACCATATCGATCAGCAGGTTGCGCATAACGCCGTTCTCTTCCCTCAAACGGATCAGCTCGATGCTCACCGGCGACGCCGACAGCTTTCGCTCAATGGTTTCCTCGATTGCCTTTTCGACCAGTCGGGTCTTTGCGGCGAAGTAACGCCCAATGAAAAATGTGCTGGTCAAGACGCAAATGGCAAGGAAGAGGTACAGCATTCTTGTGGCTCCAATCTCACTATGGAGATCGTGATTGTGACCCCCCTTTTCAATGAGCTCGGTCGCTCTTGGAAAGAGCAATCGGGATGAAATGACCCTGCGGTGACTGGCAACTCTCTGGCGACGGGGCGCCAGTCAGGTGCCGACCGCATCGTGTTCGACCAGTGATGACTGGAGACCAAGCGGAAGTTGGTCTGGTAGTATTGCATCGTCGCGAAGATGGCGACTGGATAGCTTGTTCAAAACGGCTAGCTGCGAGGCTTCCGGCCGATAAGCCACTCGAATTTTGGAACCACGTACGGATGCTGGGCACGCAATGACGCAAGGCAACGACTGGTATGATATCGCCAAGCGGCAAGGGCAACGTGCCGGCAAACGTGGCGGGGAGATACAACGCCACCAGAGCGATTTCAGGGATGAGGATGAAAATACCGCATGGATTGACGGTGTACTTGACGGTGTGATGTCTTCAGGCGAACGGATAGCGGCGCTGACCAGCGTCCGGGACATGATGCCCGGTTCGAAAGGTGGCCTCATCCAGGTGGTCATTGTCGAGAGGACACGCCTGTGACGCAGACGACTGACTTCGTCACCGAGTTGATCGTCGCGGCCAACCAGATTTCAAGCGTGACGCCCTTGGAGTGCCGCCGTCTGCTGGAGCGGGGGATCGCCACAACGAAAGCTCTTCAGGAAACCCTGTTGGTGAACAACAAAGCGGCGCCCGTATCCGCCAAGGTGTTGGCGCAGATCGAGACGATGGTGCCCGAGGTCGATGCGGTACCTGACGTCCCTGCTTGCTGCAACGCTACTACTCGTCGCAGACGAAATCAGACAACTCCGGGCGCTGGCGCTCTCAGCCAACGTCTAGTCGCACGGATTGAGCGCGACCTCAGGCGCCATCATCATGCGCCCTTGAACTGGTTGCCTGCCGATCTCACCTTAATGTGCAACATTAATCATTGGCTGACAGCTCCTCGCAACGCAGCGGCTGCCGGTCCTCAGCCAAAGACGCTTGACAGCGTCCAGGAACAGCATGGGTATCATTGATGGGAATACTGTCTCCGCCGATGAGGTGGAGCTGACTGACATCTATTCCAAAACGGTCGCCGGTGCGGTGGATCTTGTCGGACCGGCCGTCAGCCGCATAGAGCGAATGGAGGGCAGAGGTGGACATGGTTCAGGCTTTGCCATCTCTCCCGACGGTCTCATCGTCACGAATAACCATGTGGTCGATGATGCCAAAACGGTACGCATCAAGACAGCGGAAGGCTTGACGACCGAAGGCCGGGTCCTGGGTCGTGATCCCGACACCGATATCGCCCTTATCCGTGCGAACACTGGCGTTGGCGCATGGGCCCGGCTTGGCGATTCCAGGCGGCTGCGGCGCGGGCATGTCGCTATTGCGATCGGAAATCCTCTTGGTTTCGAATGGACGGTGACCGCCGGTATCGTCTCAGCGCTCGGCCGTTCCATGCGGGCGTCCAATGGCCGATTGATCGATGACGTCATCCAGACGGATGCGGCCCTCAATCCTGGCAACTCCGGCGGGCCGCTGGTGTCCTCCTCGGGTGAGGTCATCGGCGTCAATACGGCCGTTATTCGCGGGGCGCAGAGCATCGCGTTCGCGGTCGCGTCCAATACGGCGAATTACGTTGTATCGGAATTGCTGCGGTTCGGACGTGTTCGCCGAGGCTACATTGGCATTGCAGCCGACACGGTTGACCTGCATCGAAGGATCGCTTTGAACGCGGGCCTTACACAGACGACTTCGGTGCGGATAAGACGCATCGAACCGGATAGCCCGGCGGAGCGGGCTGGGCTTCAGGAAGGCGATCTGGTGCTGGCGATCAACGGCACAGCAGTCGGCGGGATCGACGATGTTGTCAGGCTGCTCGATGGCGACCGGATCGGTCAGGAGACAGAGTTTCTTATCTTCTCAGTTCAAGGCACACTGGACCGGAAAGTGCTGATTCCGTCTGCGCGTCCTTCTTGATGCAATCCACATCTCCCACTCAATGAGGTGACTATTGACGCAGTTCTTCGAAACCACCCAGGTCATCATGGCAATGGGAGCCGTGATTGGTTGTGGCTCGTTCGCGGCCGGGGCTCTTACACTTGCCGCGATCCAAGGTGCACGCAGCCGCGGTTCCGGGGCGGGGGCCAGGAGCCTGGCGATGCTGACTGTATTGGCTCTGGATGATTTTGTCGGTGCCAGCTACGCTGCTGTTCATGACAGCCCAGCGTTCAATCCGATGGACGAGGGGGAATTTGCGTTTCACGCGCTGGAGCCAGTCTTCGCCTTGCCCAGGGATGCCGACTGGGCCCTGTTTGGCGATGAGCTGTCCGATGAGATCATGTGGCTCTCCAACAGGGTAAGCAACCTCTCGCACGCGCTGGATTCCCTTGATCTTGCAAGCCCTGGCTACGATAGGTTCTTCGAAAGACGCCAGCAGGGCTACGCGGAACTGGCGAGCAAGGCGCTTGATCTTATCGACCGATTGCTTGGGGAGTTTGATCTGCATTTGCCTGCCAAGCCCGACTATTATCGCCAGCGTGAAGGTTTTGCTGCGATCTTGAAGACGGGCGGCGAAACCAACCTTCGCACGAAGAAGGTAGCGCTCATGTCGAACGGTTCGAACATCACACAGCTGTTTCCAAAGACGGGTGAGGAGGCTGAGTGATCTGGCCCTGCACGTCGGGTTCCAGGTTTTGACCCGACTGGACCGGAGCTTGGAGGAGGGCCCCGTAGCCGCAGCCGAGCGAGGCAAGGAAATGGCGGAGCGGTTATACCTCAGTGGCTGGCACGAGCAATGAACGTCTCGGCGGGCACCACTATTCCGGCGTAGTGGACGGGGTTGTCTTCTCGGTCGCGAAAAGCATCTTCCGAACGCGGACACCTGAGCGTAGCGACCATTCGCCTCAGTGTGCGGGAATTCGCGCAATATCTCGAAGCGCTTCAACGGCGTCGAAGCCGAGCAGGTCTGCCAGTACCAAAAACTCAACAACGTCTACCCGACGCTGGCCACTCTCCAAGCGAGCAACAAAGGACTGGTATTCGCCGAGTCCGGCTGCCAAGTCCGCTTGCGTGAGACCGGCTGTCTCCCGGCTTCTAACGAGCAGTTCGATAAGAGCCTTGTGTCTTTCGCTACCCAGAGTCTTTACCATGAAACACCCACCTTCGAAGAGATGGGTGTTTCGTTATATCTGATTTTCAGTTATCTTAAATTCAGATATTTTCAACGTGAGCTGCCAGGCCATGGAACTTCGCCAACTTTCCTTATTCAAAGCCGTTGCCGAGGAGCTGCATTTCGGTCGTGCGGCGGCGAAGATGTGCATCGCCCAGCCGGCTTTGAGCAATCATGTCATGGCGCTGGAGAAGGAACTGGGTTGCCCACTGTTCATCCGCTCGACCCGCCGGGTCGAGCTGACAAGGGCAGGGGCCACCTTCTATGATCGGGCGGTCCGGATCTTGAGCGAAATGGACCTGACCGCCGAACTGACACGGGCCGCCGGCGGCAGTCGTATTCGTCAGATCAAGATCGGAACCGTCTATCCCGCCACCATGGGCATGCTGCCGGTGTTCCTGGGCAAGATCGCGCATAAGTTTCCAGATGTCCGAATCCATATCGCCTCGGGCAATACCAGCGATATCATCCGTGGTCTGGAGACAGGGCAGATCAATCTTGGCTTCATCCGCCCCGTCGAAAACATCGGATCGTTGCGCTTCTTCTCGGTTGCCCATGAGAAGTACCTGCTGGCCGTGGCAGAGAGCAGTCCACTGGCTCTTCGCGACGAGATCTCGATCGAGGATCTGCGCGACCAGAAGATCATTGCCTTCAATCGTCAGAACCTTTCTTTTACGGAGCGCTATTTCAATGAGAAGTTCGAGGAATACGATCTGACGAAGAACATCGCCTATAGCTGCGATGACACCTATTCGCTCGTGTCACTCGTCTCCGCCGGTCTCGGTATCGGTTTTGCGCCGGAATGGACGAAGGACATTCCCAATCGCACCTTTGTCCTGAAGAAGGTGAGGGGGATCGATTTCAGGATTGGGCTCGGCATTGCCTGGAACCGGGAAGACCCGACCGCATCGCGTGATGACATCGTCGAGATTGCCAAGTCCATGGTGCGGGCGGCGCGGTGACGGTCAAGCTTACGGCCCGTGCCCCCGCATTTCGGCTCCTCCGAACTTGGCGCATCGACCAGCGCCGGGCTGCAGCAGGCCGCACCTCAATAAAAAACGGGGCCGAACCTGGTATGGGTCATCCGTATAAGCGGTATCAGAACGTGCGCGGCACCTACAAAAATTGATTGTTGTTCGCTCGGAAGGTGGAGCATAACCGCCGCAAGCTCGGCAAAGCTGCGCGGACTGCAGCCATCGTCCACCGTGCCACTTTTGCAGTCCTACTCGAGTGCGTTGAAAGGCAGCGGGGCCGACTTACGGGCGTTTTATCTCCGGTACTATCTCGCCTTGTTCGAACCGACGGTCGCCATCCAATAGCTGCCACTCAAAACACGACGACCCTGAGACGGGCGAATATCTCTTCAAGGTCGTGGTTCAACTGCGCGTCAAAGGCATGAAGGGCAGGGACCGACGGCTTTGCCGCTGGTCTGACGCGGATCGTAATACCCCGGCCTCCGCGATCGACGATGAGAAAGCCATATTGTTGCGCCGCAGTTGCAATATTTCTGCCCGCAGCCGTGATCAGGTGCAGATCACTGACCCTGATATCCGCAGGCAACGCAAGCCTCGTTCCCATCGGCAGGACGCCCGAGTAGGGGAGTGGATTGGTCAGAGCATCGCGATCGAAGGCATAGGCGGGATAAACAAACTGCGGCGCCAGCAGCGTTGGCGGGACAGTAATGGCCATTGCGTGATTGACGCCTGATCCGATTTCGCTGTCGAGGACCGCTCCCGCATAGCTGGGCAACATCGATGCCGTCTGGCCGCTTTGTCCTCCGTCGCCATCTCCAGACCCACTGGCGTCGGTAGTCGCATAGGATAGTGCGACGATGGTGCGATCGGACAGGACGATAGTACCATATGTTTCCAGAACGTCTCCCGATGGCTGGCGCACCGCCATGTGTCCATCCGCTCCGGCGGCAGGTCGAAAACCGGAAGCGGGCACATGGAACGTCGCTCCTGCCATCATTGCCGGGGGTGCCCTGCGGTAGGATGTCGGCGTGACCCAGTCGGAGGCCGAGGTCGATGAAAAGACGTTGCCATGGCCGGGAAAGATGTCGGAAGACGTCGCTAGAATTGCCGCCTCGACGCTTGCATCGTTGCCCGACCGCCGCCAGGCTCCTGCATGCACCGCAGCCCAGGCTTGGGAATTGTAGAGGAGACGCACCTTCGGATCGGCTTCCGTTGTCGTGTAGAAAGGAACAACCCAGTTACCGCTGGGATCCCAGGTATCCAGGCCGACAGGTAGACCGGCCGCGACATTCGTTGAACCAATTGTTGCAGTCGCTGGCACCTTACGGTTCCAGGGAGAGCCGGCTCCAAACAGTGGTTCGCCAACTGCGGTCGTCGCCGCACCAAGAAGATAGAAGAACGCGGCGCACCGCACAAGCCATTGCCATATCATGCGGTTTCCCGGGCACAGGGATGGTTGTCCGTGAATGCCTTCATACATCGGTTGATCCAAACAGAATACTGACCAACCTATCCAATATCCAGCAATGAGATTGTGTTTCGACCAGTCTTCATCCTCCCATCACTGTTGCGGGCAAGACTGACGTTTGTGCACAGAGTCAGTTGCTTTTAAAGGCGCTTGATGCAGCGGGGAAGACGTCGAAAGCTATTGAGACAAGCGGCGGCTCAGCGAGCTGCTGCCTGGAGATACTCCAGGCACGGGACGCACCGAGCTCCAGAACTATAACAACGTATAAATCCCAATACCTCCCTACAACTAAGCATACCTACGCCATTCAGATGATCTGTATTGCCAATACTCAGTTATTAAATTATTAACATGAAGATAAAATACCTCTAACAGACTGAATGAATTCGCACTTTAGACGAGAAGTAAAAATGGTGGGTTGGCATTTTATATTGCAACGCACATAACTATGCATAGGCAGTCAGGTTTTCGCATGAATTACTATAAATCTTCGGCGAATATAGACGGCAATGGTGCGAGTCGACCCGCTCGGCTGCAGGTGTTCAAGCTCAAACCGGGCTATCTTGTTGGTGCGACCCTGGCATTTTTGTCGATCCTGGCGATGACGCTCATTGCGCTTCAGCTGACCCCAGCGAAGTTCCGCGCAAGCGCCGATCTCCTTGTTCTCCTGTCCGACGACTACGTTGCACGACCTACTGCGGGTAGCACGGATACGTCGAACGCACCGGCGATGGACCGCGATGCTTACATGTCGGCAGAAAGCGACATCCTTGGCAGCGAGACCGTGATCAAAGCGGCTATCACGAGCATCGATCCTCACATCTTGTACCCGGCATCCACGGGCCGGTCGTCGCCCGTCAAGTCCGCCATCGGCTATGCCCGTGATTTCATCTCCGGTGTGCCACAGGACAACAATGATGACGACGAGGCGGCGATGCTCCGCGCTCGTCGTGCCGTGGAAAAGTCCCTTCGGATCGACAGCGGGCGCAGCGGCAACATCATAACTGTCTCCTATGAACATTACGATCCTGAGCTTTCAGCGCAGTTCTTGTCGGCATTGATCGATGCGTATTTCGCGCGCCGGGCAGTCCTTTTCGCCGATCCGCAAACGACGCTTCTCATGCAGCAGATCAAGACGAAGAGCGACGAGCTGCAAATTGCCAAGGCGGGGCTGGCGGAATTCCGGCAGCGGTATGCGATTTCCGACCTTAACCTGCAGCGCGACCTGTTGCTGAGGCACCTTTCGGATCTCAACAACAACCTTCGCACGACTGACGTTGCTATCGCCGATGCAACGGCCCGGCACAAAACCATCCTCGACCAGTTGGATGCGTCGCCCGCCGACCGCACCAGGCGTGCAGCCAGTGGCGATGTCGCGACCAAACAAGGTGATCCGGCTGACGCTTTGCGCAAACAATCCGATGAGCTGGAACAGGCATTGAGCGCGGACGGTGCACGCCGGACCGAGATGAAATCGCGGATTTCCGATCTCGAGACTGAATTGCGAACGTTGAACGATCAGGAAGGGACGCTGCATGATCTCACGCTGCGCCGAGACATACTGGAACGCCAGTATGCCCTTGGTCTCGACAAGCTCAGTGAACGCAAGGCGGCCGAGGCCGTAAGAGAGGCCCGCCTCTCCAATGTGAGGCTCGTGGACGCGCCAGAGGCACCGCAGCGCCCGACGAGCCAAAGGCTGCTGATCGCGGCGAGTGGGATGATGCTCGCACTCTTCTCCTTCGGCGCCATCCTGACGCTCGGGTGGCTCCGTCGCCCGGGAAGTCAGCCGCTTCGCTGGTTTGCCTGAGGTCGCGGGAGTTCAGCATGAAAATCGCGATGATTGGCTCAAGGGGCCTCGGAACCTCATATGGTGGCATTGAGCGAGTGCTTGATGCGGTCTGCCCGGAGCTCGTGGCGCTTGGGCACACTGTCGACGTCTTCGCGGCACCGTCGGCGACGACCAGCAGTCTGCCGGGTCTTGACGTTATCAAGGTCCCAGGTCTTGCCGGCAAGCATACGGAAACCATCTCCCGCAGCGTCGTGTCGCTCGCCCTGGCAGCAGGTCGATATGATGTTATCCATCTTCACGCCATTGGACCGGGCATCTTGTCTGCGGCAACACGATTGCTTCGACAGCCAACGGTGGTCACGATTCACGGGCTAGACCAGCGCAGGGACAAGTGGGGACCAATCGCCAGATCCTGCCTGTCGACCGCAGAGCGCTCCATCGTCCGTTATGCTGATCGCATTACAGTCGTTTCAGAAGAGCTTCGCCGATACTTCGTTGAACGCCACGATCTGCGAACCTCGTTCATTCCGAATGGGCTTCCTGTCGTAAAGAAGCTGCCTCCGGGTTCGCTTCTGAAGGCATTGGGTCTTACGGGCCGCCGGTACGTCTTCTTTGCCAGCCGACTGACGCTGGAGAAGGGGTGCCACGATCTCATCCAGGCACATAAGAGGCTGGGCGACGATGTCACTCTCGTTATCGCTGGCAGTGCGCCACAGCGGGACTACGAAGACCACGTGAAGGGCCTTGCTGGCCCCAATGTCATGTTCGTTGGCCACCGTAGCGGCGCCGATCTGCAGGAGCTTTACAGCAATGCGGCTCTGTTCGTTCTCCCGTCATACCTCGAGGGCATGTCGATGGCGCTGTTGGAAGCCATGGCATACGATATTCCCACAGTCGTCAGCGCTATTCCCGAGAACACGAGGGTGGTCGGAAACTCGGCTATCCTGTTCCAGCCCCGCGACGTGTCCGGGCTCACAGAGGCTTTGTCGCGAGCCCTGTCGCGTCCCGCAGGCGCCGTTCCTGCTACCCCGACTTGGCCGACCTGGTCAGAAATCGCGAGGAGCTACAGCGACGTCTACGATCGCGTCGTGACGCGGCCATTGCCGGTGCCGGGGCGGCTCTACGAGGGGAAGCTGTGACCTTGAAAGCGCCTGCCGTCCTTCAAAAGCTATGCGATCGTATCTTTGGCGGCGACGTTTCGTCACTGATGAACATCGGTTCGCGACTGCTGCAAAATGCCAACGGGTTTCTGCTCACGGCCATCGTCGCGCATCGTTACGGCCTGGATGCCGTGGGAACGCTTACGCTTGCCGCAGTCCCAATCACTCTGGTGGCTCTATGCGGAACGTTCGGCCTGCACTTCAGGTTCGCGCAGATAAAAGAGACGAATTCGGTCTTGAACTCACTGGGGTTGATTTCGGCGGTCGTCTCGCTGCCTGCCATTCTGCTCCTTGCAGTCGTTTTCGGACTGGCCGTCGGCCATAGCCAGGAAGAGCAGTTTCAAATCGCCGCCATAGCGCTTTCGTCAATCTTCTTTTCCCAGTCCAATGTGACCAACGCGCTACAGGTCGTACAAAACAAGATGGCGCACACCATCATCCCGCCAGGACTGAATGCCCTGGGGCTGTTGGCTGGTGCCTTTTCCCACGATTTCAGCATATTCTGTGTTTGCATTCTCGCTTTCAGGCTCCTCGGCATCACAATCGCCTACGCTCTTTTGCCGCACGACTTTAACGCCGCCATCCGACTGGCGCCGACGCAGATGCGTGCCGGCATTCGCTACCTTTTTGCAGACGGCGTTCTGGTGCTCGGTGACAACCTTCTGGTCCTGCTCTGCTCACACCTTCTCGGGCGCGGTGAACTGGGCGTTCTCGGCATCTGCCGGCAACTGATGACGGCAAGCGACACCCCAGGCTGGGCAAGTCTCCAATCCGTCTATCCGAAGCTCGTCACGGGCGATGACGCGTTCTTCCGCCGCGTCGTCCGTTCGATGCTCTTGTTGAGTGCACTGCTCGGCATCGCGGTCACTGCGGTGGCCGTTCCTGCTGGCATGACGATCTTCCACAAACCGGATCTTTGGCTCTATACGGCAATTCTGATGGCCTCGGCACCAGCGCGCTATTTCGTGGTGAGCGCCGAAATGTTCCTGAAAGCCAAAGGTCGCATTAAAATCGCCAATCGCCTCAGCAGTCTGCGAGCGTTTGCAGGCTTCGCCTTCATTGGCGGTTTAACGGCCGCGGGCGGGCTGGTGGGCCATGTCTTCGCGTTTACCTCGTTCTTCATTCTGTGCGCGATCATCGAGTTTGCGGTGGTCTTGGGTGACCGGCGAATTCGTCCTGCTGCGCTCAAAGTGGAGGAGGCGATATGAAGGCTCAAACGGCTGCGTCCAGGCCAATATTCCCGTGGCTGACGGCTGACCAGAGCCTGTACGCAGGAATGTTGCGCTACACGGTCGTGTTCTGGGCGCTCGGCCTCCTTACGCTTGTCCAGGCCATCGTCATCACTGTTCTTGCTTTCAAGCGGGCGCCTATGGGACTGCTGGCACGTGCAGTGGCGATCAGCTGGATTTGCATCGGCGCCGTTCAGTTTATCGCATCCATTCTTGCTGGCGTGTGGCGCGAGCAGCCAGGCGAAGGCTTCATCCAACTCGTCAGCTTCGGTGTTCTCGGATGGATCATGGGTGGACTTGCCATTTGGGCGGGTGCCGCGCACGGTCTTTCCGGCCGTTCTGTGGTCCGTGCGGTTTCGATACTTGGCGGGATTGTTATTGTCCTTGCCTTGATCGGTGCTGTCGGTGTTTCGCTGGGTTTGCCGAGGCTGGTCCTGCCGTACACGCTGCCGATGCTGATTGCCCCTAACAGTATCTCTGCCCAGCTTTACGGATCGCTCGCAATCTACATTCCCGAGGAGACCTTCGGCGAACAGGTCACGCGGTTGATCCTCTTTTATCCGTACACGACCGCTCTGGGCCTCGGTGGAATCGGCATCACGCTTATCAGCCTACTCGAGAAGGATTTGCGTTTTCGACTGCTGGGCATGACCGGCGGTTTGATTGCGGTCGTGTTCAGTTGGAGCCGATTGTCGCTAGGCGCGCTGGTCTTGTGTGCCCTTGGATGGGTATGGCTCAAGGCGTCGTTCAGACTGAAGCTCATGTTCATCTTCTCGGCACTCTTCGCCTTGTTTGCGATCAGCGTCGCTGGCTTCGATTGGCCCGGGGCCCTCATGTCCGTTCAGGATCGGATCGATGGCGTGCGCGCCGGGTCGAGCCTTGCGCGACACTTGATCTATGAGAAGAGCTGGGAAGGCTTTCTCCAGTCTCCGATCTTTGGCTACGGCTGGATCGGACCGTCGGTCCATCCCAAGGAGATCCTGCCGATCGGCAGTCACTCCACGATCTACGGCCTGTTGTATACCGGCGGTGTAATCACCTTAGCTAGCTTCGTGATCGCAATTGCCCTGACACTCGCAAGCGGCCTCATGCGACTGTTCGACGAAGCAGGCGAAAGGCGCGACGAAGTCATTGTCATGCTCCTCCTGTCGCTGACGTTGTTGTTCTTCTGCAAATATGAGTCGCTTTTCAGCATCACGTTGCCGTGTTCATACATCTTCGCGTTTATCGGTGGCGCTCTGGAGCCACGTGAACAAACACAATCTTCCCCGCTGCTCACCGCATCAAGCGCACAAGGACGTCATCCATGATTGAACATTCGCCGCGTCTTAGCATCGTAATCCCGGCCTACAATGTCGGCGATTTCATCGTGCCCGCGCTTGAATCCGCGCTGGATCAGACGTTCCGCGACCTTGAGGTCATCGTTGTGGACGACGGCTCGACCGACGCCACCTCAACGAGGATTGCGGATCTGGCAGCACTGCGAAGCGATACCAGACTAAGGATCGTTCGCCAGGACAATGGCGGATTGTCCGCGGCCAGAAACAGGGGAATTGCCGAGGCGCGGGGCGAGTATATCGGCTTCCTTGACGGTGACGATCTCTGGCGAGCCGACAAGGCCGCAGCTCATATTGCCCTGTTGGACAGTGACCCAACGATTGGCTTGAGTTTCTCGGCCTCGGAACTTCTGGAGGAAGATGGCCGACCTACGGGCAAGGTACAATCTCCCGACAAGATAAAGCCGACGCTGCATCAGATGATCCTGCGAAATCACGTCGGAAACGGCTCGACACCGGTCGTGCGGCGTTCGTGCTTCGAAACCGCAGGCGATTTTCGCGAGGATCTGCGTAGCTGTGAAGACTATGAAATGTGGTGCCGTATACTCTGGCTGACAGACGCCTCTGCTGTCGGCCTGACCATCCCCCTGACGTTCTACAGAATGCGGAAGTCGAGCCTGTCTTATGATGTCGATCGTTTCGTGAGGGAGATCGACGCCGCCCTGGACATCATTCAGTCATCGATGCGCGAACTCCCTCGCGATTTGATCGCGCGGGCGCGGGCCGAACATTATAGAATTGCCGCGCGGAAAGCCGCGCTCGCCGGCAGAACAGCCAAGGCGCGGGATCTTCTGAAGCGCGTATTTCGAATTAGGCCAATGATCTTCCTTACAGACCGGCGCGCCGCGGTCACCTTGGTATCGCTTCTCATGCCCGAGCAAGGAAAGCGCAGGATCGAACACCTTGTCGGATCCGTTCGAGCCAGAAGAACTTGAGCCATACGCAAATCGCGAAGACTTCCTGCGCTTGCGTCCGCATATTGCCTGCCACAGATAGGCGATCAATGCACTCGCAGACCTGTCATCTTGCGGCGAACGACAACAAAAATGAAATGACGCCAGAAATACCCGTTAAGTGGGTCCCTCGGAAGATAATACTGCCATCCATCAAGAACCTTTAAGGTCGAGATGACCTGAGTATCAACCATCGATTGCGCGACACTTCCCCTCGTCAAAGATCACATGCGACCGCCAAAAGCCCGAGGCTGAGCGACCTTGCCGTGGTAATATCTCCTATCCGCACTGAAAGGGTGGGCAGAGCGATGGAGAGGCGTCTGACGGCGATACTTTCCGCTGACGTGGTTGGCTATAGTCGCCTGATATCGGAAACCAATATTTCAGCTTGCCGGACATTGGTGTTGGTCACCAGCATCAGGAGAAGGCCGAGCGCTACAGCACGCGGAATAACTTCGGTTCCTTCCGCCCAGGCCAGATGGGTCACCGGCTCCGCACCAAAAAGCGTCTTGATATCTGCGGCATTCAAACCTGTGACGGCAACCGCAGCCCTGTACTCTAAGGCTTTCATGCACTGTCCAGTCGATTGTTTCTTGCAGAAGGCCTGAACTCTAGGCTCATCCGAGACTACAAGTATCGAAATTCCGACAGCGTCTATTCTACAAGCGACTGTCACGCCCTATTCACGTAGCGGCCGTGCCTCTGATCGGCACCGGACACAGCTCGTCCAGACAGGTCAGCACAGCACGATTAACTCGTTTTTAACCACGGCAACCGAACCTTGAGCAAGGTTCCCCGGTCGCGTTTTCCGATTCTGGTCGCCCCAGCCGGACAGGAGACCTGTCTTCACCGCGTGCGCTTCAATTCCACGGTAGGGGCATTTCGCATGGTAGATACAATGCCCATTCCAGATGGGAATCATCCGCTCCAAGGTAAGGCGCACTCCAGCGAAGCCCCTCGGGGGCAGATACTGAAACTGCTTGAATACTGGGAGAACATCGAACGCTATAGCGCCCCAATCGCAGAAGACGATGGCGAACTGGCTCCTAATGTGGTCGTCACGCATGTCTCAAGCGATCGCGATCCCTGGCCATCGATGCGAGATGAAACCAAAACAACCCGGCAGTTCGTGCGCTTCGGTGTCGCTTCGATGCGGGGATGCGACAGCCTGCTTGTTCAGCGCTGGCGACCAGATCAAGACTCCAGAGAACCTGACCTCGTAGATAACGACCGGTTCACATTCGCCGGAAGCTTTGCTGTCTCGGGAAAGAACGCGGCGGAAAAAGGCTCGTTGGTGGTCAGCCGCTTCCTTTTCGATCTCGCAACCGCGACCGAATCCTCCACCATTACCTTCACGGAATATACGAACCTCCTGGAGGGCGAATTCAAGAACAGGCTGAAGACGCGGGCGAAGCCGCTCGCGATAGCAGAAGCGCTTGCCGATCAGGCATTTATCGCTCTGAAGCTCCCGCCGGATCTCAGACCGTCGGTCAAATGCGTCGTCGTTTCGCGCTCAAAGCCTGTCAAAGAAGGGAAGAAGGCGAGGAAGATCAGAGACGCCAGGCTGTTCGGCAATGCCTATCCCGGCCTGTTGCGACAGCTGCGTCAAGATGTCGAGGACTGCCTGGTAATCGGTGGTGCATGGGATCTGCTGACCCAGCCTTCGGCCGAGTCCGACTTCGACGCGGGATGCGACGATACAGTCCTGGAACGCCTCGAGACACACCGCTATCCCTCGGCACGATGGCCTTCCGACTTTTCGCTGTCACCTTACCAGCAGGTCGCCGTCAACGAACTGTTCGCACGGACCTCGCGAGAGGGGATATTCTCGATCAATGGGCCGCCGGGAACCGGCAAGACAACCCTAGTGATGGATGTCGTCGCCGAGATCATCAGCCGTCGCGCTGAAATCCTGCTCAGGTTCGACAACCCGCTCGACGCCTTCAAGGCGACCGCAAGCGGCAGCGACCATGGGTCCACCTTCGAGATCGACAGTGCTCTCCACGATTTCATCATCGCGGTCGCGAGTTCGAACAATGGCGCGGTCAACAACCTGACGCTCGAGCTTCCCAAGCGGTCGAAGATCGGCGAACGGTATGGCAAGCAGTTGAACTATCTGCCGAAACTCGCCGAACGCATTCTCGCTCAGCACCAGGTCACGTCGCCTGCCTGGGGTTCGGTTTCGGTGCCGCTCGGAAACAAGCAGAATAGAGATCGGTGCGCGTCGGCTGTCGCTGAGCTGATCGATGACGGATGCCCTGATGACGACGATCTCAGCACTCGCAATTGGGGTGAGGCCTGCGCCATATACAGGGCCGCGAAGGCGAGAGTGGATGACCTCAAGGCAAAGCACGTTCGTCTCGACGAGCTTGCGCGTTCGGCCGACGAATTCGGATCACTTCAAAAGGCGGCTGGTGCGCGGCCACCGGTGGTAACAGCATCATCGGCTCGCAATGGCTCATTGGCCATGAGCCAGGCTGAGGCAATGGAGGCCGCGTCCCATCCTATCATTGCCGCGTCACAGCGGCAGATCGAGGAAGCGCGTGAGGAGCTTGGGAAGGTTGTTTTGCCGGCCGAGTTTCTTGATGCCGATCCACGTGCAAGAGCAGAGATGCTGGTCGGCACGTCGACGGCTCTGGAGGACGCACGTGCCGATCTTTTCGTCGCGGCGATGGCGCTACATCAATCCTTCATCGCTGGCGCATGGGATCCTATCAGCGCCAACCTTCGCGCATGGACCGAACGTATCGCGCATCCCGAAACAGGGGGTTCGCCATCGTCGGCCGTCCATCTGTGGAGTACGTTCAGCCTCCTCGTTCCGGTCGTATCCTCGACGTTCTGCTCGTTCGCGAATGTCTTCGCAAGCTTGGGACGCGACGCGATACCATGGCTGATCGTTGATGAGGCAGGACAGGCCGCCGCCCATCACGCGATTGATGCCCTGTCTCGAGCCAAACGCACCATCGTTATCGGAGACCCGTTCCAACTGGAGCCGATCTCCGCGATCAGCAGCTCCGTTGACGATGCTTTGGCGAGCCGATTTGGCATCCCGCGGGAGTTCAGAAGCAAGGCGGGCTCCCTGCAAACACTGGCCGATCGGATCAATCCATTTGGCGCGAGGCGGAACGGCAAGTGGATCGGAGCGCCGCTACTGGTCCACCGCCGGTGCATCGAGCCGATGTTCTCCATCTCAAACGCTCTTGCTTACGAGCACTCGATGGTTCTGGTCAACAACGCGCTTCAGGCCGAGAACCCAGTCGGCAACGATCGGCTCGCCTTTGGGCCCGAGAGTGCATGGTTCAACGTCCGTGGTGCATCCGAGATGCCCGACAGGTTCTATGTGCCTGAGGAGGGTGCTCTGGCCTGCTACATCATGTCCCGCCTCGCGGAGTGCCGCCCACCCCAACATCGAGGCCAGTTGCCTGATCTCTTCGTGATTTCGCCGTTCCGGAAGGTTGCGCTGGGAATCAGGGAGGATTTACTGGCGAATGCACCCACGATGTTCGGTCATACCGCTCCTGATGTCGTCGAGGAGTGGGCGGAACGGTCGATTGGAACTGTTCATTCGTTTCAGGGAAAAGAGGCTGAGATTGTGCTGCTGGTATTGGGTGCGTCAGATGCCGAAAGCATATCCTGGGCGCTTGCCAAGCCGAATATCATGAATGTCGCCGTGACGCGCGCCAGACGACGACTTTATGTCATCGGCAATCGGGCGAACTGGTTCCAGGACAGCAGCCGGGATGCGTGGATGCTGGGCCAGGGCAGGGACTGGCTTGTCGACGAGGCCGATGCGCGGGCGCTATTTTCACGCAGTCCACACCACAAGCCACACCTTCGTTTGGTGGTTTAGAAAGCGGCAGGAGAAGCAGCTCGAGCTCTGAGTTGTCGGTTTGAACGGGCCAGCTGAGGTTTGCGAAGGTTGTCTCATGGACGACAGACCTTCTGTTCCGCCGCACCTGCGGGCGTCGGCATTCCATCCTTCGGCAGAGGATTTTTGTGCGAGCTGATTTGATGAGTGTATTGGCAGTCGGGGCAGGGATTCGAACCCCGCGTCACAGCTCGAAAGCTGGAAGCAACCTCAGGAAAACCGAGGATAAGGAGAGCACCGCGCTCCGATTACGCTTACGCCCGACTTGTCAAATAATGCGCCAAGGTCACGATTGTTCCTGGAACAGGGTTGCCTGACCTCAGGATGCGTTTGTAGCGGGGCTCGCAATCTGACCTGCCGTTACTCGCTCCTCCAGTTGAGTGTGCGCTCGCTCAAGCCTCCAGCATGCTCCACGCACCAACGACCGGCCAGGATCCTGCGTTTCTCCGTCGGCTGGCCTTGTTATATCGATCGATCGAATAAACCGAAGCCAATCCCTGGGATGCGCAGGATGGACGAAACGCGGTGAATCAGCTTAGGAGTCTCTAATAGAGTTGATGCATTCAACAGGCGCGAGGTGAAATGTTCGGGTTCTTCAAACGAAGGAGACATGCAACGTTTTCGCCCGAAGTTCAGTTGCTTTGGACGGAAGTCGAGAAATTCCGGATCCGGTGTCGAGGCAAGGGCGGCTCCGTTGAACAGGCTATCGATGTTGTCGCACACGATCTCTTCAGGCAACTGACTCATCAGGGTACATTCGCGGCAGACCTGATCTTGAAGAAAGGGTGGTCGGTAAAAGATGCGGCCAACCTGATGATCGCGGAATATGTTTCGGCCGAAATTCTGACTGGTCAACTACACAGCTATCGAGGCATGCTTAATGATAAAGGCAGGGCATACCTGAAGCTTTTCAAAATGAGCACGGAGGGGCTGATCAGTTCCGGTCGGATGCCTGCGCAGCTCGGCTACGACGGTATTCGAGCCTTCGAAGAAGCAATAGCGACCATTGGATAGAGCGCCGAGCGGTTTCCACATCCAGGCTTTTTGGCTGACTTGGCTCAAGTCCGGCTGATTGAAATGCCTCGCGGAAAGAGGTTGTCGGCCTCTCCCGCAAGTTCGTAACAGATCGTCAACGTCGAGCCATGACGAATTCGAACGATCCTGCCCAAACCAAGCTTTGCACTACCGTCGCGCACGTGAGAGGCGGCCTAGCGCTATTCTCAAGAGCCCTTGGATCCTGCCCGCCGCCCTTGAGGCTTGAATTCCACCAGCATCGACTTCAACTCCACCTCTCGAACGCGCCGCGCTGCTTCATCGGGACTGACCCAGGCGATCGTTCGCTCGCCGTGCTCCTTAAACGTGCCAGTCGACTTCCTGATCTCGATCTGGAAGATGTCGACGATACAGGGTACGACGTCACCATCCCCCAAAAGCTTCAAATAGGTGTATCTGCCGATCGGTTTCTTCCTTGCCTTGCCGCGTACGCCAGCTTCTTCCCAGGCCTCGATCGCTGCCGCCTTGTAGGGCTGCTTGCCTCCCATCGGCCAACCCTTCGGGATGATCCACCGGCCACTGTCGCGTGAGGTGACCACCAGGATCTCGATGCCTTCTCCGTCTTCCCTGTAGCGAAAGCACAGCGCGGCGAATTGCTGGCGAAACTTGCCCGTGAACAGTTTATCGGGCACGGCCGCCAGCTGTTTCAGAAGCGATTTTGGTTTGGCCTCGCGACCTTTTTCGGATGTTTTTTTTCGTGGCATATCGAAGTGTGGCTCGCCGGACGCCTCACTAGCCATCGGCTCTTCGGCAGCCCGGGATGAGAGTGAGATTTTCTGGCGTTGCTTTTGTCGCTCTCGTGAACTCGGCATAAACGAGCCAATTACCGCAACGGCGTGGAGAGACAAGGGTTTAAAACGATCAGAAAATCTTCAATCGATTTTAATAGCGACATTCAAAAATTCGCGTTGCAGCGCGAGAGGAAACCGGCTCCGTTCGGCCTCGTTGAACCGCTGGAGATGAGAAGCTAGCCGTCAAGTCCTGTTCCGAACCACGCGGAACGCTGTAAGCCCGCCAAACCTCCGCCAGTCTCCATGTCAACCCCGCCCAGGGCACGATTGTCGCCATCGACGTCAAGGGCCTGTCTTGAATGGTGGTTGGTAACAAACGTGACGTCGTTAGGCCCGCAAATCCGACCTTGCCTACGGCCGAAAGACACCCCTTCGGTGCTTCTTCCTCGTTCGCGCCGGCGACACGCTGAACTTCGCTTTGGGATCGCTGCGATGCCGTCAGGGAAGAGACAAAAGATCCTCCGTGACCGGCTTGAGGGAGAAGTGCAGCCTCATTTTTCCGAGCGCATCCTGTCCTTCGATCTGGCGACTTCACAGGCTTAAGCGGAGCTGATGATACGCGCGCGCGTACCTGGGAAAGCGATCTACAAGGCCGATCGCTACGTTGCCGCCACAGCAGTCGCGAATAGCCTCGCGGTCGCAACTCGCGACCCACGCCCATTCGAGGCCGCCGGGATGAAAGTGATTAATCCCTGGCCCCGATAGCGGTAGTGTGCATCCAGGTGTCAACGGCTCGTTGCGAACGCGAGGCAATTTGAGGCGGCGGACCAGATGAAACGAACCTTAAAGCCCGTGGTGGCTCAGTCCGGCGCGACGGTCCTTGGAGCTTGTGTCCTAACACTTGAAGGCTTGCATCATGTACGTCGGGGTTGCCCCCCCCTCGCTCGTAATGCGTTCGAGTTCGCCGTCATTGCTGTCGGCCAGTATCCCGGTTCTGACGAGCACACTGTCCAACCCGGCAGACCGGGCGCCCACGATATCGTGTTCAACACTGTCGCCTATGCAAACCACGCGTCTCCTGTCTTCCACGCCGACAAGCTTAAGGGCGTGGTCGTAGATTTCAGGATAGGGCTTTCCAATCCAGGTAACTCTTCCGCCCATCGCTTCATAAAGCTGGGCAATGCTGCCAGCGCCCGGCGCAACTGACCCTTCGTGCAGTTTGTGAATGTCAGGATTGGTGCAATAGCACGCTACGTTGTTTTCTGCGGCCGGCCTCAACATCTCGCGATAATCGTTCATGGAGATGCGCTCGGCTTCGCTGCCCGAGATGATGACGATGTTCGCCTCGTTCCCGCTTCGTATCGAGACCAGGTCCAACCGGTCGGCAAGATTGGTATCCCCGCCGCTTGAGATCGTCAGCGCTCTTGATCCTTTGGGGATGTCAACTCCGGGTCGCGACAGGAGCTCAAATGCGACGTCACCCGATGTCACGAAGAAGTCGAAACTGTCCGGCGCGAAGCCGAGCTTCACCAGCCTTTCGGCGTTATACTGCCCGCTCCGCCCCGAATTTGAGAGGATCACGATCTTCTTGCCCGCCTGGCTCAGTTGCCGGAGGGCATCGATAGCGCCCTGGTAGGGCCCAATATCGTCGCGAAGGACGCCGAACTGATCGACGAAAAACACGTCATAATCGGTTGACAGTCCGGCCATGTCCACGGTGACAGGTCTAGGCATCTTCCTGCTCCAGCGCGGCAATGACCAGAGAGGCCGTGCCGACCGCGGCCTCCAGCGATTTGGCCGGCAGCGTCTTAACACCGAGCGCGCGATACCGCATTGCCGTCCAGGCCGGATTGCGCGCGCCGCCCCCGACTGTTCTCAAGGTCTTGAGAGGCATGGCGCCTAGCTCCTCCAATCGTCGATAGCCAAGGCGTTCGATCTCGGTCATCCCCTCGAGGATTGCCTGGAAGAATTGCGCGTCATCGACGGGCCGTGGACCCAGCCTGGGTTGATGGTCCGGATCGTTGAAGGGAAATCGTTCACCTGGCCGCAGAAGAGGATAGTAGTTTAGGCCAAGCGGACGCTCCGGATCGATCCTGCCGGTCAGTTCTTCGAGCCTGTGATCGCCGATCAGGGCTCGAACCACGTTGCCGCCGCTGTTGGACGCGCCTCCGAGCAACCAGAATTTGCCGACCCGATGAGAATAGACCCCGAATTCCGGCGCGTTGATCGGGCGGTCGGAGGCAAGTTTCAAAACGATCGTCGAGCCGAGCGCCGTTACCGCGTCGCCGAACTCCGATGCACCGGTCGCAAGGAAGGAGGCACATCCGTCAGTCGTACCGGCATGGAAGGATGCCGACTTCGGAAGGCCGAGATCATGCAGATAGCCAGCGACAGGTGCGATCTTCCTGCCCGCGCGCACGACCTTGGGAAGTGCGTCCAGATTCATTCCGGCGTCTTCGATCCAATCTGGCCATTGCTCCGAAGCGAGGTCGTAGCCTGTCTTAAGAGCATTGTTTTCGTCGGTGACGCGCGCCGGGCAGCCGAGCATCATCAAGATCCAATCGGCCTGGTGTATGACAGCCTCGACGTCCTGTTCCCGGGACAAATAGATAGCTCGCGCGAGCCCCGAATTGGCGCCGGCGGCAGCGCTTCCTGCAGGAGCATGGCGAGCGATCCGGCTGACGATCTCAGGCTCGGGGCAGGGGTCGTTATACATCAGCACCGAACCCGTCGGACGGTTGCTGCTGTCGAGTGCGAGCACCGTGCCTGACGTGCCATCGACGGCAACGCCCCTGACAGCTGTCAGATCAACTTTGGAATTGAGGTCTTCGACGGCCTGTCGCACACGTGTCCACCACGCGGCGGGTTGCCGTGTCTCTGTAGGGCTTTCGAACGGCGCGGCCGCGAAGCCTAAGGGGTTTCCATGCTGGTCGACGGCGCTCGCCCGGGCACCTGAGGTGCCGATGTCGATGCCAAGCGCACAGGCCTGCGCAGAACCGTAGGTCACGCCGAGTGCCTCGTTGATTGCCGGTCGAGTGCCTGGCGGTATTGTTCCGCTTCCCAATGTGTCAGTTCATATTCGTCGGCATCGGACAGATAGGCGATCTTCTCGCCATCAGTGATGCGGCCTGTAACCTCTGCAAGGCAACGTGCCATGACCTCGCCTCCGGCCGTGAGTGTATTGGACAATAGGATGCCTTTGCCGGGGACGATCACCAGTTTAGGCAGTTCGCGCCCCTCCCTGGCGCAGGCGGCTTCCAGATCAGCGGCGTTCTGCCCAGGCGTGAGCGTGCCGATCTCGGTTCCGAGGAAGATCACGTGGTCGGGATAAAGCGACCCGCCGAGGGCAAGCACTTGGTTGATCTCCGAAAGCGCAATCACATGGCTGTCGAGGTCTTTTGCGGCATGAAAGGTTGATCCTGCCGCCGCAGCAGCAAGGGCGTCGAGATCGGGTGCAGGTGTTTCGCGCGGTTTTGAACGAAGGGCCTCGGTGACGCGATCAATCCGTTCGGCGACTTGGCCTACCGTGTCGCCACAGACGATGATGCCGTGGTTGAAGAGGATCAGGATATCAGGCCTTGCTGCGGCGGCTTTTTCAATCTCGCGTGCCAGAGGCGTGCCCGGGCGTCTGTAGGGAATGGAGGCCCACTTCAGGTCGGGAACCGCTGCCATCCGAGCGGCCAGGACCTCGTCGCGCCCGCCGAGCACCGCAAGCGCAATCGTATTGACGCAGTGGTAGTGAGCGACCACCGGGCTCTTAAGCGCGGCATGGAAACTTGTCTCGATCGACGGACGCAGGCCGCTCGAGTTCAGTTCACCAACGACGAAATCGACCGACTTTTCGGCCCTTGGGTCGCCTTCCCGCAGCGCAGTGACCAGCGGATCCACAAGAACTGGGACCATGATGTCCTGTTCGCCAGCCTTCGCAAGCCAGGTTCCCGAGGCCTTCACCCACATGACGCCGTCATGCTTTATCGACGTATTTCCACCCGCGCCCTGGGTTTTCTCGATGTCGCTGCCGATCTTGTTCGAGAGCTGGAGAAAATCCCTGAACAGATCGGTTTTCCGCAAGTCCGGGATTGTCATCTGGTTCTCCTCCTACGGCACATTGCTCAATTGCGCTGGATACGCTGAGCGAATTTTGGCTCGATCCTATAAATGTGATCGAAGATCGTCAACTATGAAGATTTTCAGTCTAATCTATTGCGACAACTCCGTCAGTGTGATTATAGTTCATCATCGCGCTTGAGGAGAAGCGCGAATGGAGGCACTTCTTGAACGATTCCGATCGCCATCGCCTGATCACCGAGATGCTGCTCGAAACGCCGTTCGCATCGGTGCGCGATCTGCAGGAGCGCCTTGGCGTGTCTCCGGCGACCATTCGACGCGATATCGACAAGCTTCACGAGATCGGCAAGGCGCGGAAAGTCTATGGCGGGATTTCCGCAAATGATGCGTCCGCGACCGGGCGTCTTTCTGCGCGGCCTTACGATGAAAATCGCGACATTGCGGTGGATGCGAAGCGCGCAATCGCCGAAAAGGCGGCAAGCCTTGTCAGGGACGGGGACTCCATCATCGTCCATGCCGGCTCGACCTGTTATCAGCTCGGGCAGCAGCTTGCTCGGCGCAATGTGCGCATCTACACCAATTCAATGCCGCTCGCGGCCTATCTCGGGGAGCACGGAACATGCCACCTGACGCTCGCCGGCGGCGAGCTCTATCGCGAGCCGGGCATAATCCACGACCCTTCGGCGGGGGCGCCTGATTTCTTTGCGTCTCGCTTCTTTCTCGGCACGCAGGGCATCAGCGCCGAAGGGCTACTTGAATCGCATCCGCTCCTGACCAAGGCAATAGGCGAGCTCAGCACGCGTGCCGACGAGATCGTCCTTCTGGCCGACAGCAGGAAGTTCTCGATCCAGCCGCGTAACATTGTTCTGCCGCTTTCCAGGATCGGGACGATCGTCACCGATGATGGCCTATCCGACTCTGGCGCAAAAATGCTCGAGGATGCCGGCATAACCATCCTGATTGCTGCGATCGGGGTGCCCTCATGACCGAGCAGGCGGCAGTAGCGGTCTTTGACCTCGGCAAGACGAACTCGAAGCTGTTCGTCCTCGGTCACGATGGCTCGATACTTTGGGACGCTCGCAGCAAGCCGAGCTGGGTCGATGATGCTGGAATTCGGGTTCTTGACGATGAGGCGCTCTTCGCGTGGATGAAAGACGTCTTGAAGACGGCGGTTGAAGATCATGGGGCACGGCACGTCACCTTTTCCGGACACGGCTGCACCTTCGCATTGACCAAGGGTGACAAGCTGGTTCATCCGATCATCGACTACGAGCAGGAGCCGCCCCGGGAGGTCGCCGATCGCATCGACATGCTGGTTCCGGCTTTCCGAGAGACCTATTCGCCTCGACTTCCACTCGGCTTCAATTATGGTCGCCACATTCTCTGGGTCGAGGAGACCAAGCCCGAGCTCCTGGCTCAGGTCGACACCATCTTGTGCTATCCTCAATTCTGGTCCTGGCGGTTTTCAGGCCGGAAGGTGTCGGAAGTTTCTTACATTGGTTGCCATTCCCATCTCTGGGCGCCTCTGATCGGGGATTTCAGCAGTCTGGTCGACAGCAGGGGCTGGCGGGAGAAAATGCCTGCTTTCGCGAAGGCGGGCACGGGGCTCGGCACATTCCTGGTCGCGACGAAATCAGGCGAGGCAGTTCCGGTCGCCGTTCATAACGGTGTCCACGACAGCAACGCGGCGCTCTATTTCTATCGCTCGGTCGGGTTCAACGATTTCACGCTGGTTTCGACAGGGACGTGGGTCGTGATCCTCAACTCCGCTTGCCCCCTTGAGGCGCTGGACGAACACCGCGACATGCTCGCCAACGTAACCGTCGACGGCACGCCCGCGCCGACCATTCGCTTCATGGGTGGTCGGGAATACGACATCGCGAGCGGTGGCTGGAACAAGCCCGTTAGCAAGGAAGCCGTGTCGCGCGTTATTGCCAAGGGCGCGTTCGCATTGCCCTCCTTTGCTCCCGGCGGGCCAATGCAGGGCTTCGATGGTCGCTTTGTCGGGCCCGTTGTCGATGGCGAGGAGAGGGCGGCGGCGGCCCTTCTCTATGTCGTGCTGATGACCGACCTTTCGCTTGACCTCATACGCTCAAGCAACCCGATCGTTGTCGACGGCGGCCTCGTCAAGACCGGTTTGTTTGCAGAGTTGCTCGCCCAATTACGTCCGGCCCAGCCGATATTCACGAGCACGACTGCCGAAGGAAGCGCTTTCGGAGCCGCCGCGCTCGTTTTCGATGCACTCGGACAGCATCCGTTCGCCAACGAGACGGTTGAGGCTACCTCGCTCGATGCCGAGGGCCTTGAGGCCTATCGGCGTGCCTGGTGGGCCCTGTTGGAGCTCGGGGAAACCGCTGCGATGCATCCAAAAGAGGAGCTCCACGCATGAGTGCGGCAGCGCCAAGGGCGAATGTGCCCGTTCTCGAAATGAGAAACATCAGCAAGACGTTCGGCAATACGAGAGCCCTGACGAACGTGTCGCTGACGGTCTATCCAGGCGAAGTCCACGCGCTGATGGGTGAGAACGGCGCTGGCAAGTCCACGCTGATGAAGGTGCTGTCAGGCGCCTATACGGCTGATCCAGGCGGTACAGTTGCGGTCGACGGCCATCCAATCGTCTCAGGCGATCCCGTTCGGGCAAAGGCGAACGGCATCGCAGTCATCTATCAGGAGCTGTCTCTCGCGCCGAACCTGACGGTTGCACAGAACATGTTCCTGGGTGCCGAGCCCGCTCGCTTCGGGGTGATCGACAAGACGGGAGCGCGGGAGCGCGCCGAACCGATCCTCAAGCAGCTCGGCATTGAATTCGGTTCGTCGCAGCTTGTCGCGACCCTGTCTCTTGGTGAGCGACAGATGGTCGAAATTGCGCGCGCGCTGACGACCAACGCGAAGATCATCGTCATGGACGAGCCGACAACCTCCCTGACATCGAAAGAGACCGAACGCCTGTTCGACGTTATTGCCGGCCTCAAGGCCCGCGGTATCGCCATCATCTATATCAGTCATCGCATGGAAGAGGTCTATGCGCTCGCCGATCGTGTCAGCGTTCTGCGCGACAGCGCTTATGTCGGAACACTGGAGCGTGCCGAGCTTTCGGCGGAAAAACTCGTGTCCATGATGGTCGGCCGCGACCTTTCGTCCTTCTACAAGAAAGAGCATCGTGCCCCGCAGCAGGCCGCTCGAACCATATTGTCTGTCCGCGACATTGGCGACGGGCGACGCGTCCACGGATGTTCCTTCGATGCAAAGGCCGGGGAAGTCCTCGGGATCGCCGGCCTTGTTGGCTCCGGCCGCACCGAGCTCGCCCGGCTGATTTTCGGGGCCGACAAGAAGATCTCGGGTACCGTGCTGCTTGAAGGCCGCGAACTGACGATCGGCGGCCCGCGCGATGCGATGGATGCTGGTATTGCGTATCTCACCGAAGACCGGAAGGGTCTCGGCCTCTTCCTCGACATGACGATCAACGAAAACATCAACATCGGTGTGATCGGCAAGGACGCGGCGAAGGGTGGCATTCTGAATTTCGCGGCGGCTCGCGAACGCGCCGCAAAGGCCATCTCCTCACTTTCCATCCGAACGCTGAGCGCCAGCATCAACGTTGGAGCGCTGTCGGGTGGAAATCAGCAGAAGGCATTGATCGCGCGCCTGCTCGAAACCAAGCCGAAGGCCATCATCTTCGACGAACCGACGCGCGGCGTCGATGTCGGCGCGAAGTCCGAGATTTACCGGATCATTGACGAACTTGCGCAGACCGGCATCGCGATTGTCGTCATTTCCAGCGACCTTCCCGAAATTATCGGCATTGCCGATCGCGTTCTTGTCATGCGCGAGGGCCACATCGCCGGCGAGGTCTCGTCGACGCCCGAGCAACCAATCCGCCAGGAAGCCATCATGGCGTTCTCGACCGGCTCGGCGCCGAAAGTCGCCTGAGTTCGCCAATTCAAAAAGACGGGACAAGAAGCATGACCGCCACATCGACCGAACAGCCGAACGCCAGCAAAGCCAGGTTCCGATCAACGTTGACGGCGCTCGGCATGCTTCCGGTTCTCGTCATGTTGGCAATAGGCTTCCATCTTCTCAGCGGGCGGTTCCTGAGCGTCAACAACCTGTCGATCGTCATGCAGCAGGCATCGATCAACACGGTGCTGGCTGCCGGGATGACCTTCGTGATCCTCACGGGCGGTATCGATCTTTCGGTGGGCTCGATCCTGGCGGCATCTGCCATGGTTGGTGTTATCGTTTCTCTTTGGCCGGATATCGGCATGCTCGGAATTCCCGCTGCAATCGCCGTCGGTCTCGCCTGCGGTGTTGTCAATGGAACGATCATCTCAGCGCTGAAGCTGCCGCCGTTCATCGTGACCCTCGGCTCGCTGACTGCTATGCGTGGCATCGCTCGGTTGCTCGGAAACGACACCACCGTCTTCAATCCGGATCTGCCCTTCGATTTCATAGGAAACGGCAGCTTCTTCGGCGTACCGTGGCTTGCCATCATCGCGCTTGCGACGATCCTGATCTCCTGGTTCATCCTCAAGCGGACCGTGCTCGGAACCTGGATCTACGCGGTTGGCGGCAATGTCGAGGCTGCGCGCCTGACGGGCATCAAGGTGCCGCTCGTGCTGCTGTTCGTCTATTCGATGTCAGGCCTTCTTGCCGGTCTTGGAGGGGTCATGTCGGCTGCGCGCCTTTACGCGGCCAACGGTCTCCAGCTTGGCCAGGCATATGAACTCGATGCGATTGCGGCTGTTATCCTCGGCGGTACCAGCTTTGTCGGCGGCGTCGGCTCGATCTGGGGCACGCTCATTGGCGCGCTGATCATAGCCGTCCTGTCGAACGGCCTCATCCTCGTCGGTGTCTCGGACATCTGGCAGTACATCATCAAGGGACTTGTCATCATCGTCGCCGTGGCGCTCGACCGCTATCGGCTGAAGGGGCTTAGCCGCACGTAAGTGCGGCTGATGGGACCGGGGTTACCGGATAACAAGGCGCAGGAGGCGCCCAATGGAGGAAAGAATGCGCATGATTTCGAAACTGCTCGCCGCCACAGCACTGGCTGCATCGATCGCAATGCCTGCGGCCGCAAAGGACCTCGAAAAGATCGGCATTTCCGTCGGCCTTCTCGGCAACCCCTTCTTCGTCGCCACCATCAAGGGCATCGAGGACCGCGCCAAGGAAATCAATCCTAACGTTCAGGTAACCTCGGTTTCCGCAGACTATGACCTCAACAAGCAGGTATCGCAGATCGACAGCTTCATCGCTGCCGGCGTCGACATCATCATGCTGAACGCAGTCGACGCAAAGGCGATTGCTCCAGCCGTCAAGAAGGCTCAGGCCGCGGGCGTTATCGTTGCCGCATTCGACGTTTCCGCACCGGGCGCCGACGTCACCGTCATGACCAACAATGTGAAGGCTGGCGAGGAAGCCTGCCAGTACATCGTTGATCATCTGAAGGGCAAGGGCAACGTCATCATCATCAACGGACCGGCATCGTCATCGATCATCGACCGCGTTCAGGGATGCAAGAATGTTCTCGGCAAGAGCCCTGACATCAAGATCCTTTCGGACGACCAGAACGGCCAGGGGTCGCGCGACGGCGGTCTTGCGGTCATGCAGGGTCTTCTGACCCGCTTCGACAAGATTGACGCGATCTTCGCGATCAACGACCCGACCGGCATCGGCGCTGAACTGGCGGCAAAACAGTTGAACCGTAACGAGTTCATCATCACTGCCGTTGATGGCGCTCCTGATATCGAAAAGTCTCTTGCCAGCGGCAAGTCGATGATCAAGGCCTCGGCCTCCCAGGATCCCTATGTCATGGCAGGCGACTCGCTGAAGATGGCTGTCGACGTCTTGAACGGCAAGAAGCCTGCCGAAAACACTGTCCTGTTGGATCCGAAGCTGATCACGGCCGACAACATCAAGGACTACAAGGGCTGGACAGCAGCTCGCTAACGGTCTCCTCCCGTGCGGCCCGCCGATGCCTTGTGCTCAGCGGGTCGTCATCTTCCTCAAATCAGGAATACGGTCTCATGTCCAAAATCGGCGTCCACTCCTTCGTCTGGAGCGCCGGCTCCTCGAAAGACGAGCTGGAGAGAACTCTTGCCCGCTCCCACGACCTCGGCTTCAAACTTGTCGAATTCTCGTATCTCGATCCGAAGCAGGTCGACGTGAAGTGGCTCGCCTCGCGTATAGAAGAACTCGGACTGGATGTCGCGATCAGCATGGGGCTGCCGGCGGAAGGGGACATTTCAAGTGACGACCCATCCGTCATTGCCAATGGTGTCGATATTCTGGACCGCGCAGTTGCCCTCGTCAGGGATCTCGGCGGTTCAAAGCTGGCGGGTATCCTGAGTTCCGCACATGGAAAGCAGGAGCACACGCTGACAAGAAAAGCGTGGGACACAAGCGTCAGCACGCTGTCGAAAGTCGCCGAACGCGCGAAGTCCGCTGGCGTCACCTTGAACCTGGAGATCGTCAATCGCTTCGAGAGCAACATGCTCAATACCGCCGCCCAGGGTCTTGCCTACATCATGGACACAGGCGCATCGAACGTCTTTCTTCACCTCGACACATTCCATATGAACATCGAGGAGGCCGACGTGGGGCTGGCGATCCGCAATGCTGCGGACAAGATCGGCTACGTGCACATCGGTGAAAGCCACCGTGGCTACCTCGGCACGGGGAATATCGATTTTGCCGCGATCTTCGATGCCCTCGTGGCAATCGGATGGGATGATTTTGTCACGTTCGAGTCGTTCTCCACCACGATAGTCGACAAGGACCTGTCGCTGAAAACGGCGATCTGGAGGAATCTCTGGAGCGATAACGTAGCACTTGCCGAGCATGCACGGCGGTTTATCGAGTTGGGCCTCCAAACAGCGAGACTGAAAGCGCAACTGGTAACCAGTGCTCACTTGCCTCCAAGGTAAACCAGGTAGCCAGGCCAACAGAGATGGAAGCTGCCGGCGCCGACGACACTCAGCTGGAAACTGTGCCGCGCAAGCGCCCTTCGTCCCGATTAAACGGAAGCCGCTCTTTCCATCGCGCTTGCGACCGCCTCCGTGTGTGAGCTAGCCAAAGTCTCAGTCCCGATGCTCTGGCATCATCTTGAGTTCGTCCTTTGTCCAATTCGTCACGGCATGGACGTCCCCATCCTCGTCACGCATGAACTCGAGATCCGAAATCGGGATCGCAACGGGCTTGGCACCGATACCAAGAAAGCCTCCGACATCGATGACGGCAGAGCCCCCTGCGTCTGCGCCATGGACGTGATCGATCTTGCCGACCTTGTGATCGTCGACGCCATAAATTGTCGCCCCTTCAAGCAGGGCTGGCGTGAGTTCTGATCTGGTAAGACGAACGTGGTTTGTGTGGTCAATGTTATGCATTCTCCATTGTTGATGGTGGCATAATCGGCAGCAGACTGAATGTTCCACAAGTCGCGCACGATCAAATGCTCCCATCGACAAGGATGCGATGGGAAGCTAGCCGTCACGAACCCGCAATTTTCCCGTCCCGCACAAGCCCAAGCCGCTTCAATTCGAGAAGAGCGTCGGGAAGGGCGCGGTGATCTGGGTTATCTGGCTCCGACCGTTCGATGACATCGCCGACCAGACCAGCAGCATCGAACTCAGCGCGACTTGGAGGATAATCGACGCCTCCTGGATAAAGAGGTCGTCGGATTTCCTCAATCGCAAGGCATGGCGTGGCATCCCTGTGCCCCGAAGCAGCATACAGGCAGCAGCCGCTTTAGCGCACTCGCTTGTCTAAGCTGTTGGGTATGAATATGTCTTCTTAGGACGGCGGGGTTCATGTCCCAGCAAGAGCAGCCTGCTGATTTGCTTCGCGGCAATCGACAAACTTGAAACTCGCCCAAATCGAGATGCTGAAAAAAACTGGGGCTGGCAACGGCTTGATCGCTGTTTCGAGTGTCTTCAGCGCCCCTAGTCTTAGCCTGGCTAGCGAATGAGGGGGAGGGGCGGAGCGGATGCCTCTTCCAACATCGGTGCGTCGGTGTCAGGCTCGCTCTCGGGCGAGCCTACTGTTGTCGCGGTTTGGGTTCGGACCCATGCCTCCGACTGAGACATCGATGCCGAATTCGGTGAGGCGCATATATTCGGGTCGGCGTCGGTGCGCACTCTACCGCGCGAAGACGCGATCGGTTAGCAAAAGCCATTGAGTTTAAGGATCTTGTGAGCGTCTATCGCTGCGCGGAGATGTTCCTCTGACGCGCGATCGCCCTGATTGGCGTCAGGGTGATGCACTTTAAGCCGCTCCTTGTACCGACTTTTTATCTCTTCGGGCGTTGCATCCTCTGACAGGCCGAGCGTTTCAAAGGCTTTTGCCTCAAGGACTTTGAGCTTGCGCTGGTTGAGATCCGCTTTTGCTGCCTGGCGCTTGGCCGCATTCTTCCGTGCATTCACCACCTTTGCGGTCCCAGAGCGAACCGACGACGGAAGGCGCGTTTCAGCAACATCATCGATGCGTGTTCCCCAGGTCGGGCGGCTGCCATTTGCCGCTTCCCTTTGATAGCGGGCCGTTATCGGGGCGGAAAGTTTCGTCACGAAATTGTAGCCTCTGCCGTATTCACTGACGTGCTTGGCACAAAAAAACAGATACAGTCCTTCCGCATCGGCTCCGACGGGGGCACGATGGGTGCCTTGCGCCTCGCAACCTTCCCATTGGCATTTCGGCCCGCTCGCTTCCCGATGTTGAACAGGGCTTTTGCGGGTCGAGCGCAGACCAACGAAAATTTTTGAATCAAACGTCATCGCGCCATATATGGCTTTGCGGGCCTCCTGGGCAAGCTATCAACATCAGTGATGTTCGCTCCTGCCGGCTCCTTCCACAAACGTAGCCACTTGCTCGCGCGACTTTATTGGATGCGGCTTGTCCTATTATCGTTCCCCTTCCATGACAAAGTGATCGCGATTAACCTGAGCGAAAGGCCGCCGGCCTCGGCTTGAAGGGCCACGTACGGACCGGACCGAAGCTATTCGATGCTTCATACCCCAACTTCCGTGGCCTTTTGTTCGAAGCGGCGGGAGTGCCACTCGTGAACGAAGCGCCGAGCGATTTCGCGCCGGCCCGTGTTCTTGTCGAACTCGTACAGCCTGGAGGGACGTTCTCGGAAGGTGGTGTTGGTCTGCTCGCCGAAGGCGGCATAGCCGGTGGCTTCGACGAGATCGCCATTGCTGTCGGTGACCTGGCGCCCTGAGCCAGATGGTCGCGATGCACGAAGCTGTTGGTCACCGTTGCCGAGGCCGTAACCCTGACGATCTTGATGTGGGCACGCGGATCGCAGGTATAGACGTCGTTGTCGGGGGTCGAGCGATCGATCTCGACGCAGCCGTCGGTATAAAGGGTGGTGCCGAAAGACCACGTTTTCTTTACCCGGGCGCCGTTCGGCCAAGGTGTAGGTGACGGTGGTGGCGTTCTGGGGGACACTCGACAGCCGGTCGGCACCATTCCGGGTCAGCGCGCGATTGCCATCGGAGATCATGTTGCTGTTGGCATCATGGTTGGTGGTTTTGGTGCCGACCGAGGTCGCCGCATACAGCTGCGGTCGATATGGGACTTAGATGTCGAGGTCACTGCCATAATGTCTGGTCGAAGGTTCGGATCCTTTCGACGCGCGGGATAGGTCATTCAGCCAGCCAAATCGTCTTCCACAGAACGAGTACCCGAACCGTTGCCGCAGAGGCTTTTGGCGAGGCTAGAGGAATTGTGGAGAATTGCCGATCGGCATTTGAGGAGAGGACGAAAGAATCTGTCGACAGACGATACCACTGGGATTGTAACGCGGCAGAGAGCACTTGAATTCGAATGCCGGGAAAACCATTTGACCGGCGATTTCCGCGCGATGGAGTTATCAATGGCAACAGTAGAAGAGCGGCACCCCGAGCAACACGTATTTGAAGCCGATGTCAGCCGGCTCCTGCACATGATGGTACATTCGGTCTACTCGGACCGAGATGTTTTCCTCCGAGAATTGATCTCGAACGCAGCGGATGCCTGTGAAAAACTTCGGTATGAGTCGATTTCCAAGCCGCAGCTCTCGGCCGAGGGGACGCAGCCGGGAATTCTTGTGACGCTCAATGAGGAGTCGCAGACACTCGTTATTGAGGACAATGGCATCGGCATGAACCGCGACGAGATGATCGACGCGCTTGGCACGATCGCGCGCTCGGGGACAAAAGCCTTCATGGATCGGCTGGAGGCGGCCAAAGCTGGGGAGAAAGCGGAACTGATCGGCCAGTTCGGCGTCGGCTTTTACTCGTCGTTCATGGTCGCTGACCGGGTCGATGTGATTTCCCGCCGCGCCGGTGAGAGCGAGGCCTGGAAATGGACATCCGATGGCAAGGGAAGCTATGAGGTCCTCGCGATCGATCTCGGAGAAGCGCCAGCGAGGGGAACGCGTGTCGTGCTGCATCTCATGGACGATGCAAAGAAATATACCAGCAAATGGACGGTCGAGAAGATCATTCGTGATCAATCCGGCCACGTACCCGTTCCTATCCGTCTCGTTGAAAAAGACGGCGCGGAGCCGTCGCAGGTCTCCGATGGTGCAGCGCTCTGGATCAAGCAGAAGAGCGAGATATCCAAGCAGGACTACGACGATTTCTATCGTAGTGTCTCGGGCCAATACGACGAGCCGCTGGCTAACGTGCATTTCCGCGCTGAGGGACGCCACGAATATACGACGCTTGCCTTCATCCCCGGCTCTCAACCTTTCGACCTGTTCGATCCAGACCGACAGGGTCGGATGAAGCTCTACGTGAAGCGCGTGTTCATAACCGACGAAGCCGAGTTGCTGCCGCGTTATCTGCGGTTCGTCCGCGGCATCGTTGACACCTCGGATCTGCCGCTCAACATCTCCCGCGAGATGATCCAGGAAAGTCCCGTGCTTGCCGCTATCAAAAAGGGCGTGACAAGCCGGATCCTTTCCGCCCTAGAGAAGCTGGCCGAAGGCGAAGCCGAGACGTTTTCCAAGGTCTGGAATCTGTTCGGCGCGATTCTCAAGGAAGGTATTTACGACGACTTCGAGCGGCGCTCGCAGTTGCTGAGGCTGGCGCGATTCCACAGTACCGTGTCCGGCGAGGCGACTAGGAGCCTAGCCGACTACCTAACCACGATGAAGGAGGGCCAGTCGGCGATCTATTACATCAGCGGCTCCAGTCTGGACCAATTGAGGTCGTCGCCGCAACTCGAGGGTTTTCGAGCCAAAGGTATCGAGGTACTTCTCCTTACCGATGGCGTAGACAGTTTCTGGCCGACCAACGTCGCAGATTTCGAGGGCAAGCCACTTAAATCGGTTACCCAGGGCCTTGCCGATCTAAACGCTGTGACCGGCGAGGGCGGCACTGATGAGGGTGGCCGGCAAGCTTCTCCGGAAGTCGTGGCATTCATCGATTTCGCTCGAAGCGCCCTTGGTGAGGAGGTCGCTGACGTGCGTATTTCCGATCGATTGACCGAAAGCGCGGTTTGCCTTGTCGCGTCGGAACATGGCCCCGATCGCCAGCTCGAAAAGCTCCTCCAAGGGGCCGGGCGGTTACAGACAGCATCGAAGCCGATCCTGGAGATCAATGCACAGAGCGAGCGTGTTAGAAGCATCGCATCGATCGACGATCCGGCCTTCCGCGAGGATGCGGTGTGGCTGTTGCTTGACGAGGCACGCATTCTTGATGGGGACAAACCAGCCAATCCGCGTGCTTTTGCCGACCGGCAGGCCAGGCTGTTTGCGCTTGCGACCGGGCACGGCAAGTAGGGTCTTGGCAAGGCGGTCTTCGGCGTTCTCGCCAGAAATCCTCGGCAGAGGCGGTCGCTCAGCGCGATCGCCGAATGTTTCGCATTCTCTGGGAACGGACAGCGTTCTCAGTTCATGATCCCAGGTCATCGGCAGTCGCACCCGGTACGCTGCCCGATCTTTGAATTTTCAATTGGTCTGGACTCAGCGGGTCGACGGTTCGACTCCCTTCAGAGGCTGTGGCAGCTTGCGCCCATCCGACCCACTGGGCGGGAGACCACGCGTAGGGCAGCAGAAAGCGTGGCGGCCACTGCCACCCTTGCCGCTATCATCTTTTAGCGCGTCTGAGCAAGCGCGATAGCGTCTGCGCCAGCAGGGAAGCGGAGCTGGTTCTCGGTATCGTGAACGGCCTGCCAGATTGCTCCTGCTACATCGCTTTCCGTGGTGGTCAGGGCAGGATTCGCCAGGGCCCGGAGAATTGGCTGTGCGAAGTCAGCATATCCGTCGGGAAGGAGCTCCGAGACAGGAACGATGGCATTCGCCCCGAACCGAGTGGTTGGCGCATAGCCGGGCTCGACGAGCTTCATCCGGACCCCGAAATAGCGGAGTTCATGCGCAAGTGAAGCCGAGAAGCCTTCCACGGCCTGTTTCGTGGCGGTATAGGCTGCCGCGAGTGGAAATTCCCCCAGAGTAACGCTCGATGTGACATTTATGATCGTTCCGGACCGACGCTCACGCATCTGCGGGATGACGGCTTGGCACATCGCGATGACGCCAATCGTGTTGGTCTCGAAAAGCTGTCGGATAAGTGACATTGGCATCGCCTCGAACGCACCGACACCGCCAAGCCCGGCATTGTTCACCAGTACGTCAATTGGACCGGCCGATTTGAAGAGGCTGGCGATGCTTTCGGGGCTGGTGACATCGAGCGGCAGCACGCGCAGCCGGTCGGTTTCGGCAAATAGCGACCGGTTCGGGCGCCGCATAGTCGCGACCACATTCCAGCCGCGCGAAAGGAAGTGTTCCGCAGTGGACTTTCCGTAGCCCGATGATGTCCCGGTAATGAGGATGGTCTTGGTCATGTTAGTCTCCTTGGTTTCGATCATGTAGCAATAGACAGACACCTCAATACGATCTATAATCCAACATCCATAAAATGTTATAGATCGTCCAAATTCATGGATCCTCTCAGCGATATCATTGCTCTCCTGCGACCGAGAGCCGCGATAGCAAAGCCCATCTCCGGGCGCGGCCAATGGGGCGTTCGCTATAGGTCGTATGACCCACCCGGGTTTACGGTTGTCCTGACCGGAGAAGCATGGGTCACATTAGGTAACCAGGAGCCGCTTCGGATTGCCGAAGGCGATTTTCTCCTTTTGCCGACTACGCCAGCGTTCTCTCTGTGTAGCAAACCAGGCACCCCCTGCATGCCCGCTGAACCTCTGGCTGAAGCTGTCCGGCACGGCGATCAAGAAGGAGACCCAGATTTTGTGGCGCTGGGCGGGAGCTTCTCGATTGAGAGTGCCAACGCGTCGCTGCTGCTCGCGCTGCTGCCCGATGCAATTCATGTTCCCGCTTCGGCGGGGCGTGGGACGCGATTTGGCCGCTTGATCGAACTGCTGTCTGAGGAGTGCGTTTCCAACTATCCCGGCAAAGAACTGATCATCCAGCGCTTGCTGGAGACACTGCTGGTAGAGGCGTTGCGGTGGGACATTATCGGAAATAATGCAGCCTCGGCGGGTTTGTTGAATGGGCTGCGCGATCCCGCCATCGCCCGTGTTCTGCGTGCCATCCACGAGGACGTTCGTACGAGGTGGACCGTAGCCGATCTTGCGGGAATAGCTGGCAAGTCGAGATCGGGTTTTGCCGCGCGGTTCAACGAGGTTGTTGGTTGCGCGCCAATTGAATATCTGGCGCGCTGGCGCATAGCACTTGCTAAGCAGGCACTGTTGAATGGTGCTAAGTCGCTCGACCGGATCGCCGATGACATAGGTTACGAATCCGCCAGCGCCTTCAGTACAGCGTTCAGTAAAAGGCTCGGATGCTCCCCGGGCAGATTCGCCAGAGGGTATGTTGCCGGTGTCAGTCCTGGCCTTCTTGCCGTCTCATGACGCTATCTGCCGCTGTCCTGTCACGCGTGAGAGGCAATTTTGGCTGCGCCCTGGGCTCCGCGGACGACCCGTCCTGCGGCTGGAGCTTCGAACACGTGGTTCGCGCGGCAGTTACACCTTCCTAAGATCAGGAACCCGCCAGACTCGATGGCTGATTCAGCAGTAAGTTGTTGACATGTTATAGGCCTTCAGGATGCACGAAGGCTCGAACGTCTGGGTCACCGGTCCAAATGTTATCTAAGAGCAGGCTGTTTTCCTTAGAACGTCCTTGGTATGTCTTCAGCGCGACCAGGACGATAACCAGGAGCGACCGGTAGATTTTATCGGCAGACGGCGCGACGCACAGCGCACTTATGGCGTTTCGGCCAACCTCATCCAGTTATGGCTGGCGTAGTTCGATCGCGGCGAGCTGAACGATGGGGAGGCTGAGGCCAGCGTCATCGCGGAGGACGAGGCCCACATTGCGGCGCTCGGACGCAAGGTCGGCCAGCTCACCATGGAGCCGGACCTGGTGAAAGAAACACCGGGCCAGCCGATCGCCAGCGACAGCGGGAGCTCCTCCATCATCACCCACGCTTGGACAAGACAACGGCTGGGATGTGGGAGGTGCTGATCCGAGCTGCGCAGTCCGTCATTCCAACGGAAAAATCCACGAACTTGTTTACACAAGAACAGAAGCTATCGCGCCGGCTGCCGCCTTGACGACGATATCGGCCGCCTTACGGGTCAGGCAGAGCGGCGGCGCAATGCCGCGGATGTCGCCCTGTGGCATGGCCGGCCGATCACGCCCCGCTCCATCAGGGCGGTTGCAATCTGCGGGCCGACCTTGCGGGAGACGTCGAAGAACTTGCGGTGGTCCTTGTCCTGGACAAACTCGGCCGAGGCACACATAGTTTTGCATCCGGATCAGACAATGTCACAGGAGTTAGCATGGCCCGCCTTTCGAACACCGTCGCTGTCGTAACCGGCGGTGGCAGAGGAATAGGTCGAGAGATCGCTCTACAGCAGGCTAGGGAAGGTGCCAAGGTCGCCGTGCTGGCGCGAACGTTGACGGAAATTGAGACAACAGTCGCGCTTATCGAGGACGAGGGCGGGCAAGCGATGTCTATTTCGACGGATTTGATTGACCTTGCTGCGGTTGAAAATTCATTCACGCGCATCGCGGCTGAATTGGGTGCTGTAGACATTCTCATCAACAACCACGGCTCGTTTCAGGGCTTCGGTCCTATTTGGGACTGTGATCCCCTTGTGTGGTGGCGGGATGTCGAGATCAACCTGCGAGGTACCTTCAATACCTGCCGCACGGTGATCCCTGTGATGATGGGAAGGGGTAGCGGCCGAATCGTGAACCTGGTTGGTGGCGGAACGGGCAACAGTTTTCCACATGGCTCCGGCTACGCGTCCAGCAAAGCCGCAATCATGCGTCTCACGGAGTGTCTGAACGACACAACCATCGGCAACGAGGTGCGCGCTTTTGCAGTCGATCCCGGTCTTGTTCGGAGTGCGATGACGGAACTACAGCTATCGTCGGAGGCGGGGAAAACCTACCTGCCCGGGATCCAACAGCTTTTCGACGATGGTGTCGACATTGAGCCATCGCGGGCTGCGCTTTTGATTGCCGATATCGCCGCCGGACGTTTCGATCCTCTTGCCGGCCGTCTCTTGCGCGGTGTCGATGATCGCGATGCGCTTGCAGAAGATATGGATGCCATAGTCGCGGCAGACGGTAGAGCGCTGCGCTTCAGCGACGTCGGACAAGTCAAGCTGTAAAGCGAGGCAATGACATATGTGAGCTGGTTTTGGAACGACCTTTGCTTTGGCTTCGAGCAGTGCGTTTTGCTCAGAAGTGGAAACGGATGGGTACCAGTGGCGAGGGCAAGCGGAAACAGGGATGTGCCATTGCCAAAGCAGGTATGGTGGTACATCTCGCCAGCGTGAGGCGGCTAACAACGTGAATGATATTTAGACAGATCATTTTGTGCATAGTGATCCCTATTTATATCTTTTGTCTTCTCATGGATGCGGCCGCTCAGACGACGAACTCAAGACGGTTCTCGGTGAAATAGCCGTCGCTACCGAAAAAGATGTGATCGTGCCGTGTTTTGCATGGCAGCACAAAGGTGGGCCGGCGTGCCATGGCTGGTATCACGATATGCTTGAGTTCATGCCGTTGCCGTAGGGAGACGAAGCCGCCGACGTCGCGACCTCTACCTCTACCTATCAACTTCTCGGAGCCTCCACGCGACTTGGATCGCAGCCGCAATGTCGTTGCTTCGACCTTTCCGCGCTCATTGACAATAGTTTTAAATGGGATTTAAAGGGATCCTGTAGGGAGGATTCGCATGCTTGCAAAGGGATTAATCGCCGCGACTGTTCAGGCGATGGGGCAGTCGATCGTCAGCGGAGAATGGGCGCCAGGCTCAATCCTCCCGACCGAGATCGATTTGGCCAGCAAATATGGGGTTGGCCGGAACGCTCTGCGAGAGGCCGCAAAGGTACTCGCTGGAAAAGGGCTGATAAAAACAGCCCGCCGCTACGGGTCGCGGGTCGCTGACAAGGCGCACTGGAACAATTTGGATGCGGACGTCATCGGCTGGCGCTTGACCGACAAATCCTCCCACGCGCGGTACAGGCGCGAAGTTGCGCAGCTCCGGGAAATGATTGAGCCCGGAGCCGCAGCAATGGCGGCTTCCAATGCAAGCGCCGCCGAAAGAGCCAAAATCGTCAGTCTCGCCAAAGCCATGGGGGAATCCCCGTCTTCTGATGCAATCGAGGAAGACATCGCGTTTCACTTGGCCATCCTGGAAGCCACGCACAACACCCTCATCCAGGCTCTCCGCAATCCTCTCGAAGTGATGTTGCGGACCTTGTTCCACGCCGATCTCCGGCTTCACGAAGCAGGACTTTCCTATGACCCCAATCCGGCCATCCACGTGGCCCTGGCAAGCGCGATTGCCGGGGGGCGGCCGGAGGAAGCACGACATATTGCAACCGCGATCGTCATCCGTGGCGCGGAAGGGGCGGATCGACTTGAGCAACTCCAAACCGGAGAGGAGATAACTGAATGAAAATCGATCGGATCGAGTGCTTTACTCCACGGGTCGGCCACCGGAACCAGCTCCTTATGAAAGTCACGACTATAGATGGGATCTATGGATGGGGGGAGTCTGGCCTGACAGGTAGAGAGCATGCCGTGATAGGGGCTCTCCAGCACTACAAGCAATTCCTGATCGGACGAGATGTTCGCCAGTGCGGCGCTCTTTGGCAAGAGATGTATCGCAGCCAGTACTTCGAAGGCGGACGTGTTTTGACCGCTGCGATCGGAGCTTTGGATATCGCCTTTCACGATATCCGGGCGAAAGCGTTGGGTGTTCCCGTTCACCAATTGCTGGGAGGCAAGCACCGCGATTGCGTTCCAGCCTTTGCCACTGCCCCGGCCGATCCAGGGCCTGAGATGATTGAGCAGGCCAAGGTCCTTTGGGATGCGGGTTGGAATTGCATACGCTTCGTGCCATGGGGCCAGCATTCGGTAGACGTTTTCGAGCCTCGGGAATCGATCGCCCGCACGGCGCCCTGGATGGTAAAAGCGCGAGAGGAGTTAGGACCGGAAGCGGTCCTTGGTATCGACTATCACCATCGGCTCTCGGTCGCCGAGGCGGCGTCATTCTGCCAGAAGATGCCACGCGCCACGCTGGACTTTATCGAAGAGCCTATCCGGGACGAAACCCCCGAGGCCTATGAGGCCCTGCGGCGGATGACCGACGTGCCTTTCGCCATCGGGGAGGAGTTTTCATCCAAGTGGCAGTTCCTACCCTACATTGAGCGCGATATCCATCAGTTCAACCGTTTGGACATATGCAATGTCGGCGGCTTTACAGAGGCCGCCAAGGTCGCGGCCTGGAGCGAAGCCCACTACGTCGACTTGATGCCGCACAATCCGTTGGGTCCGATATGCACGGCGGCCACCCTTCATCTTGCCGCGGCCGTCCCCAATTTCGCCTGGCTCGAGTGCCGGGCGTCCCCGGTGGAGCAGCTCGGCTTCGATTCGCGTGAACTCTTCCCAGAGCAAGCGGTTCTCGAGGGCGCCCGTTACCGCGTTCCCGACGGCCCCGGTCTGGGGATTGAAGTCAATGAGGAAGCTCTGACAGAGGTCGACTTCCAGTATTGCGAGCCGCCGCACCTCCGGCGTCGCGACGGTAGCTTCACCAACTGGTGAAGAGATAGAGGAGGAGGAAAAGTTGGCAATTTCATGTAGCCGGCAGGGCGCTGAGCGAAGGTCCACGTCGGCTCTCAGAAATTAAGAGAGATTGTCGTCTTATTTCGGCTAAGGTCCTAACGAGCCGCTTGCGCGATCTGCAGGGCCGCGATGTCGTTTCTCGACAAGTGATGCCGACCTCGCCACCCACTGTGGAATACACGCTGACGGCGCTGGGGAAAGAGCTATTGCCGGCCATAAGGGCGATAGTCGAAGTTGGCACAAAGCTGCATGCGCGGCGAGAAGTGTCGCGAAATCCGCATCTCACGCGGTGAGAGGAGACGTGGTAATCACGATGGTAAAGTTCATGTCGAAGTCTCGTTACTGGTCAGCTACCGCGGCCGCTATCAAAATTTAGGCCGTGCCGTTGATGCGAGGTGGGGGCTTGTAACATGAGCAAGCACTGCAGATTTTGAGCGAAGGAACTTCAATTCGATCGCTGCATGGGGCGTAGGGGGCTTCCACGACGGATCAGAGGCACCAGCTACTCTTGAAATTGGGCGAAGCGACTGCTCCAGACGATCTCGAGGTTCTGATTTTTCCTCATGCAAACAACCCCCGATAGGTTCCAATCAATAACGCTGCAAAAGCGATCGTGGCGGCAAGACCGCATCCTCAATTTTTAAAATGACTTCGTGCGACCGCCTGCATTGTGCTCGCCTGCACGATCGCGATGAGGCCCGCAGCGATCGGCGAATAGCGGTTTGTCGACCCGCTAGCGGGTCGACAACTACTGGAATGACTAACATCAGCCACCGGTAGACATCGCGTTCGGATCCATCCACACTGCTTCCCAGACGTGTCCATCCGGATCGGCGAGATTGCGATTGTACAGGAAGCCGAGGTCTTGCATCGGATTGATGTCAGCTTCCCCGCCATGTCGGGCGGCAGCCTCATTCATCTGGTCGACCGCCTCGCGGCTCTCGCAGGAGATGGCCAGCATTACTTCGCTCGACGTTGCCGGCGGGATCGGACGGCTGGTGAAACCGCGCCATTTATCGTGGGTGAGAAGCATGACGTTGATCGTCTCGCTCACCACCATGCAGGCCGAGTTATCGTCGCTGAACTGCGCGTTGTTGGTGAAACCCAGGGCTTCGTAGAAAGCCTTGGCCCGAGCCAGGTCGGTCACCGGCAGGTTCACAAAAATCATCTTGGTCATCGTAGAGCCCTCTGGTAGTAGCGGGATACGGCCGAATCGGGGGCAATATCCGTGATTGAAGCCCCGCCATGACCTTCACGGCGGTTGCTTGGCTGGCAGAGATGGGGCAATTCGGTCGCGGAAGAATTGATATTTGTTAAGAAATCGCCTCAGCGTTTGTCGGATCTTGTGATCGCGATTGTCTTCCGCAGTCGGCTGAGGCTTTCCGGGGTTATGCCCAACCAAGCGGCGATGTGATGCTGCTTCAGACGCTTATGCAGTTCCGGCTCCCTATGGATGAAGTCGATGTAACGCTGCATCGCGTCGTCATGCCGAAAAGCGATCTCGCCCGGCTCTTTATTGATAATCCAATGGCGTTCCATATAGCTGATGTAAAACGCTGCAATGTCGGGAAAGTCACTCACGAGCGACTTGAAAGCTGCAAAGTCATATTCGAGAACGGTGCTGTTCTCGATCGCCGTAATTGCGAATGGGCTGGGCTTGCCGAGCAGAGTCGCGCTGACCGATGAGGCAATGCGGTTCTCAGGAAAGAAGCATTTAATGACCAGGTCGCCGTCGCGGCCGACATAGCGCTGACACAGAAGGCCTTCGACAACGAAGGCATAGGTCGTCGGTACGTCGCCCGCGCGAATGAAGGGCTCCTCCTTACGATATTGTCTCTGCCGCAGGAGTGACGACCAGGCGAGCTCGGCTTTTTCTGACAGATCGGTGTAGGTCCGGATTTTGGTGAAGAATGCTTCCGTGTTCATGAGCTCAGTCCGTGAGTCGGTGATGGTCTTAATCTGGCTCATTCATCGTCGTGGCAAAAGACCAATTCGTGTGCTGTGCTCACGTAGGGCGAGACGTTCCGCGGCACTGGGCAAACCAGACCATCATCGTTGCGACACGCCGGTGGCTGGCCAACCGCTCAGGTGCGATCTGGATGATTGCCCGAAGCACCTTTGAATTCGTCGATTTCGGCGATCAGCGACCGGATTTGAGGCGCTATCCGGACGGCCTCCATGTCTAGAAATTCCATTTCAACATCCGTTCCCATCCAATCCCTAGACACTCTCAGACACCATTTATCCGTCCGCAAATGGTTCACGGAAACGATCCATGAGGTCTCAGTGACTTAGGTTTCGCAGTACGGCGCCGCGGGCTCAAATGCCTCTAGGAGCCAAGTGTGTTGAATTATCACCGCTAGAGAGAAGAGGCAGCCTTTCGGCTGCCGCTTGGCCTACATTCCAGCTTCGGTCATCCAGGCCTCAGCATCAGCCCCTCCAGGAATGCGGAGCGGCGTCTTAGGCTGGGTGGCGGCGCGCCAGACCGCTTCGGCTACATCCCGTGCATAGGTTACCGGGCCTTTATCTTCCTGCACGTTCTTCACGAACTGCTGCAGGAGTGACGCATAGTCAGGATCATCCAGGCCGCGCAAATGGGGCCGGGCATTGGCGCCAAACTTCGTTTCCGGAGACCGGCCTGGTAGAACGATGTGCACACGAACTCCGAATGGCTCCACTTCCACTGCCAACGACTCGGAGATGGCGTTCACCGCAGCCTTGCTCGCGCGATAGACTCCGATGACCGGAAGCGTCCTGACCGTTACCGTGGAGGTGACATTGATAATGACACCCGCCCGACGCTGGCGCATTTGCGGAAGGAAAGCCTGGATCATCGCCAACGTTCCGATCGTGTTGATCTCAAACAACGACCGAACCGTTTCCGGTGTTGTGAGCTCGATCGGCGATGGTGCGCCTAGGCCGGCGTTGTTCACCAGGACATCAACCGGGCCAGCAGCTTTGACGGCCTCCCTGATGCTCGTCGGATCAGTGATGTCGAGGGGCAGCAGTCTAAGACCAGTGGCGGCCGGTAGCACCGCCGCGTCGGGGTTGCGCATCGTCGCGATCACATCCCAGTCGCGTTGCAGAAAGAGCTTTGCTGTTTCCAAGCCAAAGCCAGACGAGCAGCCGGTAATTAGTATCGTAGGCATATATGTCTCCGGATCAAAAGGAACACTCTGACCGTAGTGACCCGCAGCCGGACTTGATATAGGCTGAGATCCTCATTTCTTTAGTATAAGTCTTGATATGGCCGTTGATCCCCTTGCCGAAATCGTCACGTTGCTCCAGCCCGCCGCTCGTTTCTCCAAACTGGTGGAATGCAAGAACGCGTGGCGAATTCGACGTGGGGCCATGGGCGAGCCGTTCTACTCGGCAATCCTGAAGGGCAGTTGTCGCGTCAAGTTCGGGCACGGCGAACCGATCGTTCTTCACGCTGGCGACTTTGTCCTGGCGCCTGCCGCGCGCGACTTGGTCAACGAGAGCGTCGAAGCACCGTCGCGCCCGATTGAAACAGTTCCGGTCCAGGTTGCAGAAGGCCATTTTCGCGTTGGTCCCGAGGAGGGGGCCGCCGATCTCGTCATGCGCATCGGACACTGCAGCTTCGGCGCGCCAGACGCCAATCTTCTGGTATCGCTTCTTCCAGACGTGGTCGTCGTCCGTGGAGAACGTCGCCTTACGACGCTGATGGAGTTAATCGGCGAGGAGACGCGGGGGCGACGACCCGCCCGCGATCTCGTGCTCGAGAGACTGCTGGAGGTGGTGCTGATCGAGGCCCTACGGTCAGGGACTGACCACACCGCTGCTCCCGGACTGCGTCGCGGCCTCGCCGACGAACGCCTGTCTTGCGCACTACGCGCGTTTCATGGACGTCCGGCGCATCCATGGACCGTCGCAGATCTTGCGGCGGCTGCGTCTCTCTCACGGTCGGCCTTTTTTTCGCGGTTCAGCCGCATCGTCGGGGTGCCGCCCATGGAGTACCTGCTTGCTTGGCGCATGGCCCTCGCAAAGCAGTTACTGCGTATGGGGGGAATTGGCGTGGACCAAGTGGCGGAACGTGTCGGGTACGGCTCGGCAAGTGCGTTCAGCGTGGCGTTTGCTCGGTACGCGCGCGTCCCGCCGGCGCGGTATGCGCGCACCCATCGAGCGGATTGACCGCAAACAGCAAATTGTTGGAAGTGGCGTCGACCTTGTTCACGCCTGCACCGGCAGAGGCTCCGCCTCATGACGGGATGCCACCCGCTGAATGCGCCACGATACGGACAAAGCAGCGCGCCGATCGAAATAGGCCTTCCGGTAGACGTCGGTCGTCGGTCAATCACAGGGGCGGCGGGTCGGATGATTTAACTTCCCGATAGTGCACCAGCGCAGGCGCTGGTTCATTCCCCGAACAGGATGGCCCCATAGTCGGTGGCGCCATGTAAGATGTGGATGATGACCACCCTTCCGGCTTCGACGCGGTAGAAGATCAGATAGTTTCCATGAACGCGACAACGAATATGATGGTGCTCGTAGCGGGGGACGAGGGCGAAGCCTCGCATAACGTCGTTGGCTATGAGGACCGAAACTGGCTGATCAAAACCCACTTTGAGGCAGCCCACAGCCTACCATGAGCCGACGGACTTGCGCAGGTGGCACAATTGGGGCAGAGCGTTTTGAGCTTTGAAAGCACGACGTCTCGCCGCAGCTTTCTCTCGCTCTCGGCGCTGGCGTGTTGCGCCCCACCTTCAGCACCGGCCGGATGGTGGGGCAGCAGTCGACGCCTCACCCAGATGGATCCGCCCTCCAAGACGCCCACGGCTTTCGAGCCGGCCGTCATGTGCGGCCCGATCGCGGGTGGTGGGTTCCTGATCAGGTGGTTTCCTACCGCAGATCGATTTACGCCACTATCGCCAGCAGGTTTTCGATCACGATCTTTGAGCGCCCGGACACTATCGTCGTCGACATCCCCTCGCGTCTCCGCTTCACGACTCGATCCATGCCGGTTCATCCGCTCTGCCGTCGCCGGCCAGGCCCGACAATGCAAGCAAGCGGCTAGGTGCCGAACTCTGGAAAGCTTTCATTCAGCAAAGTCATTGAATGTCTACTCGCCGATAAGTAATTTGCAACCTCAGCTGGATTCAATGCTTTCCAGCCGCATGGAGACATCAATGTTACAAAGCCTGCAAAACATCATCCTCAGAATGGTTGCGCAGGGCGACGAGCTACAAGCGACCTTGGAAAGACTTTGCGTTGAAGTGGAGTACCTTCTACCGGGCGCTGTTGCATCGATACTGACGCTCGATGATCAGGGGCGCCTACACCCATGTGTCGGACCCAGCTTGCCTATGAGCTACTCGATAGCGCTTGACAATCTCGAGATCGGCCCGGCGGTTGGTTCGTGCGGATCAGCGGCTTTTCTTGGCGAAGCGGTGATCGTTGATGACATTGAGCATGATCCGCGATGGGCTGAATTCAAGACCTTGGCACTGCCTCACAGTCTCAGGGCGTGTTATTCCAATCCGATCTTTGGCAGCAAAGGCAAGATCCTTGGCACGTTCGCGCTTTATTTTCGGGACGCACGCGCACCTTCTATTCTTGAACAAACCATCGTAGAGAGCTGTTTACCGGTGTGCATGATTGCGATGGAGCGTCACGAGCGGTTGCGGGAATATCGCCGACTTGCCTTCACCGACGTCCTGACCGGGCTACCCAATCGCGCAAAATTCAACGTCGCGATGGACGAAATGTTGCCGGGTGACTGGGCGCTTTTGCTTGTCGATGTCGACAACCTGAAGGTCGTCAACGACACGTTTGGCCATGCGGCCGGCGATGACCTGATTGCATCGGCTGCACGAGGATTGCTGAGCGTCGTCAGCCCTCGGGCCGTCTATCGCCTAGGGGGCGACGAGTTCGCGATCGTCCTCGAACCCGCTTCGGGCACTGAAGCGGAGGATATCGCTGCAGAGTTTGCCCGAAAGGTCCATCAGCCAACCCTATGCGCCGGTCATACGGTGTTTCCATCCATCACCGTCGGAATCGCGCACTCCGAGCAAAGATATTCGGCGGAAGAAGTCCGCCACTTCGCCGACCTCGCCCTTTATCATGCCAAGGACAAAGCCCGCGGTGGCTTTGTGACCTATGACGCGGCATTGACATCGACAATTGCGCAGCGCTACGAAGTTGTGCAGAGCGTAGCGACCGCCTTGAGGGATGATCGTTTCGAAGCCTGGTACCAACCGATCGTCCGCATCGATACCGGAGAGATCGTCGGCGTCGAAGCTTTGGCGCGCATGCGTCTGGTGACTGGCGAGGTGTTGCCGGCCGCCGCTTTCCATGAAGCCACGAAAGATGCCCATGTCGCGGCATCCCTGACACGCACGATGATCAAGCACATTTCGATGGACCTCGGTAGCTGGCTGAGATCGGGTATCCCAATCCAGCATGTGGGGATCAATCTCTCCGCCGCAGATTTTCAATGTGAGGATTTTCCGGAGAGCCTCCAAGCCGCGTTCGCGCGGGAGGGTGTTCCGCTCCATCACGCAATTCTCGAGGTGACTGAATCCGTTTATCTAGGTGGACGAGATCAGATCGTTGCCAAGAAGATCGCCTCGATGCGTGCGGCTGGCTTCAAGATTGCGTTGGATGACTTCGGCACTGGCTTTGCCTCACTCACTCACCTGATCACAATCCCGGTCGACCTGATCAAGATCGACAAATCGTTTACCGATCGGTTGGGTGACGATGATGTGGGTGTAGCGATTGTTGAAGGTATCCTCCATATCGCCAAGCGAATGGGAGTCCCTGTGGTCGCAGAGGGCGTGGAAACGCCTGCGCAGGCCGAAATGCTCCTGACGCGTGGCTGCACCCTTGGCCAAGGATATCTTTATGCCAAGGCGATGCCCGCTTCCGAAATGGGTGTTTTGCTTCGGGCCCGCGGCCAAAAGACGGACAAGGTGGCCGCTCGCGTTAACGTTGGGGGCGCCCCAGGTCGATCCCTGCTGATACAGAAGGGGAAGGCGCGAAGAGTTGACGCCTCCAATTTCTAAAACGTCGGGAACCCGCTATGGCCCGTCTGGCCTCAGCAGACGTGGAGAAAATTTTCGTCACATACGGCAGGAGCGTACTTCCTCAAGACAATGTGCTGCCTACATTTCCCGAAAACGATGAATGGTCCGTAATACTGGAAAGGTCGGGGCGCGTTCTCGCTCGACATAGACACCAACATCCTGACGCCAACGTCGGAGTTCAGGAAGATCTATGGTCTCTCAAAGCGCAGCTGGTGGATATCTCGGCAGTCGAGGCGCGCGTCTTCGATGAGGATAAGGAGATTGGAGCCAACGCCAGGAGCCGCCGCACTGGTCAGTCGCTGCTGGATGTCGAATATTGCATTCGACGGGGGAAATGACGGCCAGAAGCGCGAGATCGCCCGGCGAGGCGAATTCGAGTTCGATCCTGCGGGAAAGCCTGTCCGTTTCGTTGGTGTCGTCCAGGATGTGACGGATGGCCGCAAGACCGGCGAGACCTGAAAAATTGCGAAGCGCGCTTTCGAGCGCTAGCTCAAGCGATACCCAAGCACGTCTGGACGGCGAGGCCCGATGGCCGCTCGACTGTTTCAACGAGCGATTTTACGAGTACGCAGGAAAGCACGCGGGCGAACTGGACGGTGAGCTGTGGATAGGCATCGTTGGCCTGAAGCATGCGCCGAAACAGTCGGAAAAAGTTCGGCTGCCTGACGCTTCCGATGCCGGCAGGCCTGCGATCCGATCTTGGCCCCGCAGGCAATCCTTGACCTCGCGAACTCCGACAATCCTCCTCTTCATCGCCTGCTGGGAAGCGATGCTCTCCGTCGCACACGCAGCAAAATCGATCAGGTCGTCGAGGAGATTGACGCGTGGGAGGCCATCACGCGTTGGACGAATTTCCCAGGGGCATAGGGAGGCCGGTCTGTTCCTGTCCCGGATTTCATCAAGGAGAGGTTTCTCGACCGCGCAAGTTTTCACCCGTCCTATGCCGCGACGAACTTAAAGTGAATACCCGTTCGGTTTAAATTCTAGCGCAGGTTTCTGTAACGGGAAGTCGGGAACAGGGTCCTGTGTTTCGTGACAGGACCCTGTCTTTGAGAAAGGTACCAGTAGGGGCGTCGGCACCCATCACAAACGCGAGCGCAGACGACCTTTCCAAGGCCCGAGCTCAGTGCCTAATACGATCCAGGACAGCCACAAGATCACCGACCGAACGGCTGGTGGTCGGCTTTCCACTCCCTCGATCTTGCTCCGATTACGCTAAGAAGACGTATCTAGGCAGACTAAAAAAAGCCGTGAAAAGCGCGGGAAACCCTCGTAAAAAGGTCAATTCCGCGATGGTTGGCCATTGACGCCAGCCAGCTTCGTGAAGCCGCCACATCGTTAACGGGTGAAGTTCCGAGGGGTGCATGTCGAAGGCAGAAGAAGGCCACGTGATTATTTCGAAGGCCGTTCAGAAATGGTATCGCCACTATCAGGTCGCTTGGGATGACGAGGCTTCATCTTTTCTTTGTGATGCCGCCCTCAAACTTTACGACAACGGTTTTCGTTCTGTGGAGGAAGTCGCTGACAGGCTCATTAAGACCTATGTTGGCGTCCCCGATACTCGCGTTAATGCCTGTTCTTGAGATTCGGTTCGTTGAGTTGCTAGGTCCAAAATAATCAGCACTCGTCGCCTACGGCAGTTGGGGGTAATTAGTTTGGCGTACAGCGTCCCGCTTCATCACAGGTGAAGAGAGTTTCAAGGCGCACACAGGAAATCAAGCTTGACCGTACAGTCAACCGTTCAGGCGTCGAAGTTCTCTTCACCCCCAATGCGGCGTCGAACAGGCCTCCAGCCGGGCACACGAGATGCAAATGAAGGGCTTCCCATGACGGGTGTGGCCCCGAGGTTCCATCTCAGCCACCGGGACGGCCACGATTGGATAACCAAAACGCGGCCCCTGAGTGACCGGTCCGCAGGGGCGGTGATCTAGATCCCGGTCGTTGTGGCGCGCTGTCCGTTGTGGCGCATCAAGCGGGATCATACTCCTCGACGTTGCGCATAGCTTTCAGATCTTCTGGTTCCTCTCCAGAGTGGGGACACGCGTGCGCAATTCTTCTTGGACCAGTGGCCAAACTACATTCATCGGTCCTTGACCGTGCCACGGGGGCTTCTGGTAGCGAGCCTCGGATGGTTCTGAGCTCCTGCGGCTGGATCACCTAAGCCTGCTCGGAACGTCCTGAAGCGAGATAGAGACGGTTCAGAATTGCCTTGACATGTCGAGGCCAAACCTCTGGCTTTGTAATCCGTCGCGATCGACCGTGGCACTGTAACGTCCGGTGATCGTCCCGGCGCGACCAGACGCCAGCGTCATGCCAAGGCCGCTCCGTGAGATCTTCCTAGGATTGTGATAAAGTCCCTCGGCGCGTGTCAGGAACTTGGTGTGTTCATATCCTTCAGGGCAAGCTGTCGCCGGCACCATTGGCCTCGTTGCCTTCAACCACCAATCGTCCACGGAGCTGTTCGATAGCACGTTGAAAAACGGACGGATCGTCCAGTGCCCGAGAAAGAACAATTGCTCCTTGAATAGCAAGAACGGCCTCCTCCGCGAGGATGCGCGACTGTTTCGCGTCACGGCCTTGCCGGGTAAGCGCTGACTGCAACGCGTCCACCCAAGCGATGAAGTAACCCCGAATGGCTTGCGCGAAAAGGTCACGCGTATTGGAAACTGCCAACGCTCCGACAAGGCACACGCGCCTGCCGGACCTGAAATATTGGGCCGTCGAGTCGAGCATTGCTCCGATGGAGCCATTCGCGTTGCGCTCGTTACGCAACGGCGAATAGACGGCATCCTCGAACCATTGGCCGATTTCGTCGAGAACGGCCCGCACCATCTCTTCCTTTCCGTTCGGGAAGAAATGGTAAAGGCTGCCCTTTCCAAGGCCGGTGGCCTTGCCAATCAAGGCAAGGCTTGCACCCTCATAGCCATGTTCGCGGAAAACTTCGGCCAACGGGGCTATAGCGTCGGCTCTTTCAGCGACCATACGGGCCATGATTAGAGGCCCAGATCGCTGAGGCTGGGATGATCATCCGGCCGACGGCCAAGAGGCCAGTGGAACAAACGATCGCTTTCAGAAATCGGCATTTCATTGATGCTCGCGTGTCTGTGCGCCATCAGACCGTCCTCTGCGAATTCCCAGTTCTCGTTACCATACGCCCGGTACCAGCGGCCGCCATCGTCGCGATATTCATATGCATAGCGTACCGCGATGCGGTTGCCTGTGAAAGCCCAAAGCTCCTTGATAAGGCGGTAGTCGTGTTCCTTGTTCCACTTACGTGTCAAAAATGCCTGGGCTTCTTCGCGATTGCTCGCGAATTCCACGCGGTTGCGCCAGCGGGTATCGAGCGTATAGGCGAGAGCGACTTTGCCCGCGTCTCGGGTGTTCCAGCCGTCTTCGGCCAAGCGAACCTTCTCGATGGCAGATTCGCGGGTGAATGGAGGGAGTGGGGGCCGTGACATTTCGATCTCCTTTGTCAATTAATCTGTACCGAGTGGTAATCACTGTACCGATCAGTACAATATGCGAAAGAATGGGGGAGTCAAGCAAGTCTTGCCGCAGCTGAAATATTTCTGAGCGTTTTTCAGTTCGTGGACAGCGTGCGCCGGTTCCCGAAACAGTTCAAAACGAAGCGAGCAGTCCGTACAGCCAGGCGCTCGGACGCACCGGTTTCATGCGAAGAACGCTACGAAACCCGCGATCGAAACGATCACCGGCCGGCCCCAGCGATCGCAGAACGAATATTTCCGGCTATGCGCCCAACCCCCGCCCGTTCCTTCAGATTGGCTGGCATGCCGCTCGCCGCGGAAAAAGGTAATTCTCTAGTATGCGGTCCGCACCTCGGTGAGGGGTAGTGGCGCCCCAAAACTATCTGATCCCTCGCATTGTCCCATAATAGGGGGCACGCCGTAGTTCCGTCCTTCAACGCCTTATTTGATTGAAAGAGATGGCCACGGGTTCAACTGCCACGACAAGGCGTACAATACCGTGCCTCGGGGCCCTGCAGATCTTGAACAGTACGGAAAGATCCCGCCGTTCGTCCACCACTCGGACGATCTTCGCGCAAGCAAAGGTCGGCTTGTGTCACAAAATCTGCCGGCATGTTTTCTTCGGCGTCTATGTCAAGTTGCCTCGAGATATAAAGCCCTGGCCCAGGTCAATCGTGACAATGCGGTACTGTCGGCAGCACCAGTGGAGTGAATTTTTTCGAGCATGATTGGCCTCGATAATCATGTGGAAGCCTCATGATACTATTGGGCCGAGTTGAAAACTCCGATCCATTTCAGAAGAAGCGGACTGGAGCGTTATGAGACTACGGAACTTGGCCTCCGTGGGACACTTGTCACCGGCAAGGCATTCAGATCCTAGCCGCGCCGGTGCAACAGAGTCAGGCCGAACACGAGCAGTCCCAGCAGCGTTACGGAAAAGCCGGCCCAGGCGGAGGACAGGAGACCATAGCCAGCTCCAACCGCGACACTGCCAGCCCAAGCGCCGATCGCATTGGCGACATTGAGCGATGCAAGGTTCATCGCGCCCATGAGGCTGGGAGCTTCAGGCGCTAAGCGGGTCAACCTTACCTGGATGGTCGGGATCGCTGCCATCATGGCCGCACCAACGCCGAACACGGCGGCGAAGAAGATCCAGGGATTGGTGCCGCCAACCGCCAGCGCAGCTAGGATCAGCAGTGTGCTACCGAAACCAAGGACGATTCCGCGTGCAGGATAGAGATCGGCGAGCTTGCCGCCAAAGACGTTGCCCACCGTCATACCGATTCCGAAAATCGCCAGCGAGGCAGGAATCATGTCGGGCGACAATCCTACAACGTCGGTGACCAGCGGTGCAATGAAGGTATAGACGGCGAAGATGCTGGCGATGCCGAGTGCCGCGACGATCATAACGCCCCAGACCTGTGGCGTACGAAGCGAAGACACCTCCTGGATCACCGGAACGCCATCGAGCGCCCTGGTGCGCGGCACCCATTGGAAGATTGCGGCGAATGCGAGAAGCGAAAAGGCCGCGACTGCAAGATAGGTTTCACGCCACCCGATCGTCTGCCCCAGAAGGGTCGCCAGAGGTGAACCGAAGATCGTCGCAACCGTCAGTCCGGTCATCACGATGGCAAAGGCCTTTCCGGCCTGCCCCGGCCCGACGATGTAGGAGGCGACGACAGCGCCTGCACCGAAATAGGCACCCTGTGGCAGGCCGCTGATGAAGCGGGCCAGCATAAAGAAGCCGAGGTTGGAGGCCATGGCCGACAGGACGTTACCGGTGATGAACAAGCCATGAGAGCAAGAAGCAGAGTGCGGCGATTGAGCCGTGCGGCGGCAAGTGTCACAAGTGGAGCGCCGATGACGACGCCGAAGGCATAAGCGGCGATCGCACTGGTCGCATCGGGAATGCTGACGCCGAGGCTCTCGGAAAAGAGCTGGATAATGCCCATGCTGGCGAATTCCGAAGTTCCGATCGAGAAACTGCCGAGCGCCAGCGCCAGCAGTGTCAGATTGCGGGAACGCGCATTATCGGCTGGCGCTTGGATGTAGGTGTTAGCTTGCGAGACGATTTCCATGATGCTGATCCTTTCCGAAACCGTGTGGGGAACAGTCTTTTGCGGAACTCACGTCCGGCTTGCTGCTCTGACGAGCAGATCTCACATCGGATGCGCGATCAGTAGACGCGGATTGTTCTCAGCATTTGAGAAACCGTTTCACAGGAGGGTTTTTTTGGCGACCGAGGGCTCGCTCCAGGCCAGCGGGATCTGAAGTCACCCTTCAGCAACTGCGCTCTTCCCCGGTGCAACTGAGGCGTCTCCTCGACGATGTTTACCTAATTCCGTATTGATCTCCAGGACGATCCCGCCGTCGAGCGAGCGGTTTACCATCTTTTGGGTAGGCAATCTCCGTAGCGGACGCCGCGAGATCGTTCTGCCGATAGAAGGCCTCGCCGCAGCGCCGATCCACGTCGTTTTTCCGCACAGGCGCCTCGCCGCCGCGAAAGTCAGGGTGTTTGTCGGCTTTCTGGCACTGAAATTAAAGTCGGCCCAGACACCCAATTGAAATCAATCAGACGCAAACGTGAAGTCGTTAGTTCGAACCGGTAGAAGACCGCGGCGCTCGGAAGAACTTTCGACGCTGCAACTGCTTAGCAAAAAGAGCACCGCAATTTCGTCTTTGCTAAGGACAGCGGTTGATGGCAATGTGGCTGCCCGTCGTTTGACAATCAATTGCCTCCAGCTAATGTACCCATGTGGCATACGAACGGTGAGGCTTAGTAAGGCGTACGGGGACCCGCCTTAATGGGACGGTTTTTCGCTGCCAGAGGAAGGGGTGTCATAGGGCTCTTTGGAGGCAACACCTGTGACTTCCCTTCCGTCATCTTCCACCAATCCCTGCAATGCCGGCGTATTGTCAGTAGAGTTCGCTTGCCTGCCAATGGTCAGACGGTTTCTCCGCCTTGATTTTGACGGCTCGAAGATCAGCTGACAGGTGTGACGTCACGTTTCGTCACATGATGGGATCGGAGATTCTCTCTCAAATTTGGGGGCTGGCTCCGCTTATCCGGCAGGTGGTTCTAGATTTGAACTTGCCGTAGGTCTGAACGCAGACGGGCTCAAAGCCGAGCCCGTCGGAAGGGCGTATTTCTAGATCGGTGGTGGAGCAGCTATCTCCGCGCCGCGTCGCCCGCCCTCGGCGGACCAAGCGGGCTCGAACCCAGGGATGAAGGCCCGATTTACCTTGCTATTGAACGACCAATGATAGCTAACTCTGTCTTCAGAAGGAGAAGACTCAGATGGCCAAGGGTCAGGTAAGAAGCAATAAAGAAGCCAGGAAGCCCAAAAAGGACAAGGGCGATAGCAAAAGCGCCTCGCCCGCAGTTGGTTCTCAGGTCAGGGACAGCCAAACCGCCAAGAAGTAAGAAACTAAAGCGAAAACTTTCCTGCCCTATCGCCGGACGAGGAGAATTAGTGTCAAACATCACGCCGCGACGCGGCCAAGCCGATCGTGGGTTTTCGGCGCGAGAACCGTACCACGCGGCAACTTTCGCTAAGAAGCATGGCATCGCTGCGAGCGATGCGACTCGCATTATCAACACGCATGGGTCTGATCGCGATGCATGTGACAAGGCCGCCAACCGATTGAAATAGGCAATTGGCTGGCCGCGTTCAAAGACCTAAAGGCGGCGGTCGCAACACTGGCCTAGGACTATCTCTGACAGCCAGGCATGTGGAGTCAGGTCGAACGAAAACGATTGGGCTTGGTCAAGGCCGTAACGTCAAGGACTTTGTCCATGATTTCGGCCGGCAGCGTACCTGCTTCACTGAGAAGGTCACGCAGGTTGCGGCCGCTCGATAGGATTTCTTTCGCCAGCAAGGTCGCACTTTCGTACCCAATGAGGGACGTCAGAGCCGTAGCGAGAGCTGTGCTGGCCTCCAGATTTTGTCGGCAGCGTTCTTCGTTTGCCGTGATGCCAAAAACACATTTGACGGTGAGCGTTTTCACGACGTTCGTCAAAAGCGTCATGGATTGCAGCAGGTTGAAGACGATGACAGGCTCCATCGCATTAAGCTGAAGCTGTCCCGCTTCCGCCGCAAGGGTCACAACTAGGTCGGCGCCAATAACCTGAAAGGCGACCTGGTTCACGACTTCGGGGATAACAGGGTTGACCTTGCCAGGCATGATCGAAGAGCCAGCCTGTACGGCGGGGAGGGATATCTCCCCCAGGCCCCCCCGCGGACCGCTGCAAAGCAGGCGAAGGTCGTTGGATATCTTCGAGAGCTTCACTGCCGTGCGCTTGAGGGTTCCCGAAAAGGAGACGAATGCGCCGGTATCCCAGCATGCCTCGACGAGATCGGATGCAGGAAGGACGAACACGCCGGAGACCTCGGCGAGTTTCTTGATGACGATCGAGGCATATGCCGGATCGGCGGTTATGCCCGTACCGATCGCGGTTCCCCCAAGGTTCATTTCCCGCAGAAGGTCGGCCGCATCATTCAACCGAGCGATGTCCTCGCGCAGTGTCACCGCGAACGCCATAAACTCCTGTCCAAGCGTCATGGGGACCGCGTCCTGCAATTGCGTCCGTCCCAGCTTTAAGATGTCGGCGAATTCCGCAGCTTTGCCTTCGAACGCGATTGCCAACGCTTCAATGGCTTCGGACAGAGCCCGATAGCTCAACAGTACTGCCAGTCGGATCGCCGTCGGATAGACGTCGTTGGTTGACTGGGACAGATTCACGTCATTGTTGGGATGAATGACGTCAAACGCGCCCCGCGGGTGATCGAGAATCTCGAGCGCCACGTTGGCAATCACCTCATTCATGTTCATGTTCGTCGATGTCCCGGCTCCCCCCTGGAAGACGTCGAGAACGAACTGGTCCCTGAATCTGCCTTTAACAATCTCGTCGCAGGCCGCCGCGATCGCAGTTGCTTTGACGTCATTGAGGTCGCCAATTTCGAGGTTTGCGAGGGCCGCTGCCTTCTTCACGTACGCCAGTGCCCGGATGAACATTGGGTAGTGTCCGATAGTGATGCCAGAGATTTGAAAGTTATCGATCGCCCTGGCGGTTTGAGACCCATAGTAAGCGCTATCGGCGACGTCGACGAAACCTAGGGAATCTTTGTAACGAGTCGTCATCGGTTCCACATCCTCTGTAACCATCTCTTGCACTCCAGCATCGGCCGGTTCTGGCCATCTCGCTTTTGGGGCGAGTTAGATCAGGCCGAATGGGATGCCCTTTCCCTCAATCGAACGACCCTGGAAGTCTTCACGGACGCCTTGCGATCTTCGAGAATCATGTCGGCACCCTTCATGGCGATCATCGCGGTTGGGGTATTCGTGTTGCCTGAGACGATAAGCGGCATGATAGACGCATCGATAACTCGAAGTCCCTCGATTCCGATGAAACGAAGGCGCTCGTCAACGACGGCGTCGGGATCATTGCGCTGGCCCATCTTTGCCGTGCTGGTGGGATGGAAGATCGTCGTACCGATATCGCCGGCCGCTTTCGCAAGCGAGGCGTCGTCGTCGCCGACCGAGGGGCCTGGCAGATATTCTTCCGGACGAAGCGAAGCCATCGCTGGCTGCCTTACCAGGCGTCTCGTCACCCGGATTGCATCTGCTGCAACCTGACGGTCCTCGTCTGTCGACAGATAGTTCGGTTTGATAACGGGCGGCTTGGCGAGGTCAGTCGTTGTGGTCCTGACGTAACCGCGGGATGTGGGACGGAGGTTGCACGCCGCGATCGTGATGGCGGAGAAGCGGTGGAGAGGGTCGCCGAACTTGTCCAGGGAAAGCGGCTGGACGTGAAATTCGATATTTGCTCGTTCCTGCGCCGGGTCGGACTTTGTAAAGATACCAAGCTGAGACGGAGCCATTGTCAGCGGGCCGCGACGGCGGAAAATATAATCCAGGCCCATCAACGCCTTGGAGATCGGGTTGTGGTAGCTATCGTTGAGCGTCTTCGCCCCGTGGATTTTGTAGATTGCCCTCTGTTGTAGGTGATCCTGCAAATTGCGGCCGACGCCTTGCTTGTCAACCACGGTCTCAACGCCGATCCGGGAAAGCCATTCGCCAGGCCCGACGCCAGATCGGTGGAGAACCTGTACCGATCCGATAGCACCTGCGCTCAGGATGATTTCTGCGTTTGCCGCAGCGACGACGTCGCTGCCGTCGGGCCGGCGGAAACGGACTGCGGTGGCACGCCCGTCGCGTATGTCAATTTTGTCAACGAGGACGTTGGTTTCCAAGGTCAGGTTGCCTCGGTGAAGCGCCGGCTTCAGAAAGCCACGAGCTGACGACCAGCGGCGACCGCGCTTCTGATTGACATGGAAGTAGCCAGCACCGTCGTTTTGACCAAGATTGAAATCGTCTGTCGCCGGGACGCCGATTTCGCCGGCAGCGGCGCGGACGGCATCTAGCACCGGCCAGGATATACGCGGGGCCTCAACTCGCCAGCCACCACCCGATCCGTGATACTCGCCCTCGCCCATGAAATGGTCTTCCAGGCGCTTGAATACCGGCAGGACATCCTGCCAACCCCAGCCCGACAATCCTAGCGAACGCCAGGTGTCGTAGTCAGCCGCCTGGCCGCGCATAGCGATCATGGCGTTGATCGCGGAGCATCCGCCGATAACCTTTCCCCGTGGGTAGGCAAGCGATCGGCCATTCAGGCCTTCTTCGAGCTCGGTGCGGAACATCCAGTCCGCCCTCGGATTGCCGATGGCAAACAGGTATCCGACGGGAACGTGAAACCAAATCCAATTATCGTTGCCACCGGCTTCGAGCAGAAGAACGCGGTTCTTCGGATCTTCGGACAGGCGGCTTGCGAGAATGCACCCTGCCGTGCCGGCACCGATCACGATGTAGTCAAAAGGGGCGTCCATCCCGGTCTCCTCCTAAGGTTTCCAAAGTGGATGCGCTTTGAAGGCTCTTGCTGCAACGCCAAAAAATGCAGATAGAATGTGCCAAAAAAGGTGATGAGCATGGATTGGGACGACCTAAGGATATTCTTGCAAATCGCTCGAACGGGACAAATCGTCGAAGCCGCGCGGCTTCTCGATCTCGACCATTCTACGGTAAGCCGCAGGCTGAGTAGGCTTGAAGAGGCGGTCGGAGCGAAACTCTTTAATCGTGCCGGTCGCCGACTGAAGATCAATGCGTCGGGCCGGGATCTTCTTTCAATCGCATCCAGGGTGGAATCGCTTCTGCTTAGCGAAGTCGGCACCATAACCGATGAAGGCGGCCCGGTGTCCGGCGTTGTCCGCATTGGGGCGCCGGAAGGCCTGGGCGCGGCGTATGTCAGTTCTCATCTAGACGAGCTCCGCGCCGGGCACGAAAGCCTCGAGGTCGAACTTGTCGCGCTTCCACAGAACTACTCGCTGGCCTCACGCGAGGTCGACATTGCGATAACGCTGGATCGTCCGCGAAGCGGAAGCGTGGCGACCCGGCGGCTGACTAACTATGGTCTGGGTTTCTTCGCGTCTGCCGACTACCTTCAACGCTATGGCCGGCCCCAAGCACTGGAGGAGTTGGCGGACCACCGGGTGTGTGGCTACATTCCGTCATTGCTCCATACACCGGAACTTGATTACCTGGATGCAGTCGGTGTCCCTCTGAAGGCGGCGCTCCGGAGCACCAGTATCATTGCCCAACGGACAATGGTCGAGACAGGCCAGGCTCTCGGGATACTGCCGTTTTTCATGGTGCAGCCCGGAGCTTCGTTGATACGATTAATTCCTGATTTCGAGTTAAAGAGAAGCTATTGGCTGTCGATACACGAGGACCTTCGGCGACAGGCGAGGGTGAGGGTTGCGGCAGAAGCGTTCGCTTCTATCATACACCGTGATCATCTTCTGTTTTCGGGCACGGGCCCGAGCAATCCCCAAGTTTAGTCGGTCGACCGAGGGTCGCCCAACATCTTGATACATGGTGTTGGAGGCCCTCAGGAGTTCGCCGGATATTGATCGACATTGTCCTTCGTGATCAACATCGATTTTAGCGTTATCTACTGGTCAATTTCCTCACCGCGGATGCCCGTCTGCGGCGACACCGGCAAGCTTGAGAGGGCTGCCCGGCTCTAGGAAATCGCCGCTGAGAGCGTTACTTCTTTGATCGCCCGGCGTGCGTCGACCTGAAGTCGATGCCGACCCGGCAGCCGTTCGCGGATGATCGCAAGCGCGTGTTCGATCGGGCAAATAGCCGACGGAACTGCGGAGATGCCCCAATAGCGGTACGGCTTTGGTAGAGCGTCAGTTTGCGTCAGTTCAGCAGCTACTGCGAAATTGACCCGGCACACCGCCAGCCGCACCATCGCATTCGAAGTGCAACAGCGTTTTGTGGGGGAAGAGATGTATCGGATGCAATTGGCGTTGGCGTATGTGTCACCTTTCGTTTCCTTGCGCCAACCATACAGCACGCCGGTCGCCGGAGAGCGCACACCCAAACCGGAAGAGCGGGAATCCACGCCACCAACACTCTCGTTGCTGGCATGCATGCGAAAGCGCTGTTCGGCTAGTAATCGACCGCGGTGAACGAGAGCTTTGGGCACGCGGGAGCTTCAGCTTCAGGCGATCTCGGTCCCCAACTGCGGGGGTCGATATTGCGGGCTTGTCGTTGGCTCATGTTGGGGTCGATTGGTGCGATGTCAGTGGTCGCCGGTTGTGCTTTCGCCCAGTCTTCGACATTGGGGCGCTGCCGCGATCGTATCGCCGAAAATCAGTTCGGGCTTCACGCGCAAGTGCCGCGGTGGGGACGCGCCTTTTTGAGCAGGCTGGACAGACTGGAGAAGAGCTTCCGACAGCTTCCCGATGTCAAGCCGGGAGACGGTCAGAGTGCTGTTCCGTTCGCCTGTCAGGTGCTTGCGTGATCCGCAGTCGAAAGCCACAACGGAAATGTCTCGCCCAACGGACATGCCGTTTGCGGTTGCCGAACGGACGATTGCATTGCCCACCGTTGGATTTGGACAGAAATAGGCTGTTGGCTGCGACGCCGCAGGCCGATAGGAATTGAAGGCACCTTTGACGGTCGTCACAAACAGCGTCTGTGTACTGCGTGTTGCGGGCGGGTATTCGGCCTGAGCCGTTCGAAAGCCTTCCAGGAAGTCGTCGACATAGGACGACAGGTAATGGCCACTGGGAAGGCGCTGCGATTTTCCCCTGTCCATTTACCACTATGATCCCATCCAACGGGGCTTTTGGAAGCAACTTCCCTGCCGCCGTAAGACCGTTGTCGTGAAGCGGTGGAATGGAGATCAGATGATATCTCTGGGCGAATGCGTGCGCTGTGAGGACCTGGAACAAGCTCGCGTCGAGTTCCGAGAATGGATGACCTGACGTTGGCCAGACCACGCCTATCGCATTGGAACTACCTGCACCCAACTGCCGGGCAGTCTGACATGCCCGATAGCCTGTCTCGGCCACAGCCTTCATTACTCTGCGGCGCGTCGCTTCCGCCACCTCCGGATAGCCGTTGACCGCACGACTGACGGTCGTCTGAGACAGACCCAGAAGCTCCGAAAGTTGTTTGAGGTTTGTCGGCATGACGGGAATGGAGGCCACGTTGAGGGGAGAACCATAATGTGACGAAGCGGTGTGGCCGGCCACACCGTTTCGGGTTTTAATGTTTGAGAGCCAGAAGTCTGGATGCCATTGCGTTTAACTGCGATCCGCCAAGCGCGAGTTCCATAAGCTCGATTCGGTTTCCTTCGGGGTCTTTCACCCACGATTGCCGGTTACCGTCGCGTCCGAGAGTTATGGCAGTGCCCTCGACACCGTAGATTCCAGAGAGGTCTTCGTGCCACAGGCACATAGTCGCACCGCGCTCTCGCAGCTTTGCGACAACGAGATCCAAGTCCTCAACATCGAGGCAGATGTGTTGATAGCCTCTGGCGTCAGGGGAGGGAGTGTCTGTTCCCACCGCCCCCGGAAAAAGCTCAAGGTACTGCTGGTCGTTAATTCTCAAATAGACGAGGAAAAGCGAGCCGTCGGCATTGTTAAGCCGAAACATCTCGGTGAAGCCCATGACTTCTTCATAGAAACGAAGTTGCGAGTGGATGTCGATGACTTTCAGGGCCACGTGAGTAAAGCCAACGAACAACTGGTCCGGCTGAAACGAGATCAGTCGGTTGTACGCGATCTTCCATTTCGAGACGAACATGGAGAACGTCGCAGGGTCATCATGGCATGCTACGTGGGTGGCGAGACGCGGCATCGCCCTGAGCGCTGCGATGATCAATGCCCAGTTGGTCGATCCGTGTCCCGGGACTGCCCGCGGAGGGCCGGCTTCCTGGTTGTCGTTGATGTCGAGAAGCCTTGCGGACACGATCCTTCCAGCATGCGCCTTCAGCAGGTCAGTGGTGCTACGCGCCGATCGAATGACCCAACCCAAATCAATCTGCCAATCCATGCCCGGCGCGAACCTGAGGAGGATCTCGATCGGGGCGTTGCCGCCTAGGTTCTCGGCAATTTCGACCTCGCCGTTGCGCCAGGCGAAACGCAAGCCCATTTTGCGAAGGGACCCCTCGATCGCGTTTAGTGTCGACGCCAAGCGTTTCCACTCAACTGACGTGGAAGGAGTATCGCTTTCGCCAGGAAGGGAAGATATTATCGTGTGTACGCCAAGGGCCCTGCAAATTCCGACCGCAGCATCGATATCGCTCTCAAGATCCAACAGCGAGAAATGGGCTTGGGGCATCCTGATTTGAAGTCGATGAGACGCAAATAGGAGTGCCTCTACATCGCCCTTCGCGATGTCGACTTCGATCCCGTCGTAACCCAATGCCACGGCGTGTTTCGCCATGGTTTCAAGCTGCTCAAAGTTCCGTGTCGAAGCGATATGAACGAGCGTCGCCATGTGATGATCCGCGTCCGGTCAGAGATTAAAAATACGTGACGGCTCCCGCCCCTTGTCAGGACTTGGGATGGAACTCGATCGCCATCCAGATGGCGTCCGTGTCTGTCCAGCCTCGATGCCAGGGATAGACAAAGGTGCGCTTGTCTACGACCCAGACGATTGGATCGTGCGTATCTCCGGGAGAGGCGCTGATTTCCCGGTACATCTCCGCGCCGGCCTGATCTTTGAAAAGCTGGATACGGCCATGGCCGAAAATCTGGGTGTGAAGCTCGATGAACGAATGGGCGTTGTGGATTACCGCGTCAGTTCGCGCTGGAGCCCACCAGAGATTAAGCTGAATGTCGTAGCTCTGAAGCTCATCCTTGGGTTCCGGATTGTTGGAGAACGTCCAGGGATTGAGTTCGACCTCGCCGACAATATCCTTAGCGGATATGTAGAGTGGGGTCCGTCGTGGAAACTCGGGCATCGTCTCGCCCAGCCACTTCCAGCCGTCGAGTGCGATCCCACCGAGATTGATATCGTCCGGCACGTGTACGATCGACGCACGCTCCGCATGGATGATGACGCCGTCCTTTATGACCGTTGAGCGCCATGGAGGGACAACGCCGATCGGGTTACCTGCGATGTACATTGGCGTTCCAGAGAGGTTTGTAACGACGCCCGTCGTCCTGTAGTCGCGGGCGTCGTACACCATGTGTGCCTTGACGAAGGTGCCATCGAATGCCAGAGGTCTCTTGTGGTTTTCGTTCTTCATGGCCCTTCGCTCATGTTCTGTTTGGCTTGTGAACTCGCCGCTTCTTAGAAGCCGCGACCCTTGACGTACTTGGCGCGCAGATCGCCAAGGTATGCCGGAACTGTGATATCCCACCAGCCCGTGACGTGCATGTTCGAGTACGGACGCTCGATCGCGCAGATGGCGTCAATGAGGTACGGTTTGCCGGAGGCCAAGGCTCTCTTGATAGCCGGGCCGATCTCGGCGGGATCCGTCACGCGTTCTGCCTCGCAGCCGAGCGACTTCGCAACACCCGCGGCATCGGCCATCCAAGGCTCTCCATCCGGCGTCTTGAAGTGCGTGATGATTTCGCGGTCTTCACCGAACATGTTGAGCTGGAGGTTACGGATTGCACCCCAGCCGCCATTATTGATGACGAGGAAGATCGCGTTCGCGCCAAGCATCGCGGCAGTCGCGAGTTCAGTCCCGGTCTGGAGGAACGCACCGTCGCCGAAAATCGCGCAGACCGGAACTTCCGGCTTGCCAAGCTTCGCGCCGATCGCCGCCGGCAGAGCGAAGCCGATTCCGGACATGCCGCCAGGCGTGATGTGCTGACGGGGACCGTAGACCGGGAATTCGTTGAAGACCTGGTTCTGCGGGTTCGAGCTATCGGTCACGACGATCGAGTCACGCGGAAGAGCCTTGCGGGCTTCTACCAGCACCTGCGATGCCGTCATCGGCTGGACGTTAGCGGTACGGAGCGGACGGAGGAACTCCTCCCATTCGACCTTGCGCTCAAGGAGCTCCTTGAACTGTGCGGTTTCCTTGTAATTCCGTGGCTTGCCCTTCTTCTTCAGGCCAGCCAGGATCTCGGACAGCACAGCCTTGGCGTCGCCTACGATACCGACCTCGACTGGATAGTTCTTGCCGATTTCGAAGCCGTCGAGATCCACCTGGATCAGCTTGGTCTTGGGAATGTCGAAGGTCACGCCCGGCTGATAGGAGGACGTGATGCGATCCGAAAAACGGCAGCCGATGGCGAGCAGGACGTCTGCCGAGCGCGTCATTGCATTGCCCGGGATCGAACCCAGGTCGCCGCATGCACAGGCGAACAGCTCGTGGTCTTCCGGGAACGAGCTCTTGCCCATGAACGAAGTCGTAACCGGGGAACCGATGAACTCGGCGATTTCACGCAGGACGTCGGTCGCCTCAGAGATGATTACGCCGCCGCCAGCCAGGATGACCGGGCGATCGGCCGAGAGGAGCAGGTCAACCGCTTCGGCGATATACGCCGGGTCACCGTAGGCCTTGGCCGCGGTGCGGCGCTTCTTGCCGTCCTTGATGACGACCTTGCCAGTCTCGGCCTGAACGTCCTGCGGAACGTTGATGAGAACTGGACCCATGCGGCCTTCGAGCATCGAGTTGAAGGCCTGCTCCATCATGTTGGGGATCTGTTCGACGTGGCTCGGGTTGAACCAACGCTTCACGACAGGCTCCGCCATGCGCGGGAAGTTATCAGAGTGCGGACGGTCGATTTCCTGCAACACGCCGCGACCCATCATATAGGTGTGCACGCCGCCGGTAATGATCAGCTGGGGCAGCGAGTCTGCATATGCAGTCGCGATGCCGGTCAGCGTATTGGTCGCGCCGGGGCCGATCGAAGTTACGACAGCGGCGACCTTGCCCGACGAACGGTAGTAGCCGTCGGCCATGTGAGAGGCGTTCTGCTCGTGCATTGCAGGCAGAAGGTTGATTTCTTCGGTGCGGTCGACGAAGGCATCCATCAATGCAGTGTCACCGTGGCCCGGAATGCCGAAAACGTGGGTGACGCCTTCACGGATGAGGTGATCGACGATGATCTGACCACCGGTCAGTTCCGTTGCTACCTGTTCCCCTTCAACTTTCTTATCGATCTTCACTTCGTTACCTCCAGGTTCTTTTCAACCGCGCTCGGTTCGACGGCGGTTGCGTAGTCGATATTTCTCTTGCCGTACCGGCGAACTCGAACGTTCGCTTGTTCGGCATGCCCGGCAAACCCCTCCATCATACACAGACGGGAAGCGTGCTCTCCCACAAGGGCGGAAGCTTGGTCTGTCAGGATCTTCTGATATGTGCAGGTCTTCAGGAATTTCCCTACCCATAGCCCACCAGTGTATCGTGCCGCGCGCATCGTCGGCAGCGTGTGGTTAGTTCCGATGACCTTGTCACCGTATGCAACGGTAGTACGGGCACCAAGGAACAGTGCTCCGTAGTTCTTGAGATTGTTCAGGAACCAGTCATCGTCGCTGGTCATCACCTGAACGTGTTCGGATGCCACGCGATCGGCTTCTGCCAGCATTTCCTCGCGGGTATCGCAAAGCATGATCTCACCGTGATTGCGCCATGCCTCGCCGGCGATCTTGGCCGTGGGCAGGATGCGCAGGAGACGGTCGATTTCCGAGAGCGTGTCATTTGCCAACCTCTCGGAATTGGTGATTAGGACCGCCGGTGAATTGGTACCGTGTTCTGCCTGGCCGAGAAGATCAGTGGCAACCAGCTCTCCGTCTACCGTATCATCAGCGACGATCAGAACCTCGGTCGGACCGGCGAACAGATCGATGCCGATACGGCCGAAAAGAAGGCGCTTTGCTTCGGCAACGTAGGCGTTGCCGGGGCCTGCAAGAACGCTTACAGGCTCGATCGTTTCCGTGCCGACCGCCATTGCGGCGACAGCCTGAACGCCACCGAGCGCGTAGATCTCGTCTGCACCAGCAAGATGCTGGGCAGCGACGATCAGCGGAGCCGGTGTTCCCTTGAAGGGAGGGGCACAGGTGATCACGCGTTCACAACCAGCGACCTTCGCAGTTAGAACGGTCATATGGGCCGAGGCCAAGAGAGGATATTTGCCGCCGGGAACATAGCAGCCAACGCTATCGACCGGTACGTGCTTGTGGCCGAGAATGACGCCTGGCAACGTCTCAACTTCGAGCTCGTGCATGGTCTCGAGTTGCGCCTTGGCGAAATTCCGCACCTGGTGCTGTGCGAATTCCATATCCTCGCGCTCTTGCCGGGAAATACTGTTCACGCAGGCATCGATTTCAGACTTGCTCAGGCGGTAGTTTTCGCGGTCGAGACCGTCGAAGCGGATAGCCAGTTCCCGAACGGCTTTGTCGCCGCCTTTTTCAATCTCGGAGATCAGGTTCTGAACTGTGCTTGTGACCGCTTCATCGTGGAAGTTCGACGCCGCCGCGGAGGGGCGTTTTAGGTGTCTAATCATAGCGTTATCCTACTTCTAATTCCGCGATACCCGCCGTCGGGGAAAGAGCGGCACCACTCAAATCTGGTGCAACAAGATTGTGACAGTTGGGCTTTGCGAACAATTTCGCAGGGCCTTGATACTTGGCGCAAACTGACGCATCTTTACGGTCGAATTCGAAGCACTGGAGGTTGTGTGAGTACGGAAGTTCATGAGTCGAGCCAAAGCCAAAATTTCGGAGCCAACCTGAGATTCCTCTGTGAACGGCAAGGCACGGTTTCGACGATTTGCCGGCGCATAAAAATTAATCGCCAGCAGTTCAACAAGTATCTTTCGGGCCTTCACCTTCCGTCCACGCAGAACCAGCGCCTGATCGCCAATCACTTTGGGCTAAGCCGAGCAGTGATGTTCGTCGAGCCAGAGGAATTCCGAACCCTGATTGAGGGAAACTACTTCTACGCTATCGATACGCTTCGCAACTCGAAGCGAATGGCCCCCTTCCTCGATACGATGCTGGTGGACGAGAAAGGGGCAGGCGACGAGTACATTGGCGTCTATGACCGCTATCAGTACTCTAGCATCTACAAAGGGAAGGTCCTGCGGTCCGCCTACTGCCTGTACCGCAACGGAGACTTCCTCCAGCACTACTACATCGAGCGTTTCCCGAACCTGGAAAACGAGGACAAGATCGACTTCGTGTTCAAGTATCACGGGTTCACGGTCCCGCTGCAGGGACGCTTGTTCTCGATGGACTTTGAGGCGGTTCAGAAGAGCGAGATGACGTTCGGGATTTTCGCGCCGGTGCGCCGAAGCTCGAAGAGCTTTCTGATGGGCATTACCACTGGTATCGCTGAAACGATGCTGCGGCCTCCGTACTCGACGAAGGTCGCAATGCATTTCCGTGGACCCGGCCTCCTCAAGAGGGAGCATCTGCAGCGTGTCACGACGCTGGAGAAAGGGGACCGATCGATCCCCACTGAAGTCCAACAGTATCTGAGCAGCGTCGATTAGGACGCTTTCAGGTTCGTCGCGAGGATATGCTCAGACGCACGGATGGCTTGGGCGACGATCGTCAGCGCCGGGTTGACGGCAGCCGAAGACGGGAAGAACGAGGCGTCGATCACAAACAGGTTCTGGTGGTCCCAGGTGCGACAGTATTGATCGATGGCCGATGAAGCCGGATCGCTACCCATCCGCACTGTTCCGGACTGATGGGCGGTAGCGTGCGCCACGAGAGACTTGGTCACTACGATGGGATATCCCGCGCGCTTGAGCGCTCGCTTCATTCTCTTCACAAGCTGGAGGTGTCCTTCCATGTTGTTCAGCGTGACTGCGAGCTTTATGGAGCGTCCATCGAGCGTAACTCGGTTGTTCGGATCGGGCAGGTCTTCCGACAAGGCGATCCAGTCCATACCGTGTCTCGCCATCTCGTTTCCGACTGCCTTGGGGAGGTGGGGAACATTGGCAGTGAGCATTCCGCCCTGCAATTTGCCGAGCATCTGCATGTGGCCCATTGGGAACGCGAAGTCCTTGTCCCCAAAGTACCAGTCGTTGATCGCCAGGGTTTTCTGGAACTTTGTCGAATTGACGCCGAGCGAAAGTCCCATCAGCGCGGTCTGGTTGTGAACCATATAATGTCGGCCGACAACGTCCGAGCTGTTGGCGGCGCCGCGGGGCGCGGCTGTGTCTGCTGAGCGCAACAGGAGTGCGGCACTGTTGACAGCGTTGCATGAAACGACAAACAACGGAGCGGAGTATCGCTTGGTTAGCCCCTCGTGCTCAACTTCGACAGCCTCAATCTTCTTGCCATTTGGGCTGAGAATGAGCCGCCGAGCCAGGGTTCGAGTTTGAAGTGTAACGCGTCCGGTCGCCAGAGCCGGCTCCAGAGCGCAGGTTTCAGCGTCGTTTTTCTGGCCGATCTTGCAGGGGAAGCCATCGCATGTCTTGCAAAGAATGCAGCTTCCGGCAGCCCCGGTGTTAACCCCGCTGGGCATGGGAGAAGCTGAGATGCCTTGACGGCGCAGGTTCTCGGCGAGTTTCGCAACGATTGGCTCTGATGGAACAGGACCGAAAGGATAAGGAGCGCTTCGCTGGGGAGCGGTTTTGTCTGTACGGTCGTCACCGTGGACTCGGAACATCGACTCCGCCTGACAGTAGTAGGGTTCCATATCGGCATAACGCATCGGCCAGGCCGGAGATGTCCCGCCGTGATGTGCCAGTTCGTCGAAATCCCTTTCCCTGAGCCGGAAGAGAGCAGCGCCGTAGAATTTGGTCGAGCCGCCGACATTATAATAGGCTCCAGGATCGAAAGGATTGCCGTTTTTATCCAGCCAAGTGTCGCGAGCCTTGTACTTCTTTTGAAAGAAGACAGTGTCAACGTCCCAGTTCTCGGGTTCACGCGGTACGAAGTCACCGCGCTCGAGGACCAGTACACGTGCTCCGGCTTCCGAGAGCTTGCGCGCAGTTACACTGCCTCCGACACCGCTGCCGATGATGATGACGTCGTAGTCCATTTCGTTCCCAAGTTCTGATTGTTTAATTGTGGTCCAACGATTTCATTGGCGGTCATCGATTCCTAACACTCGCTCAAACCGCTTAGAAGACGATTTCAGAGCTGTTGCGTCAGTTTGCGTCACATATCGAGCGGTTGCGAACCAGCGATAGTGACTGGTGGCGAGGGAAGGCGGCCGGCCGCAGGACGTAATCCAGGTCGCACGCGCGTGCCCCGTCATGCGTCTGGAAACGCCTCCCATTTTTGAGCCGTCGACGATTGGAGGCAAACTTCCGAGAGTACGACGCCACGCAGACCTTCGCGCAGGTCGGTGAGCGGGACGCGTAGGCTCTTCCGCCAGTCACGCCCAGAAAGCAAGGCTTTCGCGTAATCGGCGTAAAGTACCGCAAGGGCCTCGAGATAGGCCTCCGGGTTTCCGGCCGGTAGGCTGACGCAGGACATTCCGTCTTCGGTCATGTCGGAACCGCCGCGCCGGTAAATCAGATCGGCCTGTGCCATGCGGTGCAGGTGCAACGTTTCCGGTTGCTCCTGACACCACTCGAGCGTCCCTTTAGTTCCGACGATCTTGAACCGCAGGCCGTTGCGATGTCCGGGCGCTGCCAGGCTGCACCACAGAAGGCCCTGAGCGTCATCACCGAATTTGAGTTGGACAACGTCCGTATCGTCGAGACCAAACCCCGCGACCGTATTTTGAAGGTTGGCGTTCACAGCAGTGCATCGCATACCGGAGACGAACTCCAGGATATTGAAGGCGTGGGTACCGACGTCGCCGAGCGCTCCGGTGAGGCCCGCCTTGGCCGGGTCGCCTCGCCAGATGCCGCCTTTGCCGATCTTTGAAGGATCATTCGCCAGCCATTCGAGCAGGTACTCGACATAGAGAAACTTGACGTCGCCGATTTCGCCATCGCGAACGCGTGAACGCGCATCCCTGACCATCGGATACCCGGTGTAGGTGTAGGTGACAGCCGCGAACGTATCGTGCCGATCCGCGAGGCTGACCAGCTCCCTCGCTTCGGCAGAGGCGTTCACCAGGGGTTTGTCGCAAACGATGGGTATGCCTGCCTCGAGGAAGATGCGGCAGGGCTCGTAGTGCAAATGATTGGGAGTGACGATCACGCAGAGATCGATCCCGTCGGATCTGCGGACCTCCCCAGCCGCCATAGCGGTAAAGGTCGGATAGATCCGGTCACCAGGCACACCGAGTGCCACCCCAGCTTCTCGGGACACTGAAGGTGTGGAGGAAAAGACGCCGGCGACTATCTCGAACCGTCCCGCCAGTCTCATGGCGGCGCGGTGGACGCCAGCAAAAAAGGAACCTTTGCCTCCGCCGATCATACCCACTCTCAACGGGCGTCCCCCTGTACCGACGTCGTCAACAAGATTGGGCATTATTGTCTCCTCCTGGTCCAACACGAGGTGAAGTTTTCCCTCGCTCGCGCGTTTGCGCAATTTCGCAGGCTCTCAATAGCTGACGCGCTTTTGCGCACAGCGGCAGTGCGCCTTTGTCGACGCTGTCGGTGCTTCATATTGCGTCATGAGTCAGCAATTTGCGAAATTGTCACATTTTGGCGTGGGGGTACTCTGTTCGACAATCTGATGTCCTCACGAAAGGACGTCGACAACAACAAGGGAACGTGGATATGACTGATGTCGCCACTGGCCGCCATGTAGCCGCCAAACCGGGAGCCCTGCGTCGGTTCCTTTCGCCTCAGCATCCCGCTGTCATGGTACAGCGGGTTATGCTGCTTGTCCTCCTGGCAAGCGTCATTGGGCTGTGCCTCGCCAATCCGAACTTCCGCAATCCAGCGAACCTGCTCAATATAGTACAGCAGGCCTCGATGGTCGGTATCGTCGCTTGCGGCATGCAGATCATGATCATTTCAGGAGGCTTTGATCTCTCCGTTGGTGCGACTGCCGCCGCGGCAGGGTGCCTGGCGGCGACCGTGTCTCTCACGGCAGGGGTTCCTGCCGGACTGCTCGCCGGGTTGCTCTTGGGCCTTGCGATCGGCATCGCCAACGGATGTCTGATTGCAAAGATCGGGATGAATCCCTTCGTATCCACCTTTGGTACGCAGGCAATCATTCTAGGCACCATGTATGCGCTGACTGAAGCGCGTCCGATCGCTCCACTGCCCAAAGAATGGCGCGAGCTGGGCTTCTTCCATATCGGTGGCCTTACGTTCCCGAGCATGGTCTTCATAATGGTGGTGATCGCTCTTGCCGCCATGCTGCACTTCACCCGCTACGGCCAGCATGTCTACGCCGTGGGAAGCAACAAGGTCGGGACGAGCCGTGCCGGCGTGAACGTTGATCGCGTTCTGATCGCGACCTATGCGATCGGTGGCATTACCGCGGCAATCGCTGGTCTGCTTCTGACGTCGATCGCAGGCATCGGCAGCCCGCAGGCGGGCACGACCTGGGCTCTTCTGTCCATCGCAGCCGTGGTTATCGGCGGTACGCCGCTCTCCGGTGGTCTCGGCGGCATCACGTCTGCTGTCATCGGCATCTTCGCGCTGACGATCCTTAACAATGCGATGACCCTCTACAGCATCTCTGCCTTCTGGCAACCCGCGTTCATGGGGACAGGCGTCCTCCTGGCCGTTGGTTACGAAGCCCTGCGGCGTACCCGCAAAAACTAAAAGTGGAACAACCCGGCGGAAAGTCGCCAAAACTAGGAGGAATGCAAATGAATATCACAAGACGGATGCTTGGAGTCGCTTCGGTTGCACTGCTGGCAAGCAGCGCCCTGATCGCTCCCGCCCACGCCGAAAACAAGAAGATCGGCGTAATGATCTACAACGTGGGTGTTGATCCATGGATGAACGTTGCCGTTAAGTCGATGGAAGAAAACGCCAAGAAACTTGGCTACGACGTCACCATCACCGACGGCCACAACGATATAGCACAGATGAACTCGGCTATCGACCAGTTCGTCGTCCAGGGCTACAATGCGATCATCGTCGCACCGGCCGACCCCGACAGTCTCGTCGGCAGTGTCTCGAAGGCCACCGAAGCAAAAATTCCTGTCATTTCGTATTCCATGGGCATCTCCAAGGAAGCAAATGCCACGTCCTTCGTTGGTTCCAACGAAGAGCACATCGGCATGCTGCATGCCCAGGAAGCCATCAAGGAACTCGATGGTAAGGGCAACGTGGCGATCATGACCGGCCAGCTCGGCACGGCACCGCAGATTGGCCGAGCCAAGGGTGAGCACGAGGCCCTCGCTAGGGCACCCGGTATCAAGATTGTCGAAGAACAGGCGAACGACTGGGCTCCTGATAAAACCGTGGCACTCATCCAGGACTGGCTGTCCAAGTATCCCAAGGGCGAACTGAACGCCGTGTTCGCTCACGGTCCGGAATTGGTTGCCGCGGCCGAATACGCGAAATCGCAGGGTCGCACCGAGGTGAAGTTCTTCGCAGTGGACTACCCTGAAGACGCTCGTCGGGCGATCAAGGAAGGCACCCTCACGGCGACTGTATCACAGAGCCCGGCATTGCTGTCGAAGCTCGCCGTTGAAGCTGCGGACAAGGCGATCCGCGGCGAGAAGGTCGAACCCCAGATCATCATCGACAATACCTTGGTGACCAAGGCCAACGTCGAGCAGGTTCCGGCGGATTATTGACCCTTGTAGGTCCGCGGCGCACCCTCGCCGCGGGCTTCGAACTTCCAGTCTTATACGGGAGCAGTGCGATGCATATGTCTGTTGTTCGGCAAACTGAAGGATCTGTTCGGGCAGACCACCAGGTGCCAATCGTTGAAGCCGTTGGCGTTGCCAAGCACTACGGCGGCGTGATCGCCCTTTCGGGCGCCAACCTCAAGGTCATGCCTGGCGAGGTTGTTGCGATCGTCGGCGACAACGGTGCCGGCAAGTCCACATTCGTCAAGATACTGTCGGGCGCGCAGGCCTGCACAGAAGGCAAGATTCTCGTCTCCGGCAAGGAGGTGAGCTTCCACAGACCCAGCGATGCTCGCGAAGCAGGCATCGAAACGGTTTACCAGGATCTGTCTCTTGCTGAGCACCTTGACGTGCTGACAAACCTCTTTCTCGGCCGAGAAGAGTTCTATTTCAAATTCGGTGGCCTGAGCGTTCTTAACCGCCGCAAGATGATCACTCGTGCTGAAAAGCTTCTGAGCGAAATCGGCGTCAACGTTCCGGGTGTCCGCGATCTGGTTGGCGGTCTGTCAGGCGGCCAGCGCCAGGGTGTCGCAATTGCCCGTGCGGCTGGCTGGGGCTCTCAGCTGATCATCATGGACGAGCCTACGGCTGCCCTTGGTGTTCAGGAGACCGCGCACGTTCACGACATCATCCGTGGACTCCAATCGAGAGGTGTGGCGGTGCTTCTCGTGAGCCACAACATGAAACAGGTCATGGAACTGAGTAACCGGGTCTACGTCTTTCGACGCGGTCGGATCTCGGCAGAGTTGCAGACCGCCCAGACGACCACGGACGAGATCATCTCGTACATCACCGGTGCCCGTGGATGACAGGAATGCCGGCCAACATCGTTGGTCGGGACCGAGCAGGCCCAATACAGGTTACGGGCGACTGACTATCTTCCGGCAGCCCTGATTGTCGACATACGACGCCGCGGCCTATCTTCCGGGCGTAGCATTGTCCGTAACAAACTTAGAGGAATTGGATATGCGTCTTGCACATGTTGCGCTTTGGTGCCGTGACCTCGAGCGGGCCTCGTCCTTCTGGGAGGTGTACTTCAACGCGACAGTCGGCGAGCCTTACCATAGCAAGCGCCGTATCGGATTCGTGTCGAGGTTCATAGCACTGCCGGGCGACACCGTGCAGCTGGAACTTATGACAGGTCCTTGGATCAATGAAGGCTCATATCAGGAGACGATAGGTTGGGATCATGTCGCAATATCACTCGGCGATGCGGCCGCCGTCGATGCTCTGGCAGATCGCTGTCGTAAAGACGGAATTCTGGTCTCCGCACCTAGAACGACGGGAGATGGCTTCTATGAGGCCGTAATACAAACGCCAGACGGGACACGGATCGAGATCACCTCTTAGGCGCTCAACGGCTGGGTTACGCCGCCAGATCATCCAGTTGCACGGAAGCGAGTGTGCTGGACCTTCGTCTTGAAGAATGTCACGGGGATCGATTTCCGGTTCGGGCTTGGTATCGCCTGGAACCGGGAAGGTCCGACCCCATCACGACATGACATCCTTGAGATTGCCAATTCCCTGGTTCGCGGCGCGACGAGCAAAGCGGTGATAGGCAAGCCCGGTCGTGCGCGATCGAACTTCGGAGCTCGCGGGCACTAATTGGGACCGAAAGTCTGGGATCGTGCCTCTGGGGTGCTCGAGAGCATGGCCTTACAGTATCCGACGACGATTCGTATCTGTTCACTCGAACGGCCAACGAGGGCGCGATGGTTCCTGGAGGAATGTAAAAACACAATCGCGGCGCCACCACTGCGTTCGGTGAGTGGGCTCTGAGCCTACTCGGCCCATCGCGTGATCGGTTAACTTCGGCGATTACTGAACCGCGCCAAGTTGGACGAAGACGTGACCATTGCCGACGTCGATCCGTTGCAGTAGGTCTGCTCTGACCTCCTGCCGCGCGACAGACTTGAAGGGCCGCCATTTCTGGCTCTTCGCACTTGCGGGCAGAGGCGCCCCCTCCCGCAGAAATAGCGTGATATGAGGTACTTCATCTGATTTGTAGATGCAAATCCTCAACGGCCGGGTACCCTCGTCAACAGAGATGGATTGTGCGCCGCAACAACGAGAATTGCAAACCTAATTTGCCGGTAAATTATCTGGGTGGTTGATAGGGTCTTTGGCGTGCCAGACTTGCTGTCCGTCCACAGGTTAGAAAGCCTGGGCGACCTCGTTGAAGGTCGGCTCAGCCAACAGGGATATTATCAGGTTTACGCTGTAAGGCTTTTGCAGGAAATGGCAGTCAACCGGACAATTCTCCGGGCCGTGCCCACCGGATGCGACAACGACCTTTGTTCTCGGCGCCACAGTTCGAACCATGTGCGCCAGATCCAAACCGTTTAGACAGCCTGGCATATCGATGTCTGTGATCACAGCATCGAAGGCCGGGTTGCGCCCAAGCGCCGCCACCGCCTCCAGTACATTTCCCGCTTCAACAACACTGTAGCCCTCTTCCGTCAGGACATCTGCCAACATCAAGCGGATGAGGATCTCGTCTTCAACGATAAGTACGGTGCCGTTGCACATGTCTGGGTGACCTCCGTTGCTTCATGCAATCAACGAGTTCGCACCACGAACGGTCCGCCGTCGAACTCCATAATTTTGGAACATATTTAATAAAATGCGAATGAATGGAGGGTATTGCTGGGTTTGTCGTGTGGACGAAGTGCTTATCTCGTTGCTCTGATTTGCGAGGGAAAAGAGGACATCCCGCCGCCACAATGTACTGGCAAAACCGAAGAAGACTGGGGTTCTAATGAATAGAAAACAGATATCTCGCTGCCTAGCATTCTTCACGTTGTCATTTCAGTTGATTGGTTGCTCTCATACCGAACCACTTGAGACATCGGCAATCTCCACGACCTCACCGAGAGCCGTTCCGGTAACCGACCAGGCGATCATTGCCGAGACTGTTGGAAACGCGCCTACCGGTGTCAATAAGCTCGCGTGGGCGAACCCTGCAACAGGCAGTGCCGGCGTCATTGAGAGGGTCGACACGGGGAACGGTGGCATCGAAGGCTGCCGACAGTTTGTTACGAGCCAGCAGAGCCTGGAAGGTGCGACGCGGTTCGATGGCATGGCGTGCCCATCAGATGGCTCATGGAAAATCGCAGGTACGCCGGGATTGCATTGAATCTTTGGTGCCGCTGATGACGCCAATACTCGAGGACGACAGTCGTCAGCGTTGTATTGAACCGCCGAGCGACGAGGCGATCAAAACGACGCCAGAGGTTTCTCAAACGCGCACGCATCCAATCATCGCTGCGCCGACAGGTGGGGCCTGAGATTACTCGGCCGCCTGACGCAACGAGTATCCTTCCAGCGGCTCAACGAGCGCAATGATCTCGAAATCACCGATCATGTGATGTTGGTCGGATCCAGGGACCGCCAGGGTCCAGAAGTCCGGATCCTCGCCGAAGATCGTAGACACCTGCACGATCGTCGTCCGGCCACCGGTGTGCCTGTCAGATCGCGCCCAGTAAAATGCGTCTGGAACCAAACTCTTCATAACGTCTACTCCCCACACTATACGGTCACGATATCAGGAAATTCAAATATGACCATTGCTCGTGTTCGCTACCCACAACGAGGATAAGAGAGAGCAGGGAAATCGCTGCACGGGCTGTGCTGCATCGACGGCGACCCGACGCCCCTTGTGGAGATGTCGGCGGGTCACAGCGTTAAAAGCAACTGGTCTGTCCGAAGGTCATCGGCTGCCTCAAGCGAGGACAGGGTAACGCCCAGCAATCGAACGCCCTTCGGGGGCGGGAAAACGGGCTTCAGTAGCGAGCCGATCGTTTCCTCGATTTCGCCGGCCGATAGGAAAGACCGCTCGCCGGTTCTGGCGCGAGTGATCTGCGTGAAGTCAGCATATTTCACCTTGAGGGTGACGGTCTTGGCCCTGATCGCGTTGGCTTCGCAATATCGCCAGACCTTGGCGATCAGTGGCCGAAGCCCCTCGATTGCCGGCTCATAGCTATGGATGTCCTGCGCGAAGGTATCCTCGGCGCCGACGGATTTGCGAACCCTGTCCGGCTTGACGCGGCGTTCATCGATGCCCCGCGCAATGCCATAAAAGTATGGACCCGACTTCCCGAAATTCTGGGTCAGGAACTGCAGCGACTGTGCCTTGAGGTCGGCGCCTGTCCGGATGCCGAGGCGATGCATCTTCTCGGCCGTGGCCGGCCCGACGCCGTGGAATTTCTTCACTGCCAGCCCTTCGACGAAAGCGGGGCCATTCTTCGGCGTGATGACGGCCTGGCCGTTCGGCTTGTTGAGATCGGAGGCCATTTTGGCGAGAAACTTGTTGTACGAGATCCCCGCTGACGCATTCAGCCCGGTGACCGTCTTGATCTTTGCACGGATCTCCAGTGCGATCTCGGTGGCAATCGGCATATCCTTCAGGTTCTCGGTGACATCGAGGTACGCCTCGTCGAGCGAGAGCGGTTCGATCAGCGGGGTATATTCGGCAAAGATCTCACGGATCTGCTGCGAAACGGCGCGGTAGACATCGAAGCGCGGCGTCACGAAAATCAGATCAGGGCATTTGCGAGCGGCCGTGACCGAAGGCATCGCCGAATGAACACCAAATTTTCGGGCTTCATAGCTTGCAGCCGCAACCACGCCTCGCGCGGCAGCGCCACCGACCGCGAGCGGCTTGCCGCGCAGCTCCGGATTATCTCGCTGTTCCACCGACGCATAAAAGGCGTCCATGTCGACATGTATAATCTTTCTGGTCGCCGCATTGACATCCATCGGTGCGACCTCAGGCGGGACCGCCATTATTCGGACCGTGCTTGCCACCCGATGCTATGACTTGCTGCCAGTAACCCGTCTCGTCTTCGTCGAGCTCCTCGTCCAGCTTTGGATAGGGGCGCGTTTCATCGGGCAGTTTGACCCAAGCGGTGTCGGCGGCAAGCGACGACCCGACCTGCAAGTCAACCGTGCTGGAGTCCGGCCGATGACATGAATCGTAGGGGAATTCGCCAAATCTCGTAAGCAGATCAGCGGCGCCGGGCGAGAAATAATAGATCGGCCGCTCGTCCCGGCTCCGATAGAAGGCGGCGACATCCCAGTCGAAGCTGTCGCGGTGCGGCAGAAACAGTTTCAGAAAATGATCCTGGACCGCGAGCCGAAATTCAGGTTCCGACATCGACGATCTTGCGGGGTCGAGTTTGAGCCAGCTCATGTCCATATCCTTCCCTATCGATCGGAACAAAATAAGAACATTGTTGGCGAGAGTCAAATGGCGAAGGCGACCCAAGACTGTCAGTTACAAGACCATGGCTTGCTGCAGCACTTCGCCGTCTTTAGCAATGATCGATGAGCCGTATGGCTCGCGGGACGATATGATCAGCGCGCCGTCGGGCAGCGGTCGCGCCAGGTGCATCACCTCCTCCCACGGCGCCCGCATCCAGACGTCGGTCTCGTCCGGCGTGAGCAGCAGCACCGGCATCGCCTTTTCGTGGATGGGCTTCACCAGCGCATTCGGATCTGTCGTCAAGAAGCCATAGAGGTCATCGGTCGTCAGGCCGTCCTTCACCTTCCTGACGCTCTTCCAGGCCGGTACATGAATGCCGGCGAAGAACATCAGCGACTTTGCCTCGTCACGGGCGAACCAGGCGTTCGGCACCTTGCTGCCATCTTCCTGGCTGGCCGGATCCGGCTCCGCGAAGCTGGTGACCGGCACGAGGCACCGATGCTCGACGCCGAACCAACGCCTCCAATGGGGTAGGGTGAGCTTGCGGATATTGGTGACGCCGCGGTCGGGCTCCATGCGAATGAACTCGTCCATGTCGATGGCGTGACCTTTGGCTCTCAGCTTGTCGGCCCGGGCTTCCGCAGCTTTCTTCTGGACGAAAAGCGGGGACGGAAGCCCCCAGCGCGCATGGACGAGCTGATTGCGCCCGTCGGCTGTATTGCGAAGGATCGGCCCCATCTGGTCTGGGTTCATCTGGTAGACCGGCATGAGATTGATCAGGCTCTCGACGTCCTGGGCCCACTTGCTGACCCAGTCCTTGTCTTCCATGCGATAAAGGTTGCACATCTATGCCCCTCCCTTCCGATAACGCGGACCAACTTAGCGCATGTTGCGCCATCTGCTAGTCGAGGCGGAAGACGTCGGCGTTGTCCTGACGTTCGCGCAATCCCTTGTAGGATGCATGGCGAAGCTTCCCGTCCGCCGTCCAGGCACGGAACTCGATCTCGGCAATCAGGGTTGGCTGGACCCAGATGACATTGACGGCGTCAGTAGTCTCCACCGGCGGGCGCTTTTGCTTCCAACGCAGCTTGTCCAGCGTCTTGCGCAGTCTCGCTGTCTCGGCTTGCTTGAAGCCGGTGCCCACATTGCCGACATGTACGAGTTCATCGTCGCGATACGCTGCAACCACCAAGGAGGCGAAGCCGCCCGTCAGCGCGGTCGAGGGCTCATACCCGACAATGAAAAAGGCTTCGCTCTCGATACATTTGACCTTCACCCAGTCGCCAGTCCGACCGGATCGATACGGTTGATCCCGGTCCTTGCCGACAATGCCTTCCAGACCGAAGCGACAGGCGTGTTCCAGCAGGACATCAGGATCGGCATCCAGTTCCGCGGAGATTTGGATCGCGCCGTCCTGGCCCTTCAAAAGACCCTCAAGCAGATGGCGCCGGGATCGATACTCGACCCCGCGCAGATCGTGGCCGTCGAGATAGATGAGGTCGAAGGCATAGAGCATGGCGGCGGACGCCCGGTTGCCTGCCTTGTTGCCTGAGGCTCCAAGCGACTTCTGCAACAGCCCAAAATCCGACCGGCCCTCTGCGTCGAGAACGACAGCCTCGCCATCGATGATCATCGTCGCTGGCCCGAGAGCGCGGGCAGCCTCTGCGATATCAGGAAACCGATGGGTCCAGTCATGCCCGCCGCGCGTCAGGATCCTGATGCCATGCGGTTCAACGTGGATAGCCAGCCGATAGCCGTCCCACTTGACCTCCCAGCCCCATTGGTCGCCGCGGGGAGGCCGCTGCTTGACCTTGGCGAGCGCCGGCTCAACCCGGTCAGGCATGGGATCGAAGAGAAGCTGTGGTTGCGCAGGATTGCGCTTCCGCTGTGGCTTCGAGCGGATCGGCGCGTCGGTATCACGAAGGAGCGGCTTTGATTTCGGTGGCTTCGTCATTGCGGCAGTTCAGCAGGGAAAGTGAAGAACACTATGACGATCTCAGCTTTATCCCCGTTATCCAAGCGAAGAGAGATCGCGAGGGCCGTAAGCGGAAAAAATTCTCGCACGAGCTACCTGCCTGATTCCCATGGCAATTCGCGGAATTTCCAGTCTTCAGGATAATATTCCCATCCCGTGGGTTGCTTGACTCTTTGTTGCGGCAGGAACAGAAACGGAACATCCGCATTTTGCTCGACATGATGTCGGCCCGATCCTGACGCCACACGAACTTGAAGGGAGCCGTGAACGATGACTGCTGCCCGTGAACGGGTGATTTCAGATGTGATCTCCGATCTTCGCGAGCGGATCTCGACGCTGGGAGGTGTGACTGCCAGGAAGGCTGGCTGTCTTCCCTTCGGCGTGCCCGAGATCGACGCCGTCCTGCCCGGCGGAGGTCTCGCCTATGGCGCGTTGCATGAGTTCGCCGGCGGCGGGGCAGGCACTGTCGATGGTGCCGCGGCCGCACTATGCGCCGCCGGCATTTCGGCGCGTACCAAGGGTCCGATCGTCTGGTGCCTGACCCGGCCCGACCTGTTCTTCCCGGCCCTGGCCCAGGTTGGCCTTCATCCCGACCGGGTGATCTTCGTTGAATCAGACAAGGAAGAGGACGTGCTTGCCAACATGGAGGAGGGCTTGGCCTTCGGAGGCCTCGGCGCTGTGGTCGGCGAGCTCGTCCGATTGCCAATGGTCAGCTCCAGGCGGCTGCAGCTTGCCGCGGAACGCACGGGCACGATGGCGCTTGCGGTGCGACGATGGCGACGCCAGACGGAGGCTAACGATTTTGGCCAGCCGACGGCCGCGACGACGCGGTGGCGGGTCAGCGTCATGCCGTCGGAGGACCTTCCGGTGCCTGGTGTCGGCCGGGCGCAGTGGTTTTTGGAATTGATGCGCGTGAAAGCGGGTGAGTGTGCTGAGTTTCTCGTGAGGGCGTGTGATGACAAGGGTCGTATCGATCTATCTACCGGATCTGCCGACCGATCGGATCAGACGCGCCGATCCGTCTATTCCGGCTGAGCAGGCAATCGCGGTGATCGCCAGGAGCGGTTCAAAACGCTGGGTGTCATCAGTCGACGCAGCCGCGCGCAAAGCGGGCCTGCGTGTCGGCATGTCGGCGGCCAAGGCCCAGGCTCTGTTTCGCGGGCTGATGCTGGTCGATGCGCAGCCGGAAGCCGACGCGGCCGCGCTCGAGCGGATTACCTTGTGGGCCCTGACGCAATATTCCCCGATTGTTGCAGTCGATGGAACCGACGGGATTGTGCTCGACACAGAAGGCGCCGATCATTTGCAGGGTGGTGAGGTGCCGATGGTGACGAAGATCTCCAACCAGTTCCTGGCCCGAAAACTGACGGCCCGTGTGGCGATCGCCGACACCTTGGGTGCAGCCCACGCCTGTGCGCGAGCCATCAGCCGCGAGACCGTCATCGTACCGATCGGCAAGACAGTGGCCGCAGTCGAAAAGCTGCCGATCACGCTGTTACGGCTATCGGAAAAGATCGTTGGTGATCTCCGCACGCTCGGCTTCCAGACCGTCGGTGAATTGGCCAATACCCCACGCGCACCACTGACACTCCGGTTCGGACCGGAGATCGCCCGGCGCCTCGACCAGATGTTCGGCCGCGTTTCCGAGCCGATCGATCCGATCCGAACGCCTGAGTTGATCGAGGTCGCAAGAGCCTTCGCGGAGCCGATCGGGGCTGCCGAGACCATCGACAAATATGTCGGGTGCCTGGTCGTGCAGTTGATTGGCGAGCTCCAGAAGCGCGGTCTTGGCGTGCGCCGTGCCGACCTGATCGTAGACAAGGTCGATGGTACCAGTCAGGCGATCCGCGCCGGAACCGCCAAACCGGCGCGTGATGTCGCCTGGCTGACGAAGCTGTTTCGCGACCGGACGGAAAAGATCGAACCCGGCTTCGGGATCGAGAAATTGACGCTGGTTGCCGTCATGGCTGAACCGCTTGAGGACATGCAAAGGGTCTCATCTCTGGTCGAGGACGAGGTGACGGATGTCACCCCGCTGATCGACATTTACGGCAACCGTGGACAACGGGTCTATCGTGTGACGCCGGTTGCCTCCGATGTCCCCGAACGCTCGGTTCAACGCATTGCCGCCGCCTCTGATCCGCTCGAAGTCGCATGGGTCGGTCACTGGCGCCGGCCGGTGCGGCTGCTCGCCCGACCGGAGCTGATCACGGCCATTGCGCTGATGCCGGACCATCCGCCGGCCTCGATTACCTGGCGCGGCCGGCGGCGCAAGGTCAAGCGCGCCGACGGTCCCGAGCGCATCTTCGGCGAATGGTGGCAGCGCGACGCCGAGATGGAGGCCGTCAGGGATTATTTCGTGATCGAGGACGAAGCCGGCGAACGGCTCTGGGTGTTCCGGGCAGGCGATGGTGTCGATCCGGAGACCGGTGACCATCGCTGGTTCATGCACGGGATTTTCGCATGAGTTATGCCGAGCTCCAGGTCACGACGCATTTCTCGTTTCTGCGCGGAGCATCGTCGGCCGACGAGCTCTTCATGCGCGCCGCGGAGCTTGGCATCGAGGCGATCGGCGTGGTCGATCGCAACAGTCTGGCTGGTATCGTTCGCGCGCTGGAGGCATCGCGCGCCACCGGCCTGCGGCTTGTCGTCGGCTGCCGGCTGGATCTCGCCGATGGCATGTCGGTGCTGGTCTACCCGACAAATCGCGCCTCCTATTCCCGGCTGACCCGCCTGATCACCCTCGGTAAGAGCCGGGGCGGCAAGAACAACTGCATTCTTCACTGGGACGACGTCGTCGCCTATTGCGACGGGATGATCGCCATTCTGGTGGCCAATCTTGCGGACGAGACCTGCGCCGTGCAGCTGCGCAAGCTGGCCGAGATCTTCGGCGACCGCGCCTATGTATCGCTCTGCCTGCGCCGGCGCCCGAACGACCAGCTGCGCCTGCACGAGATCTCCAATATGGCCTTGCGGTTCAAGGTCAAAACCGTCGTCACCAACGATGTGCTGTTCCATGAGCCGGGCCGGCGGCAGCTGCAGGATATCGTCACGTGCATCCGCCACAGAACGACGATCGACGATGTCGGCTTTGAGCGCGAGCGTCACGCTGATCGCTATCTGAAGCCACCAGAGGAAATGCAGCGGCTGTTTCCGCGTTATCCAGAGGCGCTGGCGCGGACGATGGAGATCGTGCGGCGCTGCACGTTTTCGCTTGAGGAGCTGACCTATCAGTATCCGGAGGAGGCGATCGTGCCGGGCAAGGACGCCCAGTCCTCTCTCGAACACTATGTCTGGGAATGTGTGCCCGATCGGTACCCGGAAGGCCTGCCGCCTGATGTGCTGAAGATCGTTCGCCATGAGCTCGACCTCATCCGCACCATGAAATATGCGCCCTACTTCCTGACCGTCTTCTCGATCGTTCGCTACGCCCGCAGCCAGGGCATCCTGTGTCAGGGCCGAGGTTCGGCCGCCAACTCTGCTGTCTGCTATATCCTCGGCATCACCTCGATCGATCCCTCGACCAACGATCTCCTCTTCGAGCGCTTCGTCAGCCAGGAGCGCGATGAGCCGCCTGACATCGATGTGGACTTCGAGCACGAGCGCCGCGAGGAGGTCATTCAATGGATCTACCGGACCTACGGTCGGGAGAAGGCGGCACTTTGCGCCACCGTCACGCGCTACCGCGCCCGCGGCGCCATCCGCGATGTCGGCAAGGCGCTCGGACTGCCTGAAGACGTGATCAAGGCGCTCTCCTCAGGCATGTGGTCCTGGTCGGAAGAGGTCTGCGATCGCAATGTCCGCGAACTCAATCTCAATCCCGACGATCGGCGTCTCGCCCTGACCCTGAAACTGGCGCAGCAACTGATGGGGGCGCCGCGCCATCTCGGCCAGCACCCGGGTGGCTTTGTCCTGACCCATGACCGACTCGACGATCTGGTTCCGATCGAGCCGGCGACGATGAAGGATCGCCAGATCATCGAGTGGGACAAGGATGACGTCGAGGCGTTGAAGTTCATGAAGGTCGACGTGCTGGCGCTTGGCATGCTCACCTGCATGGCCAAGGCATTCGAACTCATCCGGGAACACAAGGACCAGGATATCGACTTGGCGACGATCCCGCAGGAGGATCCGGCGACCTATGCGATGATCCGCAAGGCTGACACGCTTGGGACCTTCCAGATCGAAAGCCGCGCGCAAATGGCGATGCTGCCACGGCTGAAGCCGCGTACCTTCTACGACCTCGTCGTCCAGGTGGCGATCGTCCGGCCAGGGCCGATCCAGGGTGACATGGTCCATCCCTATCTGCGTCGGCGCGAAGGCAAGGAGGCGGTCGAATACCCGACGCCCGAGCTTGAAGCGGTGCTCGGCAAGACGCTTGGCGTGCCACTGTTTCAGGAGAGCGCCATGCGGGTGGCCATGGTCTGTGCAGGGTTCACCGGCGGCGAGGCAGACCAGCTGCGCAAATCCATGGCGACCTTCAAGTTCACCGGTGGTGTGTCGCGCTTCAAGGACAAGCTCGTGTCCGGCATGGTGAAGAACGGCTACACCCCTGAGTTCGCCGAGAAGACATTCAGCCAGCTTGAGGGGTTTGGATCCTACGGCTTTCCGGAAAGCCATGCGGCGTCGTTCGCGCTGATCGCCTATGCCTCGAACTACATCAAGCGCCATCATCCCGAGGCATTCTGCGCGGCGCTGATCAACAGTCAGCCAATGGGGTTTTACGCACCGGCCCAGATCGTCGGCGACGCGCGAGCCCATGGCGTCGAGGTGCGTCCCGTCTGCATCAACCGATCCCGGTGGGATTGTACTTTGGAGAGGATCGGCAATAGCGACCGGCATGCCGTCCGGTTGGGTTTTCGACGGGTCAAGGGCTTGGCGGTCGCGGATGCTGCCCGCATTGTCGCCGGTCGCATGAACCGGGATTTCCAGTCGGTCGATGATACGTGGCGTCGGTCCGGTGTGTCCGCTGAAGCCCTCGTTCAGCTCGCCCAGGCAGATGCCTTCCTGCCGTCGTTGAAGCTCGAGCGCCGTGATGCACTCTGGGCGGTCAAGGCATTGCGCGACGAGCCCCTGCCGCTGTTTGCCGCGGCCGCCGAGCGCGAGATGCAGGCCATCGCCGAGCAGCAGGAGCCGGAAGTGGAGCTTCGGCAGATGACCGATGGCCACAACGTTATCCAGGACTACAGCCATACCGGTCTGACATTGCGCCAGCATCCGGTCGCGTTCCTGCGCAAGGATCTGCAGGATCGCAACATCATCACCTGCAGCGACGCGATGAATGCGCGCGACGGACAATGGGTCTATACGGCTGGCCTCGTCCTCGTGCGCCAGAAACCCGGGTCAGCCAAGGGCGTTATGTTCATCACCATCGAGGACGAGACCGGGCCGGCCAACATCGTCGTCTGGCCGACGCTGTTTGAGAAACGTCGCCGCGTCGTGCTCGGATCCTCGATGATGGCGATCAATGGACGTATTCAGCGGGAAGGGGAGGTGGTGCACCTGGTGGCGCAGCAGCTGTTTGACCTGTCGGGGGATCTTTCAGGGCTGGCCGATCGCGATACCGAGTTCAAACTGCCGGCGGGCAGAGGTGACGAGTTTGCGTATGGGGGTGGTCCTGATCCGCGCGATGCGCCGAAGCCCGTCGTTCAGCCGCGGGATATGTTCGTCCGTGATCTCCACATTGATACACTGAAGGTGCGGGCACGGAATTTTCAGTGACTTTCATAATCATTTGGCCGCTAATTCGAATTGGAGCAGTCAACGCCAATCACTAGCCCGGAACCGACACACCACGCGGACACGAACACAGGACATGAACATGGCCATACGTGGCCGCTGTCTCAGGATGCCAGATGAGAGTTCGGTCCAGTTCTAATTTCTTCCCTTAGGCTTCCGTCCGGACCGAAGTGGCTCGGGTTTTCCTTCACTCGGGCTGATTTCTTCGAAGAGGGACGCAACGCTGACGGAAAGAACATTTGCAATCGCCTCTAGCGTGGCCACCGTGACGTTTTCTTCGCCGCGTTCAACTCGCCCGACATAGGAGCGGTCGATGCTCGCCTCGAGCGCAAGCCTTTCCTGCGAGAGGCCCCGCTGCACGCGGATGCGCCTCAAATTCCAGCCTATGGTCTGCTTCGTGTCCATTTGCGCAGAACACAGTTAAACGGCTTGACAATCGACGGACTGTAGGTCCCATATTAATCCTTGCTTGCTGAATTGCCTAAGACGGAGGGTGAGCTGTGGAACTTCGCCAACTTTCCTTATTCAAAGCGGTAGCCGAGGAACTGCACTTCGGTCGTGCAGCTGCAAAGATGTGCATCGCCCAACCGGCATTGAGCAACCATGTCATGGCACTGGAGAAGGAACTGGGTTGCCCACTGTTCATCCGCTCGACCCGCCGGGTCGAGCTGACGAGGGCAGGGGCCACCTTCTATGATCGGGCGGTCCGGATCTTGAGCGAAATGGACCTGACCGCCGAACTGACACGGGCCGCCGGCGGCAGTCGTATTCGTCAGATCAAGATCGGAACCGTCTATCCCGCCACCATGGGCATGCTGCCGGTGTTCCTGGGCAAGATCGCGCATAAGTTTCCAGATGTCCGAATCCATATCGCCTCGGGCAATACCAGCGATATCATCCGTGGTCTGGAGACAGGGCAGATCAATCTTGGCTTCATCCGCCCCGTCGAAAACATCGGATCGTTGCGCTTTTTCTCGGTTGCGCATGAGAAGTACCTTCTGGCAGTTGGCGAGGGCAATCCGCTGGCACTTCGCCACGAAATCTCGATCGAGGATCTGCGCAACCAGAAGATCATTGCCTTCAACCGGCAGAACCTCTCTTTTACCGAACGCTATTTCAATGAGAAGTTCGAGGAATACGATCTTACGAAGAACATCGCCTATAGCTGCGACGATACCTACTCACTCGTGTCGCTCGTCTCCGCCGGCCTTGGTATCGGCTTTGCACCGGAATGGACGACGGACATTCCTAACCGCACCTTCGTATTGAAGAAGGTGAGGGGGATCGACTTCAGGATCGGGCTTGGCATTGCCTGGAATCGGGAGGATCCGACGGCATCGCGCGACGACATACTTGAGATTGCCAAGTCCATGGTGCGGGCGGCTCGGTGAGTATAATGCGCCGACGGCGGGACCCGGGAGCAGCCGAGAGCGCTGATCTATCCGGTACATTTTGCGCAGCGAAAGGAACTTCCGGTGCCCACTTCACGAACCGGTAAAAGCCGAGACGCACGCGTGCATAGTAATCAAGCCTGCGACCCGCGACTGATTGACAGTGCGCCCGAACCGTTTGGCAAGACGAGCACGGTTTTCATGCTTGAGGCTTCCGAGCGCCGCGCTGAGAAAGTGCTACTCGGCCGAACCATATGCACCGCAAGCCCTGAACTCTATGCCGAATATCTTGCACGGCTCGAAGCGCCGACACACCCCAATGAGCGTCTGAGAGCCGCGACATCGACCAATATGCTTCAAATCCGCGGGGCAGCACGACCATGCGTCGTCGCGTTTGTTTCACGGTGCCCGGCGGTTATGAAGCCGATCAGAAAGTCTCCCGCCTCGGTTCCCGGCACACCCAGGTCGCGGACAGAGCTCATATGATTGCGACCAGCCATGATCCTGGACGATACCGAGAAGCCTTGGGCTGCAAGGTGATTGTCGAAGGCATTGGATTGTTCATGAAAAGGACGTGTTTCGTCTTCGCCGACAGCCAGGACAACGTGACAATCCCCATCATGGCGCCGGGAAAGGGGTGTGAAGCGAGATACCTCGTCCTCGGTCAGCGCTATCTCCCTTTGCAAAAAAGATTGTTGCAGCGGCGCAAGATCATAAAGGCCGCCGAGCAGGAAAGCCCCCTGAACTCCGGAGGCTTTTTCGCTCTCCTCGAACGTGAACGTCGCGAGATGCGCTCCCGCAGAGTGTCCGCTCACAGATAGATGCAAGGGATTGCCGCCATAACTTGCAATATGCTGGATGACCCATTCTTTGGCGCGGACGACTTGGTCGACAAGAACCTCCATGCGCTGCGCCGGCATGAGAGAATAATCAACGATCACGGCGATAGCACCCGCCAAAGTGACGGTGTTGGCGATGCAAGAGTAATCTCGCTTGGAGAACATCCGCCAATAGCCGCCGTGGACAAACAGGTGGACAGGAAGGTTCTGACGCGGACCCTTGGGAAAGAAGATGTCCACAGTTTCATCTGGTCCGTCGCCATATGCGACGTCCGGTATCATAGGAAGGGCTTCGCGCGCCCTCGCACTCGCCGCGACGATCTCACCAACAATGGCGTCGAAATCCGCGACATGGTCGCGGATCCGGAATGGGTCGGTTTCCATAAAAGCCCCCCGCTTCAGAAACTCGTAGCGATATATTTGGCTTCCATGAATTCGGCAATGCCATGGTGCTGTCCGCCCTCGCGCCCCAGCCCGCTCTGCTTTACGCCGCCGAACGGCGCTGCCGGATCGGAGACCAAGCCTCGATTGAGGGCGATCATACCTGCTTCGATGGCGGAGGAAACGCGCAGGCCGCGTGCAAGGTCACGCGTGTACACATAGGCCGCAAGCCCATATTCCGTATCGTTGGCACGCGCTATGGCTTCTTCCTCGTCATCGAAACGGTAAAGCGGTGCAACGGGACCGAAAATCTCCTCTGACATCATCTCGGAGCTTACCGGGACGTCGGCAAGGACAGTCGGCGGGTAGAAGAAACCAGACCCGGACGGCGTCTCACCGCCGCATAGAACGCGCGCACCCTTGGCTTTTGAGTCATCAACCAGGCGACTGATCTTTTCGACCGCCTTTCGAGTGATCATCGGGCCGCAGTCGGTCTCGGCGTTGATGCCCGGACCCACGTTCAATGCCGCCATGCGCCTGGTCAATCCCTCGGCGAATGCGTCATAGATGCCCGACTGCACGTAAAAGCGGTTTGCCGCCGTGCATGCTTCGCCCGCATTGCGCATCTTGGCGATCATTGCCCCGTCGAGAGCGGCATCGAGATCGGCATCATCGAAAACCACGAAAGGCGCATTCCCGCCGAGTTCCATTGAGCACGAGATGACATGCTTCGCTGCCTCTGCGAGCAGTTTTTTACCGACGCCTGTCGATCCCGTGAAGGAGAGCTTCCGGACACGCGGATCGGCCAGGACATGTGCCGTCATCGATCCAGGGTCAGTAGTCGTCAGAACGTTGACGACGCCCTTCGGCACGCCAGCCTCTTCGTAGATTGCCGCAAGCGCGTAGGCCGTAAGAGGCGTCTCGCTGGCAGGCTTGAGGATGACTGTACAGCCTGCGGCCAGGGCAGGGGCGATCTTGCGGGTTGCCATTGCTGCCGGGAAGTTCCAGGGCGTGATCATCAGGCAGATCCCTATCGGCTGATAATCCACGATGATGCGGTTCGTGCCGGACGGAGCGATGCCGAACTCTCCGGTGATGCGTACCGCCTCTTCGGCGTTCCAGCGGAAGAATTCGGCAGCATAGGCGACTTCGCCGCGCGCGTCCCGCAACGCCTTGCCGTTCTCCAACGAGATCAAGGTCGCCAGCATCTCCGAGCGTTCGACCATGAGTTCGAAGCAGCGTCGCAGGATCTCGGATCGCTTGCGGGGCGGGGTGGCACGCCAGGCAGGCGCGGACGCCGCTGCTGCATCAATGCATGCCTGGGCATCCTCTACCGTTGCATCGGGCACAGCTGCGAGAACGACACCAGTCGACGGGTCGACGACATCGATTTGCCGACCGGACTGCGAAGGCCGCCATGACCCGTCGATATAGAGTCCGCGTGCGGCTGCATCGATGTCGGGCATCTCGCGCTCGGTTGCATGGATCTGCTGGGCAATGGTCATGAGTCTCCCCTCGATGTTCAGATTGCGGAGGCGGCGAGATCGCCGTCGTAAGCTGCTCTTACAAGACGCTTCATCGCGTCGAGATCGAACGGCCTGGGATTGTTCTTGATGAGCCTGTCGATGCCGAAGGCCTGCTCTGCCGTCCAATCGAGCTTGTCGGCGGCCAGCCCGAGATCGGCAAGGGTGGGGGTGATACCGATCGCTGCGAACAGCCTGCGAATTTCCTCTATCGCGGCGACGGCAAGCTGCTTTGGATCGCCATCCATGCTGTGAAGGCCAAGCGCTCCGGCAATCTCGGCCATTTCGGAGGTGGAAGCCGACCTGTTGTAGTTCATCACGTACGGCATCATGGTTGCGACACCGAGGCCGTGGGCGGTGTGGGTCAGCGCTCCGGCCGGGTACTGGATGGCGTGGGCCGCTGCGGTCCCTGCTGTCCCGAAGGCGCAACCCGCTGCCAAGGCTCCCATCATGACATCGGCCCGGGCCTCTTCGTCAGAACCATCCATGCAAGCCTTTTCGAGACTGCGGCCCAGAAGCTTGATTGCCAACAGTGCAAAATGATCGGTGAGGGTGCTCTTTCCGATGAAGACGTGTTCTTGCGCCAAGGCGGGGTCGGTGCCTCTGCGAGCCGCAGTGAAAGCCTCGATAGCGTGGGTGAGGGCGTCGGCTCCGGCGATTGCGGTCAGTCCGGGAGGGCAGGTCATCGTCAGTTGCGGATCACAAATAGCTACGGCCGCAATAAGATGGGGGCTTGAGATGCCGACCTTCAGCGTGCGGTCGGTGTCGGAGATGACCGCAACCGGAGTGACTTCGGATCCCGTTCCTGCCGTCGTTGGTACGGCAATGACGGGGATCGTGGGACCTGGGACCTTGTACTCGCCATAGTAATCCTTCAACGCGCCGCCGTGGGTGAGCAGCAGGGCCGCACACTTCGCCATATCAAGGCAACTCCCTCCGCCGATCCCGATCACCAGATCGGGATCAAAGCTGCGTGCGTCCTCCACGCATACCGAAACGGTAGCGACCGGAACGTCAGGCTGGACACCATCATGAATCAGCACTGCAATGTTCGCAGCCTCCAGCGACTTGACGATCTCGGCGAAGACGGTCGTGCCTGCGAACCGTTCGTCCGTGCAGATCAGCGCGCGACTGCCTAGTTTGGCCGCAACCGAGGGGAGGGCATGGCGCTGCCCCTTGCCGAAGAGAATTTCACGAGGAAGACGAAGCGCGGCGAAAAGGGTCATTGTCCATGTCCTCTGACGGGTGGATTGTTCGAATAAGAAAGGGCGTTGAGCTCGTCCCAGAGTTTGGGGCTGATCTCGATTCCGTCCTTGTGCGCCTGTTCACGCCGCGACGATGCGCCGTCGCCGGGAACTGTCACGGGGCGCAAAGGATCAGCGGGGATGGAAGTTCGGATGCGCTCGAGATAGTCACTGAAGCGCCGGAGCAAGGCTGGCTCTGCACCGACGTCAATGACAATCAACACATCGCCCTTGTTGCAGATATTGTCGGCGTCGAGCGTGCCGCGCACGTCGGGGGCCAGCGCCGACCCCGCGATCGAGGCGACGAGGAGCTCGAGCGCCATCCCAAGAGCGTACCCCTTTGCATCGCCGAAAGGCGCGATCGATCCCCTTGTGGCAGCCGCGGCATCCGTGGTCGGCTTTCCGTTGCTGTCGCGAGCCCAACCTTGCGGAATGGCGACGCCGTTGGCAGCATGATGGTGGATCTTGCCCATTGAAACGAGACCGGTTGCCAGATCGACAACGAGCGGCCTTCCGGCCGTGGGAACCGCGATCGCGAGCGGGTTGGTTCCCAGCAGCGCGCGCGTCCCTCCATAGGGGTGAACAAGCGCTTCGCTCGAGGACATGGCAATGCCGATCTGGCCCCGATCGGCGACACATTCGACGTAGTGTGCAAGCATGCCGAGATGGTTGGAGTTGCGGATGCCTGCAACTGCAATGCCAGTTTCACGAGCCCTTTCTGCGATCCGGTCGAGCGCGGCATGGGCGACAACTGGTCCCAGTCCTTTCTGGCCATCAACCTCAAGGTACGAGGACGAGCGCCAGTTTTGCATTCCCGCGGCCGATGCGTCGATAAGGTCGCGCTCAATTCGGGACAAGATACGCGGCAGCCGCTGCAGTCCATGGGACGGATGGCCTTTCAGTTCCCCTTCCACCAGCACGCGTGCCTGCATTGCAGCGTGGGCCGCAGGCGTCCCGCGGTCCGCAAGGAGGCGTGTTGCTAACGCCATGGCGCCGTCTTCATCTACCCTCACGACATCTCCGATATAAAATCCTATAGGATATGGGATTGCATATCGCGGAGCATCATGTTAGCGATGGGTTGTGTCAAGAGGCAAAAATAATGCAGGACCGGAATACGACGATGTTGAACGAAGCGCCCGACCCAAGTGGATTCATTCAGCGGAGTAACAGCCTCGCAGGCAGCGTCTATGACGCGATCTTCGCCCAGCTGATGTCCTTGAAGATTGCCCCAGGCGCGAGGATTACCGTCGACAACCTCGTCCGTGAACTCAACGTGTCGCAGACCCCAATCCGCGAGGCGCTTGGTCGACTTGAGGGGGAAGGACTTGTCGTCAAGACCCATCTCATCGGTTACAGCGCAGCGCCTCAGATCGCTCGGAGACGTTTTGATGAACTCTATCAGCTCCGTCTGCTGCTTGAGCCTGCGAGCGCAGCCAAGGCTGCATCTGTCATGGACGAGCACAAGCTCTCTGCACTTAAAGAGGCCGCAGGTGTGATGGGTCGGCGAGACGGCGGCGACGAACGACTGCGCTATTCGACCTTCGCTCGCCAGGACGCGCTCTTCCACGACAAGATTCTGGAAATTGCTGGAAACGAGCTCATTCGCGAGACGCTGAACCATCAACACACGCACTTTCACATTTTCCGATTGATGTTTCACTCCCGGGTCACCGAGGAGGCTCTCGATGAACATGAGGCCCTGATCACCGCGTTCGCTGCGGGCGATGCTTCCGCGGCCGAAGTGGCAATGCGTGTCCATCTCGAGCACTCGCGTGACCGACTGCTCCCCGCGTTCGATTAAGAGGCCGCCGATGTCGAGCGTTGTGAGCATGGAACGAAACGGAGGGGCCTCGGCGACGGAGACCCATAGCGTTACGCGCGCCCCCGTTCTCCGCGCCGAGGGTATCTCCAAGCAGTACGGACCAGTTACGGTTCTATCTGATATCTCGCTCGATATCTTCCCGGGGGAGATCCACGCGGTCATCGGCGAAAACGGCGCTGGCAAGTCGACCTTCATGCGTCTCTTGTCGGGCTACGCCGAACCGAGCTCTGGATCTCTTTCCATGAGCGAGGCTGCGGTCCGGTTCTCCAGGCCGGAGCAGGCTCAACAGGCAGGTATCGTTCTTGTGCACCAGGAGATCCTGCTCGCAGACGCGCTTACTGTTGCAGAAAACCTGTTCCTCGGTCGTGAGCTGATGCGAAACGGGGTCGTCGACGACAAGGCCATGCGTCGTATCGCCAGGGAGAAGCTCTCCGAACTCGGCTGTGATGTGTCACCCAGTTCGCTGGTGCGCAACATATCGCTCGCTGATCGCCAGCTCGTTCAAATCGCTCGCGCGCTTCTCGACGACTACAAGCTTGCGATCTTCGACGAGCCGACTGCAGTCCTCACCGGGGAAGAGGTCGAGCGTCTGCTTTCGATCATCATGCGACTGAAAGAACAGGGCACCGCAATTCTATACATCAGCCACCGGCTCGATGAGGTGCAACGTCTGGCCGACAAGGTAACGGTGCTACGTGACGGCAAGATGGTTGGCAGCTATCCCGGCCACAGCCTAAGCCAGATGGACATGGCTCGCCTGATGGTCGGCCGCGATCTCGCCGCGCTCTATCCGCCCAAGCGGGTAAAGGCGCCAAGCGGCGTGGAACTGACTGTTCGAGACCTCTCGGTGCCAGGTTTCGTCAAGGGCGTGTCCTTCCAGGTGCGCCAGTCCGAGATACTGGGTTTTGCCGGGATGATCGGTGCCGGTAGGACGGAACTGTTCGAAGGCATCATGGGATTGCGCCCGGCAAAAGGTGTGGTTGAGTTGCTGGGCAAGCCCATCGACATCCATTCGCCGCGGGCAGCACTCGATGCGGGCATCGGGTATTTGACCGAGGACCGAAAGGGAAAAGGTCTTCTTCTGCGGGAAGGATTGGCACCTAACCTGACGTTATCGGCTCTCGGTCGTTTTCACCCCGGGCTTCTGATGCACCGTCGCCGCGAGCGGGCCGCACTCGCTGACGCAATCGAGCAATACGATATTCGCCTCAAGAGTACGAGGGTCCAGGCGGGCCAGCTCTCAGGCGGCAACCAGCAGAAGCTGTTGCTCGCCAAGGTACTTCTCACCGCGCCGTCGATCGTCGTTATCGATGAGCCGACGCGCGGCATCGACATCGCCAACAAGGCGCAGATCTACGCCTTCATTCAGCAGCTGGTCTCGCAGGGCAAGACCTGCATCGTCATCTCGTCGGAGATGCAGGAACTGATTGGCATCTGCGACAGAATCCTTGTGATGCGTGAGGGGCGCATCGCAGGCGAGGTCTCTGGCGACGAGATGACAGAACACAATGTCGCGCTTTTGGCGACGAGCGATGCCGCTGAACGTGTTCAGGGAGGAACAAGATGACCGTATTAACAGGCTCCACTTCGGTCAGACCGGAGCGGGAATGGAATATCGGCTGGGCCGACGTCGGACCCTTTGTCGCTTTGGCCGCGCTGATGGTAATAGGCTTTGCGATCAATCCGGACTTTCTGTCCGCGACCAACCTCGGCAATGTCATCACGAGAAGCGCCTTCATCGCCATCATCGCCGTCGGCGCGACTTTCGTGATTTCCTCAGGTGGGCTCGATCTATCCGTCGGATCAATGGCCGCATTCATAACCGGAATCACCATCATGTTCATGAACCGGATGGCCCCGGAGTGGGGGGTAACGGCAATCCCGGCTGGCATGGTGGTCGCTGTCGCCGTGGGGTTGTTCTGCGGCCTGATGAATGGCCTGATCGTCACTGTCGGGAAGATCGAACCATTCATCGCCACGCTCGGCACGATGGGGATTTTCAGGGCGTTGATTACCTACATGTCGGACGGGGGCACCATCCCGATCGACCGCACCCTGCGCGACGCGTACCGACCGGTTTATTTCGGGACGGTCGCAGGTATCCCACTGCCTATCGTGATCTCGATCGCCGTTGCCGCGATCGCATCCTTCATCCTCTACAAGATGAAGTACGGGCGCAAATGCGCGGCCGTCGGCGCCAACGAGGACGTCGCGCGTTACTCCGGCATCTCGATCATCAAGACCCGCACGATCGCCTACGCGATCCAGGGTGCATGCGTTGCAATCGCCGCCATCTGCTACGTGCCGAGACTAGGAGCAGCCACTCCGACGACAGGTGTTCTTTGGGAGCTGCAGGTCATCACTGCGGTGGTGATTGGGGGAACCGCGCTTCGTGGCGGCAAGGGACACATTTGGGGAACGGTCGCTGGCGCGGTCATCCTTGAACTCATCGCCAACCTGATGGTGCTTTCCGACTTCGTCTCGGAATACCTCGTAGCGGGTGTCCAGGGTGTCATCATCATTATCGCCATGCTCATTCAAAGGTTTTCGAAATAATCCGTGTCAGGACCACACGGGTTCACGGTCTTAGGTCCAAATTCTGGGAGGAATGGAATGTCTACTACGAAATGGATAGCGGCAGCGGCCGTGAGTACTTTGTTCATCGCAAGTCATGGATTTGCCGCCGACAAGAAGGTCGTCGCGGTTTCGATCCCCGCAGCCGATCACGGATGGACGGCAGGTATCGTTTATCACGCGCAGGCGGCAGCCAAGGAAATCAACGCTTCATTTCCCAACGTCGAAGTCGTCGTCAAGACCTCGCCCTCGGCAACCGCACAGGTTAGCGCGCTCGAAGATCTCTCGGCAGGCCGCAAGCTCGATGCGCTGGTCATTCTGCCCTACACGTCCGAGGAGCTGACCACCCCTGTGAAAGCCGTCAAGGATTCGGGGACGTTCATCACGGTCGTCGATCGGGGCCTTAACGACCCGACCATCCAGGACCTTTATCTGGCGGGCGACAACATCGCCGTGGGCCGCAATACTGCAAAGTTCATGATCGACAAGCTCGGCGGCAAAGGCAATCTCGTTGTGCTGCGCGGCATTCCGACCGTGATCGACGATGAGCGTATCCAGGGTTTCCAGGACGCCATCAAGGGGACCGACCTCAAGGTTCTGGATATCCAGTACGCGAACTGGAACAGCGATGACGCCTTCAAACTCATGCAGGACTATCTTGCCAAGTACCCGCAGATCGATGCTGTATGGGCAAACGATGACGACATGCTGCTTGGCGTACTGGAGGCCGTCAAGGAGTCAGGTCGCAAGGACATCAAGCTGGCGCTTGGTGGTAACGGTATGAAGGACATTGTCAAGAAGGTCATCGACGGTGACGCAATGACCCCGGTCGAGACGCCTTACCCGCCTGCCATGATCAAGACTGCGATCTATATGACCGTTGCCAACCTCGTCGGGCAGGCGCCTGTGCGAGGAGCGGTCAAGCTGGATGCGCCGCTTATCACCCAGGAGAACGCCAAGGAATACTACTTCCCGGACTCTCCGTTCTGATTATCAACGTCAACAGGGGCGGCCAGCGCCGCCCCACCGCATGACCAAAGAGGAGTAAAATCATGCCAGGCAAGAAGATACTGATGCTGACGGGCGAGTTCACCGAGGAGTACGAGATCTTCGTCTACCAGCAGGCGATGGAAGCGGTCGGCCATACGGTGCATGTCGTCTGCCCGGACAAGAAGGCAGGGGATCTGATCAAGACCTCGCTACACGACTTCGAGGGCGACCAGACCTACACCGAGAAGCTCGGCCATTTTTTCACGATCAACAAGACGTTCTCGGAAGCCGAGGCGCAGCTTGATCAATACCACGCAGTCTATGCAGCAGGCGGGCGCGGGCCGGAATATATCCGCACCGACAAGCGTATTCAGGCCATGGTTCGCCATTTCCACGAGACGCGGAAGCCGATTTTCACGATCTGCCATGGCGTCCAGATCCTGATTGCAGTCGACGGGGTCGTGCGCGGGAAGCGTGTTGGTGCTCTTGGAGCTTGCGAGCCGGAAGTTACGCTCGCGGGTGGTACTTACGTCGATCTGTCGCCGACAGAAGCACTCGTTGATGGAAATATGGTTTCAGCGAAGGGATGGACAGCACTCGCAGCGTTCATCCGGGAATGCTTGAAGGTTCTGGGGACCGAGATTCACCATCGCGAAGATGTGGCTCAGGCTGCTGAATAATCAACCACGTTAGCTATGCTCGATCCGCAGCAGGCAGGGCCGCCAGCAACGGCGGCCCCGGCTTCTTCGGAAATACTGCATGTCTTTGTCCAAGCAGCGTCCCGCATGAACAGGACCTGGCCGGCATGTGCGAGAACCGAGGGTCCAATTTCGGGATCTCAGTGCTGTCGGGCGCGAGCACCAAACATGCTGCAAAGCCCCTCGAGGATCGTTGAGGGGAACACGCCAGAGGGTAGTTGGCCGTCTTGGGCGACGAAGAAAAGCTGCCCCAAGGAAGTGTTGACTGGCGCGAGGGAGACCGTGGCGAAGCTATTCCTTCGAGAGTTCGCGCCGGATTTACGCGTCGCCGGCACCGGTGCTTTGCGTTACGTCAAAGCGGCCGCCAAACCGACGCCGTATGGTTCACGCTCTTCCAGCTGGAGCCGTAAACATGACAATCCCTGCGAAGTCTGTGATGACAACGAATTTGGTTACGGTGTCGCCGGAGACCACCGTGGCCGAGGCGGCCAGGCGCATGCTGATCCACCAAGTCACCGCCGTACCGGTGGTGACACAAGATAACCGGCCGCTTGGATTGATTAGCGAAGGCGACGTGATGCGTCACTTCGGCGCGCAGTTTCAAAGCAAGCGAGCGCAATGGCTACGCATGCTGGCGGAAGGCGAGGCACTCGCGCCGGAGTTCCTCTCCGAAATCCGCCTCAACCAGCAGCACGTTCGCGACATTATGCAGTCGGCCATCATCTCCGCTGATGAGGAAACCTCGATTGCGGAGTTGGCTGATCTGATGCTGAAACACAGGATCAAGCGTGTCCTTATCCTGCGTGACGGCGTGTTGGTCGGCATCGTCAGCCGAGCTGATGTGGTTCGCGCCGTGGTCGAAAGACTGGACGACTTGCTTGAGCCAACGGATTAGCGCTGGAAGCGGATTGGCCGGTGGCAGACTTCGCCCAATACCGAAAAGAGAGAATTCAGATCCTAAGGATGTTTCGTTCGGCGACTTCGGTTCAAGTATTCGATACCACGTCCGACCCATCAACTCTTGAACAGCGCACAGGTCACCTCGAGTTCATCGCTCGAACGATCTCGTCGTCAGCGTCGGGCCTTGTCTCGTAGAGACACGGGCGCGCCGATCTTAGGGCATCACCATCTGGGCGTGCATTACGGCACACAGCGCTCGGGTACCAATACACCCAGGCGCTGGGGCAGGCGGCCCGGGAGCCTCATCCGACACGTTGTCACGTGCGTGACCGAGCTCATCGAGCCTAATCGCAGAATTCGGAATCAATCCTTACTGGAGCTTGAATTCGCCTTCAACGCGGCGCCATTCGTTCGGTCCGATCAGGCGCTGGTGCGTGTAGCGGACGGAATGCAGCGGCCCGTCGAGGTTTGCCTGCCAGTAAGCCAGGAACCTTTGCATCTCAGGGAAATCGGGAGCGAGGTCGTAATCTTGCCAAACGTAGGTTTGCAGTACAGATTCGAAATCGGGAATACGGTAGAGGATGTGTGCAGTGGTGAGCCCGTAGCCATTGAGCTGACATTCCAGGTCCGATGAAAATCGCATGCTTCATCTCCGTTTCATGACATTGCGAATGTGGCGTAAAACTTTGCGACTATCAACGGTTTTTCGAACGAAAAAACCGTGTTTGTTGTTCCTTTCCAGGATGTTAGCAGCCACTCTATACGAGTGCTGATTTTTTCGTTTTGTCCCCTTGAAATCGGAAAAACGCCAAACCAGATCATTTTGTGCACAATGCTCGATTGAGGTTTTGCATCCGCCGGGACCCCATGGCCCCCGGTCAGGGATTGACGTCATCTTTTTTGTCCAACGGAGGAAAACATGTCGTTCCGACCGCTTCATGACCACAGTCTTGTCTCCGCCTGCTGGTGGCAACCGAAGCCATGATCGCAGAAAAACCCAAGAAGGACGCCGCATCGGCAATCCTCGCCGGCGCCGCCATGGGACTCCTAAGGCAATCGATGCTGGTCCGCCCTGCCGCAAGGGTGGGCCTTGGGAAATGGAGGAATAAATGGTTCAAACGATCATCAAGAAGTCGCAAGCGCCGCTCGATTCCCGTGATCTCGAAATTTGCCAGTACGTCTTCGATGAGCTCAGGGCGATGGCGGATGTGCCTCGCGATTCTGAAGAAGCCGAACGGATCGCTGCCATCGTGGTGGAGCTTTATCGCCAGGGCGTTCGCAATCCCGAACACCTGAAAACCATGGTTCAGGCTGCGCGCGGTCTGTTCGAAACGACCGCGTGACCACGAAAGGTACAAGGTCGATTGGACCTATATCAGTGGAGTTGGAGCATGAGAAAGGAAACGGATCACAATTCTGCAGCCAAGCATGCCGTAGCAACAATCAGCGCAGCGCATCTGTTGCACCCGGCTATGCACTTCGATCATCCCCGCGACGTTCTGACGGCGGGCGATATCAGCAAGGACGAGAAGAGGGCGATATTGGCCTCATGGGCGTCCGATATATCTGCAATCGAATCAATGCCAGCCTGGCGACGTTACCCCGGGACAGACCACATCGTCTCCTACGACGAGGTTGTTGCGACTTTGAAGGCTCTTGATGGTAATGATCAAAACATGTTGGCGCAAAAGCAGACGGCTTGCGCCAACGACAACCGTGACCGCCGCTGGAGATGCCTGTCGCGCCCACCCGGCGGCTTCGGTCTGTGCAGCTACCGGAAGGGACGGCGTCGCAAACACGCATTCGAGATCTAGCCATTCCCTCTGATCGTCGCGTGCTTGGCCTGGACGCAGGGATGCTCTATTCACCGGCGTCACCTATCCCGCGCGAGCCGAACGGGTCGCTCACATGCCGATGAGCGCCTCGTCACAACGGCTCGATATCGCGGTCACGGCTGTTGCGCCGATACTCGAGGGACTATTGCCGCTCTTCTCCCGGGCTTTCGGGGCTTTCCTTCACCCTCCCGCGCCGGCGACCAGTCACAGGCGTGTTAAGCAGCAGTGACACTATCGCTATTGATTCGTGTCTCGGTGTAGCGTTCGATCCGCACGCCGTGCAGTTCAGCGTAAACGAGCCGCGGCTTCCGAGCGTCCTCTACGCGTGACGTTGCGGCGTCGTGATTGGCAATGGTTCGCAAGACGTCATCTTCCAATGTTCCGGCCGCTACATCGTGGTGGACATGATCGATCGCACAGGCGATATCCGCATTCACGCGAATGGATGACGCGGTTGGGTGACGCTTCGCTGATCAACTCAAAATCATGCTATCTGTCGTGCTCTTCCTCTTCGGCGCACAGCAGATCAACGAGCTCGGCAACCCTTCCTCCCGGCAGTCGCCGACCTTCACCTATCAAGGCTTCGTCGTTGCTGGCCCATGCAAATGCCTCGGCAAGTTCAGTCCGCGTCGCACCCGTCGCGATGACCTCGGCCACCAGCGTTTCATCGACAGGGCCAAGAATGGCGATAACGTCTTCGGAAGTCATGGTCATATCGTTGCTTCCTTCTCTTGCCTCATCCGAATCTGGTGACGCAGATGAAAAAATCAATTTCTGCGGCGAACAAACCATGGATCCTCGAAGGTGCAACCAGCTGAATTAAATCAGTATTGTTCGATATCCGGATATGGCGATGTGGGCAAATCTCGATTTCCATCATGTTCTGGTCGAACACCGGCTTGTAGAAGGCGCAGTCCCAGCTCAAGAGCACGGCCATCAAGAACTGATCGAAACGAACCCGCACGGCTGTTCGGTGCTGGGGCACTGCCCACAGCATCAGTTTGCCGGAAAGCATGGAGCCGACGAGCCTGGGCCGGCAGGCTCCATAAGGCTGCAAAAGACCGCTATTTGGTCGGGCCAACGAGGCTGAGCTTGCGTAGCACTTCGCGCGGCGCCGGCATACGCCAGACGGTCTGGAAACATTCCACGACATTTCGCGCGGTGACAGCAAGGCCGGGCAAGGCGACCCAGTCGGGGGCCAGGCGGCCAAGCAGAGCGGTCACGACGATGGAGGCCGCGGTTTCTCCCTGGCGGAAGGGTTGCTGCGCGGCGATGGCAACGAGGGGTTCGCTGGCGGCAAGTCCGATAGCGGCTTCCTGGCCAAGGTCCACCGTCGCCATGGAAAGCCTGTGTCCCATCGTGTCGAGAACCTGCGCGGCCGTCATTGCTGGCGTATCCCAGACGACAAACAGGCCGGCAAGCCTGGGGTGGGCTCCAGCGAGGTCTCGCGTAGTCTTCGCGACATCCGACAGGGCAGGGAACCGCCGCACGCGAAGCGTCAGATCCGGGCGATTGATCTGCATCCACTTCACAAAGGCTATTTCGCGTTCGTTCGTCGCGAAGAAATCCGCGTCATAGCCGAGCACGCCTACGTCCGCACCATCAGGCAGATGCGGCGACAAGCCTTCCGCCGCGATCTTCCCGAGCCCGAAATTGTCCGCCGAGACCAGCGAGATGTAGTCCTTGCCTGGAAGAAGGCCGGTCGGGACGTTGTCGAGCAGGACGAGTCTTATGCCGGCCGCGGAGACGCGCGAATGAGCCGCCGCCACTTTCGAATTGGCGACGGGCAGCGATATGATCGCGTCAGGCGCCTCGAGGATCAGGCGCTCCAGTGCTTCGATCTGTACCTCCGGGTTGAAGCCGCAGTCGACCACGTCGATGACCGCGACCCCGCAATTGCCAAGCGTGCCGACGATGCCCGAAAGCTGCTGCTTGGCCCAGTCGCTCTCAAGCGTGTGCAGCACGATCGCGACGCGGAAGCCACTTGCCCGTGCCCGCTCCATGTCCTCGGGCAGGAGCAGCACCCGCTCGGGTGCCGACGCGCGCTCACCATGGGGGCCAAGACCAGTAATTGCCATTCATTCCTCCTTACATGTCCGGCGGCCGGACATTGTCTCCCTTGATGGCCTTCCGCTGGGCGATCTCGTTCTTCATCTGCTGGAATAGCGGATGCGCCTGGGGCCGGCCCGACATGATCCAGTCTCGCAGCATGGGTGCTGCGAACAGGCCTTCGGTCGCGACGATGGCGGCCCCGACAAGCCCCGACGAGCTGCCCATCTGGGAGCGGATGATCTGCAGATCGCGGCTGACGAGCGGGTGGCAGGCACCATAAATTGCCTCCCGCGCCGACGCGAGAAGAATGTCATTGGTCTGGGCGATCGAACCGGATAACACGATGAGCGCCGGGTTCAGCATGTTGGCGAGCGTCGCGACCACCTGGCCGATCAGCCGGCCACTCTGCGACAGGATCTCGATTGCCGCAGCATCGCCAACCTGGGCGGCCTGGGCGACTTCCAGCGCCGTAATGTCGCCGCCGCGTCGCACAAGCTCGGCGAGGACCGGGCTCGCTCCGTTCTCCGCCGCGAGCCTGCCGTCCTGGGCTATGTGGTCCGATCCCGCCATCGCTTCGAGCGTGCCGGCCCTGTCGCCCAACGTCACCGGTACGGAACCGATGAGGCCGACCGTACCCTGAGCGCCGCGAAACAGCACCCCTTCGCTTGCCAGTCCGGCGCCGATCCGTTTGCCGACCTTGACCAGCAGCATCGTGCGTTGATTGCGTCCGGCCCCGGCGTGGAGTTCGCCCATCGTCATCGTTTCGACGCTGGAGCGAAGCCAGACTGGAGCATCAAAGGCTGCAACCAGTGTCTCGACCAGCGGAAAGCTTTCCCAGCCCGGGAGGACACCCGGTGTGGTACGCTGAAAAAGCGCCTCGCCGCCGTCGGAAACGGCGCCGGGTACGGAAATGGAGATGCCGTAGAGCTGAGGATTTGACTGCCGCTCGAGAATCCAGCGGAAGAGCGTCACCAGCCGTTCCGCAAGGGCCGAGACCGGTTGAGCGAGTTCGGTCGCCTCGTGATGTTCCATGAGCAGTGAGCCGGCGAGATCGGCAACGCCGACGCCGAGTGCGGTCTGGTCGAGCGTGGCGACGAGAATGCGTCCGCGATCCGCCGCAAACCGCACGAGGCGTGGCGCCCGGCCTCCGGTGGCGGTGCCAAGCTCGCTTTCATCGACGAGACCGAGTTCGCTGAGCATTCCGAGCCTATCGGCGACGACAGCGCGCCCAAGCTCGCTTTGGCGCTCGATTTCCTGGCGAGTGGTGGCCTGTTCGGTGCGGACAAGATTGAGGATATCGACGAGGCTGGGTGCGGCGGTCTCGGAGACGCGCGGACGGCCTTTGCGGCGCGGATGTCCATCAGTTTGCATGCTCGCCGTCGTCGGCATGGTTTTTCCTTCCTGGCCGCTTCGCCTTCCTTCCCTTGATAAAGCTGCTCGTTTCGACTGGCAACACCATACTTTTGCATTAAAACAGCAAAAGAAAGCCATGATATGCAGATAAATAATTGACATCGATTTTTCTTCGACGTAAGACTTGCTGCAAGTCACGACGGTCACTGGGAGGAGGCGCCGATGTCGAACTTCAAGCTCGCTTATCATGCGAATTGCTGGGGCAGCCTTGGCGGGGATCCCGTCGGCGTTACGTCGATCACCAATCTCGCCTACCGGACGTTCGGCGACATGCGTCGCGCCTTCGCTGATATCGCCGTGGCGGGCTACGAGGGTGTCGAGCTTTTCGACGGCAACCTTCTCGATTTTAGGTCCGAAGACATGCGCTCCCTGCTTGCCGACAACGGTCTCGCGCTCGTTGCGACCTATGCCGGCGGCAATTTCATCTTCGATGATATCTTGCCAGAGGAGCTTGCCCGGGTCGTTCGTGCCGCCGATCGCGCCGCTGAACTCGGGGCGCCGCATCTCGTTGTCGGTGGCGGCGCGAAGCGCTTCGATGGCATCCGCGAGGCGGATTATCACAAGCTCGCGGCAGCACTCGACCGGGTGAAGGAGATCGCCGAAGCGCGGGGTCTTACCGCCCACTATCACCCGCATCTTTCCACGATCGTCGAAGGACCGGCGCAAGTGCGCAAGATCTTTGCGCTCACCGGTATCAATTTCTGCCCGGACACGGCCCATCTCGCCGCTGCCGGCGGCGATCCCGCGGCGCTGGTCCGCGAGCACGCGGCACGCATCTCCTATGTGCACCTGAAAGGGTATCAGAGAGAGCCCTTCGCCTTCACACCGATCGATCGCGGCGACGTCCCAACGGACGGGATCATCGCGGCCCTACGAGAGACCGGCTTTGCCGGCTGGCTTTGTACCGAACTCGATTCCTGGCCTGATCCGCTGGAGGGAGCGAAAGCGAGCATGGCCTATCTTAAATCGGCCTGACGGCCGTGACCGGGGCTGGAGCCCCATTTTCGGGAGGAAAAGTGATGATAAAAAGACGAACTCTGTTAGGCACGGCCGCCGTGCTGGCGCTCACTCTTGCACATGGCGTACCGGCATTCGCCGATCCGGACAGCGCGCTGGCGCAACTTCAGAAGACAGTTCTCTCCAAGGGACCTTCGGGCGAATCTCCGTCGCCGGCCTCCGATGTGACGCTGACTGACGAAGAACTGACCAAGATCAAGGCGATGAACGCGACGGCTGCGATCGTCATGCACTACGGCGGCAACGACTGGTCGCGCGCCCAGATCAACGGTCTGAAGACACAGTTTGCCGCCATGGGCATCAAGGTGCTTGCCGTGACCGACGCCGGCTTCAAGCCGGAAAAGCAGGTCTCCGACATTGAGACCATCATGGCGCAGAAGCCGAGCATAATCGTCTCGATCCCGACAGACCCTACGGCGACCGCCGGGGCATACAGGGCGGCAGCGGAGGCCGGCACCAAGCTCGTTTTCATGGATAACGTGCCGACCGGTTTCGTGGCCGGGAAGGACTACGTTTCGGTCGTGTCGGCAGACAACTACGGCAACGGCGTCGCCGCGGCACATCTCATGGCGAAGGCGCTGAAGGGAGAAGGCGATATCGGACTGGTCTTCCATGCCGCCGACTTCTTCGTTACCAAGCAGCGCTACGATGGCTTCAAGGCGACGATCGCGTCCGACTACCCCAATATCAAGATCGTGGCCGAGCAGGGCATCGGCGGACCAGATTTCTCGGGCGATGCGGAAAAGGCGGCTTCGGCTATCCTCACCTCCAATCCGACCATCAAGGGCATTTGGGCGGTTTGGGACGTGCCGGCCGAAGGTGTGATCTCGGCAGCGCGCGTTGCCGGTCGAGACGATCTCGCCATCACCACGATCGATCTCGGCGAGAACGTGGCGATCTCGATGGCCCAGGGTGGTTTCGTCAAGGGGCTTGGCGCGCAGCGGCCCTACGACGCCGGCGTGGTCGAAGCCAAGCTTGCCGGCTATGCGCTGCTCGATAAGCAAGCACCCGCCTTCGTCGCGCTGCCGGCGCTACCGGTGACGCGCGAGACGCTGCTCGAGGGCTGGAAGGCGGTCTATTCAACCGAGGCGACCGACAACATCAAGTCAAGCCTCGGACAGTGACCGACCACGCCCGGGGCGCGACGACCGTGCCCCGGGCCGAATGATTTGATCCGGCTTGCGCCGGCAGATGAACGCGGCTCGTTGCAGCCAACCTCTTTCATTGGAGAAAACTGATGACCAAAGTGATGAACGTCGCCATGATCGGCGGCGGTTTCATGGGCAAGGCGCATGCCATGGCTTATGCCTCCATGCCGATGTTCTTCTGGCCGGCGCCGGCCATTCCACATCGCAAGGTCGTTGTCGACGTGACAGACGGCATGGCAGAGGAGGCGCGCCAGCGCTACGGTTTCGAAGAAGCGTCCTCCGACTGGCGCGCCGTCGTCAACCGGCCGGATATCGACGTCGTGGACATCTGCACGCCGAACAACGTGCATGCCGAGATCGCCATTGAAGCGGCGAAGGCCGGAAAGCATATCATCTGCGAGAAGCCGCTCGCCCGTACCGTCGAGGAAGCGAGGGCGATGCGCGACGCGGCGAAGGCCGCCGGCATCGTTCACATGGTTGCCTTCAACTACCGCCGTACGCCGGCTGTGGCGCTCGCCAGGAAATATATCGAAGAGGGCCGCATCGGCCGGATCCTGAATTTCCGCGGCACTTATCTGCAAGACTGGTCGGCAGACCCGGATTCACCGCTCTCCTGGCGCTTCCAGAAAAAGATCGCCGGATCAGGCTCGGTCGGCGACATCGCCACCCATGTGGTCGATCTTGCGCACTATCTCGTCGGCCCGATCGCCGAGGTGAACGCGCTGACGACGACTTACAACAAGACGCGGCCGCTCCAGCAAGGCGGCATCGACAAGCTCGGCGCGGCGGAGAAGGCGACTGATGTCGAACGGGGTGAGGTGGATGTTGACGACGAGGTCGTCTCGATGCTGAAATTCGAGGGCGGTGCAATCGGAAGCCTGGAAGCAACCCGCAACGCCTATGGCCGGAACAACTTCATCACTTTGGAAATTCACGGCACCAAGGGCTCGATCCACTTCAATTACGAGCGCCGCGACGAGCTGCAGGTGATGTTTGCCGACGATCCGGGCGATGCCCGCGGCTTCCGCACCATCTATACCGGCCCGGCGCATCCCTATGGCAACGGCCTGTGGCCGATCCCTGGCCTCGGCATCGGTTATTCGGAGACGAAGATCGTCGAGTGCTACGATTTCTTCTCGGCCATCGCGAAGAACCGGCAGCCGAGCCCGAACTTCGAGGACGGCCTGCTGACCGAACTCGTCGCCGACGCCCTTATCCGCTCCGGTGAGACGGGACAATGGGAGAAGGTGGGATGACTGCGAGTGCCGCTGCCGTCCGCATGACCGGCATTTCAAAGGCTTTCGGGGGGGTGCGCGCGCTCGAAGACGTATCCTTCGAGGTCCTGCCGGGCGAAGTTCATGCTCTGCTTGGCGGCAATGGCGCCGGCAAGTCAACGATCCTCAAGGTGCTGAACGGGGTGCATCGCCCCGACCAGGGGGCAATCGAGGTTGGCGGCGTGCCTCTGACGACGCATACGCCGGAGGCGTCGCGCGCGGCCGGCATCGCGATGAACTACCAGGAAATGAGCCTGGTCCCGACGTTGACGGTCGCCCAGAACATCTTCCTGACGCGCGAGTGCCGTGACGGAACGGGGTTTATCGATGACCGGGAAGCCGAGCGGCGCGCGGCGGGCATCTTCGCACTCCTCGACGTCTTCGTCGACCCGAAGGCCGTGGTCGGCGATCTCGGCGCCGGCCAGAAACAGTTGACGGAGATTGCCAAGGCAATCTCGCAGGATGCCAGGGTGTTGGTTCTGGACGAACCATCGACGGCGCTTGCCGTTTCCGATGTCGAGCGGCTCTTCATCTTCCTGCGCAAGTTGAAGGCGAAAGGGGTGGCGATCATCTATGTCAGCCACCGCATGGACGAGATTGCTCGCATCGCCGATCGCGCGACGATCCTGCGCGACGGTCGCCACGTCATCACTGCGCCGCTTAGTGAATTGCCGATCGACACGATGATCGAACATATCGTCGGCCGGCGCTCCAAAGGGCTGTCGGACGTCGAGCGCGGCGAGGCCGTGAAGGGCGAAGTGCTGTTGGAGCTCGCGAATGTCAGCGGTCGTCAAAAGCCGGAGAACATTTCCCTGACGTTGCATCGTGGCGAAATCATAGGGCTTGCAGGTCTGCTCGGGTCGGGCCGTTCGTCGCTTGCGCGGGTGATTGCCGGCATCGACCCGGCCGTCAACGGAGAGATATACATCAAGGGCCGTGCGGTCGCGTTCCGCAAGCCGGGCGACGCTATCGCTGCGGGTGTCGCGCTGGTGCCGGAAGCGCGTGCGACGCAGGGCATCATCCCCGCCCATTCTGTCGCCTCAAACATGATCCTTGCCGTCATCGATCGGCTTTCCACGGGCGGCCTCGTTGATACGAAGGCCGCAAACGATCTGACCGACGCGCAAATCGAGCGCCTTCGCGTGAAAACGGCGAGCCGCGATCACGCCGTCTCGACGCTTTCGGGCGGCAACCAGCAAAAGGTCGTCATCGGCAAGTGGCTTGCGACCAACCCCGACATCCTCATTCTCGACGAGCCGACCGCCGGTATCGATATAGGCTCGAAATCCGAGATCATCCGCCTGGTGCGCGAGCTTGCCGCTGCCGGCAAGGGCATCATCATGATCTCGTCCGAACTTTCCGAGCTTTTGACCGCCTGCGACCGCATTCTCGTTATGTCCGAGGGGCGCGTCCACCAGGACCTGGCGCGCGAGGCGCTTGATGACCCGTCGGTGCCTCGCGATGACCTTGCGCACCGTCTCCAGGCGGCCGAACAGCGGCTGCAGATCGAAATCCAGAAAGCCCTTGCGGTTCAAGAGGTATCCAATGGCTAACGCCATCTTCGCCAACTGGCGCCAGAACATCATCTACATTGGTTTCATCGTCATCTTCCTCGTCTTCGCGGTGGCGTTGGCCGACAAGGGGTTCCTCAATCCCAACAATTTGCTCAACATCGTGCGGCAAACGGCGATGATCGCCGTCATGGCGATCGCCATGACCTTCGTGCTTTCGGCCGGTGAGATCGATCTTTCGATCGGCGCGGTCGCTGGCCTCTCGACCGTCACCGTTGCAATGGCGATTGCCGCCGGAGGGCCGCTCGTCGGCGTCGGGGCCGGCATCGCCACCGGGCTTGCGGTCGGCATGTTCAACGGCTGGCTGACCACCCGTATTGGCATTCCCTCGTTCCTCACCACGCTCGCCATGATGGGCATCGCCAAGGGCGTCGCCATGTGGATATCCGCAACGGCGGCGGTACCGATCCTGTCGACCGGCTATGCCTGGCTCTTCGGCGGTGGCAATCTCGGGCCGGTGCCGGTGCTGCTGTTCTGGATGGCAGTGCTTGGCGGAATCGGCCATGTCGCGCTGCGGCGCTCGGGCTTCGGCAGACGGGTGCTGGCGACCGGCGGCGGCGAGACGGCGGCGCGCTATTCCGGCATCGACACGAAGGCAATCAAGTTCAAGGTGCTGGTCATCTCTTCGCTGGCGGCAGCGCTCGCCGGCATGCTCTATGCGGGGCGCCTGCAATCTGGCCGCTTTCAGCTTGGCGAGGGCGACGAACTTTCGGTCATCGCGGCTGCGGTGCTCGGCGGCACAAGCCTATTCGGTGGCAGGGGGACGGTGATCGGGACCATCGTAGGCGCCCTGATGATCGGCCTCATCAACAACGGTCTCATTCTGATGGGGCTCGAATTCAGCCAGCAACTGATCGCCCGCGGCGGCATCATCATCCTTGCCGTCGCGCTCAGCCAGAAGCGGAGCTGATGCCATGACCGTTTCGCTCATTGCGACACTGACAGCCCGCCCGGAAACGCGAGAAGAGCTTTTCCGCCTTCTCGTCGATCAGGTCGAGCCAACCCGGGCCGAAAACGGCTGCATAGACTACAACCTTCACGTCGATGCCAGGGATCCACACGTCTTCGTGTTCTACGAGAAATGGCAGAGCCAGGCGGATCTCGACGCCCACATGGAAATGCCTCACCTGAAGCCGCTGCTGAGCCAGATCGACCGCTTGCTGGCAAAACCGATCGACATATGGCGGCTGCTTCCGGCGCAGCCCACGGGGAACGGTTGATCGCACTGCGCCTGATGAGGGCGGCTATCACCCGCTGCCCGCGAAACGGCCTTGGTCGCTCCTCGTCTGACTAATCCCCGACACAGGCGCTCATCGATCGTCCTGCGAAGCGTCGATCGCCGCCCGCAATGTCTCCGCAAGCTGCCGGCGGGTATAGGGTTTTGAAAGCGGCCGGTATCGCGACGTGTCGCAAATGCGTTCGACGTCCGCGTAGCCGGTCGCGAGGACGACCGGGACGTTCGGATACAGCGTCATGATCTTGACCGCCATAGCGTCGCCGTCGATTGGGCCGGGCATGACCACATCGGAGAAAACCAAATCGAACCGCGCGTCTGCTTTGAGGATCTGTAACGCTTCCGTTGCGTCGTTCGCGCATGTGACGAAATAACCGAGCGAAACGAGTGTGCCCGCTGCGAATTCGCGGACCATTGGATCATCCTCCACGACGAGGATTCGTTCATTGCCACCATCCAGCATCCCGTTCGAGATAGGCTCCGCGGGTATTTCGGTGGACGCCAGTCGAGGAAAGGACATGAAAATGGTTGTTCCCATGCCCGGCTCCGCTTCAATTTCGATCCGTCCCCCTGATTGCCGCACGAAGCCATACACCATGCTGAGACCTAGCCCGCTGCCCTTTCCGAAGGGCTTCGTGGTGAAGAACGGCTCAAAGGCCTTGGCCCGCGTCTCCGCGTCCATTCCGAAGCCGTTGTCCGAGATTCGCATCACCGCGTCGTCACCGCTTTGCGCCGTCGAGATTGTCAGCCTGCCGCCCTCCGGCATCGCGTCGCGCGCGTTGATGCACAGGTTCATGATCGACGCTTCCAGTTGCGCAGCGTCCGCTCTGACGTGACCTGCCGCCGGATCAAGCGCAAGATGCAGGATGATGGTTTCGCCAAGAGCAGTCGACAGCAATCCCTCCATGGCCCGTATGATCCTGTTGATGCTCAGCGACGCCGGCTCGAGGGGTTGCCGTCCCGCGAAGGTGAGTAGCTGGCGCGTGAGGGCGGCACTTTGCCGCGAGGCCTTGTGGTTCAACTGTGCGATTGCAGACAGTCGCGGATCGGCAATCTCGTCGGCCAATGTCTCCGCCGTCCCGATAATGACCGTCAGCAGGTTATTGAAATCATGGGCGACGCCGCCAGTCAGTTGACCTATCGCTTCAAGCCGCTGCGCTTGCAGTCGTTTTGCCTCGTTCAATCGTGTTTCGGTGATATCCCGGATGCCACCTACCATCCGGGTCGCCTCGCCTGCGGCATTGCGGATGATGTGGGCCTGATCCAGGACCTCGGCGTAGATTCCCGTTCCGCGACGGAAGCGAAATTCTTCCTGCCAGGTTTCTGCTCGTCCATCAATTGCTGCAAGCACGCTTGACACCACGCGTTCGCGGTCGTCGGGATGGATCTTGGATTCCCATTCCCGAAAACCGTCCTTCACCGATACGTCCTCATGCCCGAAGACCGATGCCATGTTGCTGTTCCATTGCACATGACCTGTCGCGATGTCCCAGTCCCAGACTGCGTCTGTCGTCATCATGGCGACGATCGAGAAGCGTTCCTCGCTTTCGGCGAGCTTTTCCTCCGTTCTCTTTCTGTCGGTGATTTCGCGACCGGTCGCCACAAAATGGGTGGCGCGACCGGCCGAGCCGATAATCGGGGCGATGCTCATGTCCACCCAATACTCGCGGCCGTCCTTGGCGTAGTTGATAAGTTCGGCACGGATCGCTTCCGATCGCGCGATGGCGTTGTTGATCTCCTCGATGGTGTCGGCGTCAGTCCGTTGCCCCTGGAGAAAGCCGGGCGAACGGCCGAGCGCGTCGTGCGGTGAATAGCCGGTGATCCTGACGAAGGCGTCGTTCACGTAGACAATCGTTTGGCCGTCTTCGGGCTGTGAGCCAGCCTTTGTTATTATGACGAAGTCCTCTATTCTCGATATCGCCATTTCCAGAAGGTGCAAGTGTTGGTCGGCCGCGCGCCGCTTCGTCACATCTCGGAAATAGACGGTGAGGCCCGTGGGGCCAGGATAGGCGGTGACCGAGAACCATCCGTTGAGGGACTCGTAAAATACCTCGAAATCCGCCGTCTCGTGTTCGCGGACGGCACGTTCATAGTTCTGCCGGATGATCCCCGAGGAGGCCTCCGGAAATTCCTTCCAGATCAGGCGGCCCATAAGCGCTGATCGCGGGCGCTCCAGCAGACGTTCGGCCTGATGGTTGAGGTATGTGAAGCGCCAATCGGCGTCGAGCTGGAAAAACGCATCGCTGATATTCTCCATGGACTCGGCCAAGCGCCGCTCAAGATCCCTTGCCGTATTTTCCAGCCGCTTGCGCTCGTCGATATCCTGAAGGGCGCCCTGTATACGCGAGATGTGTCCCATCTTGTCGCGGATCGCCACGCCAATTGCGCGAACCCATTTCCGGCGGCCCGTACCATCGATGATCTTCACCTCGATATCGTAGGGCAGACCGGTCGCCACGCAAGTTTCGAAGTGCCGGATGATCGCATCTTGCCATTCCGGCGCAAAATAGCCGATCCCCTCCTCGAAGGTGACCGTCTTGCCCCTTGGTCTCTCGTGGATCGCCCAGGTTTCGTCCGACCATTCGATCCGCCGATCAGGCAGGTGCACTACCCACCCGCCGAGCTTCGCGGCCTTGCCGGCGATCTCGCGAAGAGCCTGGTTTCCGTAGAGATCTTGCGAATGTCGGCGAGCATCGCGAGACAGGGACCCATCTTTACGCAGTCGCCAGGCGATGATCAGCGTTGCTCCACCCACCCAGAGCCATGCCGTTGTCGGACGCAAGGCAACGACCAAAGCGGAGATGCCGCCACCCAGCAATCCCGCGGAAAGCCGATCCGTCGCACATTGCCTGAGACCGTTCACCAGGATGCGAAAGCCCTTGCCAGCAATTGCGTTTTCCCGTCGCATGATTTGCATCGCCCTCAGCAGTCGTTGTTTTCAACCTCGATAGTCCCAAGCGAGACAGCAATCCATGAGAGATATCTAAATTTTACCTTATTTAAACTTGGCGCCGCGGTCGCTTAACGGTGCGCCGTTTTAATCAAGGCATCCAACTGCCGCGTTCCTGCCTCCAGTTTCGGAGAGGCCTCGGCAAGCATCGGGGTGAGCCTGGGAAAGCGACAATGAGAACAACCTATCTGAGCCGCGTCGAATCCGACTACTTCAGCCGCAAATGGTACAGCCGAAGTGTCACGCTCTTCTGCAATCTGCTCTATACCGGAAAGTGGATGCGCAAGACGCAGATCGTGCGCTGCCTCGTCGTGGAGATCAGCGAGGGCGGGGCGACCGTGCGCGTCGGAAAGTCGCTGATTCCAGATCACGCTTACCTTGTTTTCGGCAGGTTTGACGTCGTGGTCGGCAGTATCGTTGTTCAGCGGGATCCGGGTCACCTTCATCTTTGCTTTGTGAAACAGTTGGAACCGGACTTCGTCAACCGGCTGGCACGCATGAACTCCCCATTTTCGACCTTGGAAAGCCTCAACCCGAAAACCATATGAGTTAAAACATGCGGCCAATGCTGCGCCCAACACCATTCGCCGCCCTATTGCGCGCGGAAAAGAGGCTTGGGTCACACCACCAAACATTCGAAGAGACTATGAACATAATGATCATCGAAGATCAGCGAGACGTCGTTGATATGTTGCGGTTGAACTGGTCGGATTCCCGGGACCGGCTGGACTGTCTTGCATCCGTGAGGCAAGCGAACCGCTTCATTCATTCAAACGAACTCGCTGCCTATGACTGCATCCTGATAGACATCAACCTGACCGACGGGAGCGGGTTGGAACTGCTTCGCGCTGCGCGCTCACGCTCCGACGTGCCCATCATCATGATCTCGGGCGCTGGAGACGCCGATAGCAGGGCGGACGCCATCAGTGTCGGTGCGGATGACTATGTGATGAAGCCGTTCAGCGTGAAGGAATTGCGCGCCCGCGTCCATCGCCTGCACGAGGCGCGATTGGGCCGCACTACTCTGCGGCAAAGTGTTGCTTTCAAGATCGGCAATATCGATTGCGACATCGGACGCCTGTCGATGGATTTTGATGGCGTCAGTCAGCCGCTGACCGCACTCGAGGGAAGAATACTGCAGGTCCTTTTCAACAGTGTGGGAGAAGACTGCTCGAAGTCGTGCATTGCACGCCAGGCGCTCTTTCGCGAGCACGATCCTCGCGACAAGACGATCGACGTATACATCAACAGGCTGCGCGGCAAGCTTGCGGAACTGGATGCCGCGAGCGGTGAGGTCATCAAGACCATCCGCGGCGTCGGCTATCGCCTGAGCGAAATCCAACAACGGTAAGAATAGAAGAGCCATATGCTTCAGTGTGTTGACCGCCATGCGATTTTCCCCGAAATGTTCGAACCCGAGGGCCTCCCGCCGGACGAAGCGGCTCGCCTCAAACGTCTGAGAGAACTGTCCATTGTGTCGTCCGGCCCGGATCCGGTGCTCGATGCACTGGTCGATGCAGCCTGCCTTGCGGCCGATACGCCGATCGGCCTCATCACCTTGCTGGACGGCGAACGCCAGTGGTTCAAGTCGAAGCGGGGCATCGAAGGTGTCGGGTCCTCCAGGATAGACGCCTTCTGCGACTACACAATCCAGTCGCCGAGACCCTTCGTGGTGCCGGACGCCGCTCGCGACGTTCGCTTCGCTGAAAACCCTTTCGTCACCGGAACCGACAGGATCCGTTTCTATGCCGGCGTGCCGCTGGAGATCGAGCCTGGGCTTCGGCTCGGCTCGCTCTGCGTGCTCGATCGGGTGCCGCGACGCCTCGGGGCCGACGTGCGCGGCATGCTGGCTCGGCTGGCGCGTTGCGTTGTGGAACGTCTCCTGCAATCCGAAGACCGCTATCTGTTGACCCGGGTCGACTCTGGTCGGCTCAATCGTGCGAAATCCGACAAGGCGGCGCTGGCACTCGCGGAAGAGGCGCTCGCACAGGGGCTCTTCACACTCCATTACCAGCCGAAGATTGCGCTCGATACGGGACGGCGCGTCGGCTTTGAGGCACTTTTGAGGCTCAAGAGGTCAGACGGATCGGTAATCGGCCCCTCGGCCTTTGCCGCGGCTCTGGACGACCCGACACTTTCCAGGCGCATCGGTGGTTATGTGCTGCAGTGCGCCGTCGCACAAGCCACGGCGTGGGAAATGGCCGGTATCGATTTCGGGCACATTGCGATCAACGTTTCGTCGTCGCAGTTCATGGCGTTTCCCGACAGCCCAAGCCTTGTGGAGGAAATCCTGGACGCGACCCGGTCGGCAGGATTGTCGCCTCGTTATATCCAGATCGAGGTCACGGAAGGGGTCATGATGTCGGAGCAGGGCGGCGATATCGGCGCGCAGCTCGAGGCGTTGCGCGCTGCAGGCTTCATCGTTGCCTTTGACGATTTCGGCACCGGCTTTGCGTCCCTCGTACATCTGAAGGAACTTGCCTATGACCAGATCAAGATCGACGGCGCCTTCGTGCGTGCGATGACAAGCTCACACGCCGATCTAGCCATCGTGAAAGCCATAATTGATATGGCGACGGCACTGGGAAAGCACGTCGTCGCCGAGGGTGTGGAAACCGTGACAGAACTCCGCGCGCTGCAAGAGCTTGGCTGCCACTATGGCCAGGGGTTCCTCTTCGGCCGCCCCACCAGCGAATGTAATATAGAGTAGGCGTTGATGCAGATGGGCAGTTTATCCCGCACCATCCTTGAGAACGGGTAGACGCACACCGTCTTCGAGACGTTTGGCCCCAGCCAGATTGGCATTGAGGCCTGCGCGACAGCTCGCGGCTCGGCGCGCAGGTTTTCGGATGCTGGCCAGAGGTCGGGCTGAGCCCGCCGACACGATGCCCCAACGCTGCTGTCATCCGTGAAGCTGTCAGGCGGCCAGGGATGCACTTCGCAACGGACTGCGCTCGCCGATGCCCTTGGTCACCTTGTCGAGGTTGTCACCGTTGTACGACCGGGAAACTTGCAAGACGTGACAGCTTATCGGCTGACGAGCCTGCGGGAAATGGGCCCTGGCATCGTGATATGTATTTCGGCCAGCGTCTCCAATCTCAAGTGGTTCGAAGGTTAGCGTGAGTTGGTAGCCTGATGGTGAGCGACGAGTGTACTGGGTAGCGCAAAAAGGCCGGCTTCCTGCCCGGACCTGTTGGGTGGGAAGCCGGCTGAGGTGTCCTGGGACACGTGGTGGAGTACCACGGTGCCATCATGGATTGGACCACGAACGGGAAGCGTTATTCGCCTTGGCGCGCATATCCCTATGCGTTATTCCCTTACGAGGCGTTGAAGCATGGTAAAAAAGGGTTAACACCATGGGATGCTCACCGTTCACCAGGAGGGCTGGGACAGCGTGGGGCAGGAGAATCGGTTACAGTCAGCCGATCAACAGCAATCCCCCATACCTTCTGTCGAAAAGAATATGGTGATTGCATTCGGCGGCTTGGGCAGCTGTCTCGATGGTCGGCCCCGTTATCTTTCGACACTTTCCTTTGCGGGAGGCGGCATGCTTGCCGCAACCGCAGTTCCACCCAGTTCAATGTCCAATGCGTGGGGGAAGCGCGGGCGATCGTATTGCCCGCATATTGGGGCGAGCTCAGTTGAGAGCGAATAAAAAAGCACCCACGGAAGGTCCAGTCACTTACTTAAACGTGGAATCGTTGGCCCACCTTCTCCTAGACCCCTTATAACGCGAGTAATTGTGTATTGCTTGTGCCGGAGATTTTTCCGGAGGCTCGAAGCGGCTCCCAACTGCCCTCCTTCCAAGGGGACGCGTCACCAACACTGGAATTACCGGCAGACCGGGTCGGAGCAGCAATGGTTTGATTTCACTCCAGCGCACCGGAGCAGTATGTTATAAAATGGAAAAGTGCCGATGGCGCTTCCGGCCCGGCATCCGGGCTATAGTAGGCCTTCTCGCAATCGCATTCTAATAGCAGCTATGTCCCGTAAGGCGTTGGGGACCCACCCGGACCACAATCAACGCATGGAAGAAGACAGCGCGTTCCTGTCAATCGGCGAAGCAACTTCTCGGCGTTTCTTCGAGGGCTGCCTCCAAGGAGGTGTGCAATGACACTCGTCAAATCAACCGCATCCCTGATCACACTTGCGGCTATCGCTGTTGGTATTCTAATTAGAGCCGAGGCCCATCAAGCGAAGAGCGGCTGGACTTATCCTCCGGCGTGCTGCAAAGCTCACGATGTTGGTGGAGATTGTGAAGCCATTCCCGCTCAGGATATCAGCCCAGGGCCTCATGGCTTTTCCGTCTTCCTGCATGCAGGAGACCACCACCTCGCGACAAAACCGCACCGATTCTTCATCCCATATGGCGACGAGATGCCCTCGGGCGATGGCCGATATCACATCTGCCTTCATCCGACGGAAAACGACGTGAACTGTTTCTTCGCGCCGCCTGACGGTGCCTAGCCCTATTGCCCATGGTCGCCAAGACGGCTGTTGGGGACAAGAAAAAGGCCTTCTATTTCAGTTAGCTATAATAAACGAAGCTAAATGTAGAAACGACGATTTTTGCGATTCCACATATAAGTAAATGGCTGGCACGAAAGGTGATCCGATTTTCAAAATCCGTCTTGCTTCCATGTCGGATGCGGCGTTGCGACTTGCCACTCTACGTTCAGCGATCCAGCCGGAAGCGGGCGCAACAACTCTTCCTCAGGCTCGTCAAGGTCGATCCACGCTTTCCAATCCCCTGGTCGAAGGATAACGACCTGGCGATTATGAAAAGGCTTCACATCCGACCCAGGCTCGGTCGTCAACATCGCAAACGCCGATGGCTGGCCCTTTCGCCCGGGCCGCCATATCGCGGCGATCGCCATGAACGGCGCGTCGACGAGCGTGAACCGGTGTTTGACCCTCGGATGATTTTTTCCGGTAAACTCGAAGAAGGCGCTGGCTGGAACAAGACAGCGGTGGCTGCCGCCGAAATGCCTTCTCTGCGATCGATAGTTGGATACCGGGCCATGCGCGCGGGTTGGCGGAAAGCCGAACTTCATCTGCACCAGCTCTACTATGTTGTCGCCCGCGGCTCGGATGACGGGGGCCATATCGCCTATCCTGATGTCATCACCCGGCGGCATATCCAGCTCCGTTTCTTTTATCGGAACGCCAAGCGCGAGGTTCTGCACCACCTTGCAGTATTCGACGTAGCTGGTGTGTTGTTCGTACTCATTGCACATAGCAGAAGCCTAAGTATTCGGGATTCCTTCACAGATCATCGCGATGAGAACAGGGCCATCGACCACGCTGGCGCTAAGAGTTGCAAGCCTCGTTGCCGTTGGCCATCACTGCCGACACCAGCGACAATCGGATATGCTTCACCTACCGTAACTCCAGGGTTCACGGTCAGCAAGGGAGATGTCGCTGCCGCGCATTTGGGCGACCCGCTAGACTCTGAATTCGGGTGGCCAAGAGCAACGGTTCGGGTTGTTTCAAGAGAAAAGGCAACGAAGGCAATCGATGATCTCAATTCAGTGGGAATCCCACTCCATGGGGAGTGCGGCGCGGGGATCAGTGTCGTTCGGGGTGAGCGCGCTCGCACCGTGTGCATCGCCAATCCACGTCCTTCAGGTGGCATTGAACGCCACATCGACGCCACTGCGTCAAGCCCTCAAATCGTGATATCCGAAGGCGTTGCCGCCACCTCCGGGAAATTCGGCAAGCGCGGCGTGGCTGTTCCAAGTCGCGCCGCCGCATCCCTGTCGAAAGCGCTGCGCATTTTTTGCAAGCCAGAATCTATCATCAGTGCATGTTACTGCTTAGCCGGTCGCGTTCCAGGCGCAGCGCGCGAAGATGGGCATTCTTTTCGTCCTGGTAAACTTTCTCCTGGAGGGCTATTTCCTTGGCGTGGATCGCTGTGCGTTCAGCATCAGTCACGCTGCGGCCAAGCATGCCCTTGTGGGTGAGATCTTTAATCGACGACATTTCTTGGCTCCTCCGGCGCCCCACGAACTGCACGTAAGCGTCTGTCGTTGGCAGGGGGCAGACCCCGAATTGCATACTGGTGGAGTGTGCTTGAGTGGAAGACGACCGGGTCTGATCGACCAAAGGCGCGCTCTAAAGCCGTGGAGAAGTGGACCGGATCTGTGACACCTTCGTGGAAAAGGCTGATCAGGAGCTTGGTGGCGGCATTCGTTCCTGCGCCAGGTGACACCACATCGCCGGAGTAGCCCGCATCGAACAACACCTTGTTGAGGGCGTCGGCGTGGCTCTCGTTCAGTTTTCTGGGGAGATTCTCGGAAGACACATCGTCCTCCTTCCTTTTGGGGCGAGGGTGAAATCGAGCCCTCAATCGGCAACGCCCGTTCAATGGCTACCGATGGGAGGACCTTGCGCGTCATGCGTGGGAATAGCAAATGAATTCAGCCACGGCTGATCGCTGCCCTGCAAAGGTGTCGGGAGACGGGGCGGCGTTCTGTCGAAAAGCTTGGTATCGCATCCGCGATCGCCATTTCCTTCGCTTGTCCTTTGACCGAGCGTGGAAAATGTATTGCAGCTTGGGAATGCGCCATCTCAACCTGAGGATGTTCATTCCGCTTTTGCAAAACTAATCGTTGACGTTCTGCTTTCATTCATCTACTCATATTCCATCGATCTTTTGCTTGCCGAGCTTTGTCTACCGCGTGATTGGCACCACGCTCTATTCGAACCTTCTCTTTCAAAAATAGTCGGTTTTCACCCGCGCAGCATTCGCTTCGCGGTCTCTCACTCTATGCTTTGAAAGGGTTCATCATGACCACTGGCACAGTAAAATGGTTCAATTCCACCAAGGGCTTCGGCTTCATCCAGCCTGACAACGGCGGCGCTGATGCGTTCGTTCATATCTCGGCAGTCGAGCGCGCCGGAATGCGCGAACTCGTTGAAGGCCAGAAGATCGGCTTCGAGCTCGAGCGCGACATGAAGTCGGGCAAGATGTCGGCCACCAATCTGCAGGCCGCATGAAAATGAAATTCGCTTCCCTTTGACCACGGATGTACTGGCACTGCCGGAAGCTGTTTCACTGAGGCCAGGCGTTTTGTCTGGCCTTTTCGTTTTGGCTACTAGTCAAGCTAACGAGGTTGTAGTGACAGACACATATAGCAAATCCCGCCAGCAGGCGGAGCATGCGTTCAGCACCGTTCAGACACAGTTTTTCTCCAAGAACAACGCGACAGAGGAGCTCGAAGCTGTCGCCCAGGCTCGGGACGCCAAGACGCTCCGGCTGCGGGAGGCGCGGCTTGCCAGGGAACTGTCGGATCGCATATCGGCGGCATACAATCCCATCGCCACGCCAGCCAGGAAACGCTGATCTCTTCAGCAACAACGCATAGGACGAGAATGACCAATACCAGAACCAACGAAGTCGCGGACCGCCGTGCCGCATCCGCTGACGCCAAAGTGGCTCTCATCAATGCTTACCGCGCGGCGCAGGCTGCGGCTGACCCAGCCAAGCTCGCGACACAGGCCGAACGCATGGCCATCGCCTCCGCTCGTGAAGAGCGACGGTTTGAACGCGAGCGCGCGAAGCTCGCCGAGCAGAGCCGTATCGAGACCGAGGCGGTAGAACGTCAAGCCGCTGCCGAGGCCGCAGCAATGGCCGAGGCAGACGCGCGTGAGGCCGCCGACAAGGCCCGCATAGCGCGGGTGATCGAAGATGAGGCCGCGCGCAAGGCCGAACGCGACCGGCGCTACGCGAACCGCAAGGCAAGACAGGCCTAGTAGCCTTCGAAAGTGCGGCCTCAACGATCCGAGCGCGGTGCGTGGCGTCCACGCAATAGAAGAGAGACCCATGGCACCGGACATAAAAGAACTACAGGCAATCAACACTGCGTGGCAGATAGCGATCCAGGAAATCCTGCGCATGGTCATCCGTGACTTTTACAGCACAGGTGGCGAAGCAGAATTCAAGGCGCACATAAAGCGTATCGAAGAGGCCGCGGTCCATAGCATCTATACCGATCTGAGACTTCGAGGGACGAGTGAGTGGACCGAGGTGCTCGTCAAGGAGCGGGCGAGCAACTTCGTAACCACCTTACTGACCACCTTTACCTATGACCGAGCCTGACCCCTCTAGGTGAGACCAATCAAGCGCGTACTCTGTTGTCCGAATGCGCGACCTTGACTTGAATATTTTGCGGCCAGAGAGGTTGAATTATGAGGCGCCTGCCTAAATCCCTCCAGCCTAAGCCTCAACAAGCGAACGCGTTGGTCATGGAAGAGAATACAGTAGAACGCCTTGCGGCCATCGTGGATTCGTCGTTCGATGCAATCATTTACAAGGATCTTTCCGGCACGATCGCGAGCTGGAACAGCGCCGCCAGGCGCATGTTTGGCTATGCGGAAGTCGAGGCTGTTGGCCAGCCCATCTCCCTGATCTTACCCAATGACAGACGGGATGAGGAAGCTGATATCTTGCGCCTGCTGAAGCTCGGCAAGCGGATCGAAACCCTCCAGACAACGCTCCGTCATCGTGATGGGCAGTTGGTCCCAGTCTCGCTCACCATCTCTCCAATCAAGAACCGTTCCGGCGACCGGATCGGAGCATTGAGCATCGCTCGGGACATCTCAGACGCGCGCGAAAGCGAGCGCCGTCTTCGTCTTTTGATGAGAGAGATAAATCATCGCGTTAAAAACCAGTACGCGGTCGTCCTTGCGGTTATCAGGCAAACTGGAACACGTTCCCGTTCGATCGAGGATTTCGAGAGACGGGTCCGCGAGCGCATCATGGCGCTGTCTCACTCACATGATCTTCTCTCGCAGGTCGATTGGGCCGGCGTCAGACTTGCCGATCTGGTGTCTCACCAACTCGAGCCGTTCGATGCATCACACCGGGTCAAGGTGGGTGGCCCCGAGATTGCTCTCGACGCCAACGCTGTCCTCAATCTTGGCATGGCGTTTCACGAACTGATCATGAACGCGATGCGCTTTGGATTAGCAGACCTCGACGGCATATCGGTAATGTGGAGCGTCACGACAGACGAAGGCGGGTATATTTTCGAGCTCATCTGGTGCGAGCCGGCAGTGGCTTATGCCGATTTGCTGGCGCAGGAGGAGGGGTTTGGCGCCCTCGTTCTGTGCAAGCTGGTGCCATCTGCTCTTTCCGGTCAGGCGAACTGGAATTTCGAGGACGGGTTGGTCGTCTGGAAGCTGACGGCACCGCTGGCGCGTATTCAGATTGGGTTGAGTTCTCCGGTTTCGTCCTGACAGCCTGTTCGGATCTTAGATGATCTGGCCGGCGCTGGCGCCGCACACAGCTTAGAAGCGGACCGTGCATTCCATCTGCCGACAAGAAACTAGAAAGGTAGTCGCCGACAGGCGAGGAACCAACTCTTTGCAAGGGACGTTTCCAGTAAAACAGGGAAGCGATCGATGCCAAGATTCTATTTCCACATCCGGCGAGACGGTTTCCTTGAAGTTGATGACGAAGGATTAGAGTTGTCGGGAACTGACGAAGCCATTCTGGAGGCGACACGCGCGGCGAGGGATATGCTCACTGACAGGCTCGTCGGTGGCTCCTTCGCGGACGAGGAATGCATTGAGTTGACAGCACACGATGGCACCCTGCTGCACAGGGTGCCATTCAAGTTCGATATAACGCCGGAGTAGCGCCAGAAGCGAGTCGGGCGGATTGATCTTGGTGCATTCAACGCGCGGCGCCACTTCCTATACTCTGACAAGCACACGCAAGATCCATCCGATCTCGCGAGTGGCGTTGGGAGGTTTGTCGATCATCCTAGGCCAGTCGTTTCCGCACGGCATTCAGCAGGTGCAGGCTTCGGTCTCCCTTAGGTCGTAGCTTCGAACACCAATGGATTGTCTATTGCGCGATATGCGGGAATTGGAAAGCCTCGGGATGATTTGAGATTGTTGAACCGCCCCAAATCAGCTTTAGTCCGGGCGGTGATCATTTTGTCGAGCGGGAGGAAACTCAAGCTTGCGCACGTCGTAGCCGAGCTGGCTCGCCTTCTGGACCATCCGGCGAAGGCGTGCTTGAGACGGCACTGTTCTTGAGTAGATCCAGAGATCGGTCATTGATGGGTTTGAGCTGATGAACCAGGATTTATCCGGCGACTTGTAAAGTACCCAGTAATTGAATGTGATCAGCAATGGATAACGGACACGCATCTTGGCGCCGGTCGTCCCGAAATCGACGATCTTGCCTGCCCCGCGGACCGTCTTCAAACGTCCCGTCGGGGTGTCGACATGGCAGCCATCTTCCACGATGACCTCATCTGGCGTTTCACCCTTTTGATAGGTTGAATAGCCGGCGACACAGCCATCGGTGAGGAGCATTGGCGTCCGTGCGATTTCGAGCCAGGTACCCCGATAATGGTCAGGCTGGACCTTTACGACCTTTGGCGCGGCGGCGACCTGCGTTGCCATGCAAACAGCCGATGAAAGCGCGATAACGGATCGAAGTGCCGAGCGAATACTTAATGCCATGATGATGAACTCCCAGATGGACAAGTTTGGCCTAGCGCCGATCTCCCGTGCAAGCTCCGGTTCAACGGACGATCCCGCCATAGCGAAGGGTTATAAAGGTCGTCAGGCTTGCGACCGCAACGGCGTTCAGGTTCAGCAGGACCGATAGCTCGTCGCTGCTCCAGTCGTGAAGCGGCACGCCTATCCACTTTCTCGACAATACGAACGCCAGAAAGACAAATGCGGCTGCGGCGCGTTGATACCAGATTTCGCTGGTCCGAAACGAAAGCGCAACGAGCAAGATGCAGGCCGCAAGGAACAGTTCCGTACCGGAGGCCGTCCCAAAGAGTTTCGTTTCGAACAAGGTGTCGACGGTGCCGATGAGCGGAAGTGCCACGCGAGCAGCAAGACTGGAGTATCGCGCAATAAGGGGGACCGCCAGGAAGAGCGGTGCGGCGATGACAGAGCCGAGCGACGCCATTACCCCGGTGCCCACCAGGTACCAGACATAGAGCGGATAGAGGGGTTTGTTCAGAACGATCAGCCACGCAATAGTGACAGTTGCCTGGGTCAGGGGATCGAGCACACCGCGCGCCCCGGTCATGGTGTTGGCACCATCAGGTAATGGCCGACGCCCCATGTATCGCCATTGTCGTGACCAAAAAGGCCGGCGGTCGAGAGGAAGAATAACCGCCAGCGGCGCAACCATAAAGATGCCTCCTTGCGGTAGACCTCCCGTAGGATCGGCTGGATGGAGGACATCTCCCGGTCGAAGTTCGCAAGCCAGTCGAGCGCGGTGCGGCGATAATGCACTCCGGACCACCGCCATTTGTTCTCGACGTGAAAGAGGTCCGTGAAGCGATGCGGCAGGTCGTGCGCCGGCATTATTCCGCCAGTGAAGAAATGACGCGCGATCCAGTCGGAGGGATCGTCGTGGTCGAAACGGTAGGAGCGGTTCTTGTGGGTGAAGACGTGCAGAAAGAGCCTGCCATCGGGTTTCAACCAGCCGCGCACACGCTCCAGAAGCGCGCGCCAGTTGGACATGTGTTCAAACATTTCGACGGAAACCACGCGGTCATAGCGCCCTGCCGCCGTGAAGTTGTTCATGTCGGCGGTGATGACCGCGAGGTTGGTCAAGCCCTCCTTTTTCGCAAGATCGAGGATATAGGCCCGTTGAGATGAGGAGTTGGAAACCGCGACGATCGGCGAGTTGGGGAAGCAGCGCGCCAGATAAAGGGACAGCGATCCCCATCCACACCCCAGTTCGAGAATGCTCATGCCATCCTGGATCCTTGCGTGCATTACAGTTTGCGCCAGCGCGTAATTTTCGGCCTCCGCAAGACTGGATTCGGCAGCCGGATAGAGGCAGCAGGAGTATTTGCGCTGCGGTCCCAGTGCCAGTCCGAAGAATTCCGAAGGTACCTCATAGTGCTGACGGTTTGCCGCATCCGTATGGATCGCGACAGGAAAGTGCTCCATGGTCTTGACGAATTCGTCTTCCTCGGCAGCCGAACTCGCAGCCAGCCTGCGCTTCGTTCGGCCGCAGAGAAAGTCGATGCCGGCGAGCGTCATGCCGTCTAGAAGAGGCGCGCGCTCGACCGTGTTGATCGCGAAGGCCAACATGTTCATGATTGTTTTCCTTGATGGGCGGGATCGGATTTTCGGGGACCTGGAAAGAACGCGTTTACACGCGCCTGAAGCGCGCGAAACTTTTCGCCGCGCGAACGCAGCATGTGCTCCTCAAGCAGTGGAATGCCGGAGACATGCACGAGCAGCCAGTACATCAGGAGTGGTGCAAGCATCGAAAGCCAACTCCAGGGCAATGGAGTAAGGGCAAGCAGCGGCCAGGAGCACCAGAACAGCCATTCGAAGAAATAGTTTGGATGGCGGGAATAGCGCCACAGTCCAATCTCGCAGATCTCCGTCTTCGCCTGTGAGGTTTTCCGGAAGCGCGCCAGTTGCGCGTCGGAGACGGCCTCCCCGACGAGACCGATCGTCGCCGTCAACATGGCGATGCTATCGAATAGGTCGGGAAAGTGTGTTGCCTTCGTGGCGGCAAAATAGACTGACAGAAGCAGTACGAGGGCGGTGAACGCCTGAATCTGAAGGAACAGAAACAGTCGCCAGGCGGCCCTGTCGCCCCAATCCTCGATCAACTTTGCGTATCTGGGGTCTTCGCCGAAAGCTCTCGTGCGTGAACCGATATGGCCACCAAGGCGAAGCGCCCAGGCTGAGATCATAGCAAAGGCAGCGATGCGCCTTGCGATATCGCCATCGGAATAGAGCGCCGCGATCCAGCCGCCGCCGCCAATTGCAAAACACCAGATCGTATCGATCCAGCCGCTCATGCCAGTGGCACGCTGGACCGCCCAGGCGATCGACATTGCGATCGATACCCAGACGGCAATAACCACTATCAGAGTCAAGTCCAAGATGTCCCTCGATTTTCAAACCATACCTGACTGGCGTCTACGGCGCTGTCGACGCGTCGGTTCTGGCTGAACTGAAAAAAATCCAAAAAAATTCGCCGCGCACAAAACCATCCGGGACAACTTCTCGTAACGCCTCGGTAGAAGACGAACAAAGTCATGCAGATGATGGGTCAAGGGAATTGATGACGTTCTACAAGCGGACCGCGGGCGCGAAGCGCATGAACATTGCAATCGTCGGAAGCGGAATATCGGGGCTCTCGGCTGCATGGCTGCTGTCGCAGCGACACGACGTGACCGTATACGAAGCAGCGGACCGCATGGGCGGACATAGCAATACCGTCGAATTCGAGAGCCTCGATGGACCTGTTGCGGTCGATACGGGCTTCATTGTCTATAACGAGGTTACATATCCGAACCTGACGGCCCTGTTTGAAGCGCTAGGCGTGTCGACAGTGGCTTCCAATATGTCATTCGCCGTATCGCTCAACGACGGAGCCTTTGAATATTCGGGGGGGACCGGACTGGGGTTGTTGGCCCAGAAGTCCAATCTCCTTAATCCGCGCTTTTGGTCGATGATGCGTGATCTCCTTCGCTTTTATCGCGGCGCGCGGCGTGATCTTGCGATCATGGGCGGGATTTCGCTTGACGATTACCTCGACCGCAACGCCTACGGCAGGGCCTTCCGCAACGATCACCTGTATCCGATGGCGGCAGCGATCTGGTCCACGCCGGCCATGCAAGTCGGTTCTTATCCGGCGTCGGCCTTCGTCAGGTTCTGCGCCAACCATGGGTTGCTCGAACTCTGGGATCGACCGGTCTGGCGCACCGTAAAGGGGGGAAGCCGCGAGTATGTTGCGCGCATGACCGCTCGCTTTGTCGACAGAATCCTTACCTCCACGCCGGTCAAATCCATCCATCGTCTGCCCGGTCGTGTGGAAATCCGCGACATGCGTGGCGGCCACTCTGCTTTCGACGAGGTCGTGATAGCAACCCATGCCGATCAGGCGCTCAGCATGCTTTGCGACGCGAGCGCGGATGAACGACGGATCCTTAGTGCTTTCCGGTATTCGCACAACGAGGCAGTGCTGCACGGCGATACGGCACTCATGCCGAAGCGCCGTGCCGCCTGGTCTTGCTGGAACTACCTCGCGGAGACGAGGGAGGGCTCGACCCAGCCTTCGATCACCTACTGGATGAACAAACTGCAGCCGCTCGGGGCCGCCCCCCCGACCTTTGTCACACTCAATCCGCGTCGCGGTCCCCGTGAAGAGACCGTCATTCGCCGTGACGTGTACGAACATCCGATCTTCGATCTCACCACGGAACGCGCGCAACAGGAAATCTGGTCGCTCCAGGGCGTGCGCAACACCTGGTTCTGCGGAGCGCATTTCGGCGCGGGCTTCCACGAGGACGGGATTCAGGCCGGGCTAGCGGTTGCCGAGGATCTCGGCGGCACGAGGCGGCCCTGGCAGGTCGCGAATGAAAGTTCCCGTATTGTCCGCAAGCCGATGATTGCGCCTGTCGATCTTTCGGTCATGGAGGAGCTGGCATGAGGGACGTCCCACCGGCACGGCACGAGATTGGGGTAAAAGCCGTTTGCCTGCGCTCGCCTCCGCGGCTGTCAGAGGAGCCCATATCGATGTTTTCGCGGCGATACCAGATTGATCTTTCCCTCAGGCGTCAATCGACGTGGCAGCGAGCGGAAAACGGCGGAGTTCCGTCGTCCTGCCGATTGCGGGTGCGCAGGATCGAAAGCAATGAGTGGCACTCTTGTACCCGTACTCCGAAAGGAGCCGCGGTTGAACGCGCGACAGGTGGCGATCGCTGCGCAGGTTTCGAAGAGCGCTCCAACCACTTCCGGCACCACCGCCCACCACGAGTTCGGCATCAAATGGGTTAGGATCAATGTCGGGCTTTACACCATCGAACCGCACGGACAATGGAGAAAGCACATGAAATCATGCATCCTGACAGCCGCCGTTTTCGCTTGGGGCCACGCCGGTATCGCGCTTGCTGCTGAGATCGATGGTCAGTGGGCGAGGGGAGATGGAAACGCCACGGTCATCATCGCTCCCTGTGGTTCCGACATTTGTGCCGTCAACACCTGGATCAAGCCCGGAACGCCCAAGGAAAAGAAGGGTGACAAGCTCGTCATGACGATCAAGTCGGGTGCCGATGGGGTCTATTCCGGTAGGGCCTACGATCCTCAGCGCGAGCTGACTTATAACCTCACCGTGACAGTTACCGGCGACAAGATGACCACGCGAGGCTGCATCGTTGCTGGCATCCTTTGCAAGGCTATCGACTGGACGCGGATGAACTGATGCGGCCGATCTTGAAGAGAATGACGATGAAGCAATATTCAATCGCCTATCTTGCCACACTTGTCGCTTTCGTCGCGATCGACTTTGTCTGGCTGAGTACCATGGCGGACCGGCTCTACCGTCCGATCCTCGGAGACTTGTTGGCCCCGGACTTCCGTGTGGCTCCCGCTATTGCCTTTTATCTTCTCTATGCTGCCGGGTTGAGTTTCCTTGCCGTAAGGGCAGGCCTCATGTCTGGTTCGCTACGAACCGCTGCGCTTCATGGCGCCGTGGTCGGCGTTACATCCTATGCCACATACGATCTGACCAATCAGTCGACGCTCAACAACTGGTCGACCTTCCTCACGATCGCGGACCTGAGTTGGGGGGCATTGCTTTCTGCGGTCGCCGCTGCAGCAGGTTTCTGGACCACCCAACGGCTTGTCGAATACTTGGACCGGAATGAATGACGCGACCAATCGTCCAATCAGTGTCGCTTCGCGAATTGCCAGGCATCGAACGCCCAGCCGAGAGGTTCGCGTCTGTTGAAAGATGTCTTCGCGACGCATCTTGGTCGGCTTCGCAAGGTGCCCAATCTGGAGCAGCGGTTAGCTACTTAAGCGGGCAATCCGAAAGCAACCGCCTAGGAAACCGCGGGCTTTCAGTCTTAATCTCGATGAGGCTCGATTTTGCCGGATACGTGCGAGAGTTCCGCGCCCGTCCGAGCCAACCTGGGTGTCCTCAAGCTCTGTGTTTTCTTGTCACGCGCCGCCGTTTCAGCCTCGAGGATGCTGCGAACGCTGGCCTTCGTTTGCGCGGCCTTTGCGTCCGAGGAGAGTTTCTCGGGTTTGAAGAAGTTTTGTTTGGTTGCGATCATGATTTATCTCACGGTTGCTTGTCCGCGATCAGCATCCGCAGTGCGGCGTGCTCTGGACCCTGGGGATCAAGCGATAGAAATCGCTCGATCCCATAGCGTGTCTCGCCTGCGCCGGCGGCGTCGTTAGCACGGTGTAATACAAAATCCCACCCTCCCACGCCGCGGTCTAGGAACCACCGGTCGCCGCTGCTGCTATTGGCGAACTCGGAAAGTTCCATGTCGCACTCCTTTTGGTTCAGATACCCCGGTCAGCTTTTTCGAGAGTTCCGGCGACTGCTATCATTCTTGCCTTTGGCAGAAGACGTCTTTGCATCATAAGCCTGCCCGAAGTTGGTGCCCCCGAGATGGCCGCCGCCGCTGGTGTTCTTCACCTGACGTACCGCCCGCTGAATCTGTTGCTCGGCGCTTGTCTTTTTCATGGATATTTTTCCTTGGGAAATGAAAGAAGGTCGGGAACCAGTCCCGACATGGAAACATCAGGCTTATGCCAGCTCGGCCGTGACCAGTGAGCTGAAAACGATCATGCCACCTGGAGGTTCTCGGCGGCGCTCTTCCCGGAGCGGCGGTCTTCGACGATGTCAAAGCTTACCTTCTGGCCTTCCGAGATGAAGCTCATTCCAGAGCGCTCAACGGCGGAGATGTGGACGAAGACGTCCTTCGAGCCGTCGCTAGGCTGAATGAACCCGAAGCCCTTGGCACTGTTGAAAAATTTGATGATACCGGTGTTCATGACGACTATCCCTTTCAATCGCACGACTGGTCGCTGCCCGACGCACGTCGTCGGCAGTCAATGATCGATGTCTGAAAGAAAAGGTTCGCCAGCTGCGCTGCTGCGCAAAGCAAAGCTCAAAAAGCAAAATCCGATGACACATACTTAATCAGGATGCTGACTTAATCAAGCCGTTGAAGGACGTTAATTTTCAAAGCCTCTGTGAAAACCTAGGCATTCCTGGTGTGCATGCGCGAGATGAGTGGCATTGCCTTTGCCGCAACAAGAGCGCATGCTGGATGCTTCGGTAGCCATTTTAAGGGCGCTGCTGCTCAGGGGTTTACCCTGGCCCCAATGAAAGGAGGACGTGATGTCTTCCGAAACCAATTCCGAGATAACATCCCGCAACCTGAGCCGTGTCAGCAGCTTCGGCTATCGTGAGAATATTTCCACTCGTTCGGTTCGCGACAGCAAGAGAGACTTGCCCGGGCTTTTGCGCAAGCTTGGTATCGGGATTATCGGCAAGCGCATCACATCGTGCGGCCCGTCCGATGGGTCGGCGCCGCGAGCGACCACATCTATGACAATTGCGGGGTCTTCGAGTTTGCTGGTTTCGCTTCTGGGTGTCAGCCAAGGCTGGCCTGCGTCACCAACACCAGCCTAGCTGCAGACATCTCAGCCTGACCCCGGAAGGCGATATGGCCAAGTATCAAGTTCGCAGCAGCCGCAAGTTTCGGGCGACGAAAGAGCCACTATGGCGGTTGTGAGCGGCAAGCTGCTCTCGGCCTTCCTCAGGCCAAGGCATCGTGACTTGGATTTTATTTCTGATGACTGGACTTTTTTGTGAATGATGCATCATTCGCGACTGCTCTGTCTGATTGAAAATCCGCGCGTCGATAACAAAAGTAGACGCGGGTTGGTGCCTTATGTATGGAAATCAGTCATCGATGCTTGTCGACGATATTTGTCTGGCTGCGCTTGGCGCCTCTTGATCAACTCTCCCTTCAAAATTCGAAAGCCGCGTGCATTGCGCCGTGGCCCGGTGAGAGACGGTTGGATGGGAAAGTAATGATCATGGGCACTGTTCAATGCTCCGAAATGCACTCGCTTCATCCGGCCCGGCGATGCCGCGCTCACCCGGTTGACGGGTCGGCGGTCGAACGGGCGGTCATGACCTCAACTTGGCGGCAAGAAGCTCTGCAGCGAGGCGACAAGTCGGGCAAAAATGTCCTGCGGCCACATTCGGGCCGCTTGAAGGGATCTCCACGAGCAAGTGTGGCCGCTAAGGTCTGAGGTCGCGATAACCGGTACCGATGCCGGGCGGCGCCGTCCCTTTGCTACCCAAGGAGCGGCACAACCGCTCGTCGAAACAAAACAGGCCAGCCTTCGCGAGGCCACACCCGAAAAAGGACCCCATGCTTTCGATCAAAGACCAAGCCCCACAACAGCCGGCATCGGACAAAGACAAACCGGGCGAGTGGCTCAGGATACTCGCAAAATACCGGCAGCCAAGGTTTGGGCGAAGCATCTTCGAGCTTGCCGTAACGGCTGTGCCGTTCGTCGCCCTTTGGGTTGCTGCCTATGCCTGCGTGATAAATGGGCTCTGGTCCGGTTATTTCCTGGTTCTGCCAGCGTCGGCGTTTCTGCTTCGACTTTTTATGATACAGCATGATTGCGGCCATGGATCTTTCTTCGCGCAAAGACGTCTCGACACATGGATTGGACGCGTTCTTGGCGTGCTTACGCTGACACCCTACGACTATTGGCGGCGCTTACATGCTGCCCATCATGCGTCAGCCGGCAATCTTGACGAACGCGGGACCGGCGACATCACCACGATAACGGTCGCGGAATTCAACTCGCGCTCTTGGGGTGGTCGGCTCAGCTATCGGCTTTACCGGCATCCGCTCGTCATGTTTGGTATTGGGCCTGCCTGGCTGTTCTTGTTCAAGCAGCGTCTTCCATTCGGTATGATGGGAGCCGAGGCCTTGCCCTGGATGTCCACTATGGGCACCAATCTGGGGATAGCGTCAGCTGCTGCGTTGATGATCTGGTTGGTCGGGCTCGCTCCATTCCTGCTTGTGCATATACCCGTCGTCTTGTTGGCCGCAGCGGCCGGCGTCTGGTTGTTCTACGTTCAGCACCAGTTCGAAGACACACTCCATGGGGCATCGCACTATGATCTTCCCGTGGTGCTGCGATGGCTGACGGGTAACATCGGCGTGCACCATGTCCATCATCTTTCAAGCCGAATCCCTTACTACCGGCTTCCTGAGGTTCTTCGCGATCATCCAGACCTCGCGTGCATCGGACGCATCACGCTTTGGCAAAGCCTGAGGTGCGTCCGGCTCGCCCTGTGGGATGAGGAGATGGGAAAGCTAGTCTCCTTCAAGGAGGCTAGGATGACTCCAGTCCACCAGGCATGGGTTTACGCCTCCCCACCCGAGACAATTGATTGACAGTCAGGATCCACGATGACTCCGACCAACAGAAAGAGCCGAACACCGCGGCATTGATGACTACATTGACACCTGCCCAGATCAGAGGGCTAAAACTTACCAAGGAGGGAGATCTGCATCCCCAGGGTGGGAAGAGATGGACGCTTCTCAACGCAACGATTACCTACGCGAGGACCGATCGTTTCAAGGAGCGGCCGATCAAGGTCAAGTTCGCTACAACGGATACCCTTGGTGAGCTGAGGGAAGGCGGCTTTTTGAAGGCTGTCGAGCCGGAGGTGGGATTGGACCTTTCCCCACATGAGATTACCATGGCTGGCAAGTTGTGGTTGCTGAAGCACAAGTGAGACGATAGAGGCCCGCGGCGATCACAAGCCTCGTCGCGCGAGCGGAAATACTTACGCTGTTATAACCGCGCCTGTTCGTCTTGGATATCTGCATTTCGCTAGCGCCGCAGGAGTTGAGAAAGAGGGTTGCGGAGGCGGCGAACATGCCCGAAGTCTCGCCATGTTGATGAAGGCCGGCTCGACCTGGCTGCTCAGCCCGGGAAGGCCAGCGGAGGGCGAGCTCCTTAACCACGAAGACGGAAATACGGTGTTGCGTTCCGTCAATGACGCGCGGGGTCTTTGTTCCGGTAGCGATGAATTAGGCATCGCAGATCAGGCGTAGATCTCTTTCTCGACCCCCGGGGAGATGTATGTATTCCGTCAATTCCCAATGGGACGTACAAGCGTGCTCGTCATCCAAAGAGGGCCCACGATTTGGGCTAAGGCGGCTGCGTGCTCTCAGGCAGCCCAGGTTGGAATTCCGTCGTGCAGCTTCCGATAGGGATTTTTACGAAACGGTGCCCGGTCCCGCTTGATCAAGTCGCTAGAATGCGACGGCACGACTGATGACTACGCAGCCAATCCCGCGGTTGCTTTAGCTTAGCCCTAGAACGCCAGTTTGATCTCCAACTCGCGAAGGACAGCAGCCTTATCTTTGTAAGTCTGCACTATATCGACGGCCGCTTTGACGGCGCGACGTCCTTCGGCGCTATCGATATCGGAGCCGTTTTCCGCGCACCACTGGGTGACCGCACCAATCACGAGTTCAATGTCTTCCAATAAGGAAATAGGGGTATGGAACATCTTGGGTGCTCCTCTTTGAACGGCAAGAGCAACGAGTAACTCCCAAGCGACCTCCGCCATTAGCACTGGGGCCGATCGCAATGAGTGTACTCTCAATTTTGGCAATAGCGATGGTTCATCTCAGGCAATATCGGGTGAAGACGGTCGCTTCGCCAGCCACAATTGTCATCACCTCTCAATTGGCGCGAGGGAGCTCGTCGTCTTCGCGCCGCTTCTGGTCTTGAATTGCCCCGTCAGCCACATCAGGCGCTGGTACTCGCTTCGGCGAGCGCGGCGCGCAGCCCATCTAGCGTGAACGGCTTTGACAGCTGTAGTGCGTCGGTGATGCCTGAGGCCATTTTCGCGCGCTCGTCACCGCTGGCAAACACGATCCTGACAGTCGGCCAGAGCTCCCGGACCTGTTGGGCGAGATCAATACCGGACATTCCGGGCAACCCAACATCCGTCAGAAGGATGTCCACTCGTTCGGTTTCCATAACGGTGAGTGCGCCTTCGGCTGAGGCAGCTTCGTGAACCGTATGGCCGAGTTCGATAAGCATATCGGCGGTCGACATCAATATGAGCGGCTCATCCTCCACGACAAGAACGCTTGTCGCGGCAGCCTGGGGAGCCTGGTGCGTCACAATGGCCACCGGCTTCTGGTGCTCCTGCCGCTCCACCGCGATTTGTTGTTGCCGAGCATTGCTCAGGACGTGACGAACCTTACGAGCAAGTGCTTCACGCGTATACGGCTTCGAGAGCAGCTCGACGCCTGCGTCCAGTCGACCACCGTGAACGATCGAGTTCTCGGTGTATCCCGACGTGTACAAGATGGCCATGCTGGGAAAAAGTGCCTTGGCTCTCCTTGCAAGTTCGGTGCTGCGCATGGGTCCTGGCATTACGACATCCGTGAAAAGCAAATCGATGTGCACACCAGCATTGACAATGGCGAATGCCGACTGAGCATCATGGGCCTTGAGAACCCGATAGCCGAGATCAGTCAAGAGCGCGACCGACGTCTCCCGCACGCCCTCGTCATCTTCCACGACGAGTACCGTTTCCGTGCCGCCCTTCACCGGAATGGCGTTTGCATCGGCCAGACTATCCTCTACTCGCATGGTGCGCGGCATGTAGAGCTTCATCGTGGTACCATGACCGACTTCGCTGTATATCTTGAGGTGGCCACCAGACTGTTTCAGAAAGCCATACACCATCGAGAGGCCGAGCCCGCTTCCTTTTCCCTCCGTCTTGGTGCTGAAGAACGGCTCGAGCACATGCTCGATAATGTCCGGCGGTATGCCAGATCCCGTATCAGTGACGGCGACAAGAACGTACTGACCTGGGCGCACGTCATCATGCGTGCGGGCATAATCATCATCGAGAACCGAATTAGCGGCCTCGATCGTGAGGCGCCCACGGCCTTCCATTGCATCCCTCGCATTGATAGCCAGGTTCAGAATGGCATTCTCCAACTGGCCGGGATCGATCAACGTGTTCCAAAGCCCGCCAGAGACAACGGTTTCAAGCTCGATTTCCTCACCCAGTGCACGCCGCAACATGTCGTCCATGTTCTGGATCAGCTTGCGCACATTGACGACCTTCGGCTCGAGCGGCTGCCGGCGTCCGAAAGCCAGGAGCTGTGAGGCCAGTTTCGCCCCCCGCGCAACACCGGCCAAGGCGTTGTGAAGGCGTTGCTCCGCGCGCGCGTTGCCTTCGATATCCTTAAACATGAGTTGCAGATTGCCGCTTACCACCTGCAGAAGATTGTTGAAATCATGGGCGACGCCACCGGTCAACTTGCCGAGCGCTTCCATTTTTTGCGCTTGCCTCAAGGCAAGCTGGGCGCTCTCTCGTTCGGCGGTTTCCTTTTCCAGCTCAAGCAGCGCGGATCGCAGTTCGTGGGTCCGCTGCTCCACCCTTTGTTCGAGCGTATGATTGAGCCCTTGCAGCTGATCTTCGGCGCGCTTCTGGTGAGTAACATCAAAACCGTCCACAAATATTCCCGTCACTTTACCCAGCTGATCGAAAATGGGCTGATAGATCAGATTGATGAAACGCTGATCTGGCTCCTTTTCCCCTTCGCGTCGTAGCGTGACCGGCAGGTATCGGCCGATGTAGGGCTTTCCGGATTGAAAAACCCCATCCAGCAATTCGAAGAACCCCTGCTCGGCAACGTCGGGCAGCGCGTCGCGAACGGTGAGGCCGACGAGCCGTCGATCGCCAACCAATTGAAGATAAGCGTCGTTGACGAGTTCGAAAACATGTTCGGGTCCACTCAAGATACACATGAAACTGGGCGCCTGCTGAAAGAGGGCCCGCATACGATCCCGTTCGGCTGTCCGGAGTTCGACCTCCGAAGCGAGCTGCCCATTGAGCTTTTCAAGCGCAACAGCTGCCTTGTCTCGCAATTCTGCCGCGTCAGCCAGGGCGGCAGCCCGTCGCCGCTCCATTTCGAAGGCCTGGGCGCTTGCAAGCCGCGAGGCGATTTGCCCCCCGATCAACTTCAGGAAATCCAGATAGTCATCGCTGGCTACGCGGTGTGGATTGAGTGCATTGATCAGGACGCCTTTCGGTTTGTCACCACCTTGTCCGATCAAAGGGACTATCGCCGCAAGTGTCGGCGCCTTCGGCCATGGTCCAGCGGGTACGTCGGGCAAGCCCGACAGATCGACAAGATCGACGGACTGTCGCTCCCAGGCGTTTCCGAGGTTCCAGGTCCCTTGTCCCCGGCAAATCGCGGCAGGCAACAGCGGATGGTCGGTTGACGCGCCGGTAATCCATTGACGTCGCGCATCGCCGTCGTCGTCAAACATGTACAACGCGCTGAAGGGCAGGTCTTGGAGGTTTTGGGCCAGAGCTGCGTGTGACGCGTGGATCACCTCGCTTGCCGTTTCAGCCGCGGCCAATCCCGACGCCAGCGCTCGCATCGTCAAAATACGACGCTCGCTTATAACCCGCTCCGTTTCCTCTGTAACGGCGCAGAAAACTCCTTCGACCTTGCCTCCGCGACCGATCAGGGGGCTATAGGAGAAGGTGTGATAAGTTTCCTCCGGATAACCGTTACGCTCGAGCAAAAGAAGAAGGGCCCTGTCCCAGGTGGCCTGGCCCGTCTCGTAGACCGTCGCCAGCCGATCTTTTACGTCATCCCAGATTTCCGCCCACAGGATCTTCGTCGGCACACCAAGAGCGTTGGGATGCTTGTTTCCCAGTGTGGGCCGATAAGCGTCATTATAGAAAAAGGCGATGTCCGGACCCCATCCCAGCCACATTTCGAACTTCGACGTGAGCAGCAGCCGCAAGGCCACCTTCAACGGCTCGGGCCAGTCGTCGGGCGTGCCCAGGGACGTGCTCGCCCAATCGTGCTGACGCATCAGTTGCGCCATCTCGCCGTCGCCGACGAAAATATCCTCGTACTGTGAAAACTGAAGGGTCATCGCATTTCCATCCGAACATCGCAGGACGCAGTTAGGCCATTGATAACGTTTGTCCAGCCCACTAGTTCTGCATCAGGGCAGATTTGATATCGGTGGAGAAATTTGACAATGAACCACGCGCAGTCGCAGCCTGAATGGAATGGAGACGAACTGAGACGGGCTATCAAGTCCGCAGGGGTCGCTCTTTGGACCTGGATCGTCGACGACGATACATTCGTGATGGACGCCAAAGCCTACGAGCTCTGGGACATTGCCGTCGAGACGGACCTTACCTTCGAGCATCTGTCGGCCAAGGTCCATCCTGCGGACCGGGACCGGGTCAGAGCGGCGTTTGTTGCCACTCGTGCAATCGATGGCCCATTCGAAATCGACTTTCGCATCCTCACCGATACATCGGATGTTCGATGGATCTCCGCGCGCGGCGAAGGTAATGAGGGCGACGCCGCAACGAAGAAGATGACCGGCATTTTCCTTGACGTTACGGGACGCAAGCAGGCCGAGGAAGGCAACGAGCTTCTTGCGGGAGAGATGAGTCATCGCGTCAAGAACCTTCTTGCGTTGGCTTCCGGTTTGACGAACATCACGTCGCGTACTGCTGCGACCAAGGAGGAGATGGTGCAGCAGTTGACTGAGCGGCTGGCTGCTCTCGGGCGCGCCCATGAACTGGTACGCCCTCTTCCGCAAGGCCAGGGAAGCGCGGCCTTGCTCGGTGACCTGATTACCGTGCTTCTCGCCCCCTACAATGACGTCGGTGCGTTCGCGGGGCGCATAAGGGTCGCAGTGCCTCGAATGGGACTTGGCGAGAAAGCCGCGACAAACCTCGCGCTCGCCATTCATGAGCTGGCGACCAATTCGCTCAAATACGGCGCGCTATCGGATGATGCGGGCTTGCTCGACGTCTCCGGCTCTCTGGTGGAAGACTGCGTCGAGATCATCTGGAATGAGCAGGGTGGCATTCGCAACGAGCGGCCTGCATCGGCGGAAGGCTACGGGAGCAAATTACTACATCGGACGATTTCCGGGCAGTTGGGTGGGTCGATCAGCCATGACTGGGTGGACGGTGGCGTGGTGGTAACGCTGAGGCTGAAGGAAAGCCGCCTCTCGGCCTGACAGGCTTGGCCAAACGGCTTGTCGCTAGGGCTTCTCAACCTGGAAATCATAAACGGCCGCCCATGGTTCCGCGCGATGGGGAGTGAGCCTGGTGCTTCAACAGCTTTGCCTGATCGAATCTAAGTGGGTGAACCTGTTCGCCTCGTCACTGCACCCGGGCAAATATTGGAACGATGTGGGAGCGCAGGCACCGTTTGAGTGACAGTACCGCTTACGCGAGCATCCGTTAAGGCCGCGCCCTTTCGGCTTGCTCCAGCCTTCTGCCCGCCACTGTTAGGATAGGAAAGCAACGCTCAGCAACGACAGAAGGAGGGCGGGTAGCATGACGACGGCTCCCAGTCGCAGAAACGCAAGAGCACCCATGTCGATGCCTTCGCGACGTAGCGCCGTCAGCCACAGGATGGTCGCCAGCGACCCTGTCACCGAAAGGTTGGGGCCAAGATCCACCCCGATCAAGACCGCTCCAGCGACGGCGTCGGAAACATGCGCGGATTGCACCGCACTACCCGCGAAAAGCCCCATTGGCAAATTGTTGACCAGATTTGATCCGAGTGCGACCGCCAGGCCCGCTACGCCGATTGCCATTCCCTGTGATTGCGCGGCCAGATGCGATAGCCAGATCGCGAAGGTCGAGGTTATTCCGGTCTGATTGATCGCCTCGACGATCACGAAAAGCCCCGCGACAAGCGGAAGAACCGACCAGCTCACGCCCGAGATGATTCCGACCGGATTCTGGCGGGTGATCAAAAGGACTGCCGCCGTGGTCGCAACGCCGGCAGCGAATGTCGGGATGCCCAAGTCGACATGCATTGCCGAACATCCCACAAGAGCACTCGCGGTCACCAGAAGGCCCCAACCCGACAGCTTCGCGGGAAGTGTGAGGTGCGGCTTGTCGACATCGAGGGCGATTTCATCGTGACGCAACGCCTTGCGTTGGGTGAAATAAAGCGCGGCAAGCGTCGCTACTATCGCCGCGATGGAGGGGACCAGAAACGTCTGCATCCATCGCGAAAGAGATGGCATCTCACCACCCGCGAAGATCACCAGGTTGGCAGGGTTGGAGATCGGCAACACAAAGCTCGCAGCGTTGGCGATGAACGCGCAGACGAGCAGGTAGGGCACTGGGTCCTTTACCTTGGCAGCACGGCAGGCCGCATAGACGGCCGGGGTGAGTACGACCGCCGTGGCGTCATTGGACAGGAGGACCGTTACCACCGTCCCGATACCGTAGACGAGCAGGAACAAGCGGCGAGGGGACCCTTTTGCCCGCGTGGTCGCAATTGCCGCCATCCAGTCGAACAGCCCCTCCCGGCGCGCCAGCTCCGACAGGAGCATCATGCCGATCAGAAACAGATAGACGTCTCGCCCCTTGGCGACGCCGGCCCATACCTGCTCTTCGGTCAGCAGACCGGCAGCCAATAGAAGGACAGCCCCTCCAACCGCCCAGATCGCTTCCGGCAGGCGAAATGGTCGCGTCACGACCCCGGCGGCCGAGAGACTTGCGATCGCGCAGGTATAGAGGGTGGCGGTCATGCGTTTCCTTGGAAGATCGTTTTCGGGGCTGCGTTTGCGTCAACCGGGGTCCGGCTACCCCGAGGGGCTGGTTTCGAGATGCGAAGCGTGTCCAGGAGAAGATAGATCACGGGCGTCGTATAGAGCGTCAGCAGCTGGCTGACCAGCAGTCCGCCGGCGATTGCGTAGCCGAGAGGCTGTCGCAGTTCCGAGCCGGTACCATGGCCGAGCGCAAGGGGAACGCCGCCGAGCAGTGCCGCCATCGTCGTCCTCAGGATGGGACGAAAGCGGCCGGGAGGCTCTGGAGCCGGGCGTTCGGCTCGATGAGACCGATCCAGAGTACGGCTTGGGCCTCAGCATCGCCAAGGAACTCTCTGCGCACTACGGCGGATCGGTCTGTCTTCGGCCAGACCCGAAATCCGGCCTTGTCACTGCTATCGATCTTCCGCAGGGAATGGTGCCACCTGAGATCCCGATCACCCCGTATTGAGAAACGGACCGCGATCGGTAGGAGCCCAGAATTTGCTGTTGCGTTACACACCATCATGAAAGTTCATTCAAAAGTAGCGCTTGGCGGTTATGGGTCCCCCGTCATGGTTGGTTTTCGGTTTGACGATGGATCTTGCTACAGTCCTGCTTCTTCATAAGTCTTCGTTCATTGTCGGTGCGGCGTGCTTCTTCTACGTGAAATGGCGTTCGCGGGAGCCAGGACTGGATCTCCTGGCAGTTGGCTACGGGCTTCTTGCCATCGCGTCTACGCTTGCTGGGATCGGAGAGCAGGGCGGGCTGAGATACGAGGTCTGGACGCTTGGCAGCTTTTCCATTGGGGCCATCGGATACGGCGCGATGGCGATGGGAATGATCCAACTGAGCGGCCAGCGCAGGAAGCTGGCGGATTGGTATTTGATAATTGCTGCCGTGGCCCTCGTCGCCCTTGTGGGCGCCAGGCAGTGGTACATGGATAACCACCTTCGCGCAGCCCTGTTCAATGCCAACGCGGCGGCTTTCTTGATCATCTCCGGCACATCGATTGCGCGAGGGTTCCTTGTCGACCGCATCCCTGCTCGGCTCGGTCTGCTTTTATCGATCGGGGCTGCAACGGCTTTTTCCGCACTCGTCGCGCAGGGAATGGTTTTTCCGGGACACGGTCCAATCGAGCCTCGCTACGCCTTCTTCATGCTCATCATCTGCCACTTCTCGATCGCGTTATTTGTCGTCGTTCTGGTGCAGGAACGGGCGCAGGGTCGCCTGGAAACACGCGCCAATACCGACGGGCTGACAGGTATTGCGAACCGCCAACATTTTCTTGCGTCTCTTCCTCGGGCGCTGTCTCAGGCAGATGCCTTCCTCATGATCGACATCGATCATTTCAAGAGCGTGAACGATCGATATGGCCACGAGGTGGGCGATCGGGTGATCGTCGCAGTCGCTGAGAGAGTAGCCCTCGCCAGTCAGTCCCCTGGCTGGGTCGGCCGCCTGGGAGGAGAGGAGTTCGCGCTTTTCCTGCGTGACCAGACCGAAGAGGGATTGATAGCGACGGCTGAGCAGGTTCGAATGGCAGTTGCCGGCCTGGCAGTGGCGACCCGTGAAGGCACGATAAAGGTGACTGTCAGTGTGGGCGCGGCTCGATGGAACGGTGAGTTCGATGCGCTGGAATTGCGCGAGCGGGCTGACAAGGCTCTCTATATTGCCAAGCGTGGCGGACGCGACAGAGTTGAGCTGCATCAAGCGGGCTCTACCCCTGCAGAAGACGTGGCCGATTGGCCAGATGACGAACCACATCGGATTTCGCGGATCATCCTCCCCCATGGCGACAGGCCCCGGGCCGCCTGAACCTCCTTGCTGTTGGTGGTAGCCCGCAAATTACCGTGCGCTTGTCGACCCATAAGATTGTGTGGCGGAGCGGGATGCTTGGTGGGTGCCGCCCTCCGAGCCTTCGGATCCGAGATGGTGACGGCATATTCCCATGCAACCCCCGCGAACAAACAAGAGGATTGGTATTGTCTCGTGGGCCAGTACCGCATGCGGTTTACCAGCAGGCCCGTTGGCTTGATGCTGCAGCCTCTTTCGACCGTCAACTGCAAGCTTGCTTGCAGTGTAGGTATTGCCAAATGAATAGGCGGAGCCCTCGTCAGCGATGATGGTCGGTTGCACAGTGGGCTTCCAGGAGGCGCAAACGTTACCCGGGACATCTCCGGCTGAATTCGCTCAACATTCACCGGCCGACGAACAGTGCCCCTCAGCTTGCGACAGAGTGAGCGGCGACGTTCAAGATCGACGCGATAAAGCTTGCGCTGGTCTTGGGTGCAGGAACGAGGGAGGTGCCGAGGTCGACTTTCCCAAACACCTCGTCCCTGCGTTTGCCACCGTTACTGGCGGAGTTTGACGAGGGTCAACGCGCGAGCCACGGTTGTTTGTACGTTTGCACCAAGAGGCAACGTAGCAATGTCTTCGAAGATCCTCATCCCAACCAATGGTTCAAGGCTCGCCGTGTGGCAGGAGGAAATGCTGTTTCATTTGCGCGCGACGCCTATGCATCCGTCGTTTTCCTCCACGTGAACGAACCGTTTCGGATCTTCACAACAGGCTGCAGCAAGGGGTCGGCAAGTCGGCAGGACTATTTGCGCTTGCGGGGGGGCCTTTAGCCATTCCCAACCAGTGCCAAGACCTGCCATTTCCGAGAACGCTGTAACGGGGACCGGCGTGTAGACGGCTCGCCAGTAATCGGCATTGCCATAGATTTCATCGCAACCATCCGGGCGATTAATCCTATTGGTTGAAGGACCACTATCGCGGCTCGATCTCGGGGACCGGCATTTTTGTGAAGTCTTTTGTGATCGCAAGAACCCCATCGTGCGCGGTGGAGCGATCAGGAGAAGCCGCTTGACGGCACCGCTGGCGATGTCGCTATCGTAGGCTGGATGATTGGTGCTAAGTCGCGCGTCGATCTGACTTCATCCTGGTTCGTGACGGGTGAGCGATGATCGGGAGGCGTGTACCACACACATTGCGATCCGCGCCTCAACGTCGATCAGGCCCCCGAACTGGCGTTCCTGCTGTCCGAGCGCATGAAGAGCGGCCGCGACGAGAAGCGGATGGCCGTCAACGGCTGATCGATCCATCGATCCTGAGTTCGAGAAGCC
>NZ_LXKO01000003.1:0-191713 GCF_001692185.1 Rhizobium sp. AC44/96
ACGCTTTGCCGCGGCGCGGCACGACAGCCCTTCGCGCGTCACCGCGCAAACAACTCGCTCACGAAGATCATCTGAAAAAGGTCTCGCCATCCAGGCCGGACTCCTTCACCGGCCAGAATGGTGAATCTGATTTGCACCAGAAAGGGAATCCACTTCCCGACTCCGCCTAAAACAATCCCGCTCTATTGCTTTGCACCTTGTAATTGGTTCCAAATAGGTTCTATTGTTTGGCCCATGGATAGAACCAGTCTGATAGCGGAACTCAACAGCCGTGGCCTTCGTGGCGAGACCGTTGCCGGCCCGCTCTACAAGCGGCTCGCGCAGGCGCTGACGGGACTGATTCAGGAAGGGTTGTTGAAACCGGGCGCCGCGCTTCCAAGCGAACGCGATCTTTCCGAGGCGCTGGAGGTGGGTCGCGTCACGGTTCGCGCCGCCTACCGCGATCTTCTCAATGCCGGCACGCTCGACTCGAAACACGGCAGTGGCACATTCGTGTCCAACAAGGTCGAGCGAATGGAGCAGTCGCTTTGGCGGCTCAACTCCTTCTCCGCAGACATGCGCTCACGCGGGCGGGTGCCGGCCGCGAAGATCCTGTCGCGCGGCGTCAGCGCACCGTCGCCCGATGAAGCCTTTCTTCTTGGGCTGCAGCTCGATGAGCCTGTGCTTCGCCTCGACCGCTTGCGCTTTGCCGACGGGCTGCCACTTGCCATCGAGCGGTCGGTTGTCCCCGTCAAGTTTCTGAGTGAAGAGGCAGCCGGCGAAGGCTCGCTTTATGACGCACTGGCAGCCAAGGGCCATCGGCCGGTTCGCGCCGTCCAGCGGCTGAGCGCGGTAACGCTCGATCCGTCTTCGGCCACCGCCCTGGAGGTCAAGCCGGGCGCACCTGCACTTTTGATTGAACGCATCTCGCGTCTGGATGACCAGCGTGTCGTTGAATACACCCGCTCGCACTATCGTGGCGATGCGTATGATTTTGTCGCAGAACTGAGAATTGGAGACGACTATGAGTGAAGCCCAATCGCTGATGTTGCAGGAAGCAGGTCAGTCGCCGGAGGTGGTGGCAACGCTTCTGCAGAAGGAAAAGCCGGTTTTCGAAGAGATCGCCAAGCTGTTCTCGTCCTCGGCGCCGAGCGTCGTAACCACGGCTGCCCGCGGGTCATCGGACCATGCAGCGACGTTCTTCAAGTATCTGTTCGAGATCACCTGCGGCGTACCGGTCGCCTCCGTCGGCCCGTCGATCGCCTCGGTCTACGGCGCACCGCTGCACCTCAAGGGCGGCATCCATTTCACCGTTTCGCAATCCGGCGCCAGCCCTGACATCGTGGCACTGCAGGAAGCCGCCAAGCGCGGCGGCGCTACAACCATCGCTGTGGTCAACGTGACCGACAGCCCGCTCGCCCAGAAGGCCGACATCGTCGTCGGGCTCAATGCCGGCGCGGAAAGAAGCGTTGCCGCGACAAAATCCTTCATCGCATCCGTTGCAGCGCTGTCCGGTGTCACGGCTGCAATCGGCGCCAAGCGCGATCTCCACACGGCGCTGGACAAGCTTCCTGAAGCACTCGCTGGAACCAGCGGCATCGACACAAGCGCGGCCGAGGATGTCCTTTTCAACGCAACGTCGCTCTACACGGCTGGCCGCGGCCCGGCTTTCGCCATCGCGCTCGAAGCCGCGCTCAAGGCCAAGGAAACGGCCGGACTGCATGCGGAAGCCTTTTCGCTTGCCGAATTGATGCATGGCCCGATGCGCCTCGTGCAACCCGGCTTCCCGATCCTCGCCTTCACGCCGGATGATCCGGCCTACGACAACAACGTCCAGGCGCTGGAACGCCTGCAGAGGCTTGGCGCGACGACCGTTCCCTTCTCGACCAAGCCGCAGGCGGGCATCAATCTGCAGGTGCCGACCACCGGTAATGGGCTGCTCGATCCCCTTGTTTCCCTGTTGGTCTACTATCGCATGATCGAATCGGTAACCCGCCGCAAAGGCTTCGATCCTGACAAGCCCGCGAACCTGCTCAAGGTGACGGAGACGATCTGATGGCGCGCAAGATCTACGTCGGCGCTCGCATCTTTGACGGGGAGCGCTTCCACGACGACAAGGCGCTTCTTGTCGCCAATGGTCTCGTCGAGGCGATTTCTGCGAAAGCAGACCTGCCAGAGGGCGAGACCGTCCTGCTGGATGGCGGCATCCTTGCGCCCGGCTTCATCGATGCCCAAGTCAACGGCGGCGGCGGCCGGATGCTCAATGACGAACCGTCGACGGCATCGATGTACATCATCGCTGACGGCCACCGGCCCTACGGAACGACATCGCTTCTGCCAACCCTGATCACGGACACCAGCGATGCAACGGCTGCGGCCATCGAGGCTGCGAAGGAAGCCGCGAAGGCCAATCGCGGCGTTGCCGGGCTGCACCTCGAGGGACCGCACCTTGCGCCCGCGCGCAAGGGGGCCCATCTCGCCAAGCTGATGCGTCCCGTTGACGACAACGATGTCAAAGCCCTGGTCGCAGCCAGGCAATCGATCGGTACGCTGTTGGTGACGATGGCAGCCGAGCAAGTCACAGCACGGCAGGTACGCGAGCTCAGTGAAGCCGGCGTCACCATCAGCATTGGCCACTCCGACTGCTCCAGCGAGCAAGCCGAGGCTAGGTTCGATGCCGGTGCGCGCGGCGTTACGCATCTTTTCAATGCAATGAGCCAGATTGGTCACCGCGCTCCGGGTCTGGCAGGAGCTGCAATCGATCACCCGGCCGTCTGGTGCGGTATTATTGCGGATGGCCACCATGTCGATCCAAAGGCTTTGCGCGTCGCACTTCGTGCAAAGCGCGGCGAGGGCAAGCTCTTCTTCGTAACCGACGCCATGTCGCTGGTCGGATCGGAAAGCGACACCTTCATGCTCAACGGCCGCGTGGTGCGGCGCGAGAAGGGCGGCTTCTGCTCCAAGCTAGTGCTTGCCGACGGGACGCTCGCCGGTTCGGACGTGGATATGGCATCGACCATCCGATACGGCATCACCTATCTCGATCTGAGCCTGGCCGAGGCGTTGCGCATGGCAACACTCTATCCGGCAAGGTTCCTGCGACTGCAGGATCGCGGCCGCCTGTCACCTGGACTGCGCGCCGACTTGGTGCATCTCACGGACGGTATTCAGGTCACCAAGACCTGGATCAGCGGCAAGCCGAATTGACGGACGCGACCGATTGTCAACACCACGCTGACAGTCGGTTGCGAAACGCCAATCTATCGAACGACCCGCGACGGGCGCATATTCCATCCATGAACAGCGACGGCGAAACACACCTCGCCTGGCTATGGAAAGGGACTGCTCCCATGACACAGATCATCCTCAATTCGGCAGTGGCAATATTGACCACCACTGCATTCGTTACGACGGCAATCGCTGCCCTGCGCGGCGAAAACACCGCGCTTCAAAGGGTGCCGGTGAAGGCAAAAACGAGACGTCATCCACAGAGGACGTAACAACTCAATCTTTCCTCAAATCGGCCCAAATATCGACACCGACCTGAACGACGAATGCGGTCACCAGCACAGGGGAGGCAACAATGACGAGAATAATTGGCGCGGCGGCATTCCTGACGATCGCGCTCGCAGCTTACGCAGCCTCCCTGCATCCGTATGAGGTTCGCACGCCGTCCAGCGGCTACTCGCATCAGGCCGACAGCCGCGACGAAAATCACACGGCATCCATCCGGTAACCTGCTATTTTCAGGCCGATATCGCGCAGAGTCTAGTTTGCTATTGCGCTTGAGATGGTCGGGTGCCCGCCCCCTTTGCAGTCTTCGCGGGGTGAGAGGCCGAAAAGGCATTAGCTTCCTGGCGCAACCAGTCACAGAACAGAGTCGACTTCCTATTGCGCCGCGCGCGCCGCAAAGCGACATACTCGTGACCGCTTTCGATGAAGCCGAGCGGCGCCACCAATCTCCCGTTCCGGATGTCGTCGGTAACATAGGGCCATGGCGCAACACAGACGCCAAGCCCTGCACCCGCTGCTTCCAGCATGAAATAGAAATGCTCGTACTCCACGCGTGCACCGCCATCGACGGCAATGCCCGACCGAGCGAGCCAATCGTCCCAGGCACGCAGACGTGTTCGCGTATGAAGAAGCGGCATCCCGCCGAAGCGACTGGAGACGACATCTCCCAGCAGAGGAGAAAGGACCGGTCCGGTCTGCTCCGGGAATAGCCCGATCACCTCGGCCCCCTCTGGCCAAGGGGCTGCGCCAACGCGGATCGCAACATCGAACCCGTCTCGCGAAAAATCGACCGGCCGTGACGATGCAGTCAGACGGACATCAATATTCGGATACTCCGCCTGGAAACGATAGAGCCTCGGTATAAGCCAACGCATGGTGAAAGTGCCCGGGCAGGAGACATCAAGCGGCCCATCTTCGGTATCGGCCACGGCCCGCACCGACAGATCGATCTGGTCGAAAGCTGCCACCAGACCAGTGAGAAGCGTCCTTCCCGCATCTGTCAGTCGCAGCCTGTTCTTCGGCCCCTCGAACAGCGGGGCACCGAGCACGTCCTCCAGATGCTGGATCTGCCGGCTGACCGCACTATGGGTCACGTTCAGCTCCTCAGCTGCCAGCGTCATGCGCCCGTGTCGACCTGCGGCCTCGAAGGCTCGCAACGCGTTGAGTGAGGGAATTCGCCTGGCCATGTGAGTTTTCCGAACATTGTCTGTTCGATCATATCGGTTTTCTCTTTGCGCTGCATGATGTTTTCTACCGCCAACAGAGCAAAGCATCGGCGCCAGGCGCACAATCATTTTCGGAATCAATGCGATTTCGAGGGATGGCGGAGCTTTGCCGGATCGGTCAACCAGCAAGCAAAGGACTTCATATGAACATGAGGCACAAGGACGGAAGCGCCGGCGATGCGAACTACGGCGTCATCGGCTCCAACTACACAAACTATCGCCAGCCCGACCCGCATATCGCCGATTTCATCAGAAATGCACTGGGTGACGCCGACACCGTTCTAAACGTCGGTGCCGGCGCCGGATCCTATGAACCGATCGACCGGACCGTCACGGCGGTCGAACCCTCGGCGTCCATGCGCGCGCAAAGGCCGGCCCATCTTCCCATTGCAATCGATGCGACCGCGGAAAAGCTTCCATTCGCCGACAACAGTTTCGACGCCAGCATGGCAACATTCACCGTGCATCAGTGGTCGGATTTGGCAGCAGGGCTTGCCGAAATGCGCCGGGTCACGCGTGGGCCCGTCGTCATCTTGAGCTGCGATCCCGATGAGCTTTATCGCTGCTGGCTACAGATCTATGCGCCAGAGATGATCGCGGTCGAGGCGAGCCGCTATCCTTCGATGGCATCGATCGCCGACCTGCTGGGCGGCACGGTCGAAGTCAAAAAGGTGCCAATCCCGCTACAGTGCACCGATGGCTTTGGCGAAGGGTACTATGGCCGTCCCGAACGGCTCCTCGATCCAGGCGCTCGCCTGGCGAATTCCGCCTGGAGTTTTGTCGATGGGTCGATCGCCGAGCGTTTCGTCGCTGAGCTCAGCCGCGACCTGAACGACGGCACCTGGGACAAGCAACATGGGCACTTGCGCACCCAGCCCTTCTTCGAGGGCTCGCTGCGCCTCATTATTGCAAGCGCATAAGATACACCATCGCGAGAAGCAGCGAGAGCGTTTCTCAAACCGATGCTCCGGTTCCGAAAGCCCGGAGCCTAGACGAAAAGCTGCCCGCCGTTGGCGGTCAGCGTCGACCCGGTGATGAACCCTGCATCATCCGACGCGAGGAAAACCACGCACCGCGCAACCTCTTCAGGTTCACCGAGACGTCCCACGGGAATTTGCGGGATGATCCTTTCGTTGAGGACCTTTTCGGGAACGGCCAGAACCATCTCGGTGCCGATGTAGCCGGGGCAAATCGCGTTCACCGTGATGTTCTTCGCGGCCCCTTCCTGGGCAAGGGCCTTGGTAAATCCGAGGTCACCTGCCTTGGCGGCGGAGTAGTTCGCCTGTCCCATCTGGCCTTTCTGGCCATTGATCGACGATATGTTGACGATACGCCCGAAACTGCGCTCGCGCATACCGACCCATACCTGATGCGTCATGTTGAACAGGCCGGTCAGGTTCGTATTGACGACCTCGTGCCATTGCTGGGGAGTCATCTTGTGGAACATGGCATCCCGGGTGATGCCGGCATTGTTGACCAGCACCTCGACTGGCCCAAGCTCGGCTTCGATCTTGGCAATCCCCTCGCCGCAAGCGGCGTAGTCGGACACATCCCACTTGAAAACCGGGACGCCGGTGGCGTCATGGAAAGCCTTGGCTTTCTCGTCGTTGCCCGCGTAGTTGGCGGCAACTGTGTAACCGGCATTTTTCAAAGCCACGGAAATCGCCGCGCCAATGCCGCGGGTACCCCCAGTGACGACAGCCACTCTGCTCATGTTCCGCTCCCCTGTAAGACCGCGCTATGCTGCGCGGTTCCGATCACAATGCACTCACATGTTATTCAAAGTGCCTCGAAGCACATCGCAACGCCCATGCCGCCGCCGATGCAGAGGGTAGCCAACCCCTTCTTGGCGCCGCGGCGCTTCATTTCGAACAGAAGCGTATTGAGGACGCGTGCGCCCGACGCACCGATCGGATGTCCGATCGCGATTGCGCCGCCGTTGACATTGACGATGTCAGTGTTCCAACCAAGATCCTTGTTGACGGCGCAGGCCTGAGCAGCGAACGCCTCGTTCGCCTCGACCAGATCGAGATCGCCGACCGACCATCCTGCTTTCTCCAGAGCCTTCCGCGAGGCTGGAATCGGACCCGTGCCCATCACCTGCGGATCAACGCCCGCTGTCGCCCAGGAGACGATACGCGCGAGCGGCTGGATACCGCGCCGCGCTGCTTCCGCTTCGGTCATCAGCACGGCCGCTGCGGCGCCGTCATTGAGACCAGACGCATTGGCCGCGGTCACCGTGCCTTCCTTGTCGAAGGCGGGACGGAGCTTCGTCATGGCATCGAGCGTGGCACCATGGCGAATATACTCGTCGGCATTGACCGTGACGTCGCCCTTCCGACCCTGGATGATATAGGGAATGATCTCGTCGTTGAACCGGCCGGCCTTCTGCGCCGCCTCCGCCTTGTTCTGCGAAGCGACGGCAAACTGGTCCTGCTCTTCGCGCGACAGTTGCCATTGGCGGGCGATATTCTCCGCCGTGACGCCCATGTGGTAGCCGTAGAAAGCGTCCGTGAGCCCGTCCTTGATCATCGTGTCGATCATCTTCATATCGCCCATCTTGACGCCGCCGCGCAGATGCGCCGCATGTGGAGCCATCGACATGGATTCCTGTCCGCCCGCGACAATGATCTTTGCATCGCCGAGCGCGATCTGCTGCATGCCGAGCGCCACCGCGCGCAGGCCCGAGCCGCAGAGCTGATTGACGCCCCAGGCGGTAGCTTCCTTGGGAACACCGGCCTTCATGGCAGCCTGTCGAGCCGGATTTTGGCCCTCGCCCGCTGGCAGAACCTGACCGAGGATGACCTCGTCGACTTCCGACGCATCGACGTTCGCGCGTTCCAGTACACCTTTGACGACCGCTGCGCCCAGTTCATGAGCGGGAACGGTTGCAAATGCACCGTTGAATGAGCCAACCGCGGTACGGCCGGCGCTGGCGATGACGATGGAAGAATTGGACATGTCGGTCTCCTCTTTGCGCCTCACGCATATGAGTGAAACTGACAAAGCTTCGATGCCAAGTCAAACGACAATAATCTATCTGCTATTTTTGGAGTCGCTTACATTCCGCCAAATTATGCCTGTCGCAAAAGGGCTTGCCGCATCGCACAAAGAGATTGTCACCGGCCTTCTTTTGCGTCTACACTTCCAAGTGGAGGAGCTTCCATAACAAACAGACGGGCTTCGGGAGAGTAATATGGCGAAGACTGAGGGTCAGATCGTAATCAAGAAATATGCTAATCGCCGCCTATATAACACGGGCACCAGCACATACGTGACGCTGGAAGACCTGGCGGAGATGGTCAAGAAGGGGGAGGATTTTACGGTCCAGGACGCCAAGAGCGGCGATGACATCACGCACTCCGTATTGACGCAGATTATTTTCGAACAGGAATCCAAGACAGGAAACACGCTGCTGCCGATTTCATTTCTGCGCCAGCTGATCACCTATTACGGCGACCAGATGCAGATGGTCGTTCCGAGCTTTCTCGAACATTCGATGCGCGCGTTCACCGAACAGCAGACGCAGATGCGCGAGCAGGTGACCCGTGCCTTCGGCGAAACGCCGCTCAGCAAGAACCTGCAACTGCCGATACAGATGGTCGAGGACCAGGTTCGCCGAAACACTGAGATGTTCCAGCAGGCGATGCAGATGTTTTCGCCATTCATGACGCCGCCGGCCAAGGAAAGCCGCAAGGCCGAAGCAAAAGACATCGATGAACTGAAAGAGCAGCTGCGCGCGCTTCAAAGCAAGCTCGACAGCCTCTAAGTCAAACGCAACGATCGCCGGTTTCGCATGACTTCTGACATAAATCAGAAGGCATGCACCGAGCGGGTTTTCTAAAGCCCGATTGAAACGTCGCGCCCGGCACTGCGGATCGATACGGCAAAGCCGCCGATGACATTGATCAGCGCAATTGTCAGCAAGATGAAAAAGACCTGTGTCGCGGCATCCTGAACGAGTAGGAACTCGACCAGGAAAGCGATGAACACCAGCATCGACAGCATATGATTTGCCAGGTTGCCGCCGGCATTGCGGGTCGCCTTCAATATCTCGAAGAACAGCACGGCGAGCGCGATGACGATGAAAAGATCGCCGAGCGACATGCTCCACATCGCGCCTGAAATCATCGAAAGGACGATCACATCGTTCTGCAACGACGGAAGACCGCCACTGCCCATCAATCCAAACATCGCCAGATTATAGAGAATGAAAGGAATAATCATCAGCGGAACAGCTTTGAGCATACGGCATATTCTCCCTCGATGAAGAATAGTGCCGCAAACCGCCACATCACTTCAAGATAGCAAAGAATATATTGTCGCTGAAAAGCAAAAAGGCCGGCACTGGGCCGACCTCTTGAAGCCTGCTGAGGCAGAACGCATAAAATATTATGCGCTTTCCTTCGGCGTAAGAACCTGACGGCCGCGATACATACCGGTCTTCAGATCGATATGGTGCGGGCGGCGCAGTTCGCCGGAGTTCTTGTCTTCAACATAGGTCGGAGCCTTCAGCGCGTCAGCAGAGCGGCGCATACCGCGCTTGGACGGGCTCGTTTTTCTCTTCGGTACAGCCATTTCTCTTACTCCACTTCACGGGCGAACATATCCAACGGCCAGACTGGCGGCCGAAACGACGTATCGCGATTTCGGAAATTTTGCGCGCTTATACATGCCTTGAAGGGGCTTGACCAGTCCCCACAGTTATTTTTTGAGAATCGGGCGATTCCGCGGTCAAACCTCATCCTCCGGCACGATCCACGGTTCTGCGCCCGCGGCATCTTCCCACGCTTTCCAGGCAGGATGCGCCTTGACAGCGGAGATGTAGCTCAGCGTATCGCCGGCAGTCACCAGCTCGTACGTGTCGAAGCGGTTGACGACCGGCGCGAACATCGCATCGGCAGCGGAGAAGGAGCCGAACAGAAACGGTCCGCCGGAATGCGCCCGCAGGTCTCGCCAAATCGTCTCGATCCGGGCGACATCGCCCATGACGCCATCGGCAAGGGCTATCTTGCCCTTTGGGCGCCGGATGTTCATCGGGCAAGCGTTGCGAAGAGCGCCGAAACCGGCCAGCATCTCCATGGAGACTGCTCTTGCGACGGCGCGCTTGTCCCGTTCCTTCGGCCAGAGTCCTGCCTCGGGAAAGAGCTCGGCGACATATTCGATGATCGCCAACGACTGCCAGACACGAAGGCTTCCATGATGCAGGACCGGCACCTGGCCGGTAGGCGAAAACTGCCTGAAATGCGCGTTGCCCGCCGCGAAATCAAAAGGAACCACAATCTCCTGAAACGGAATGCCCGCCGCCGTCATGGCGATCCATGGGCGCAGGGACCACGAGGAGTAATTCTTGTTGCCGATATAGAGCGTGAGCTTGTCCAACGACCCTCTCCGTTTTGCTGGCGGCAAGCGTGATCCCAATGGGAAGCCAGCGGCCGCATTCTACCACATGTACGCCGGATCCGGCTTACCGGACGCCCAGGCGCTATCGGCAGAACGAATGCCCGATCCCGCCACTCACCGCCAACGACATGTTTTGATGTCAATCATAAATGCATCTGATGTATTCGCCGGAATTGCGTGCCCGTCTTTCGATCACGGCAGCCAGCCTGCGGAGCCCCCTGCCCGGCTTGCCGGCATTGCGATCGATCGGGTTAGGCAGAGAAACCGCCAGCAGCGCCGCCTGTCGGCTTGTGAGCTTCGAGGCCGGCACCTTGAAATGATAGCGCGCCGCAGCTTCGATCCCGTAGATGCCGGGACCCCATTCGGCGATGTTCAGGTAGATTTCCATCAGCCGGCGTTTCGACCAGACGAAGTCGGAAGCAACAGCCAGCGGCAATTCCATGGCCTTGCGCACGAAGGAACGGCTGTTCCACAAGAACAGGTTCTTTGCGGTCTGCATGGGGATCGTGCTGCCGCCGCGCGTGGACTTGCCTCCGAGCGTATCCGTGAGAAGCATCCGCATCTCGCCCCAGTCAACGCCACCATGAAAACAGTACTGTCCGTCTTCCGACATCATCACGGACTGCACCAGGACAGGAGAAATCTTGTCGATGGATACCCACTGCCTGTCGTATCCACGCAGGAGCAGGAGATCACGCAGCATCAGCGTCGAGACCGGATGAATAAAGGGGATGACATAGAGGAAGATCAGCACATACGGCAGAATGAGAAGTGCAAGAATCGCCAGAATGACGCGCATCATGATCGGGCGATCCGTCAGCCAAAGCATCACGTGCCTATGAAAGGGCACAGCCATGCTTTCCTCTCTCTCAGGTGTTACGTCCAATTCCCCGACCCAGTTTGTTCCCTCCTTCTCCATATCGCCTGCGAACGGGCATGACCAGCGACAAAGGGAATCTTGGCCGCTCCATCGACAATTCCGTTGCAAGCCAAAGGTCGCTCATGCCAAAGAGCGCCCCATGGACGCACATTTCAAAACATTCGAAGATCGTCTGGCCGGAGGCGCTCGTGAAATCGAGGCCCTTCTCGATGCATTGCTCTCGACAGACGTAGTGGATGACGAAATCGCACGCCCGGAACGGCTGCGCGCAGCGATGCACTACGCCGCTCTGAACGGCGGCAAGCGCCTGCGACCGTTCCTTGTCGTCGAAACGGCTGCAATGCTCAACGGCAACCGTCAGGCCGCCCTGAGAGTTGGCGCGGCTCTCGAATGCGTACATTGCTATTCGCTGGTCCACGACGACCTGCCGGCCATGGATGACGACAAGCTGCGCCGCGGCAAGCCGACGACCCACATCGCCTTTGATGAGGCAACGGCAATTCTTGCCGGGGATAGTCTGCTGACCTATGCCTTCGATATCATTGCATCCGCCGAAACCGCGCTGCCCGAGGTGAGCAAGATCGCCCTCATCCTAGCGCTGGCACGGGCGGCTGGTATCGGCGGAATGGCAGGCGGACAGGCCTTGGACCTCGCTGCGGAGAAGCAGACCCCTGACGAACAAGGCATCGTCACACTGCAGGCGATGAAAACCGGAGCCCTGATCCGCTTTGCTTGCGAAGCCGGAGCGATTGTAGCCGGCGCGTCTGCCGAGGATCGGACGAGGTTGCGTCACTTCGGCGAGAGGATCGGCCTGGCCTTCCAGCTCGCCGACGACATGCTCGACCTGACCGCCGACGCGGCCACAATGGGCAAGGCAACGGGCAAGGACGCCGCTCGCGGCAAGGGAACGCTGGTCGGTCTTCATGGCATGAGCTGGGCCGAGAAAGCGCTCGCGGAGCACGTGCACCAGGCTGAAACCCTCTTGGCCCCGTTTGGTGAACGAGCCACCGTGCTTAAGGATGCTGCGCGGTTCATTGCCGAGCGCAGCAGCTAAAAAGCGTCACCGCGACAATATTCAAGCAGCAAGCGGACAAACCCGAGCATAAGCTGAATTTCGACGTCGTGCGTTCATCTTTGCCGACGGAAGAAGAGACGACAATGCACGACACCCTCAGCTACCTGCCGCAGATCGTTCCCGCCTACATCGCCTATCTGATCGCCGTCATCAGCCCGGGCCCCGCGATCATGGCAATCGTATCGACATCGATGACGCATGGCCGAAGGGCGGGCATGACCATCTCGGTGGGTATCTTCGCCGGCTCATTTACCTGGGCATGCGCAGCCGCTCTCGGCCTGGCAACGATCCTGCAGACCTACGCGATCGCATTGGAGATCCTCAAGGTCTTCGGCGGCATCTATCTGCTTTATCTTGCCTACAAGACCTTCAAGGCTGTGCGGTCCAACGGCGACCTGCCTCAGGCCATCGAACAGAAGACGACCCTGTCGACGCGCGCACTGCTGCTGCGTGGCTACGGCATTCACGTGACCAATCCGAAAGCGATATTCGCGTGGCTGGCGATCATCGCGCTCGGCATGCCGCAGGGCGCTCCGCCATCCGTCGCCGCGCTGATTATCGGCGTCTGTATGGCAACGGGCTTCACAGTCTTCATGGGCTATGCGCTGCTGTTTTCGACGCCGCACGCCCTCAAGGTTTACAGGAGCATTCGCCGCTGGATAGAAGGCGCCATGGCCGCCTTCTATTGCTTTGCGGGCCTGAAGCTCCTGACAAGCCGCATCTGAGGTCGAGGGCGGCGCGGATTACTCCGCCGCCGTCCTGTTCCGGCCAAACCGCTTTTCGATGTAATCGGCAACCAGCGCTTCAAAATCGCCGGCGATATTGGGGCCGCGCAGCGTCATCGCCTTCTGGCCATCGATGTACACGGGAGCCGCCGGGCTCTCGCCCGTACCGGGCAGCGAAATGCCGATATCGGCATGCTTGCTCTCGCCGGGGCCGTTTACGATGCAGCCCATGACCGCAACGTTGAGCGCTTCGACGCCTGGATACTTGTCGCGCCAGACCGGCATGTTCTTGCGCAGGTCGTTCTGGATATTCTGCGCCAATTCCTGGAAGACCGTGGAGGTCGTGCGGCCGCAGCCGGGACAAGCAGCCACGACGGGAATGAATTGGCGGAAGCCCATGACCTGCAGGATTTCCTGTGCCACCTGCACTTCGCGCGTGCGGTCGCCATTTGGCTCCGGTGTCAGCGACACACGGATCGTGTCACCAATGCCGTGCTGCAGGACATATCCCATGGCAGCAGACGAGGCGACGATGCCCTTGGTTCCCATGCCCGCCTCGGTCAGGCCGAGATGCAGGGCGTGGTCCGAACGTTCGGACAGCATGGAATAGACGGCGATGAGGTCCTGTACCTGGCTGACCTTGGCCGAGAGAATAATGCGATTGCGCGGCAGGCCGATCTCTTCCGCCAGCATAGCCGAAATCAGGGCCGACTGGACAATCGCTTCGCGCGTGACCTGACGCGCGGACAATGGTGAGCCGGCTGCCGAATTCTGATCCATCAGCGCGGTAAGCAACTCCTGATCGAGCGAACCCCAGTTCACTCCGATGCGCACCGGCTTGTCGTAGCGGATTGCCATCTCGATGATGTCGCCGAACTGCTTGTCCTTCTTGTCCTTGAAACCGACATTCCCCGGATTGATACGATACTTCGCCAGCGCTTCGGCGCAATCAGGATGATCGGCAAGCAACTTGTGGCCGATATAGTGGAAGTCGCCGACCAACGGCACATCCATGCCGAGGCGCAACAGCCGATCACGAATCCTCGGCACCGCAGCCGCACTTTCATCGCGATCGACCGTGATACGGACGAGTTCCGACCCGGCCTTGAACAGCGCAGCCACCTGGGCGACCGTCGCGTCGATATCAGCCGTGTCGGTGTTGGTCATGGACTGGACGACGACCGGCGCACCACCACCCACGATGACACCGCCGACATCGACGGCCACGGACGCGCGGCGCGGTTTGGGATCAAAATCGGTGGCAGAAGACATGAAGAGCTCTTGAACGCTTATTTCGTGCCTTTCAGGTGGATCATGCCTGCCCGCTTGTCAACCGCCCAGCCCTTCACTTTGTTTGGCAGCGGCGCTAGTGGCCGCCACCGGAAATGCCATCTGCATAGCGCGCCAGATTGGAGAGCAGCAGCACGATGATCAGAAGCATCGGCAGCACCATGAACACCACGCTGAAGCCAATGTGCTCAGCGACAAAGCCGATAGCCGACGGTGCCACCAGCATGCCGGAATAGCCCATTGTGGTAACGACGGAGAGACCTATACCCGCCTTCAGGTGCGGAATGTTGCCCGCAGCGGAGAACGCGATCGGCACCATGTTCGAAATGCCGATACCGCACAGCGCAAAGCCGATGATGGCAATTTCCGCATTTGGCGCGAAGGCTGCAAGCAGCATGCCGGATATCGCAAACAAGGTGCAGATCCGCAATGTCTTGACCCCGCCCAACCGATCGCGAACGAGATCGCCGCCGAAACGCATCGTTGCCATGGTCAGCGAGAACGCCGCGAAGCCGAAGCCGGAGAGAGCAACGGATGCACCGAGCTCCTGGCGCAGGTAAAGCGCACCCCAATCCAGCACCGCGCCTTCGGGAATCATGGAAAACAATGCCATGAGACCGAGAAGCCATGGCAACGGCACCATCGGCAGCCGCGTCTTTTCCTTTTTCGTGTCGGGATGAGGCTGGTCGACAAGAATGATGCGCCACGCGATGCCGATGACGATCGCGGCAAGTAGGGTGGCGAACTGCGCATGCACGAGGACACCGGCCTTGGCAATCAGCAAGCCACCGAGGCCCGCGCCGATCAGTCCGCCCAGACTCCAGAAGGCATGGCATGAGGACATGATCGCTCGCCGCATGGATTGCTCGACGGCAACGGCGTTCGCGTTCATCGCCACGTCCATCGCGCCCATGAAGCCACCGAAGAGGAAGATCGAGATCACCGCCGTTGGGATGTTTGGCGACAGCGTCAGCGTCAGGAGGCTCGGCAACAGGCCGAGCGCCGCGACCTGAACAACACGTCGCGACCCGAAGCGAGCGATCTGCGTCCCTGCAATCGGCATAAGCGTCAGAGATCCGACACCGAAGACCAGAATCATCAAGCCCAGCTGAAACTTGCTCAGTTGCAGCCGCTCTGCGAATTCAGGAATTTTCGGCGCCCAGCAACCGACCATGAAGCCGTTCATCAGAAAGAGCAGCGACACAGCCACCCTGTTCTTGGTTAGGAAGCCGCTCTTGGCGACCGGTGTTGTCTTCACATGATTATCCATGTCTCTTCCCAATATGCCTTGGCGCTGCACTCCCACATGCGCCGGATTGAATGATGTTTATGCCGCCGGGTCGGCGACGATCGTCTTGCAGCCAAGATCACGATACTGCGCCAGCATGGCCCCATCGGTATCGCGCTCGACCACGAGGCATTGGCATTGCGACGCCGCAACCACACCATGAGGCGCAGTCGTGCCGAATTTGTCGGACGTTGCGGCAACAAGAACGTGTCTGCTACGCGATGCGGCGAAGCGCTTGAACTCGGCATCCTCGAATCCGAAGACGGTCACGCCGGCGGCGAGATCAATGCCGCAAGCACCGAGAATGCAAAGATCCGGCGACAGGGACTCCATATCGCGCATTGCTTTCGCGCCGATCGCACCGCCAACCTGCCAATCAATAAGACCGCCGATCAGGATCACTTGGACGGCCGCCTTCTCGATCAGCGCTGCCGCAATTGCCGGTGCATTCGTTACGGCTGTCAGTGTCATATCGATGGGCAACGCGGTCGCAATGGCAAGGTTCGTGCTCCCCGCATCGAAAAACACCGTCGATCCAGGCACGATTTGCGATACGGCGGCGGCGGCCAGGGACTGCTTGCGATCCCGCGCGATGCCGGCTCGATGATTGAGACTGCCGCCCGCGGGCGAGATCGGAAGAGCACCGCCATAGACACGCTCGCACAGACCCGCGGCTGCCATTTCGCGCAGATCGCGACGAACGGTATCTTCAGAAACGCCGAACTCCGCCGCAAGCTCGGCCGCCAAGACCCGACCGTGGGTTTGCAGCTTGCGCGAGATCGCGCTTTGCCGCTCCTGCAGAAGAAGTTCGTTCATGTTCATGCCGGTTTTCGTCACATCAAGGGTAAATCGGTAAAAACACGCATAAACCGATACGAACACGCAAACAAGTGGGCGCGATCATCGCTTACTTCACAATGTGAAACACGGCACGCCAGATTCGTGATAAATGAGAAAAATATTCGCAACTGCCGATTTTTTCTGCAGTTTTCTACGCATCCCGGCATGCGCTTTTCTGCGATTTTCCACCCATCGACACACCTGGTGAATTGGATAGAAAAATGAACCTCCTGAAGACCCTCGCCACCGCCGCATTGATCCAGGCCGCAGTCCTGATGCCGGCGCTCGCTGGCGAAAACCTCTCCGCCATCAAGTCCGCAGGCGTTCTGAAGATCGGCACCGAAGGGACCTATGCGCCATTCACCTATCATGACGACAGCGGCAAGCTGGTCGGCTTCGACGTCGAGATTGGTGAAGCCGTTGCCGCCAAACTCGGGGTCAAGGCCGAATTCGTGGAAGGCAAGTGGGATGGCCTGATCGCCGGCATCGACGCAAAACGCTACGATACCGTGATCAATCAGGTCGGCATCACCGACGCGCGAAAGCAGAAGTACGACTTCTCCGAGCCCTACATCGCATCGAAGGCTGTGCTCATCGTTCGCGAAGGCGACGACAGCATCAAGACCTTCGCCGACCTCAAGGGCAAGAAGTCGGCGCAGTCGCTGACCAGCAACTTCGGCAAGCTGGCGGAAAAGTCCGGCGCTGAACTTGTCGGTACGGATGGCTTTGATCAGTCGATCCAGCTGGTGCTGACGAAGCGCGCCGATGCCACCATCAACGACAGCCTCTCCTTCCTCGACTTCAAGAAGCACAAGCCGGACGCGCCGGTAAAGATCGTTGCCCAGGAAGAAAACGCTGATTACTCCGGCATTATCATCCGCAAGGGCGAGCCGGAACTTCTCGAGGCGATCAACAAGGCGCTGACCGAGATCAAGGCTGACGGTACCTACAAGAAGATCTCCGACAAGTACTTCGGCCAGGACGTCTCGAAGTAACGCGTCATTGGCGGAGTTTCCCGCCGCCTCTACATCCTCTATATGTGCCTTTGAAAGCGTTCAGCGAAATCTCGCTGGACGCCTCTTTCTTTGAGGAACGCGCCCGTGCCGCACTGGCTTCAATTGATGGCGGATTCGCTTGTGCCCCTTCTGTGGGCCGGGTTGATCTTCACCATTCCGCTGACATTGCTGTCATTCACCTTCGGTCTCATTCTGGGCCTGATCACAGCCATATCGCGCCTGTTCGGTGCGGCGCCCATCGTGGCAATCGCGCGTTTTTACGTCTGGGTCATTCGCGGCACGCCGCTTCTGGTCCAGCTCTTCGTCATTTTCTACGGCTTGCCCAGCATCGGCATCCTGCTTGATGCTTTCCCCGCCGCCCTCATCGGCTTTACGCTCAACATCGGCGCCTACAGCTCCGAGATCATACGTGCCGTCATCTCCTCGGTGCCCAAGGGTCAGTGGGAAGCCGCCTATTCGATCGGCATGAGCTGGCGCCAGGCGATGAGCCGCACCATCCTGCCTCAGGCGGGGCGCGTCGCTGTGCCGCCGCTGTCTAATACCTTCATTTCGCTGGTCAAGGACACGTCGCTTGCCGCCGCGATCACCGTGCCGGAGCTGTTTCAGGCCGCGCAGCGGATCGTCGCGACAACCTACGAGCCTCTCATTCTCTATATCGAGGCTGCTCTGATCTATCTGGCTCTGAGCTCGGTCCTATCGGCCCTGCAGGTGCGGCTGGAGCGCCGCTTCGCCCGCTATGGCGGCATGTTGGAGGCCAACGCATGATCGAGCTATCCCACATCGAAAAGCGTTTCGGCGACGCCGTCATCCTGAAGGATATCAGCATCCGTATTCCGGAAGGCAGCGTCACCGCCCTCGTCGGTCCATCGGGTGGCGGCAAGAGCACGCTGTTGCGTTGCATCAACCTGCTTGAAATCCCGACCGCCGGCACGATCCAGCTTGGCGAAGAAAGGCTGACCTTCAAGCCGGGTCAAAAGACGAGCTGGCAGGCAATCCAGAAGATCCGCCGACAGACCGGGATGGTGTTTCAGAACTTTCAGCTGTTTCCGCACCAGACCGCCATTGAGAACGTCATGGAGAGCCTCGTTACGGTGCTGAAGTGGCCGAAGCAGAAGGCTCACGACCGCGCGATGGAACTGCTGACCAAGGTCGGCATGGCTCACAAGGCTGATGCCTGGCCGTCAACGCTTTCCGGAGGGCAGCAACAGCGCGTGGCAATCGCCCGCGCCCTTGCTCCATCACCGCGCGTGCTGCTTTGCGACGAGCCGACATCGGCGCTCGATCCTGAACTCTCCGCCGAAGTCGTGGATGTGCTTGGCCGTCTGGCCGGCGAGGGAACGACCATGGTGATGGCAACCCACGACCTGAGACTCGCCTCGAAGATCGCCAATGATGTCGTCTTCCTCGAGGCAGGAAGTGTGGTCGAGACCGGCAGCGCTAGGAGCATCTTTACCGCGCCGGAGCGCGAGCGGACCAAGCGCTTCATCTCGACGATCAACGCCGCCCACACCTACGACATATAAGGGTGGGCGGCGGTAGTCTTCGGTTTACGCCGAACGCGCGGCCTTCAGGGCACTGCCCCACCAGATCAATTGATCGAGCTGGTTCTTTGCGGCTTCGACGAGGTGGGCATAGTCGTTGAGGGCCTTGCCATCCTTGAGGATGGAAAGATATTCCGGGAACGAGATATGAATGCCGGTCTTCACCGACACAGCGCTCATTTCCACGAAGATCAGCCGCAACTGCTCGACCGCGCGGGCGCCGCCAACACCGCCGTAACCGACGAAGGCAACCGGCTTGTGGATGAACTCGCCCAGATCGATCGCGTTCTTGAGAACGGCGGTCGGAGCATGATTGTACTCGGCAGCGGTGAAGACATAGCCGTCGAACTCGCGCAGCTTCTTCTTCCAGCGTTCGGCTGTTTCGTTTTCAGCTTCGGTGGCGCTTGCCTCACCGAGAAAAGACATCGGGTAGTCCAGCAGATCGAGGACTTCGACCTCAAGCTCAGGACGGCTCGCAGCAATCTCGGCAATCCACTTTGCGGGATGATCGGCGAAACGACCGATGCGCGTGCTTCCAACGATAACGGCAATCTTTAGCTTACTCATATCCACTCTTTCTCCAATTAAAGACACAAACGGAAAAAGGGCGGCCTCTCAGCCGCCCCTCCAATATCAAATGATCAATCAGCCTGCGTAGGTGACGAGCAGATCCTTGGCGTCGATCTGGTCGCCGGCCTTGACGAGAACTTCGGCAATCGTGCCGTCCTTCTCGGCGTGGATCGCCGTTTCCATCTTCATGGCTTCGATCGACACCAACACGTCGCCGGCGCTGACCGTCTGGCCGGCCGAGACGAAGGCGCGGGAGATGACGCCAGGCATCGGCGCGCCGACATGGGCGGCATTGCCCGGCTCCGCCTTGCGGCGGGCGGCGGCGCCGGTTGCACCATGGGCGCGATCCGGAACCTTGATGCGGCGCGGCTGGCCGTTGAGCTCGAAGAACACCGTGACCATCCCCTGGCTGTCGGTGCCGCTCATCGCCTGGTTGACGATGACGAGCGTCTTGCCCTTCTCGATATCGGCAAACAGCTCCTCGCCGTCGCCAAGACCGTAGAAATAGGCAGGCGTCGGCAGAACCGAGACCGGGCCATAGGTGTCGGATGCCAGCGCGAAGTCGGTGAAGACCTTCGGATACATCAGGTAGGAGGCAAACTCGAAGTCGTTGACCTCGCGCTCCAGCTTGGTTTCGATCGTCTTGCGCTCCGCATCGAGATCGGCGTCTTCGAGCAGCGAGCCCGGACGCACCGTATAGGGGGCGTCGCCCTTCAGCGCCTTCTTCTGCAGCGCTGCCGGCCAGCCAGACGGCGGCTGACCGAGATCGCCCTTCAGCATCGAGACGACGGATTCGGGGAAGGACACGTCCTTGGCCGGATTAACAACATCCTCAACCGTCAGATCCTGGGAGACCATCATCAGCGCCATGTCGCCGACCACCTTGGAGGACGGCGTCACCTTGACGATATCGCCGAACATCTGGTTGGCGTCGGCATAGGCCTGTGCCACCTGGTGCCAGCGGGTCTCGAGGCCGAGCGAGCGGGCCTGTTCCTTGAGATTGGTGAACTGGCCACCCGGCATTTCGTGCAGGTAGACTTCCGAGGCCGGTCCCTTGAGATCGCTTTCGAAGGCCGCGTACTGGTGGCGCACCGCTTCCCAGTAAAAGGAGATGCGGCGGATCCATTCCGGATCGAGACCCGGATCGCGCTCGGAACCACGCAGCGCTTCCACGATCGAGCCGAGGCACGGCTGGGACGTATTGCCCGACAGCGCATCCATGGCCGCATCGACGGCATCGACGCCGGCGTCGACGGCTGCGAGAACGGTCGCGGCCGCAATGCCCGAGGTGTCATGCGTGTGGAAGTGGATCGGCAGGCTGGTCGCCTCGCGCAGCGCCTTGAACAGCACCTTGGCGGCGGCCGGCTTCAACAGGCCCGCCATGTCCTTCAGCGCGATGATATGCGCGCCGGCCTTTTCGAGCTGGACAGCGAGATCCGTATAGTACTTCAGGTCATACTTCGGGCGCGCCGAGTTCAGGATGTCACCGGTATAGCAGATCGCCGCTTCGCAGAGCTTGTTTTCTTCGGCGACCGCATCCATCGACACGCGCATGTTCTCGACCCAGTTCAGGCAGTCGAAGACGCGGAAGAGATCGATACCGCCGGCCGCTGCCTGGCGAACGAAGTATTTGACGACATTGTCAGGATAGTTCTTGTAGCCGACGCCGTTGGCGCCGCGCAGCAGCATCTGGAGAAGCAGGTTGGGCGCTGCCTCGCGGACCTGCGACAGGCGCTCCCACGGATCTTCCGTCAGGAAGCGCATGGAAACGTCGAAGGTGGCGCCGCCCCAGCATTCCAGCGAAAGCAGGTTCGGCAGCGCATGCGCATAGGTGCCGGCGATGCGGGCGATGTCGTAGGTGCGCATGCGGGTCGCCAGCAGCGACTGATGGCCGTCGCGCATCGTCGTGTCGGTCATCAGCACGCGCTTTTCGTTGCGCATCCATTCGCCGAACTTCTTCGGGCCCAGCGTGTCGAGCAGCTGCTTGGTGCCGTCCTTGATCGTCGTGCCGTTGGTGTAGGGCACGACGGGCTCGGCGGCATCCGCCGTCGGGCGCGGTCTGTCCTTGGCCTCTGGGTGGCCGTTGACGGTGACGTCGGCCAGATAAGTCAGGAGCTTCGTCGCGCGGTCCTGACGCTTGACCTGCTGGAAGAGTTCCGGCGTCGTGTCGATGAAGCGGGTGGTGTAGCTGTTATCCTTGAACTTCGGATGCGTGATGATCGCTTCCAGGAAGGTCAGGTTGGTGGCGACGCCGCGGATGCGGAATTCGCGCAGTGCGCGGTCCATGCGCGAAATCGCTTCCGAAGGGCTCGGCGCCCAGGCCGTGACCTTGACCAAGAGCGGATCGTAGTAGCGCGTGATGATCGCGCCCGAATAGGACGTGCCACCATCGAGACGAATGCCGAAGCCGGACGCCGAACGATAGGCGGTGATGCGACCGTAATCCGGGATGAAGTTGTGCTCCGGATCCTCGGTGGTGATGCGGCACTGCAAGGCATGGCCGTTGAGCTTGATATCGGCCTGTGCGGGAACGCCCGATTCCGGGGTGCCGATCGCGAAGCCGTCGAGGATATGGATCTGCGCCTTGACGATATCGATGCCGGTGACGACTTCTGTGACCGTGTGCTCGACCTGGATGCGCGGATTGACTTCGATGAAGTAGAATTTTCCGGTATCGGCGTCCATCAGATATTCGACGGTGCCGGCGCCGACATAGCCAGTGGCCGCCGCGATCTTCAGCGAATAGGCGGCCAACTCCTGGCGCTGCGCTTCACTGAGATAGGGAGCTGGCGCGCGCTCGACGACCTTCTGGTTGCGGCGCTGGATCGAGCAGTCGCGCTCGAAGAGATGCACGACATTGCCGTGGGTGTCGCCGAGAATCTGGCTTTCGACGTGCCGGGCGCGCTCGACGAGCTTTTCGAGATAAACCTCGTCCTTGCCGAAGGCGGCCATCGCCTCGCGCTTGGCTTCGGTGACTTCGCGGGCGAGATCCTTCGGATCGCGAATGGCGCGCATGCCGCGGCCGCCGCCGCCCCAGGAGGCCTTGAGCATGACGGGATAGCCGATCTCGTCGGCCATGCGGGCAACTTCCGCCATATCGTCGGGCAGCGGATCGGTGGCCGGAACGACAGGAACGCCGACCGAGATGGCGAGATTGCGGGCCGCCACCTTGTTGCCGAGCTGGCGCATCGTATCGGCCTTCGGGCCGATGAAGATGATGCCGGCCTTGTCGCAGGCGTCGACGAATTCGGGGCTCTCGGACAACAGGCCGTAACCGGGATGGATGGCATCGGCGCCGGAAAGCTTGGCGACACGGATGACCTCATCGATCGACAGATAGCTTTCGATCGGTCCCAGATCGCGGGCAAGATGCGGGCCGCGGCCGACCTGATAGCTTTCGTCTGCCTTGAAGCGGTGCAGCGCCAGCTTGTCCTCTTCCGCCCATATTGCGACCGTTTTTATTCCGAGCTCGTTGGCTGCGCGGAACACGCGGATGGCAATCTCGGAACGGTTGGCGACAAGTATCTTGGAAATGGGCAATGCAGTCTCCTCACGGCATCGAAACGGGCAATGCTGCACCCGCGAAGAGAAGTCTTAGCGCGCTGTCACGGAAAGTTCAATTTCCTCGACGGCCCTCAAATCGAATTTCTCCGGAACTACATGATGAGTCCATGGCGGAAGGCAACCGCGACTGCGTGTTGCCTGTTCTTGGCTTTAAGCTTGTCTTGCAAGCCGTTCATGTACCAATCGACCGTATGATTGGAAATCTGGAGACGCTTGCCGATCTCGACAGAGGTCAGCCCCTCTGCAAGATATTGCAATATTTCCATTTCCCGGCGCGTCATGCGCGTATCGACCCCGAGAGGGCTTTCAAACAGGGACGACTCTCCGCGAAGATCGAGAAGGCGCCAGAACAGCTTACGCGCAACCGCGTCCAACAGAGATATTTCGACCGGCGACAAGTCTACGGAACGACCGCCGACGCTCATTTTGCCAATAATGCCGCTACGTCCATGGATGGGAAAAGTGTAGCCGTCCTTGAGGCCATGCGAATGAGCGTCCGCCACCATCTGATCCATTCGGCGATAATGAGGGTCTTTTCGGAAAGCGGCCAAACTCTCCCTCCAGCGAAACGGTCTTTGTGCATGCGCGAGATAGCGCACGGCTGGATCGATGAGCACGTACTTCTTCGAGATGTAGACCTGTGGCCACTTCTCCGGCCAATGGCCGACAAGCATCATGCTAGCGAGGTCGTCGGTCTGCTTGGTGTATCGAAGAAGGCCATAATACTGGAAACCATAGGAAGTGACGACGTGGGAAAACTCGCTCAGCACGGTCTCCGGCTTGCGACATTCCTCCAGAACAACAAGTAATTGAATTAACGAATGAATATTCAAAATATGCCCCTGTCAGACTGGGCGTTGTCACTCAGATCGCCGCATTGAAATCCGCCGGCACCTCAACGGTCGCCGATGCAACTGAAAACGTACTTAGGTAATATATTTTATGGTGTGCCAGTCTGAACCTGCAACGCAAGTGATAATTGCGATTATTTCGCCTTTCGCTGAAAAATTTTGGGTGCTTCCTCCTGAAATCGCGGGCGAGTGGCCTCGATTTTCGCCCTTCGAGCGATCCCTGAACGGCCGTTAATCGCCGGTTCAGATAGCTTTTAGTAGCATTGCATCATCTACTATTTCGCAGATGCACAAGAGGTATCGCCGTGTCGTTATTCAAGGTCTATGCAAGAGCGTTGCGCTATCTGGGCGCCTACAAGCTCCGCGTATCCCTGGTCGTTATCGCGAACATCGTTCTAGCCGCGATCACCATCGCCGAGCCCGTACTGTTCGGTCGCATCATCGATGCGATCTCGGGCAAGGGTGATGTGAAGCCTATCCTCTTCATGTGGGCTGCCTTCGCCGTCTTCAATACGATTGCATTCGTTCTGGTCGCTCGTGAGGCGGACCGGCTGGCTCACGGCCGCCGCGCCACATTGCTGACCGAAGCCTTCGGCCGCATCATCTCCATGCCGCTGTCGTGGCATCACCAGCGCGGCACATCCAACGCGCTGCATACGCTGCTGCGCGCCTGTGAAACGCTGTTCGGCCTGTGGCTCGAGTTCATGCGCAATCACCTGGCAACTGCCGTTGCCATCATGATCCTGATCCCCACCGCGATCTCGATGGACCTGCGCCTGTCCGGCGTGCTCGTCGTTCTCGGCATTGCCTACTGGCTGATCGGTCGCCTCGTCATGAGCCGCACCAAGGATGGCCAGGCGTCGGTCGAGAACCACTATCATACGGTTTTCTCGCATGTCAGCGACTCCATCAGCAACGTCTCCGTCCTGCACAGCTACAACCGTATCGAAGCAGAAACCAAGGCGCTGAAGTCCTTTGCCGACCGCCTTCTGCAGGCTCAGTATCCGGTGCTCGACTGGTGGGCCCTGGCGGGTGCGATGAACCGCATGGCATCGACGATCGCCATGATGGTCATCCTCGTCATCGGCACGCTCATGGTCCAGTCCGGCGAGCTGCGCATCGGCGACGTCATTGCCTTCATCGGCTTTGCCAACCTTTTGATCTCGCGTCTCGACCAGATGCGCCAGTTCGCTTCGCAGATCTTCGAAGCACGCTCCAAGCTCGAGGACTTCTACGCTCTCGAAGACTCGGTTCGTGAACGTGAAGAGCCGGCCGGCAATGCCGACATCACCGACGTGAAGGGTGAAGTCGAGTTCCGCAACGTGTCGTTCCGCTTCGGCAACACGGCACAGGGCCTGCACAACGTGTCCTTTACCGCCAAGGCTGGCCAGACGGTTGCGATCGTCGGCCCGACCGGCTCGGGCAAGACCACGATGATCAATCTGCTGCAGCGCGTCTACGACCCCGACAGTGGCCAGATCCTCGTCGACGGCCACGATACGACGAAGATCACCCGCAAGTCGCTGCGCCGCTATATCGCGACCGTCTTCCAGGACGCCGGCCTGCTCAACCGTTCGATCAGCGACAATATTCGCCTCGGCCGGGAGAATGCCTCGGATGAAGACATGCGCCGTGCAGCTGAAGCTGCCGCCGCGGCAGACTTCATCGAGACCCGCGAAGACCAGTACGACACCCATGTCGGCGAGCGCGGCAACAAGCTCTCCGGCGGTGAGCGCCAGCGCGTGGCCATCGCCCGTGCCATCCTCAAGGATGCGCCGATCCTGGTACTGGACGAAGCGACCAGCGCGCTCGACGTCGAGACCGAAAACCGCGTGAAGGCTGCGATCGACAATCTGCGTCAGAACCGCACCACCTTCATCATCGCTCACCGTCTGTCGACGGTTCGCGAGGCGGACAAGGTTCTCTTCCTCGACAACGGCCGCGTCGTCGAAGAAGGCAGCTTCGACGAGCTCAGCCAGAGCAACGGCCGCTTCGCCGCCTTGCTGCGCGCCAGCGGTATCCTGACGGACGAAGAAGTCCGCAAGGCACATACGACAGAAGCCGCCTGAGAAATCGCAAGACGAAACAATAAAGCCGGATGGTCCTGCCATCCGGCTTTTTCTATGCAAACAGCACGCGGGAGGTGTCGCCTTCGATTGCCGGCGTGCACACGCGTAACCCGTCTAAAGGCATTAGACTAAAGTCATAATCCCAAAGCCGCTCTCTTTAAGGGGGTGTTTTTCTGTCACATTCTTGTCAGGCGAACCGCGACCCGGGGTATGCTTTGAGGAGAGTATGGTCGCGCGCCGCGTTTCACATCGTTCTGCGGAGGACAGAAAATGGCAAATGTCGCAAGCGTCGACGGCGCGAAAGCCGGTCCGATGACGGGCGAGGAGAAGAAGGTTATCTTCGCCTCGTCGCTCGGTACCGTTTTCGAATGGTACGACTTCTATCTCTATGGTTCGCTCGCCACCTATATCGGCGCAACCTATTTCACCCAGTATCCCGAAGCCACCCGCAACATCTTCACGTTGCTGGCCTTTGCTGCCGGCTTCCTGGTGCGCCCGTTCGGCGCGCTTGTCTTCGGTCGCCTCGGCGATCTCGTCGGCCGTAAATACACCTTCCTTGTCACGATCCTGATCATGGGCCTCTCGACCTTCCTGGTCGGTGTCCTGCCCGGTGCAGCGACCATCGGCATCGCCGCCCCGATCATCCTGATCGGCCTGCGCCTGCTGCAGGGTCTGGCGCTTGGTGGCGAATATGGCGGTGCCGCGACATACGTGGCCGAACATGCGCCGAATGGGCGGCGCGGCTACTTCACCTCCTGGATTCAGACCACAGCAACGCTCGGCCTTTTCCTGTCGCTGATCGTCATCGTCGGAGTCCAGTTCATCATGGGCAAGGACGCCTTCGCTGCCTGGGGCTGGCGTATTCCGTTCCTGGTCTCGGTCATCCTTCTCGGCGTCTCCGTCTGGATACGATTGAAGATGAACGAGTCACCCGCGTTCCAGCGCATGAAGGCGGAAGGCAAGGGTTCCAAGGCGCCGCTGACCGAAGCCTTCGGCCAGTGGAAGAACGCCAAGATCGCTCTGATTGCGCTTCTCGGCGCCACGATGGGCCAGGCAGTTGTCTGGTACGGCGGGCAGTTCTACGCCCTGTTCTTCCTGCAGAACGTGCTCAAGGTGGATCTGCAGTCTGCAAACATCATGGTCGCCATTGCCCTCATCCTCGGCACGCCCTTCTTCGTTGTCTTCGGTGGGCTCTCCGACAAGATCGGCCGCAAGCCGATCATCATGGCTGGCCTGTTGATTGCGGCGGTAACTTACAACCCGCTCTTCAAGGCAATGACCTGGACCGCCAACCCTGCACTTGCGGAAGCCCAGGCCTCCGTCCGCGCAACGGTGACGGCCGATCCGGCTGACTGCAAATTCCAGTTCAACCCGACGGGCACATCCAAGTTCACGAGTTCCTGCGACGTGGCGACAGCCTTCCTGACCAAGAACTCGGTGCCTTACGACGTTGTTCCTGGCCCTGCGGGCCAACCGGCAACGGTGAAGATCGGCGATGAGACCATCACCAGCTTCGACGCCGTGGCTGCCGGAGACAAGGCAAAGGGTCTGACGGCAGCCTTCGAAAAGAGTGCAAACATCGCCCTTCATGACGGCGGCTACCCACTCAACCGCGGCGCCATCAAGGTTCCGGATGCCAAGCTTGACGCCTTCATAGCCGCCAATCCCGAGCTTGCGCTGAACGCAGATGCGATCCGCGCCGGCACCAAGGAAACCATGCCGGCTGACAAGCTGGTAGCGGGCAAGCTCCTGACGACGGATGAAGCCAATGGCGTCACCGATATGGCGGTCTACAACATCGCCGGCGGCGGTACCTTCGCCATGGCGGCCGATCCAGCACGCGTCAACTGGATCGGCACGATCGCCATCCTGTTCGTGCTGGTTCTCTACGTCACGATGGTCTACGGCCCGATCGCGGCCCTGCTGGTCGAACTCTTCCCGACCCGCATCCGCTACACCGGCATGTCGCTGCCCTACCACATCGGCAACGGCTGGTTCGGCGGCCTGCTGCCGGCAACGGCCTTTGCGATGAGTGCGGCGACCGGCGACATCTACTTTGGCCTCTGGTACCCGATCGTCTTCGCGGCCATCACGCTGGTCATCGGCCTGATCTTCCTGCCGGAAACAAAGGACCGAGATATCCACGCCATGGATTGATCATCCCGTATACGACAGACCAGGCCCGGCGCTCGAAAGGCGCCGGGTTTTTTAATGCCGGAAAAAGTCTCTTCGGCTGCGGCCAGCCAGCCGTCCCGTCCAGCCGAAATAGAAAGCCGTGGCGAGCATAGACCGTCGCCAGCATCATCGAAAACCAGCCGCCAAGCGCCAGACCAGCGATGACATCGCTCGGGTAATGCGCTCCCACCATCACCCGCGTCATGCCCAGCCATAGAGCGCAGGCAAGAAAAGCGATGCGATAACGCGGAAATAGCAGTGCGAAAGCTGCGAAGAACGCCCCAATCGTCGTGGCGTGACCCGAAGGGAAGCTTTCGAAGGAATGGCCCGAGAGGGGCGAGAACGAGAAGATACCGTATTCCTGAAAATGTTCCGGTCGCGCCCGCCCGATCAGCCGCTTCAGCAGATTGGCGACCAGCCCGGAGAGCGCAATCGAGGTTAGAAGATAGCCTCCGATACAGCTGATCCTGAGAGCCTGAAGGCGGTCACGGGCGGTTACTGCAATCCGTGACGATGCCCACCCCTGAAACAGCAGGAAGGCACTGACGACGATGATCCAGTCGGACTTGCCGAAATCCGTCAGCATCAACCCGACACGGCGCAGGGCCGCCGGCACGTTTTCTCCACCCACCGGACCATCGAACGACAGAAGCGAGATGATCACGGCGTTGACCGTCACGAACAGACAGGATTGCCAACGCAGATGTGGCATGCAGCCAGAGCAACGGCGCCTGCGTTTCTCAAGTGACGCGAAGATGGATTTCATGTCTGCCGGCTGTCCGCTTCAGGGTTTCTCGATCACCACCGAGACCTAGCAAAGACAGGACACAGATTTTTTACGGCCGCTATAGCAAGCGGCTGAGCCGAGGTGTTGGCCAGCCACCGTCGCGCCCGATCGAAAACACCAGGCCAAAACGGGCAAACAGGATGGATGTCGCGAAGGCGAGCCACGCCCCAAGCGCCAACCCGGCCGCGACATCGCTCGGATAATGCACGCCGATGATCACCCGCGTCGCACCAAGCCAGAGACCGATACCAATGAAGCCCAGACGGAATCTGGGGAAGAGCAGGGCGAGCGCTACGAACAGCGCGCCGATATTGGCCGAATGTCCTGAAGGGAAGCTTTGATGCAGGAAATCCATGTTGAAAGGGGCAAAGCTGAAGATGCCTTCCTGATCATAGATCAACGGCCGCGCCCGCCCGATCGCGAACTTCAACAGATTGGCGACGATGGCGGTAAACAGTACGGACAGCGCGACATAGGCTGTCATCTGCCCGAAATAGATCAGGCGAAATCGTCGTCGCACCTTCCATAGCCGTCGTCGAACGAGATAGGCAGTGGCAAAGACGGTGCAGAGACCGCAGAGGATCCAGACCAATCTGCCGATGTCGGTCACATCGCCGGCAATCGAGATCAGCGGTGGCGCAAGCCCCTTGGCTGCTTGTCCGAGCGGACGGTCGAACACGAAGAAGGCAATGGCAATGGCATTGATCGCGGAAAACGCGAAGCCTTTCCAGGGAACCCGCCGATGGACGGTGCGGCGCGCCTGATAGCGCCTTCTCAAATAGGCCCAGAAACTCAGCCTGTCATCGGCGCTCTCGCTCATTCCACTCCCGATCTCTTCTCAATCAGGAGGGAGATAGGGGCTGCAACAAGCCCCTTCAATGCAAAGGCCCTCCGCATCCTCAGATGCGAAGGGCCTGAAACGTGTTTCACGTGAAATATCAGGCAGAAAGCGCCTTGAACTCTGTGAGGATCGCCTCGCCCATTTCCACGGTTCCGACCTTCTTGGCGCCATCGGCCATGATGTCGGCGGTGCGGATACCCTTGTCGAGAACGTTGGCGATCGCCTTCTCGAGGTTGTCGGCTTCCGTGACCATGCCGAAGGAGTAGCGCAGGCACATGGCGAACGAAGCGATCATGGCGATCGGATTGGCGATGCCCTGGCCGGCGATGTCTGGTGCCGAACCGTGTACCGGCTCGTATAGCGCCTTGCGCTTGCCGGTCTTGCCGTCAGGCGCGCCGAGCGAAGCGGACGGCAGCATGCCGAGCGAACCCGTGAGCATGGCGGCGACGTCGGACAGCATGTCGCCGAACAGGTTGTCGGTGACGATGACGTCGAACTGCTTCGGCGCGCGCACCAGCTGCATGCCGCCGGCATCCGCCAGCATGTGCTCGAGCTTGACGTTGGAATACTTGTCCTTGTGCGTCGCGGTGACGACCTGGTTCCACAGAACGCCCGACTTCATGACGTTGCGCTTTTCCATCGAGCAGACGCGGTTCTGGCGCGTGCGGGCCATTTCGAAGGCTACCGCCGAAATGCGCTCAATCTCGTAGGTGTCGTAAACCTGCGTGTCGATGGCGCGCTTCTGACCATTGCCGAGATCGGTGATGGTCTTCGGTTCGCCGAAATAGACGCCGCCAGTCAGTTCGCGGATGATCAGGATATCAAGGCCTTCGACCAGCTCCGGCTTCAGCGACGAGGCATTTGCCAGCGCCGGATAGCAGATGGCAGGGCGCAGGTTGGCGAAGAGTTCGAGATCCTTGCGCAGGCGCAGCAGACCGGCTTCCGGGCGCACTTCATAGGGAACGTCATCCCACTTCGGGCCGCCGACGGCGCCGAACAGGACCGCATCGGCGGCAAGCGCCTTTGCCATGTCGGCTTCGGAGATCGCCGCGCCGTGGGCGTCGTAGGCGCTGCCGCCGACGAGACCTTCGTCGGTGACGAAACCGGCTTTCATCGCCTCATTCATATAGGCAATGATCTTGCGGACCTCGCCCATCGCTTCAGGACCGATGCCGTCACCCGGCAGCAGGAAAAGATTGCGCGTCGTCATGAAACCCTCCGGGAAAAACAAGTTGCGGCTTATTAGCCCTCGGGATCAGGCATTTCAAGCGAGTTAGAGGCCGATTCGGTACGGTTGGCCACCACTTGCCATCAATCTCGATTGAGTTGACCACGGTATTTCCTTGAGCAACAAGAAGGCATCGTGACCGCTATCCGGAAATCATCAATGCCTGCCTCCCCGCTTCATCTCGACACCCCACTCTTTCGGACGTCCACCGCATACAGCGCCAGCAACAGACCGCTCTGGCTGAAGCTCGACGCGGTGCAGCCATCGGGAAGCTTCAAGCTGCGCGGCGTCGGCAGGCTCTGCCAGCATGAGGTGGAAAACGGCGCTAGGGAGATCTTCTGCGCCTCCGGTGGCAATGCCGGCATCGCTGCCGCCTATGCCGGCCGCGCGCTCGGCATACCCGTCACCATCGTCGTGCCGCAAACGACCTCGGAAGAGGTGCGCCAATCGATCGCCGCCACCGGCGCAACGGTCCTCGTCCACGGTTCGGTCTTCGACGAAGCCAATGCCCATGCTATCCGTCTCGCCGCAGAACGCAAGGCGGCCTACGTGCACCCCTTCGACCACCCCCTTCTCTGGGAAGGTCATGGCACGCTCATTGACGAAGTCGTCAGCGGGGGAGCCGACTTCGATTGTGTGATCGCCAGCGTTGGCGGTGGCGGCCTGCTGGCTGGAATTGTTGCTGGCCTCAAGCGAAACGGGCTGTCGCATGTGCCTGTCATCGCGGTCGAAACCGAAGGCGCAGCATCATTTCATGCAAGTATCGTGGCAGGACAGCGCATCACCCTGCCCGCCATCACCTCGATCGCCACGTCGCTCGGCGCGCGACAAGTCGCCCAGCACGTCTTCGACCTGCCGAAGGAGCACCCGATCGAAACCGTGACGGTGACGGATGCCGAGGCGGTGTCCGCCTGCCTGAAATTCGCCGACGCCTATCGCATTCTGGTCGAACCCGCCTGCGGCGCGGCCTTGGCGGTCGCCGACGTGCACCCCGATCTTCTCGCGCGCTTCAAAACCCCCCTTATCGAGGTCTGCGGCGGCATTGGCGTGTCGCTGGAAAAATTGAAAGCATGGAAAGAGCGGCTGCTCTAGCAAAGAAAAAGCCGGGCAGAGACCCGGCTTTTTCATGCATTCTTTCAGAGGCTTACGCAGCCCAGGGATGCGATGCAGCGTTCGACTTTTCAAAGCTGTCGATCGCCTTGCCCTTCTCCATCGTCAGGCCGATATCATCGAGACCGTTCAGCAGGCAGTGGCGCTTGAATTCGTCCAGATCGAACTTGATCATGCCGCCATCCGGACCGGTGATCTCCATGTTTTCCAGATCGACCGTCAGGATCGCATTGGAGCCACGCGAAGCGTCGTCCATCAGCTTGTCGAGATTTTCCGGGCTGACCTTGATCGGCAGAATGCCGTTCTTGAAACAGTTGTTGTAGAAAATATCGGCGAAGCTCGTGGAAATGACGCAACGGATGCCGAAATCGAGAAGCGCCCACGGCGCATGTTCGCGCGAGGAGCCGCAGCCGAAATTGTCGCCGGCAACAAGGATCTTGGCATTCTGATAGGCCGGCTTGTTGAGAACGAAATCTTCGTTCGGCGAGCCGTCTTCATTGTAACGGGCTTCCGCGAAGAGGCCCTTGCCAAGGCCGGTGCGCTTGATCGTCTTCAGGTAATCCTTCGGAATGATCATGTCGGTGTCGATGTTGACGACCGGCAGAGGGGCAGCGACGCCCGTCAGCTTTACGAATTTATCCATGGCCTGGCCTCCAATTTCAGCAGACGTAGTGTGTTGATCAGCGTTTAGTCCAGTTTTCCGCCAAAATGAAGGAAAATTTGCGCCATGGCGCTGGCCTCGCGGATTCGGCGAAGCCAGCCCTGTGCGTCATTTCGTCTTGGCTGGCGCATTCATTGCCCAGCTGACGCCGAACGGATCGCGCAGCTGACCATAGCGGTCGCCCCAGAACATCAGCTCGACAGGCATGACGACCTCCGCACCGGCAGCAACTGCCCGATCCCACCAGAAATCGATGTCGTCGACGATGAGCTGCAGCGAGAAGCCCTGATGCTTCTGGAACGGATGCCCGTGTTCGGGGTAGGCATCGCTCAGCATGAGCGAGCTGCCGTTTATATAGAGATGAACATGCATCGTCCGTCCGTTTTCATCAACGGGAACGACATAGGCTTCTTCAGCACCGAAAGCCCGTTTGTAGAACTCCGCAGCCTTCAAGGCGCCATCGACCGTGATGTAAGGCAGAAGGCTGTTCTTCACCGGCGGCAACGTCATTTTGCTGGTCTGGGTATCGGTATCCATGCTTATCCTCCATTCGCTTGGGTTTTGAAGAGGCAAAATGCCTTGCTGCTTCAAGGACGCGGGAGAATGGCGCAAGCCGACAGCTTCGGAAAAAATTTAATGCAGGGCCGACGTTGATCAGAGATCGATGATCGTGCCGCGCCCGTCGTTCCAGATGCGCATGGTTTCACCGGAACGAGGCTTTGCCTTAGCCGTAGCGCGGATCGGTGCCGGTTTCATCTTCATCGAAAGCGCGCGGCCAACCATAAGCACCGTCAGGATGCCGCCGACGGCAAGCGTCACCGAAAAGGTGAGTAGCGCCAGTGCAACAAAAGCGGTGATGCCTGCGAGCAAGAGGAAGATGGCACGGATATTCTGCATGGGTTTAAAACCTTTCTTCGGAAAGGAATGTGGTCCTTCATTTCCTTCTCTGCAAGATGAGCATGGCTTTTTGTTGTCTTGCCAGCTGTCACAAAGCTTGGCACACATTCGTGATGAGCCAAGATCCCTTGACCCGTTCCATGAGTTTGCGGCGCTCGGTGCTGAGCGTTCCAGCCATCAATTCTCGCGCACTTGAAAAGAGCCGCTTTCTGGACTGCGACGCAGTGATCTTCGACCTGGAAGATTCCGTGGCGCCTGAACGGAAAGCCGAGGCACGGGAAAATCTGGCCGCCTTCTTCGCCGGCGCGCCGCTTCCGGACAAGGAACGCATTATCCGCGTCAATGCACTTTCCTCCAACTTCGGCCGTGCCGATATGGAGCTGGTTGCCGCGCTCGAGCCGGATGCAGTGCTGCTGCCAAAGGTGGATGAGCCACAGCATGTCATGACGGTCAGCGATTTCCTCGCGGATGCCGATGCCCCCGAAACCCTGCGCATATGGGCGATGATCGAGACGCCGCGCGGCATATTGAACGCCGCAGCAACCGCCGAAGCGGGACGAACCGCGGGCTCAAGGCTCGATTGTTTCGTCGTTGGCCTCAACGACCTGCGCAAGGAAACGGGCGTACTGCCGCAGCCGGGCCGCACCTATCTCGTGCCATGGCTGATGCAGGTCATCCTTGCCGTACGCGCTTACGGCCTCGACGCGATTGACAGCGTCTTCAACGATTTCAAGGATGCAGATGCCTTCGACGCCGAATGCGCCGAGGCCCGCGCCATGGGGTTTGACGGAAAGATGCTGATCCACCCGGCGCAGATCGAGGCGGCCAACCGCCATTTCGGTCCGGACGCATCAGCCGTCGCCGAGGCGGAAGCGATCATTGCCGCCTTCGCTGATCCAGCCACCGATGGGCTCAATGTCATCAACGCCAATGGCCGGATGATCGAGCGGCTGCATCTTGTCCAGGCCGAAAGTCTGGTTCATAAAGCCCGCCTGATCGCAGAGCGCCAAACGGCGAAATGAAAGACGATTTTATGAAGCTTTACCGCCTTCTGACCGGCCAGGACGATGCCGCGTTCTGCCATCGCGTGACCGATGCCCTCAACAAGGGCTGGGCTCTGCACGGCTCGCCCTCGCTCACCTTCAATGCGCAAACCGGCCAGGTCATGGCTGGCCAGGCAATCGTCAAAGACGTTGAAGGCAAGGACTATCACCCGGACATGAAGCTCTCCGAGCAGTAAGGTAAAGCCTACCGCTCGGCGGCTTCCTCGGCACTTTCCTCGATCCGCTCCATGTCGTCGTCGCTGAGGCCGAAATGGTGCCCGATCTCGTGGATCAGAACATGGGTGATGATATCGCCCAGCGTTTCGTCGTTTTCGGCCCAGTAATCGAGGATCGGGCGCCTGTAGAGGCGGATACGGTTCGGCAATTCGCCGGTTTCCATGGTGAAACGTTCCGAAATGCCGCGCCCTTCGAAAAGCCCGAGCAGGTCGAACGGCGTTTCCAACGCCATGTCCTCGAACACGTCGTCATCAGGAAAGTCTTCGATCTCGATCGTCAGATTGGTGGTCAGAGCACGAAATTCCTCCGGCAGATGGCTGTAAGCTTCCATCGCCAGGGACTCGAAGGTGCTGATCGTCGGAGCGTGGCGATCCTGCCAATTATCGCTCTGGTCTATGCGGGCCATAAAAATTCCCTTCCTTTGCGGCCCATATAGAACCTTTGCGCACGATTTTCGAGAGCGGAATCAAAGGCAGGAATAAATTCACATCATATGGCTGTTGACTCTTCGGCCGACCTTTGGAATCTATAGGAACATAACAGGAACATTAGAAAGTTGGAGAACGTCATGGCACAGCCGGCCGTGACGCGCGAGCGTCTTTTTGCGCTCCGCGAAACCATTGCAAAGCTTGAGGGAAAGCTCGCGCCGGCCTTTGCTGCAGCGCAAGGCGAAGCCTTGGCCGAGAAGGACTTCTCCACCAAGAATGACAATGGCCTGCACCTTCCTCTTGGAATCCCCGCACTCGACGAAGCGGTAGATGGCGGCCTGCCGCTCGACGGGATCACAGAGGTTCGTTCCGACCTTTTGCGCGAAGCCGGTGCCGGCACCGGCTTTGTCCTGGCGCTTGCAGCTATGCTGCAGCGTCAGGTGGAGCAGAGCTCCAACGCTTCGCTGCCGATCCTGTGGATCGCCGACATGGTTTCCACGATGGAGGCAGGCGCCCCCTACGCCGTCGGCCTGCGCGATTTCGGCCTGAAACCAGACCAGTTCTTCTATGCCAGCCCACGCAAGCTTGAAGATGCCCTTTGGCTTGCCGAAGCGGCAGTCGAAAGCGGCGTCTTTCCTGCGACAATCCTGGAGGTTCGCGGCAATCCGAAACCCTTCGGCCTGACGGAAAGCCGTCGCTTGAGCTTGCGGGCGAAAGCATCGAAACGCCCGCTTTTCCTATTACGACAGGCTGGAGAGGAAGAGGCCAGCAGCGCTTGCTTCCGCTTCCTTGTCGCACCCGCGCCGGCACAGGCGCGCCCCTTGCCGGATGGTACGATGCTGGGCGGTAGCATCGGCAATCCGGTTTTTCATCTGACCCTGGAGAAGAGCCGCAACCCGGCCCCCCTCTCCTTTCTACTGGAGTGGAACCCTCATGACCGCCGTTTTGTCGCCGTCTCACAATCAGCCAACCCTCGCCTTCCAGACGAACGCGCAGCGCATTCTGGCACTCCACTTTCCGCATCTTCCAACCGACCGGATATCAAGAAAGAAATGGGGGCTCGCCTGGCGTTCGCGCGGACGTCCTGAGGCAGCGCCGATCGTCTGTTCAAGCCGCCTCAACAATACCATGCGGCTGACAGCGCTCGACGAGGCAGCCGAAACCCTCAATCTCCGAAAGCATATGGGCGTCGCCGAAGCCCGCGCCATCTACCCCGCGCTCGATGTGATCGAGGACGACCCGGCCGCCAACCGACGCTTCCTGGAAGCGATCGCCGATTGGTGCGATCGCTACACCCCGCTTGTCGCTCTCGACGGTGTGGATGGCCTGTTCCTCGACATAACCGGCTGCACCCATCTGTTCGGCGGCGAGGCCTCCCTTCTCAAGGATATTCTCACAAGGCTCTTCCAGATGGGAATTGACGCGCGCGGCGCGATCTCTTCCTCGCCCGGATTGTCTTGGGCCATCAGCCGTTTCGGTCGAGGCGGCATTATCGAGCACGGGGAGGCAGAACAGGCGCTGGCCCCCCTGCCCGTCGCGGCCTTGCGTCTCGAGGAAGAAACGATAGGGGCCCTGAACAAGATGGGGCTCAAATATGTCGGCGATCTGCTAACCGCCCCGCGCGCGCCCCTCACCCGCCGCTTCGGAGGAACGGTACTCTTGAGGCTGGATCAGGCGCTTGGAACCGATGAGGAACCGGTTTCTCCGCGCTTGCCCGTCGCAAGCCTCTCGGTCGAACGTCGCCTGATTGAGCCGATCGGAGCCGAAGACGATATCCTTGCGCTCACCGACCAGATTGCCGTCTCCCTGAAGCCTTCGCTCGAAGCGCGTGGCGTCGGCGGCCGCATCTTCGAACTGGTGCTGTTTCGCGTCGACGGCAAGGTGTTTCGGATTTCTGCCGGAACTGCGCAGCCCTTGCGTGAGCCCAAGCGCATCGCCGCTCTCTTTGCCGAACGCCTGCAGGCAATTCACGACGATTTCGATGCCGGTTACGGATTCGAGATCCTTCGTCTCAACGTGCTCCTGCACGAAGATTTCGTGACCTCACAGGGTGATTTCGAACAGCACCAGCAGAAGGACGCCTCTCTTTCTGCCTTCGTGGATCGGGTTTCCGCCCGCCTTGGAGAAGACTGCCTGCAAACCTTCCAATTGCGAGAGAGCCACGTACCGGAACGAGCCTCCATTACAGTGCCGGCGATTAATCATCTGTCCGCCCCGAAAACTCGAGAAGGACATCCGCCGCCAGCCAGGAGCGAGCGGCCCATCCGGCTATTGCGGAAAGCGGAGCCGATGGAGGCCTTTGCCATTGAAATCCCGGATGGTGCACCAGCGAGCTTTCACTGGCGGCGCATGCAGCATCGCGTCTTGAAGAGCGAGGGACCGGAGCGACTGGCAATGGAATGGTGGCTCGATGGCTTGGATGGAGAAAAAGCTGCGGATCGAGACTACTTCCGGATCGAAGACGATAAGGGGCGCCGCTTCTGGATCTATCGCCAAGGCCATTATGAGCGTGACACGGCGCAAAGCTGGTTCATGCATGGGGTCATTGCCTGATGTCCGTCTTCTTCGAAATCGGCGCCAAGACCAATTTCTCCTTTCTGGAGGGCGCCTCCAAGCCTGAGGAAATGGTCGTTCAGGCTGCCGTTCTGCAGCTTGGAGGCCTTGGCATTGCCGACCGCAACTCGGTTGCAGGTGTCGTCCGGGCCCATGCCCAGGCGGAGGCGATCCGGAAGAAGTTTGAACGAAAGAAAGCCGGGCTTCTGGAGGAGCGCGAGAAGAAGGACATCATTCCCGATCCGATCCGTTTCCAGCCGGGAGCTCGTCTTGTCTTTGCGGATGGAACGCCTGACATTCTTGCCTACCCTCGCGACCGTCAAGGCTGGGCGCATCTTTGCCGGTTGCTGAGCGCCGGAAACCTGAGAGCCGAGAAGGGTAAGTGCGTTCTGTCGGAAGCGGATCTGATTGAATGGGGCGACGACATGATGCTTGCGATCATTCCGCCCTCATCCGTTGCCGATGATAACAATCACGCCGCGTTCGAAGCCTGTCTGGAACGGTTCAGAAAACGCTTCCGGAAAAACATCCACATGGCGCTCGCCCCCGCCTATGATGGCCGTGATAAACGTATGTTTGCGACCATCTCCATGCTGGCGGATCGCAACCGCATCCCGCTGATCGCCACCAACCAGCCGCTCTACCACGATACGGCCCGCCGCCCTCTCGCCGATATCGTGACATCGATCCGGGAGCACGTTCCCATTCCCGAAGCTGGCTTTCTCCTGGCTCCAAATGCCGAACGTTATCTCAAAAGTGGCAGTGAAATTCCGCGCCTCTTCAGAGACTACCCGCAGGCAGTCACGAACACAGCGAAGTTTTTTGGCAGTCTTTCCTTTTCGCTCGACGAACTGGAACACAATTACCCTTCCGAGAATGACGAAGGGGAAACGCCATATGAAACATTGGAGCGTCTGACCAGATCAGGTGCGGCAAAGCGCTTTCCCAATGGTGTCCCTGAGAAAGTTCAGAGGAACATTGAGTACGAGTTGAGCCTCGTTCGTCAAAAACAATATGAACCATACTTCCTAACGGTCCACCGGATCATCCAATATGCCCGCCACGAGAGGAATATCCTCTGCCAGGGGCGCGGCTCCGCTGCAAACTCGGTGATTTGTTATTGCCTTGAGATAACCGAGGTTAACCCGGAGAAGAGCACCCTGCTTTTCGACCGCTTCCTCTCGATGGACCGCGACGAGCCGCCGGATATCGATGTCGATTTCGAGCACGAGAGGCGCGAGGAGGTCATCCAGTATATTTATCAGACCTACGGCAAGGAACATGCCGGCCTGACGGCAGGGGTGACGACTTACCGCACCCGATCGGCCGGTCGAGAGGTCTCGAAGGCCTTCGGTCTTTCCGAGGATATTCAGTCTGCCATCGGCAGCCTAGTCTGGGGCTGGTCGGAAGAAAAGTTGTCTGAGCGGGAAGCAAAAGCCGCCGGGCTCGAAACTTCCGATCCCATGACCCAAAACGTGCTGAAATATGCATCCGAACTTCTAGGCTTTCCCAGACATCTCACCCAGCATGTCGGGGGCTTCGTCATCACTAGGGACAGGCTGGATGAAGTCGTTCCGATCATGAACACGGCAATGCCCGGACGCTACATGGTCGAATGGGACAAGGATGATCTCGACAACCTGAAGATCCTTAAGGTCGACATCCTGGCGCTCGGAATGTTGACTGCATTGAAGCGCGCATTCGATCTGCTTCTCCTGCACTACGACGTCAAGAAGACGCTCACAGATCTCGGCAACGACACGCATGAGGACGAGGAACCGGTCTATGCGATGATGTGCCGGGCCGACACGCTTGGCGTTTTCCAGATCGAGAGCCGGGCACAGATGAGCATGCTACCGCGTCTGAAGCCGAAGGAATTCTACGATCTCGTCATCGAGGTCGCCATCGTCAGACCCGGTCCCATTCAGGGGGACATGGTCCATCCATATCTCAAGCGCAGGGAAGAAAAGGCACGCGGCATCCCGACAACATACCCGAGCCCGGAACTTAAAGAAGTTCTCAAACGAACGCTTGGCGTTCCGCTGTTTCAGGAGCAGGCCATGCAGATCGCGATCACGGCAGCGGGCTTCAAACCAGCTGAGGCGGATCAACTGAGACGTGCCATGGCGACCTTCAAACGAACAGGCACCATTGGCAATTTCGAGACGCGGTTCATCGAAGGCATGGTCGCCAAGGATTACAGCCGCGATTTTGCTCAGCAATGCTTCAATCAGATTAAAGGCTTTGGCGAATACGGCTTCCCGGAAAGCCACGCGGCCTCATTCGCGCTGCTGGTCTACGCATCGTCCTGGGTGAAGGCCTACTATCCTGATGTCTTCTGTGCCGCGATGTTGAATTCGCAGCCAATGGGCTTCTATGCGCCCGCACAGCTTGTCAGGGATGCCCGGGAACATGGCGTTGAAATCAGGCCCGTCGACATCAATGAATCGAACTGGGATTGCTTGCTTGAGGAAACCGAATTCAACAAGCGCGCAGTCGATTTCCGGCATGCCGGCATGCGGGATGTCATCAAGACAAAGCGAGCCGTTCGGCTTGGCTTCAGGCAGATAAAGGGTCTTTCGGAAACGAGCATGGAACAACTCGTTACAAACCGAGGCGGGGGCTATTCGTCCATCCGCGATCTCTGGCTGCGTTCCGGCCTGCAGAAAGCCGATATAGAACGGCTCGCTGATGCGGATGCCTTTCACTCCATACGACTGTCGCGACGGGATGCGCTCTGGGCCGTGCGAGCGCTTGATGTGAGGAGCGCCGCTGAAAAGCTTCCCCTGTTTGACCAGGTAAGCCACATCGACCTGCAGGTCGAACCGGAGATAAGATTGCCGGAAATGCTGCCGGGCGAACAGGTCATCGAGGATTATCGCTACCTCTCGCTCTCTCTGAAGGCACACCCGGTTTCGTTCCTGCGTGAGGAATTCCACAAGGCGGGCATCATCAGAAGCGTCGACCTCCTGGCCGTCCCGAACGGAAGCAAAGTGACGATCGCCGGTCTTGTTCTGGTGCGTCAGCGCCCAGGCTCAGCCAAGGGCGTCATCTTCATGACATTGGAAGACGAAACGGGCGTTGCCAATGCCATTGTCTGGATGAAGGTCTTCGAGAAGTACCGCCCGATCGTCATGGGAGCACGGCTTGTGAAGATATATGGCAGGCTTCAAAGCCAGAGCGGCGTCATCCATACCGTCGTCGATCATATCGAGGACATCACGCCCGCACTTGGTATCCTGCAGAAGGAAGCCCGGCGGTTCGGCGTTAGCGATCGCTCCGATGAAGCGCTCAACCCGACAGCGGACCCGCGTCAACGAAAGGTAGCCAACGCCTTGGAGAAGGCGGTTATGGAGCGAAAGATAACTGCGGGTAGTAGGACTGAAGCACGTGAGACAGCCAGCGTTATGCCAAGAGGCCGAAACTTCCATTGAGAGAAGCTCAGTTCGAATTGGTAGTAGCCTAGATGCTCAAACCGCAGCAGCACTCATCGGAGATGCGACCAAAGGCTCAGCTGCAGATTCTATTTTTTCTTGACATTTGTCGTCTCCTTTAGCAGAAAAGGGGATAGTGAATGTCATGTTTGGAATGACGACGTGCTTGTCTGCAGCTGTAACTACATAACGGATCACGAAATCCGGGAAGTCATCAACGAGCTTCTCGATCAGGACTGTTGGCAGCTGATCGTGCCTGCAAAGGTCTATCACGCGATGGAAAAACGGGGTCGTTGCTGCGGTTGCTTCCCGAACGTCGTCGACATCATCATTCAAACGACAGAGGAATATCACGCCCGTCACCACTCGACGGAAGCGGAAATATTTGATTTCATGTCTCGCCTCAGAAACTTCCATGAAGAAAACAGGAGAGCGGACATTGAAAGGCGACAAAAAAGTCATCGAGCGGCTTAACGAGGCCCTCTTTCTCGAGCTCGGCGCAGTCAATCAATACTGGGTTCACTATCGACTCCTTGAAGATTGGGGCTACACGAAGCTCGCTAAGAAAGAGCGCGCGGAATCCATCGAAGAGATGCATCACGCCGACCGCCTAGTCGCACGCATCATCTTCCTTGAAGGGCACCCCAACCTGCAAACGCTCGCACCTCTGCGCATCGGACAGAACGTAAAGGAAGTTCTGGAATCCGACCTTGCCGGCGAGTACGACGCCCGCACTGCCTACAAGAAGTCGCGCGACATCTGTCATGAGGCCGGCGACTACGTTTCTATGAAACTGTTTGAAGAACTGCTCGCCGACGAAGAAGGTCATATCGACTTCCTCGAGACCCAGCTCGAACTCCTCGGCAAGATTGGCGAAGCGAAATACGGCCAGCTCAACGCCGATTCCGCCAACGAGGCGGAATAATACGTCACAACATGGTTCTGGCCGCTTCTGCGGCCAGAGCTACTCTGCGGCGCTCAAGCCCGCCAGATGCCGGAATTCACTGACCACCTGATCGTAGACCTGACGCTTGAAAGGGACGATGAGATCCGGCAGCGCTTCCATGGGCTTCCATTCCCACGCATCGAACTCCGCCGCATGACCGCCCGGTGGTGGATTGATCGCGATCTCGCTCTCGTCTCCCTCAAAGCGAAATGCGAACCAACGCTGGGTCTGGCCGCGAAATTTTCCCTTCAAGCCGATTCCGACAAGATGTGCGGGCAGATCATAATTGATCCAATCTTTCGCCTCGGCAAGTAGCGTGACGGTCCGAATGCCCGTTTCCTCGTAGACCTCACGATACGCTGCATCGATCGGCTCCTCGCCCTTGTCGATGCCGCCCTGCGGCATCTGCCAGAGTTGCGGCGATCCGTCATACTCCGAGTTCTCCTCGGGTATCCGCCGCCCCGCCCACACGAGACCACTACGATTGAGGATCATGACACCGACGCATGGGCGATAAGGAAGATCTTCTGGCTTTACGATACGTTTGCTCATCGAATGTCTCGGTTCACGGTTTCTTGGGATCATTGACCAGCGCCGAGACGCCGACGATCTCGATGCCGCGCATCGCCGCTTCTTCGGTCCACTGCGAAATGGCATCGATGCTCTCGTCGAAGGCCGATGCGACGCCAATCGCCTGACCGTTGCGTTTCGCCACCCGCTCAAGCTCGTCCAGTTTCTGCAGAATTGCGTTCACATCGAGCTGCTTGTCCAGCTGAACATCGGCAAGTGCGTAAGGCAGCTCCGTTCCCTTCGCGAGGACGGCGGTCTTTGACTGCGCAGACGTCCCGTCATCGAGGAACAACAGCCCGCGCTTGCTCATGTCGCGCATCACCGGTTCCATCGCATTGACGTCAGAGAGGAAGCGCGCGCCCTGGTAGTTCATGATGCCGGTGTAATTGGTAATCTCGCCCATCGCCTCGTGAAGACTGTCGAGATTCTTGGCGACGGATTTGGAGGTCAGGAGCGTACCGGGACCAGGATCGTTCGCCGGATAGCCGAAGGGTTCGAATGGCACCTGCAACAATATTTCGTGCCCGCCGCGGCGGGCATCCTGCATCCACCTCTGCAGGCTGTTGCCGCTTGCGGCGAAGGCAAAAGTTACCTCTTCGGGCAGCTGCTGGATCGCGCGCTGCGTACCGGTCTGGCTGAGGCCAAGGCCGCTGACGACAATCGCAATCTTGGTGCCGTGCGCACCAGACCATGGCCGCGCATACTGGTCCATCGGCCGCCGCCCATCCGGCCCGACAATCGGTAGCCGCCCCTGAGGCGTGTCTTCCAGCAGTGCATCGTTCGGGATGGCCGCCATCCGAGGATCTTGCCCGATCTGTGTGGCATCGACCAGAACCGGCCCGTCGCCTTCCCGGCTCTTGGGACTGTATTTGGTCACGACCGAACCATCACCGGCGATCATCTGTTCGACATTGGCACCGGATTGCGGACCCGATCGCGTCACGCCGCCGGCGTCCGCCGGCGTCTGAGGTTCGTCGGTCTTCTGTGCGGTCTCGGTAGGCACCGGAGAAGTCTTTTCCTTCGGCTCTTCCTGCTTCAGCCCATCGTCGCGCAGGGCCGTATAGAATGAGAAGCCACCGACAAGGATAAGGCAGAGGCCAGCAGCGATTCGACCCATGCGCAACACGCCCGGCCGCTTGCGTCCGCTTTTCTGATTCTGTCCCAACGGTGCGTGTAGGTCGGTCCTCAACGTTCTTTCCTGGATTCGGGCATCAGGGCAGCAAAAAGGCGTCAGGCCGGACAAAATCCGGCCTGACGCCTTGTCTCATTGGTTACTTTGCGCTGACGGCCTTATCAGGATTCGGCGGGAAGGACGGGTCGGTCTTCTTCCCACGCAAAAGGTCAAGCGCGTAGTTCAACTGCACGTCGTCCTTCGGATCCGGCGGCACGTAAGCGACAGAACCGGAGCCTTCGTCCGTTTCGCTCTGGCCCTTGATGTGGCCACGCAGGCTGGATTCGCCTTCGGTCACCATCTTGCCCTTGAGATCGTCCGGCAAGGGTTCTTCGACCTTGATGTCAGGCGTGATCCCGGTTCCCTGGATCGAACGACCCGACGGCGTGTAGTAGAGAGCCGTCGTCAGACGAAGGGCGCCGTTTTCGCCGAGCGGGATGATCGTCTGTACAGATCCCTTACCAAAGGAGCGCGTACCCAGTATAGTAGCACGGCGCAGATCCTGCAGAGCGCCAGCGACGATTTCGGAAGCCGAAGCCGAGCCGCCGTTGATCAGAACGATCACAGGCTTGCCGTCCGTCAGGTCACCCGGGCCTGCGTTCCAGCGACGTGTCTCGTCGGCATTGCGGCCGCGGGTGGACACCACCTCGCCACGCTCGAGAAGCGCGTCGGAAACCTGAATTGCCTGGTCCAGCAGGCCGCCCGGATTCAGACGAAGGTCAAGGACATACCCCTTGAGCTTGTCAGCCGGAACGGTCTTCTTGATCTTCTCGATCGCCTTTTCCAGGTCGGGATAGGTCTTGTCCGTGAAGGAAATGACGCGGAGATAGCCGACATCATCCTCGACGCGCGACTTGACCGCCTGCACGGCGACGATGTCGCGCACGATCGTCAGCTCGATCGGCTTGTCCGCACCCTTGCGGATGAGCGTCAGCTTGATCGGCGTATTGATCGGTCCGCGCATTTTTTCGACCGCGTCTTCGAGCTTCAGGCCACGAACAGACTGGCCGTCGATCTCCGAGATGTAGTCGCCGGCGAGAACGCCGGCCTTCGCAGCCGGTGTATCGTCGATCGGGGTAATAACCTTGACGAGCTCGTCTTCCATGGTGACTTCGATGCCGAGACCGCCGAACTCACCCTTGGTCTGGGTCTGCATGTCGGCGGCGTCCTTGGCATTCATGTAGCTTGAATGCGGATCCAGCGAAGACAGCATACCGTTGATGGCATTTTCGATCAGCTTGTCTTCGGCAGGCGGCGTCACATACTGGGCACGGACACGTTCGAAGACATCACCGAAAACGGAAAGCTCCTTGTAGGTGGACGCTCCCGCAGCCTCCGCAGGCGCCCCCGCGGAGTAAATAACGCTCATGGCCGTCGCACCCATCAATGCGCCAACCAGAACAAGAGAAGCCCTACGAATCATTGCGTGCCTTTCCAGTGTCTTTGGCGGTCCACCACGGTCGGGAATCGACCGGTTTACCGTCCTTTCGAAATTCAATGTAAAGCGTTGGGCGGTTTGTTTCCAGCGCCAATGCAGTCGCACTTGCCACTCTTTTTGCGCCCATCGTCGCCAGCGGTTCACCCGAGAAAACGAACTTTCCCTGGCGCGTGCTGATTGTCTCCATTCCAGAGAGAACGAGGTGATAACCGTCGCCAGCATCAAGGATGATCATCTGGCCGTAGCTGCGAAACGCGCCTGCATAGACGACCAAACCGTCCGCCGGCGCAGTGACCACCGTCTCCGGATTGGTCGCAAGCGTCATTCCCATGGCCTCGTGACCAGTTCCGTCCGCATCACCGAATTGGCGCAGTATGTCGCCTGCCACGGGCAGCTCAAGCTTCGCCTTCAAATCTCCGAAGGCATATGCCGGTGCAATGCGGTTTTTATCGGGCACCCCGCTGTCGGCCAGCGCCTTGGCCTGCGCCCGCTGCTCGTCGGACAGCAGCTTGCGATTCTCTTCGGCCTGCCGCGCAGCCGCAGCCGCTTCCCGAACGGAAGCGATCTCCGTTTCCATGGATGCCACGAGGCCTTCAAGGTTCGTTGCCTTGCTCGCAAGATCCTCCGACCTCTTCTTTTCGGCATCGAGCTCGGCGGCATTGCTGCGGCTCAATTTGTCGTTTTCCGCAAGGAGCAGATCCATTCGCCGCTCCTCCTCAAGACTGTTGGTCATCGTCGCCGTCAGGTTGGTCTTCTCGGCAACGCTGGCCGCCTGAAGCGAAGCAAGATCCGCAAGATCGGCTGCAAGCTTGTCGGTCTCCTTGCGGATGCCGGGAACGACGGCACCCAGCAGGATCGCGCTTCGAACCGAGGCGAGGGCATCGTCAGGCGTGACGAGAAGCGCGGGCGGGGGGTTGCGGCCCATCCGCTGGAGAGCGGCAAGCACCTCGGCCAGAAGGCCACGCCGATCGTGCAGCGAGTGACGGACGGCATCCTCCTTGAGGCCAATCTCCGCAAGCTTCTTTTCACTGTCCAGGATCTGCTTTTCCAGTGACTTGCGCCGCGCAGCCGAATCTATGAGCGCCTGGCGAACGCTGGTCGTGCTCTTGTCGAGATCGGCGATACTCTTCTGAAGCTCTGCGACCTTGTCGGAAGAAAGGCTGATGGTCTTCGACAGCGCATCCAGTTCACCGCGTGTCTGGTCGCGTTTCTTTTCCAGTTCCGCCGCAGGGTCTGGAACGGCTTGCTCCGTCACGCCGGCAGCGGGCACGGAAGGAGCCGCATCGACCGCTGCCTCCTGCGCTACGGCATCAATCGTCCAAGACGAATAGATGCCAATAGATGACGCGCTCAAGCCGGCGGCAAACGCCGGCAGGATCAGATATTTTCGCTGGAACGCGGACATCGGCATGCGTGCTGAGCAATCCTCTCAAATCGCGCGAACACTAAGGTGATTTGGCATGCTTTTCCATAAGATTGCGGATCGACGCCGAGAGCGCAAGACAAGCTTGCGTGAGCGCTGGAGCCGTTCATACACGATGATAGGGATGGCCGGAAAGAATTGTGACAGCGCGATAAAGCTGCTCGGCGATGAGGGTCCTGACAAGCTGATGCGGCCAGGTCATCTTGCCCAGACACAATGTCGCGTCCGCCCTGTCGTAAAGCGAGGGATCCAGACCATCAGCACCACCGATCGCGATCAGCAGGTCGCGTTTGCCCTGGTCGCGATAGGTTTCAAGAAGTTTTGCGAAGCCTTCGCTGTCCAGTGCCTTGCCGCGCTCGTCCAACAGGACGAGAACGCTACCCTCGGCCAGCGTCTTTTGCAGCATCGCTGCCTCTTCGCGCTTGCGCGTCTCAGCGTTCGAGGCGCGGCTCTCGGCCACCTCGGCAATACGGGAAAACTCGAGCCCGACTGCCGGGCCTGCCTTTGAAAAGCGATCAAAGTAGCGTGCGGCAAGATCCTTCTCGGGGCCGGATTTCAGCCGCCCCACAGCAAAAAGGCCTATGCGCATTCGTCCTGCTCCCGCTCTTCGGCGTCCTGCAGCGCAAGAAACCACGGGGCCGGTAAACTCTCCGGCCCAAGTCGTCGCCGTCTATCAGGTAGCGGACGTACCGTCCAGGCTACCTGTTAGTGCAGCGTTTCCTCATCCATATCCGGAGCCGCCCACATCTTTTCGATGTTGTAGAACTCACGGATTTCTGGACGGAAAACGTGCACGATAATATCGCCGGTATCGATCAGGATCCAATCGCCGCTCTCGTGACCTTCGACGCGGGCATTACCGAAGCCCTCGTCTTTCAGATCGGTCAGGAGGTGGTCGGAGATTGCCATCACGTGCCTGTTCGAGCGGCCAGAGACAACAACCATGAAGTCTCCGAGCGCCGATTTTCCGGCAATGTCGATGGTGACGATATCTTCAGCCTTGGAATCCTCTAAGCTTACGAGGACGGCGTGCAGGGCGCGGGCAGCGGCATCAACGCCACGTTCCGGGCTCTTCGGGACAACGGCAAGCGTTCTTCCCTTGGCGTGTACTGTTGTCAGTGCTTTCCCTTTCTCGGAATGACAGAACATGCACATCACTGATTTGGCGAACCAAATCATAGTTAAGATAGGCACCAAACCATTAAGGTTTCAAGACGCGCGCTATCACAAAGCATGAACGGCCGATTTGGCGCGGCAGCGATGAGCAGGCGCCAGTAACCGGATATGACGCTGTGTACAGGCGCCGCGGCAATGCGTAAAGTGCCGGGCATTCACCGAGACTTGAAGATTTCCATGAAGAGCGCCACCGAAGACCGGCTTGTCCCCATTCTCCGCATCAGTTTTCCGGATAACGACCGCCTGGGTCGTGGAAAGATGGAACTGCTCGAGCGCATCCGGGAAACCGGCTCGATTTCGGCGGCCGGCCGCGCAATGGATATGTCTTACCGCCGTGCCTGGTTGCTGGTCAGCGAACTGAACAGGATGTTCAACGAGCCCGTGGTGGAATCACAGCGCGGCGGCCAGAAGGGAGGAGGTGCAGCCTTGACCCCGTTTGGAGGAGAGCTGGTCGAGCGTTTTCGCAACATGGAACGTGCCCTGCGTTCGAGCCTTGCCGGCGATCTCGCCTGGCTGGAAAGCAACCGGGCCCCGCGGACCGTCAGCGGCGAATAACTACGGCTCCAGAGCCACGGTCTTGATGATGACGTAGACGGGCGTCCCGACGGCCAGCCCCAATCGCTCGGCGGAGAAGCTCGTGATCCTGGAAAGGATTGCGTTGCCCCCGCAATCGACAAGAACTTCTACCGTGGCATTGTCCTGCATTAACGCCTGAACCGTGCCTTGTAGCACATTCAAGGCGCTCAACCCTTCCGGACGCGTCGTCGCCAGCATGACGTCGCGCGAAGGAATACGAACGCGAACCGCCTTGCCGGCTGGCAGCATGGTTCCTGGCACATGCAGCCGCGCAGATTTCAGCGCAACGGTAGACAGCTGGTGCCGCTCGTCCAGGCTCTCGACCCGGCCCTCGATCAGCGCTCCAACCTCACGCCGATCCAGCGACGGCAACGCATGGCTGAGGACATCCGCCGCAGGCCCGAAGGCCTCCACCCGCCCCTCGTGCATGACGACCACTTGGTCAGCGAGGCGGGCGACCTCGCTGATAGAGTGGCTGACATAGACGATCGGGATTTCCATCTCGTCGCGCAGACGCTCCAGGTAAGGCATTATCTCCGCCTTGCGAACCTCGTCGAGCGCTGCCAGCGGCTCATCCATCAGCAGCAGGCGTGGAGACGACAGAAGGGCCCTACCGATCGCAACGCGCTGTTTCTCTCCGCCAGAAAGCTTTTCCGGCCTGCGCTCGAGCAGCTTCTCGATGCCGAGCAAACTGACAATGCGGTCCAGGTTTTCCGGTGTGCCCCGGCCCCGCGCGAACCAACGACCATAGGCAAGGTTGCTGCGCACGCTGAGATGCGGAAACAACCGCGCCTCCTGGAAAACATAACCAAACCTGCGGCGATGCTTCGGGATGAAGATCTGACGGCCTGTATCGGTGAGTGCCTTTCCATCAAGCAGGACGCGCCCTTCATCCGGGCGCGTTAGCCCGGCGATGATTCTGATCAGCGACGTCTTGCCGGAACCCGATCGACCGAACAGCGCCGTGATGCCGCGTTGCGACGTGAAATCCGCATCGAGCGTAAACGCCCCGAGCTTGTGCCTTGCTTCCACCGTCAGTGTCATTCCGGATCGATCCTCCGTCCGACGACATGGGATAGAAACTCCGACGCCAGCAGGGCAGCCATGGAGATCGCAATGGCCACAAGCGTCAATCGGAACGCACCCGCGTCACCGCCCGGCACCTGCGTAAACGAATAGATCGCAGCAGAGAGCGTCTGTGTTTCTCCTGGAATATTGGAGACGAACGTGATCGTTGCGCCGAATTCCCCCATGGCTTTGGCAAACGCCAGGATCATGCCGGCGATAATTCCGGGAAGGATCAGCGGCAAGGTGACCGTAAGAAAGACCCAGAGCGGGCTGGCGCCGAGCGTCCCGGCCGCCTCCTCCAGTTTCCGATCGATCGACTCGATGGAGAGCCTGATGCTGCGGACCATCAGCGGAAAAGCCATGACGGCGCATGCCAACGCCGCGCCGGTCCAGCGAAACGAGAAAACGATGCCGAAATATTGGTCAAGAAAGCTTCCGATCGGACCGCGACGCCCGAAAAGAACGAGGAGAATAAAGCCGGTGACCACTGGTGGCAGGATCAGTGGCAGGTGGATGATCCCATTGAGGATCGACTTCCCCCAGAAGCGACCGCGCGCGAGCAACAGCGCAGCAATGATACCGAACGGAAGGCTCGCCAGCATGGCGACGATCGACACACGCAGACTAAGCAGGATTGCGGTCCATTCATCACTGCTTAGGCCCAGCGATTCCAAATATTCTTGTCCTTAAAAATATAGAAGGCCCACTAGAGCGGGCCTCCACGCTATTCTGCTGAACGGAAATCCGCAATTATTTCAGAATGGTGAAACCCTGATCCGCGAAGAAATGTGCCGCCTTCTCCGACTTCAGGAACTCCAAGTACGATGAAGCAGCCGGATTCTTGCTCTCCGCAAGAATGGCAACAGGATAAATGATCGGCGGATGGGAGTCCGCGGGGAACGTACCAGCAATGGCCACGCCAGGATCGGCAGTCACATCGGTCTGATAAACGATGCCATAGGGCGCTTCGCCGCGCGAAACGAGCGCAAGCGCGGCACGCACGCTTTCCGCACCAGCGACCTTGTTCTCGACCGAGGACCAGATGCCGAGCTTTTCAAGCGCAGCCTTGCCATATTTGCCAGCTGGAACCGACTTGACTTCACCCATGGCAAGCTTGCCGTCGCCGAGCAAGGCTGCGAGATCGAGGCCCTGCTTGATATCGACCGGCTTCACCTTGTCCTTTGCCTCGACAAGCACGATCCGGTTGCCGAGCAGGTTGGACCGCGTGTCGGCCTTGATCAGGTTCTTCTTGGCGACGTAATCCATCCAATCGAGGTCGGCGGAGATGAAAACGTCGGCGGGTGCGCCGCCTTCGATCTGTTTCGCCAGCGCCGAACTGGCCGCATAGGACGACACAGCCTCATTTCCGCTCTCCTTTGCCCAGGCGGCATTTGCCGCGTCGAGCGCGTTCTTCAGGCTCGCGGCCGCGAAGACCGTTACCTTTTCAGCGGCTAAGACGGGTGTTGCCACCGCGCCAAACCAGAGCGCGGATACCGCGACAATTGCAGTTTTCATCCAATGACGGCGGCTGTGCATGAATTGCTCCCCAGATTCGAAATATCCGTAGGAATATAGCGGCGCCGGCAGCTTGGCCAGCGTCATATTTTAAGAAACACAACCGCTCGGCCAGCGCGGCTGAACGCGGTGTCGTCCTCACGCGCCGGAAATCATGTCGGAAATGAAGCGCCACTACTGCCAAATAAATCAGCAACAAGTGAACTCCGGTCCGTCAACGCATGCGCAACATGCAATGCTGCGATGCAATAAAACCCGCTTCAAGATTTCGGGGATTCTGGTACAACTAACTTATCGAACGGCATCTCCTCCTCCCAAAGCTGTTCGATACGGATCGGCGACACTCCTCCTCCCAGTTGTCGATCAAGTTTATAAAGCCCGACGGATCCTCCCCCGTCGGGCTTTTACTTTTTGGGCCGATGACGAAATGGTTACTTCGCTGCCCCGCGCTCTGCGCGGATTGCCGTCGAGCTCAGGCGGGATCGCGGCCCATGGATAAAGGTCCAGGCAGGTGCCGGCTTTCGCCAAAGGGCGCGTGAATCATCCTCATCGATGCGTGCAAAGCCAAACGTTTTCGTCATTTTCGACGACAGGAACGAAAGCGTCGAACCAGGGCGATCGATCACCGCAATCGGAAAGGTACGGGCAATATCCTGCCATCGCTGCCAGTGATGAAACGTCTTGAGACTGTCCGCGCCCATGATCCAGATGAAGTGCACATGCGGGTTGCTTGCCTTGACGCGCGCCAGCGTGTTCGCGGTAAAGCTGGTTCCGAAATTGCGCTCGAACGCAGTCACCTTGATGGCAGGATGCCTGGCAAGGCGCTCGCTGAGCGCGATCCGCTCGGCGAGCGGCAGAAGTTCTCTGCGGCTCTTGAGCGGATTACCGGGGGTCACCATCCACCAGAGCTGATCAAGCGCCAGCCGCTTGATGGCGATCTCGGCAACAAGCGCATGCCCCTGATGCGGCGGATTAAAAGAGCCGCCAAACAGACCGACGATCATGCCGCGCTCAGCGTGCGGCATGCGGAGATAGCGCCGGTCTATTTCCTCTTCGTTCACGTCAGGGCCGGGTTTGTCCGGTGCCGTGCACGCGGTATTTGAAAGAGGTCAGCTGCTCGACGCCCACCGGGCCGCGCGCATGCATCTTGCCGGTGGCGATGCCGATCTCCGCTCCCATGCCGAACTCACCGCCATCGGCAAACTGTGTCGACGCATTGTGCAGCAGGATGGCGGAATCGACCTCTGTGAAGAAACGCTCCACGACCTGAGGATCTTCGGCGAGAACGGCTTCGGTGTGGTTCGACGAATATTTCTGGATGTGCGCAATCGCGCCGGAAATGCCATCGACAAGCGCCACCGATACAATCGCATCCAGATATTCCGTCGACCAGTCTTCCTCGGTTGCAGGCGTGATGCCGGCAGCCGCCGCCACAACGGCGGACGATCCCCGGATCTCGCAACCGGCAGCAGAAAGCGCCTCCAGGATTGGCAGAAGATGATTGCCGGCAACCGCGCTGTCGACCAGGATAGTCTCTACAGCGCCGCAGATGCCCGTGCGACGCATCTTGGCATTGACGACGATTTCCTTCGCCATCGCCAGATCCGCGGACGCATCGACATAGATGTGGCAAAGCCCTTCGAGATGGGCGAAAACCGGCACTCTCGCTTCGCTCTGGACCCGCGCAACAAGGCTCTTGCCGCCACGTGGGACGATCACGTCGATCGCGCCGTCGAGCCCGCGCAGCATTGCACCAACAGCCTGACGGTCCGTCACCGGCACCAGCTGGATGGCATGCTCTGGCAGCCCGGCCGCCTTCAGGCCCTGGACCAGGCATTCATGAATAGCCTGCGATGAACGACGCGAATCCGAGCCACAACGCAAGATCACGGCATTACCCGCCTTGAGGCAGAGTGCACCGGCATCCGCCGTGACATTCGGCCGGCTCTCGAAAATGACACCGATCACGCCAAGCGGGGTCCGCACGCGCTCGATCTTGAGACCATTCGGCCGGTCCCATGCGGCGATCACCTCGCCAACGGGATCCTTCAGCGCAGCGATGGCCCGAATTCCTTCGGCCATCTCCGCCACCCGCTTGTCGTTCAGCGTCAGTCGATCGACGAAGGACGCGAGCATCTCTGTGCCGGCAACGTCCCGCAGATCCTTGGCGTTTTCAGCAAGAATGTGGTCCTTGCCGGCAACTATCGCATCCGCCATCGCGTTCAGCGCGCGGTTCTTTGTCTCGTAAGAGGCAAACCCCAACGGTCGGGCAGCAGCCTTGGCTTTGCGGCCGATGTCATTCATCAGCACGTCAATATCCGGGCTCTGCACAACTGTATCAAGCATGGGCTGCGTCCTTCTGCTGCCTTTCCGATTTGGAATTTACCGAGGATGTCATAACCATATCGTCGCGATGGATCATCGCCGTTCGACCGGCATAGCCAAGGATCGCTTCGATCTCGGATGACTTGCGGCCGGTGATCTGGCGCGCCTCGTCCGCATCGTAGCTGGCGAGGCCCCGCGCGATTTCTCGACCGTTGGGACCGATGATTGCAACGGTATCCCCGCGACTGAAGATACCAAGCACCTTTCTGACACCAGCGGGAAGCAAGCTCTTTCCAGCACCCAACGCCGCGACGGCCCCATCATCGACATGGAGTTCGCCGGCCGGCTGCAGCTGGCCCGCAATCCAAGTTTTCCGCGCCGTGACCGGCGTTTTGGACGGAGCAAACCATGACGAACGCGCGCCGTTTTCGATAGCCGATAGTGGGCTTTCCGTCTTGCCGGAGGCGATGATCATCGCGCAGCCGGCTGTTGTCGCTATCTTGCCGGCGTCGATCTTGGTGCGCATGCCGCCACGGGACAGCTCGGACGCTGCTCCGCCGGCCATCGCTTCGATCTCCGGCGTGATCTCGCCGATCGTCTCGAGAAACTGCGCGTCCGGATCGAGATGCGGCGGAGCTGTGTAAAGGCCATCGATATCCGACAGCAGGATCAACAGGTCCGCTCCGGTCATGGTGGCAACGCGTGCCGCCAGGCGGTCGTTGTCCCCATAGCGGATCTCGCTCGTCGCAACGGTATCGTTCTCATTGATGATCGGCACCGCCCCGATCTTCAGAAGTTGCTTGATCGTGGCGCGGGCATTCAGGTAGCGGCGACGCTCCTCGGTGTCGCCAAGCGTCAGCAGGATCTGGCCGGCGACAATATCGTCGCGCGACAGGCTTTCCGACCAGGCGCGCGAAAGAGCGATCTGGCCGACTGCGGCTGCCGCCTGGCTTTCTTCCAGCTTCAATGCGCCAGCAGGCAGATCCAGAACCGATCTGCCAAGCGCGATTGCGCCCGACGACACGACAAGGACATCCACACCCTTCGCCTTCAGCCCCGCGATATCGGCACAGACGCCATCAAGCCAAGCCTTTTTCAGTCCGGCCTTGCGATCCACGAGCAAGGCGGAACCGATCTTGATAACAATGCGCCGATAGCTGTCGAGAGGCTTACGATTGCCCATCAACGTCTTCTCCGTCACCTGATTCCGCAATGTCGCGATGCCTGACCTTCGGCACTTTCGCGAGCTTCTCTACCCCGGCATTGGCTTCCACGATAACATCTCGGAGCGCGCGCAGAACTTCCGTCATGCCCTTGCCGGTAGCCGCGGAAATCTGGAATGGCGTCTTGCCACAGGCTTTGGCGAGTTCCTTCGTCTTCTTCTTCAGTGTCGCGTCATCGAGCACGTCGATCTGCGAGAGCGCGACGATCTCGGCCTTTTCAGCCAGATCCTTGCCGTACGCTTCGAGTTCCGTCTTCACCGTCGTGTAGGCCTTGCCGACCTTCTCTTCCTGCGCGGAGACGAGATGCAGCAGCACGCGGGTGCGCTCGACATGTCCGAGGAAGCGGTCACCGATCCCGACGCCTTCATGGGCGCCTTCGATCAAGCCGGGAATATCGGCAAGAATGAACTCCTGCCCGTCGATGGTGGCAACGCCGAGATTCGGATGCAGCGTCGTGAAGGGATAGTTGGCGATTTTCGGCCGGGCGCGCGTAACGGCGGCGAGGAAAGTCGACTTGCCGGCATTCGGCAGACCGACGAGGCCGGCGTCGGCGATCAGCTTCAGATGCAGCCAGACCGTCTTTTCTTCGCCGGCGAGGCCCGGGTTGGCCCAGTCGGGCGCCTGGTTGACCGACGTCTTGAAATGCGCGTTGCCGAAGCCGCCGTTGCCACCCGCCGCGATCCGGAAGCGCTGCCCTTCCCGCGTCAGGTCGCAGATCAGCGTTTCCTTGTCCTCTTCGAGAACCTGCGTGCCGACAGGAACCTTGAGCGTGACGTCGCCACCATTGGCACCGGTGCGATTCCGACCCATCCCGTGCGTGCCGATCTGAGCCTTGAAGTGCTGTTGGAACCGGAAATCGATCAGCGTGTTGAGACCGTTGACGGCCTCGACCCACACGTCGCCACCGCGTCCGCCATCACCGCCATCGGGACCGCCGAACTCGATGAACTTCTCGCGCCGGAAGGACACCGCACCCGCGCCGCCGTCTCCAGACTTGATATAGACCTTTGCTTCGTCGAGAAATTTCATTTTACTTCCATCATTCGGTGTCAGTTGGACGCCCGTCTTGGCCTGATCGATATAGGCCGTTCAGCCGGAGGTCAAAGATTATCGTTAGGTTTGCGAGCTATAACATACAGTACGGCTTCGGTCTCGACGGGCGCTACGATCTCGAACGAATCGTCGACAGTCTCGAAGGCGCGGACGTGATCGCCCTCCAGGAGGTCACTCGAGGCTTCTCGAGGAACGATTATGCGGACATGGAGGCCGATCTCGCCGCGCTGTTCCCCGACTATTTCTGGGTGTATGGCCCCGCGTGCGACCTGCACGTGGAGCGGATCAATGACAGGCCCGCCCCCCACAATACCCGCCTGCAGTTCGGCAACATGATCCTGTCGCGCTGGCCTATTCTTTCCAACCGGATGCTGCTCCTGCCGCGTAGCCGGACCCTGTCCAAGCTCAACCTGCAGCGCGGTGCAACCGAAGCTGTCATCGCTGTTCCAGGCGGCGCTCTTCGCGTCTATTCGGTCCACCTCGACCACGTCTCCAACGACGAGCGCACCCGCCAGCTCACCTATCTCAACGAACGCATCAATGCTTTCACCCGCGAAGGCGGATCGGTGACCGGTTCGCTGGAGTTCGACATCGACGAACTGCCGATGCCCGAGGACTATATCGTCATGGGTGACTTCAACATGGTGCCGGAATCGCCGGAATACTGCAGCTTCGCCGGCGCCAGCGACGGATATTACGGCCGCACGGCCCGTATCGGCACGCCGATCGACGCGCTTGCCGCGCTGAACGCCTACGCGCCCGAAAGCTATAGCTGGATGGACCCTGCGGATCACGGCAAACGCATGCATCTCGACTACGTCTTCGTCAGTTGCGGCCTTCAAAGCCAGCTAAGATCCGCAAGCGTCGACACGACCGCTGCGGGGTCCGACCACTTCCCCGTCTGGGTAGAGCTCGACATCTGAACGAAGCGCCCCGATCATATGCCGGGGCGCTTCCTGTTTCGTCAGGCGCTCTGGTTTTGCAGCGTGTCAGGCTTCAGCGCAGTCTCGACATGCGTGACCATCGTGTTGCGCGCGAAACTGAAGATTTCGCTGCAACCCGTCATGCGGAAACCGAGCCTCTCCTGAAGCCGGAGCGATGCCGGATTGTCGGCAAACACGCCGGAATGCACCATCGTCTCGGGCATTCGGCGCGAGAACCGCTCGAGCGTCGCGGCAACCGCCTCCGTCATGTAGCCGCGCCGCCAGTAGTAGCGGTTCAACCAGTAACCAAGATGCCAGCGGCCATGGCGCAACTCGAGCGACACCACGCCGATATGTGCGTCGTCACCGTTGGTGATCGCCATCTGCCAGTCGGGCAGGCGTCCCGCCGTGACCGGCACCAGCCAGTCCAGCGCGTCCTGCCGATCATAAGGTGCGGGAACCCGGGCCAGCATGCGGGTCACTGCGAAATCGGACAGCGATTCCGCAATCGCGTCCGCATCGCTCAGCCGGTGTGCGCGCAGCGTCAGACGCTGCGTGGTGATGATCGGCTGCGATCCCGCGGTTGCGACCGTGGGCTTGGGCCGCTCGAGGCTGATCGCGTTCATAGGACGCTCCCCCAGCTTCTCAACGACATCCAGGTCTTGCGATCAAGCCTGTACCATTCGACCGGCACATTGCTGCCAAGTGCCAGCGAGGCAGCAAGCCCCGAACCCTGGAACTGGAAGCCGCACTTCTGGATCACCCGCCTGGAGGCGACGTTCATCACCCGGCAACGGGCGTCGATCTGGTCGACATCCTGCCGCGTACGAAACACCATGTCGACGAGCGCATGGCACGCCTCCGTGGTAAAGCCTTGATTCCAGTACGGTTCTCCGAGCCAGTAACCGATCTCGACAGTCCTCCCGTCCAGATGAGGCTCGACCCCGCAGCAACCGATGAAGGCACCGTTTTCGGCTTTCGTAATCGCATAGACGCACTTGCCAATCTCGCCATTTTTCGTGCGTCGCACGAAGTCGGCGGCATCATTGGCCGTATATGGGTGCGGCATGCGCGACACCATTGTGGCGACTTTGGCGTTGTTGGCGAGATGGGCAAGGGCGTCGATGTCTTCTTCGTGCGGCGCGCGCATGACGAGCCGTTCCGACAGTAAGACAGGGCAATCGGTCCTTAACCGCTCCGGCCTCAGCCGCTCCAAGGAAGACCGCTGGTCTTCCCGGGGAGACCTTTGGTCTCTCCGTAACAATTCGCCTTGCATGGTTCAGTCCTCCTTGAGGGTAAAGAAAAAGGGGAGATGGGTGGTGCCCCATCTCCCCTTTTGTCTTGACTGAACCTTGTACGCTCAGCCGGGTCGATGAGACACCGGCTGCTATAAAGCGCTACCGGCTTATTCCGCTGCTTCCGCTTTCGGCATTACAGACACGTATACGCGACCGTTGGCCTTCGTTCGGTAGTTCACATTGCCGGCGGTAAGAGCAAAGATCGTGTGATCCTTGCCGAGGCCGACGTTGGAACCCGGGTGCCACTGCGTACCGCGCTGACGCACGATAATGTTGCCTGCGATGACGGTTTCGCCGCCGAACTTCTTCACGCCAAGGCGCTTGGATTCGGAATCACGACCGTTGCGCGATGAACCGCCAGCTTTTTTGTGTGCCATTGGAGTTCTCCTTTAAACCTTAAGTCCCGTGATCTTACTTGGCAGCCACGATGTCCGTGATACGGACAACAGTGTGATGCTGGCGATGGCCGCGCGTACGCTTCGAGTTCTGACGACGGCGCTTCTTGAAGGCGATGACCTTCTTGCCGCGGTTGTGCTCGACCACTTCGGCCTTGACGGAAGCGCCCTTGACGAAGGGAGCACCGATCGCAGCGTCGGCGCCTTCGCCGATGACCAGGACTTCGGTGAATTCAATTGCGTCGCCAGCGGTTGCTTCAAGCTTCTCGATGGTCAGCACGTCGTTTGCTGCCACACGGTACTGCTTACCGCCGGTCTTGATGACTGCGAACATTTTTTATCCTTTCATGTTCGTTCCGGCTCAACCCGCGTCAAAACAGGTGGCCGTCTTTTTATCAGTCGATGTTAAGCAGGGATTTCAGGGGCTCTCGCCCAGGAATTCTGTCTGCCGGTGATGCCTTGCGCGGGCGCAAGGCGGGCAAGGCACGGACTTATCCACGCCTATTGGCTTGGGCAGATACGCGAGCCCCAAAAAACTGTCAAGGCAAAAGGATGAAAAGCTTTCAATTTCGTCTTGCCAGCCGGATATTTCATCGCTATGAGACAGCCCGCGCCGAACAAGCGCCGACCAGCGAAGCGGAGAGGTGGCTGAGTGGTCGAAAGCACCGCACTCGAAATGCGGCATACGGGCAACCGTATCGTGGGTTCGAATCCCACCCTCTCCGCCATAATCTCATATTGACGTTCCACTTTGATCGCCGCCAGGACCTGGGCGCGAGCTTGTGCTCACAGATGACCGGTGAACTGAGGCGTTTCAAAACCTCGCAGAACCGTCGAGCGTGCGATCGGTAATCCGCTACCACTGCGGTTTTCTCTTCTCGAAGAACGCGGAAATGCCCTCCCTTGCCTGTGCCGTCTCCCAGCTGTCAGCGAGTTGGCCTACAACAGCGTCGATGATCTCGTCCGAAATCGGTGGAGCGAAGGAGCGCGCCAGGACTTTTGCGCGAGCCGCGGCTTGCGACGAGGCCGCGAGGAACTCGTTGATTTCGATTTCGACGGCCTTTTCGAGGTCTGACGCCTGAACCACAGCATCGACCAGACCGATCGCCGCCGCATGATGCGCATCGAATATTCGTCCTGACAGGAATAGCGGTCGCGCCGGCGAAACGCCGATCCGTCGGATGACATAGGGACTGATCGTTGCCGGAATGAGACCCAGCCGAACTTCGGTCAAGCCAAAGCGCGCGGTCTCGGCGGCGACGGCCATATCGCATACGCTTATCAAGCCAAGACCGCCGCCGAAGGCATTTCCATGGACACAGCCGATCACCGGCTTCGGAAGCTCGTCCAGCGCCTTGAGCATCATTGCCAAGCGCCGAGCTTCAACGATTCTGCCGGCACGATCGGCGGAAAACTGGGCGCGCATCCACTCGAGATCTCCCCCGGCACAAAAGCTCTTGCCGAGAGCCTGAATGACGACCACCCGAACGTCTGCGTCTGATCCGAGCGCTTGTGCCGCCTCGGTAAGCTCAGCGATCATTCTGGCTGACATTGCGTTGTGCTTGTCAGGGCGTGCGAGTATCAGGCGAGCCACTCCGCGGTCATCGATAGTGACCTGAAGGGTCTCCGGGTTCACTGCGCGCTCCTCAGCTTGCGGGCAAAGGCGGCCGCTTGCTCAAGCTTTTCCGTCGAAAGACCTGTCCGATATCCCTTGCGGGCAAGATACTGTGCAACCAGCAGCGTATCGACATTGCCTTGGGCCCCCGGCGCAAACGGGCAGCCCCCAAGACCGCCAACGGATGAATCGAAAACACGAAGACCGTGCTCCAGCGACACGCCGATATTGTCGAGAGCCCAGCCGTCTGTGTCGTGGAAATGGCCCGCGAGCATGGTCGCCGGCGCGCGGGAGAGGACGGTCAGCAACATCCGATCGACCGCCTCCGGCCGCCCACGCCCGATGGTGTCACCCAGACTGATTTCATAGCAGCCGAGCGCATGAAGCTGCTCGACAACTTGGGCAACCGCTTCGGGATCGACGGCCCCCTCATAGGGGCACTCCACGACGCAACTGACATAGCCACGGAGCGGCACACCCGCCGCTCGGCTCGCCTGCGCGACGGGGCGGAACCGCTCGATGCTCTCGGCGACCGAACAATTGATGTTCCGCTGCGAGAAACTTTCCGATGCCGACGTGAAGATCGACACCTCGTCGGCACCCGCCGCCATCGCCGCTTCGAATCCCTTCTTGTTCGGTGTCAACACGGCATAGCGCACACCGGGTCTGCGCTTGATGCCCGCCATAACATCCGCCGCGTCGGCAAGCTGAGGCACCCACTTTGGACTAACGAAGCTCGTCACCTCGATGCGCTCGAAACCGCATTCCGAGATCATATCGACAAGAGCGATCTTCACTGCGGTCGGAACGAGGTCCTTTTCGTTCTGCAGGCCATCGCGCGGGGAAACTTCAACGATGGAGACATCACGCGCAAGCAAGGATGAGACGCCTGGTTGCATCACGCCTCCTCCGGCTGCAATATCAGCAACACTGCGCCTTCGCTGACCTGCTGGCCTTCGCTGACCTCCAGTGTCTCAACGATGCCGTTTCGTGGTGCCGTCAGCGTCAGCTCCATCTTCATCGCTTCCATGACGATCAGGGCCTGTCCTTCGGCGACCTCCGCCCCCGATTGAACGCGGACGATCCTGACAAAACCAGGCATCGGCGCGATCACCCTGTCGCCGCCCGGACCGTTCTGGAGATCGCCATCGAGCGGATCCGCGGCGCGAAAAACATGGGTCTCGCCGTCCAGCGTTAACGCGAGATGATGCCCCGTCATGCTCGCATTCGCTGCGATCTGGCGTCCTTCGATCTCGGCTCGACATCCATCGTCGGAGCGGCTGACGATTTTCACCGGGATCACTCTTTTTCCATCATGAACCGCGAAGAAGTCGAAGCCCTTGGCCGCGATCCTCAGGTTTGCATGACCACTCTCATGCTCCAGGATAACGATGCGCTGCATCTCGCCCCAGAGCTGCCAATACCCCAGTGCCTGCCAGGGGTCGCGCCCGTCGGGCTTTGTAAAAGCGCCGAGCGACAGCACACCGGCAAGGGCGACGACGGTGTCTTGCGGACGCTCGGTCGTCACCAGGGACTGAAGATCGCGCTCGATCAGGCCCGTGTCCGGACGACCGGCGACAAACTCGTCCACACCGACGAGCCGCGCGAGAAAGCCGAGATTGGTTGTAACGCCGCCGATATGGGAAGCCGTCAGCGCTCTCGCCAAGCGAGACAGCGCAGTCGCGCGGTTCGGCCCATGTGCAACCATCTTGGCTATCAGCGGGTCATAATGCGGCGATATGGTATCCCCTTGGCGCACGCCGGTGTCGACACGAACGCTGACATCGGGGAAGCCAAGCTGCCTGACTATCCCCGTCGCTGGCAAAAACCCCTTGGACGCATCTTCGGCATAGATCCGCGCCTCGAATGCCCAGCCATAGATCTCAAGCTCGGACTGCCTTTTCGGCAACGGTTCGCCGGCTGCCACCCGCAGCTGCCATTCCACGAGATCAACGCCGGCGATGGCTTCTGTCACCGGGTGCTCGACTTGCAGCCGCGTATTCATTTCCATGAAATAGAACCGATCGGGCCGCAAACCGTTCGACACGTCGACAATGAACTCGACCGTACCGGCGCCTTGATAGGAGATCGCCCGGCCCGCGCGCGTGGCTGCCTCCCCCATCGCCCGCCGCATCTCATCGGTCATGCCTGGTGCCGGCGCCTCTTCTATCACCTTCTGGTGGCGGCGCTGAAGAGAACAATCGCGCTCGAACAGGTGAACGACGTTGCCGTGCCGGTCGCCGAAGATCTGGAACTCGATGTGGCGGGGTTGCAGCAAGTAGCGCTCCAGAAGAACGCCGTCGTCACCGAAGGCCGCCTTTGCCTCGCGCCGCGCCGCTTCCAGCGCCTCCAGAAAGTCCTCCTCCCGATCGACGCGCCGCATACCCTTGCCGCCGCCCCCGGCTCGCGCCTTGATAAGGAGGGGATAACCGATCACTGCCGCCTGATCCGCGAGAAAGCCGTTATCCTGCTCGACCCCATAGTAGCCGGGAACAACCGGCACGCCGCACTGCTCCATGATCGCCTTTGCCGAATCCTTGAGACCCATGGCGCGGATTGAGGAGGATTGCGGCCCGATAAAGACAATCCCGGCTGCTTCCGTGGCCTCGGCAAAATCCGCGTTCTCCGATAGAAAACCGTAGCCAGGGTGGATGGCGTCCGCGCCCGTCCGCTCGGCCGCGGCCAGGATCCGTTCGATAGAAAGATAGCTCTCCTGCGCGCTTGCCGGGCCAAGGCGCACCGCCTCATCGGCCATCTCCACATGCAACGCATCGACATCCGCGTCCGAGTAAACCGCGACGGTCGAAATGCCCATGCGCTTGGCCGTGCGGATAATTCTGCAGGCGATTTCACCACGGTTGGCTATGAGGATCTTGTGAAACATGCCGCCCTCACATCCGAAACAGGCCGAAGCGCGTATCTTCGATCGGCGCATTCAATGTAGCCGACAGGGATAGCCCAAGCACATCGCGGCTCCTGGCAGGGTCTACGACCCCATCATCCCAGAGGCGCGCCGACGCATAGAGCGGGTGGCTCTGCCGTTCAAAGAGATCCAGCACTGGCTGTTTGAAACCCGCCTCTTCCTCCGCCGACCATGGCGTGCCGGCGCGGGCAAGCGCCTCGCCGCGCACGGTTGCAAGCACACTTGCCGCCTGCTCCCCGCCCATCACGGAAACCCGGCTGTTCGGCCAACTCCATAAAAAACGTGGCGAGAAGGCGCGCCCGGCCATGCCATAGTTGCCGGCCCCGAAGGAGCCGCCGATCAGCATCGTGATCTTCGGTACGTTCGTCGTCGCGACCGCGGTGACGAGCTTGGCGCCATGCTTGGCGATGCCCTCGGTTTCGTATTTTCGGCCGACCATGAAGCCTGTAATGTTCTGCAGGAAGACAAGCGGAATCCTGCGCTGCGAGCAGAGCTCCACGAAATGCGCTCCCTTCTGCGCCGACTCGGAAAACAACACGCCATTGTTGGCAATGATGCCAACCAGCATTCCGTGCACATGCGCAAATCCGCAGACCAGCGTGGCGCCGTACCGAACCTTGAATTCATCGAAGCGCGAGCCGTCGACAATACGCGCTATGACCTCCCGGACGTCATAGGAGGTACGCAGGTCGGAGGGGACGACACCCGCAATCTCGGCCGGATCGTAGAGTGGCGCTTCACTTGACGCCTGCGTGGCGGCCACCAGCTTCGATCGATTGAGATTGGCGATCGATTGTCGTGCCAGCGCGAGCGCCTGAGCGTCATCGCGAGCGAGGTGATCGGCAACGCCGGACAGCCTTGTATGGACATCGCCGCCACCGAGATCTTCGGCGGAGACAACCTCGCCTGTCGCAGCCTTGACCAGAGGCGGGCCCGCAAGGAAGATCGTTCCCTGCCTTTCGACAATGATCGCCTCATCCGACATCGCGGGAACATATGCTCCCCCTGCCGTGCACGACCCCATGACCACGGCGACCTGCGGAATGCCTGCCGCTGACATGTTTGCCTGATTGAAGAATATCCGCCCGAAGTGATCCCGATCGGGAAAGACTTCGTCCTGGTTCGGAAGATTGGCGCCGCCCGAGTCCACGAGATAGACGCAGGGAAGGTTGTTCTGCGCCGCGATCTCCTGCGCACGCAGATGCTTTTTCACCGTCATGGGGTAATAGGTACCGCCTTTGACGGTCGCATCATTACAGACGATCATGCATTCGCAGCCGGCAATCCGGCCAACGCCGGCGATCAAGCCGGCTCCGGGCGCTTCGTTGCCGTACATGCCATGAGCCGCCGTCAGCCCGACTTCCAGGAACGGCGTGGCGGGGTCGATCAAGGTTGCAATTCGATCCCTTGGAAGCATCTTGCCTCGGCTGAGATGGCGCTCTCGCGCCGCCGCCCCGCCGCCCTGCATCACGGCGGCAACGGCCTCCTCCACCACCCGGACAGCCTCTCCCATGGCCGTTCGGTTCGCCTTGAAACTGTCCGAATTCGTGGAGATCTGCGACTTCAGTACCGTCATTCGTCACCAAGATCAGATTTGCCGATGAATTTCGTGGTCAGGCCGTCTCCGCAAAGAGTTCGCGTCCGATCAGCATACGCCTTATTTCCGAAGTCCCCGCACCGATTTCGTAGAGCTTTGCATCCCTCAGCAAACGCCCCGCGGGGTAGTCGTTGGTGTAGCCATTTCCTCCAAGAGCCTGGATCGTCTCCAGGGCCATGAGGGTTGCCTTCTCGGCCGCGTAGAGAATGCATCCGGCTGCATCCTTGCGCGTCGTCTCGCCGCGATCGCATGCCCTCGCCACCGCATAGACGTAAGCGCGAGCCGTGTTCATGGTCACGTACATGTCGGCAAGTTTGCCCTGCATCAGCTGGAACTCGCCGATCGGCTGGCCGAACTGCTTTCGCTCATGAAGGTAGGGTATGACAACATCCATGCAACTGGCCATGATGCCGAGTGGACCACCGGACAGCACGACCCGCTCATAATCGAGCCCCGACATCAGAACGCCGACGCCGCCTCCCGCCCTACCGAGCAAGTTGCTCTCGGGGACCTCGCAATCGGCAAAGACCAGCTCGCAGGTATTTGAGCCACGCATGCCGAGCTTGTCGAGTTTCGGTCCTGTCGAGAATCCCTTGAATGCCTTCTCGACCAGAAACGCCGAGATGCCACGCGGCCCGGCGTCCGGGTCCGTCTTCGCATAGACAACCAGTACATCGGCATCCGGACCATTGGTGATCCACATCTTGCTGCCGTTCAGGACATACCGGTCACCGCGTTTTTCGGCGCGCAGCCTCATCGAGACGACGTCGGAACCGGATCCGGGTTCGGACATCGCAAGCGCGCCGACATGCTCGCCGGATATGAGCTTAGGTAGGTAGCGCTCCTTCTGCTGTACGGTCCCGTTGCGGCTGATCTGGTTGACGCAGAGATTGGAATGAGCGCCATAGCTGAGGCCGATCGCGGCCGATGCCCTGCTGATCTCCTCCATCGCCACGCAATGCGCGAGGTAGCCGAGACCAGCCCCGCCGTAGCACTCCTCCGCGGTCACGCCGAGCAATCCCATCTCGCCCATTTCCCGCCAGAGGAAATGCGGAAAGCTGTTGCTGGTATCGATCTCGTTCGCCAATGGCGCAATGCGCTCAGCCGCAAAACGGCGAACACCATCGCGCAGTGCTTCGATCTCGTCGGCCAATGCAAAACTCAACCCACCTGAATACATGCCTACCTCCCTTGTCCGACGCAGTTACGCGGCGTCCGGCATGCGCGCAGTCTCTCCCGTTTTTTCGTATGTCGTCAGGCGCTCGGCGATTTGCGCCAGGATCTTGTCGGCCGCAGCCTCCTTCACCGGACCGAAGCCACGAATCTCATCGAAGAGCGTAAGAATGGCAAGCGCTTCCAATTCGTTATCCGGGCGAAGGCCGCCCAGCACCTTCGTGGCGGCGGTTTCGTATTCCCGGATCAGCCGCCGTTCGAGTTTTCGTTCGGGCAGATAGCCAAACGGATCGAGCGGAGTGCCCCTCAGGCCCTTAAAGCGTGCCAGCTGTCGAAGCACGGGCAGTATCCATGCCCCGAACTCGCGCTTGCGTGGGCGGCCATTCGGATCCTTGCCGGCCATGAACGGCGGCGCGAGATTGAAGAGGAGCTTGAACTCACCCTCCATTTCCTCGCGAAGATCAGCTTCAAATGCCGGATCCGTCAGCAGCCGCGCGACCTCGTACTCGTCCTTGTAGGCAAGTACCCGTGCGTATGTCACGGCAACGGCATAGGCGACCCTGTCGGAGAGGCGAGCCTTCTCCGCGAATGCCGTCGCCCGCTCGACGAAGGCGGCATAACGCTTTGCCAGGCGCCGGCCCTGGTAAGCCGTGAGATGAGAGTTACGGTGCGCCACCAGCTCGCGAAGATCCATATCCGCCAAAGTCTTGGCCGCAGGTTTCTCGCCAATCAACCGGTCCACGGCATGCGGATCGTGAGCAAGCATCCTGCCCCATTGGAACGCCGCCTTGCTTTGCTCGACAGCAACGCCGTTTAGCTCAATTGCCTTGTCGATTGCCTCAAGGGTGAGAGGCAACAGGCCCCGCTGCCATGCGAAACCGGTCAGCAATATGTTGGTAGAGATGGCATCGCCGGTAAGGGCCGTCGCGACATGACCGAAATCCAGGAAGACAGAACCGTCATGAACCGTCTTGGCGATTGTATGCACCACCGATCCCGTCTTGAAATCGAAATCGCGATTGCGAACAAAGTCGGCAACCGGCATCAGACCGGTATTGACGATCGCCATGGTTCGTTCGGGCTTGCAAAGCGTGACCGCCTCTTTCGACGCGCCGACGATATCGTCAGCCGCCAGCAACAAATCGGCACCGCCGTTGACAATGCGGGATGAGGTTACATCCTGTTGCTGCCTCCCGATCCGCAAATGGCTCATCACGGCGCCACCCTTCTGGGCGAGGCCAGCCATGTCGAGGATCATCGGAACATAGCCGTCGACATACGCGGCCATTCCCAGGATCGCGCCGATCGTCAGGATGCCGGTCCCGCCGACACCCGCGATCGCCACGTTCCATGGACGCTCGCCAATAACCGGGAGGGTGGGCAGCGGAATATCGATATCGCCGATCTCCAGCCCCTTGCGCTTCTTGCGTTGACCTCCGTTGACCGTCACGAAGGACGGACAGAACCCTTTGACGCAGGAAAAATCCTTGTTGCAGCTCGATTGGTTGATCTGGCGTTTGCGCCCGAATTCGGTCTCCAGCGGCTCGACGGAGATGCAGTTCGATTGCACGGAGCAGTCTCCGCATCCTTCGCACACTGCAGCATTGATGAAGACACGTTTCGGCGGATCTTCCAGCAATCCGCGGCTGCGGCGCCGCCGCTTTTCGGCGGCACAGGTCTGTACGTAAACGATGGCAGAACAGCCCTCGGTTTCCCGCAAGGTCAGCATGACCTGATCGAGGTGATCGCGATGCAGTACTTTGACACCGGGCGCGAGCATGGAAGGGCTATAGGCATCCGGATTGTCGGAAATCAGGTAGATCGGCGATACGCCCTCGTTCTGTAGCTGCTTCGTCATCAGCTCGGGCGTCATGTAGCCATCGATCGGCTGGCCACCCGTCATCGCCACCGCGTCGTTGTAAAGCAGCTTGTAGGTCACATTGACCTTGGCGGACACCGATTGCCGGATCGCCAGGATACCCGAGTGAAAATAGGTTCCGTCGCCGAGATTGACGAAGATATGCTTGTCGTCCGTGTAGTGCGAGATAGCCGTCCACGGCACACCTTCGCCGCCCATCTGCGTGAAGGTATAGGTGTTCCGATCCATCCAGATCGTCATGTAATGGCATCCGATACCCGCCGTGGCCCGGCTGCCTTCGGGCACGCGCGTCGATGTATTGTGCGGACAGCCGGAGCAGAAAAACGGCGTTCGTAATACCGGCGGAACATGTGTCCGCGCAATCTGGCCACGGTCGGCGAGGTAAGCAAGCTTCGCGGCAATTTTCTCCCGCAGGCTCGGATCGATGTCGAGCAACAGCACCCGCCCAGCGATTGCACGGGCAACGGCACCGACTGTCAACGCGGCCGACAGGCTGAGATAGGGCTTGTCGTGCTCATCGAACTTGCCGACGATCCGCGGACGGACGTCTGGGCGCCAGTTGAACAGCTGCTGCTTGATCTGGTTCTCGATGATCTCACGCCGTTCCTCGACGACGAGCACCTCCTGAAGGCCCTCTGAAAAATGTCGAACCGCCTCCGGCTCCAGTGGCCAAGGCATCCTGACCTTGAGGATGCGAAGGCCGATCGTCGCCATTTCGGCTTGGCCGATCTCAAGCTCCCGCAACGCCTGCAATACATCTTCATAGGCCTTGCCGGACGATATGATCCCGAAGCGGGCGTTCGGGACGTCATGCGTCACCTGGTCGACCCGGTTTGCGCGGGCAAAAGCGATGGCGGCATACGCCTTGTAGGTCTGCAGCCGGTCGTCCTGAACGAGCGGCGGGTCCGGCCAGCGCAGGTTGAGGCCGCCGGGCGGCATTTCAAAATCCGTAGGCAGGACGAAGTTGCGGCTTTCGCCGGCCAGATCGATGGCAGCTGTCGTCTCGATCGTATCGGCGATGACTTTCATACCCACCCAGCAGCCCGAGTAGCGCGACATCGCAATGCCCAACAGGCCATACTCGAGAAATTCATGGATGGAGGATGGATAGAGGACAGGAATGACCGCTGACATGAAATCGTGATCGGTCTGATGTGGGATGCTGGAAGACTTTGCCGAATGATCGTCGCCGGCAATGCAGAGGACACCGCCATGAGGCGAGGTTCCCGCGGCATTGGCATGTTTCAACACGTCGCCGGATCGGTCGACGCCGGGACCCTTACCGTACCACATCCCAAGCACGCCGTCCTTGCGTGCGCCGGGGTAAAGCCCGACCTGCTGGGTGCCCCAAACGGCAGTCGCCGCAAGATCTTCGTTGATGCCCGGCTGGAAGGTGACGTCGTACTGATCAAGATAGGGCTTGGCTTTGATCAATTGCTGGTCATAGCCGCCAAGCGGCGAACCGCGATAGCCTGAAATAAAAGTCGCCGTATTCAGGCCGGCAGCTCGGTCGCGACGCATCTGCGTCATCGGCAGCCTGACCAGCGTCTGCAGCCCGGTAATGAACACCCGACCGTCGGTAGCAGTATACTTGTCGTCGAGCGATACGCTTCTTGCCAGCATCTGCTCTCCTCCCAAGATAGCAGCGATGACTTTTCAGGCGCATCGGTTGATCTTCTGGATCATCGGTGCGCCCCATCATGCTACCACTTGGAGCACGGAATTTCCGTACCAAGAGGGAATGCTGGACGTATCAAGTGAAAAGAATAGGTCGCTGGCGCGACATCTTCGTAAAAACGGCGATCGGGACCCGCCTGGACCCCGAATCGATTACTGCTTGACCGCGCGACCGCTGCGACTTTGAGCGATGGCCCGCGCTTCGTGACGCCGGACCAGATCGTTCTGGACCTCAGCCTGGAATATCATCACCTGCTCACGCACCTCGGCTTCGGAGAAGCCCAACGATTCGAGCTGGTCGGCAAGCCTGCGGCATTCAGATTTCCAGAAGCGAACCGCTTCCTCGCCATGGCGATGTTCCAGCTCGGCTGCACACCGTTCGATGTCGCCGGCGCGCGAGGCAACCGGAAAAAGCACGATTTCGCTCGTTGTCATTGCGTCCAAGGTCTTGCGTGATGGTACTGGCATCGATTCGTTCCGTTTCGCGTCGACCTCATTCCTACCGAAGCATGGTTAACGCTTTCCTCTCGCGGCCAGCACAATGGTGGGGCGGGGGCTTTTGCTCGCTTGCAAAGAGGATTACACCTTTCACGTGCCGTCGGCGGCATCAAGGGAATGAGGGGGATTGATGCGCGCGGTCATCGCGAAGCCTGTAGCCACGGCAATTGTTCTCTTTGCGCGCGCCATTACCGCGGTCCGCGCGATCTGGCCGAGCGAGGGCATTCCCGACGGTCAGTGCGTGTATTTTGCCAACCACTGCAGCCACGGCGATTTCATTCTCGTGTGGACGGTCCTGCCGCCGCGCATAAGGAAGTCTGCCCGGCCAGTCGCCGGCGCCGAATACTGGCTCAAATCCTCCATAAACAGGTTCATCGGCCGCGATGTCTTCAACGCGGTGCTGATAGAGCGCGATCGGGACAAACGCACTCACGATCCGATCGAGGTCATGGCGACGGCGCTGGACGCCGGCTCCTCGTTGATTCTTTTCCCCGAGGGAACGCGCAATCAGACCGACGCGACCCTCCTTCCATTCAAGAGCGGCCTCTTTCATCTCGCGTCCGCGCGCCCTGATGTCCATTTAGTGCCGGTCTGGATCAACAACCTCAATCGCGTCATGCCGAAGGGAGAGATCGTGCCGATCCCCTTCATGTGCAGCGTCGCCTTCGGCAGCCCCATGCACCTTGCCGCAGGCGAAAGCAAAGAGGACTTCCTCGAGCGTACGCGAAACGCCCTTCTTGCCCTTTGTCCGAAACATACAGGCGATAACGAATGAGCCAGGTAAACTCCGATCTATGGACACTCGTGCTCGGCATTATTGGCGTGCTTTGTGTCGCATCGACGGTTGGCTATATCCTGCACCACCGTCTTTCGCCCAACGGCTCGAATGCCGCGATCGAGAATCTCAACGCCCGGATCAAGGCATGGTGGATCATGGCCGCCTTGATCGGCCTTGCCTTTCTCGCCGGTCGGATCGGGGTGTTGCTCCTGTTCGGCTTCTGCTCGTTTGCCGCTCTGCGTGAATTCATCACGCTGACAAACACCAAGCGAGCAGATCACTGGGCGTTGGCCGCCGCTTTCTTCGTGGTCCTGCCGCTTCAGTATTTTCTCCTTTGGGAGAGACAGTACGGGATCTTTTCAATCTTCATCCCGGTATACGCATTCCTGCTTATGCCGATCATTTCGGTCCTGCGCGGCGATACGGAGCGATTTCTTGTCCGGATCGCCGAAGTGCAATGGGCGCTGATGATCTGCGTCTTTTGCGCCTCGCACGTACCGGCTCTGCTGACCTTGAACATAGCCGGCTACGAGGGCCGGAACGTCCTGCTGATAGCCTTCCTGGTGATCATCGTTCAGCTGAGCGACGTCCTTCAATATGTCTGGGGCAAGCTTTTCGGCCGGACGAAGATTGCGCCCAAACTATCCCCCTCAAAGACCGTCGAAGGGTTCGTGGGTGGCGTCGCCAGCGCCACGCTGATCGGTGCCGGCCTATGGTGGATCACGCCGTTTACGCCGCTCCAGGCGGGGCTGCTTGCGTTTGTCATCACGATGATGGGCTTCTTTGGCGGGCTGGTCATGTCCGCCATCAAGCGCGACCGTGGCGTCAAGGATTGGGGCAACCTCATCGAGGGGCATGGGGGCCTCATCGATCGGCTCGATTCGGTCGTGTTCTCCGCGCCGATCTTCTTCCATCTGGTTCGATACTGGTGGTCGAGCACGTGAGCGGCGACACGGCCTTCGATCGCATCGCGCGCAGCACGGTAACGCACGTCCTGTTTGCGTTCCTTGCGATGGGCGGCTGGGCGGTCTTCGCCAACCGAGCGCACTCTCTGCCGAAGGCTCTCCTTGCGGGGTTGGTGCAGGGCGCCTTGTCAGCCTGCCTGACGCTGTTTCTGAAAACCGTCATCGAGCACCTTTCAAAGCGTTTCTCGGGCGTTCCGGCACTTTGGGCGCCGCCGCTGATAGCCTGCACGGCATCCGCGGCCGCCTTGGTCGCAATCCACGCGATGAGCGGAACACCGGAGATACTGAAGACGGTCGCGCTCCCGCTGACCGTGTCGACAAGCTACGCTGCGATCTACAATTATTCGCTATACCGAAAGAGGGGATCCAATGACGCAATCGGGTGACCGCAGACCACTGGCGAGCCGCGACACGCACTGGGCGCGCTCGATCGCACAATGGCTCGTCACGAAATCCGTGACGCCCAACCAGATATCCCAGGCCAGTATGGTTGCGGCGGCGTTGGCCGGTTGCTCATTCTTTCTTGCCGGAACGAGCCTCGGACCGACACGCATAGTCCTGCTTTTGCTCGCAGCCGCCTTCTGCCAACTCAGATTGCTATGCAACCTTTTCGACGGCATGGTCGCTGTAGAAGGCGGCAAAGGTGCGCCTGACGGACCGTTCTGGAATGAGTTTCCCGACCGCGTCGCCGACATCCTGATCTTCGCGGGGGCAGGCATGGGCGCGGGCATGCCCGGCCTTGGATGGGCCGCGGCGGCGTTCGCGGTGCTAACCGCCTATGTCCGCGAACTCGGCCGGGCGACGGGAATGTCCAGCGATTTCTCCGGGCCGATGGCAAAGCAGCATCGCATGGCGACCATCACCGCAGCAGCGGTCCTCTCGGTCCTCGAGCCGATTTGGGGAGGCCGCAACGAAGTCCTGATCATAGCCCTTTTGGTGGTTGCAATAGGCGCGGCGGTGACGGCCCTACGTCGCAGCCGCACGCTCATTGGCCGGCTCAACGCGGATAACGCCAAGCATTGACATGAAGCGTACCAAAATGGGCGAAACTGCGCTTTGCAGCAAAACGACATCGCCATAGAACAACCGCGCTGCTTCTTCTTTTCCCCGAAGCGGCCTTGGACTAGCCTCGCTTCGGCGAGGCGCTTTTCCCTTTATAGCTCTGCTCTTGCTATCGGTAGGCCCGCTCGGATAGCCCGCCCATTCCCGAACGAACCAGAAATTCATGCATGATCCGGCGCCGCATCGGATTCTCAAGTCGGGTGACCTGCGATCCCAGGAACTCGGTCTGCACATGGCCAAAGGCGAGAAGATCCGGCGATGTCGCGATTGCTTGCGAATAGAGCCCGTGAAACGACTGCCGACAGACATAGGTTTTGTACTTGGTCATGCAGAAGCTCGCGAAGCGACCCTGCTGTTCTCTCAGAAAGTCGGCAACACCGACCGTTACCTCCGGCCACGCAGGATTGCAGGTATCGTCAAAGGCGATGACCCCATGGTCGGCTAGCGATTCCGCTGCCAAGCGGGCATCTGACAGCACGTGACGAAGCATGTGGCCCCCATCGATGCTAAAGAAACGGACCTTGCCGGCCTTCTCCGTGATGTCAGTCGCGTTTACCTGCGTGCTGTCACGCTTGATGACCAGCTCCTCATCCACCGGCAGTCCCAATCGGCGGCCGTTCTCGATAAAAGCCTCATACTGACCCCGCCCATTTTCGCGCCCGGGAATGTCGAACGGATCTATCGCAACAATTTTTGCGCCGCCGCCGCATAGTTTCCGGAAGAGAAAGTAAGACCGGCCAAAGTAGACGCCAATCTCGGCGACCGCTCCGTTGAGACCAGCCGCCTCCTGGCTGCGCAAAAGCGAAAGAAAGACAAGCGCATCCGGAGGATCTATGTAGCCCTTTATCGCTCGCAGATCGCGAAATATGAATTTTCGAAGCGCGATATCCATCGGAAAGTACTTTCGATCTCACCGGCGAAACCAATTCGCATTTCAAGACAAATGCAACGAATGGTAAGAAGCAAACAGCAGAACAACATACCTTTCAACCAAAAACACCGAAAATTCATGACCTGAAGAGAGACAGAATAGATCGCGAGCGTTGCCGATACTTCAATTTTCTTGTTACGCAACGCCACCATCAGAAAAATCGCCGTTCGGAGTTTCTTCCGAAAAGGCAATTTGCTAATCCCAACGATAACAAGACGAAAAGAATGTCGTCGCAGGGCAGTTTCTTCTTTTTATCGCCATCCAGCTGCCCTACTCCTACGTCTGTTTTTATGCGGCAACAGAAGGTGGTACATGGCAGGTGAAACAGTTCTGGTCGTCGGCGGTGCTGGGTATATCGGCTCGCACACGTGTCTCGATCTCGCGAACAAGGGCTTCAAGCCGGTCGTTTTCGACAATTTCTCGAACGGACATCGCGAGTTCGTCAAATGGGGTCCCGCCGAGGAGGGGGACATTCGCGATCGGAGCCGCCTCGATGAAGTCCTCGCCAAGCACAAGCCAGCGGCCATTCTGCATTTTGCGGCGCTGATCGAAGTGGGCGAATCGGTCAAGGATCCGGTCGCCTTCTATGAAAACAACGTCATCGGCACGCTGACACTGCTGGCAGCCGCCCAAGACGCAGGCATCAAGGCGTTCGTTTTCTCGTCGACCTGCGCCACCTATGGCCTTCCGCAAAGCGTCCCTCTCGACGAGACACATCGACAGGTGCCGATCAATCCATACGGACGCACCAAGTATATCGTCGAGCAGGCGCTTTCCGACTACGACCGGTACACGGGCTTTCGATCCGTGGTCTTGCGCTACTTCAACGCGGCCGGCGCAGATTTCGAGGGGCGAATCGGCGAATGGCATCAGCCGGAAACCCACGCCATTCCGCTGGCAATCGATGCTGCGCTCGGTCGGCGCGAAGGCTTCAAGGTCTTCGGCAGCGACTATGAGACGCGTGACGGCACCTGCGTGCGCGACTACATCCATGTCCTTGATCTCGCGGACGCTCACGTTCGCGCGGTCGAATATCTGCTGCGGGGAGGAGAGTCTGTCGCGCTCAATTTGGGAACCGGGACCGGCACGACCGTCAAGGAGCTGCTTTCAACCATCGAAGAGGTGTCGGCACGGCCGTTCCCGGTCGAGTATGTCGGACGCCGCGAAGGCGATTCCCACACGCTGGTCGCCAACAACGACAAGGCCCGGGAAGTTCTCGGCTGGGTGCCGCAGCATGATCTGTCGCAAATCATCCGCTCGGCCTGGAACTGGCACGCGAAATCAAACCAGCATTGAGCGCCGCAAATGTCCGGCAAACCCAACGTTCTCCTGATCACCGCGGACCAATGGCGCGGTGATTGCCTTTCAGCAGTCGACCACGCCTGCGTAAAAACCCCGAACCTGGACACACTTGCGGCGCAAGGCACGCTGTTTGCCCACCACTATGCCGGCACTGCGCCCTGCTCGCCGGCGAGGGCGACGCTTTACACCGGTCTCTACCAAATGAACCATCGCGTCTGCCGCAACGGCTCCCCATTGGATGCGCGCTTCGATAATCTGGCCTTGGCTGCCAGACGCGCAGGCTATGATCCCACATTGTTCGGCTATACCGACACGGCGCCCGACCCGCGGGCGCTGGACAATAGCGATCCGCATCTGACGACCTACGAGGGCCTGCTCCCCGGCTTCACTGCACGGCAGCTTTTGCCAGAGCATGAGAAGCAATGGCTATCATGGCTGCGCATGCGGGGGCATGCGGACGCAACCAGCCGAGACATTCATATTCCGGTTGGCGCCCGTCCGGGCGAGATTTCCAGCGCGCCGACAGCCTATTCCAAGGACGAGACACAAACCGCGTTTCTCACAGGCGAGTTCATACGTTGGCTTGGCGAGCAGGAAGCGCCGTGGTTTGCCCACGTTTCCTTCCTGCGTCCGCACCCGCCCTTTTCTGCGCCGAGCCCGTTCAACGGCATGTTCGCGCCGAGCGACGGACCGGCCTTCGCCCGCGCCGAAAACCGGGAGGCCGAGGAAAAATCTCACCCTTACCTGTCTTACGCGATGCCCAGGGTCGGCAAGGGCAGCGCGATGCATGGTGGCGCCGGCCCCATCAGCGATTGGAATGCCGCCGACTTTTCGGCAATCCGCGCCATCTACTACGGCATGATCGCCGAAGTGGATTTCCAGCTTGGACAAATCTGGCAGGCACTGAAAGCTTCGGGCGCCTGGGAAGACACCGTCATCATATTCACGTCGGATCATGCCGAGATGGCTGGGGATCACTGGACGTTCGGGAAGGGCGGTTTCTTCGACGGAAGCTACCACGTGCCCCTGATCATCCGTGATCCGCGATCGGCAATAGTGGGAACGACAGTCAAAGAGTTTACCAGCGCCGCCGATATCTTTCCGACGCTCTGCGACCGCCTGGATATCGTGCCCCGCAACGGTCTGGACGGGCAGTCCTTGATGCCCTTCGTTCAATCGGGCAGAAGCGATGGCTGGCGTGACGCCGCGTTTTGGGAGTTCGATTTCCGCGACATCGTCCATCAGACGGCTGAACGCCATTTCGGGCTTCGCTCCAACGAATGCAGCCTTGCGGTGGTTCGCGACGAACAGTTCAAGTTCGTCCACTTCACCGCGCTGCCTCCGCTGCTTTTTGACCTTCGAAGCGACCCCATGGAACTGAACAATCTCGCAGCCGATCCGGCCTATACCGCGATCCGGCTGGCCTACGCCGAGAAGCTCTTGTCCCTTCGTGCGCGCCACCTCGATCAGACACTCGCCTACACCGAACTGACGGAAAGAGGGCCGGTTTCACACCGGCCCTGACAGGTCAGGAAAACCGACCGAGATAGTCCATCTTGCCGACCGGGACGCCCTTGTTTCGCAGGATCGCGTGCGCCATCGAAATGTGGAAATAGAAGTTCGGCAGCGCGAATGTCGCGAGATATTCGTCTCCGCGGAACGTGGTCTTGTTGCCGCCGGGCGAGATGACGACCTCATGCGTCTCGGTTCCCTCGAGCGCATCCGGGGCAACGGTCGCCAGATAGGCACGAGTCTTCGCCACCCGCTCACGCAACGCTGCGATCGTCGTTTCATTATCATCTAACTTCGGCGCGTCCGTTCCGGTCAGGCGCGCGATCGCAAATTTCGCGCTGTCGGTGGCACGCTGGTATTGACCCGAGAACGGCAGCATATCTGGCGCGAGGCGAACGGCGACCAGATCGGAAGGATCCGTGCCTTTTTCGCCGGCGAATTTCTCTGCCTTGTCGAGATAGGCATCGAGGGTGTCCAGGCCCCGCTGAAACAATGGTACGGTCAAGCGATACATCGAAATGGGCATCTGTCTCTCCATAAAGGCAGTCGATCGATTGCCGCTGCCGCGCTGACATATAGGCTGCCTATACGACATTTTCACCGGGCGCCCGCGATCGGATCTCTTTACTTCGCGCCACGCCTCCGAAAGCGGTTTGACCACCCCGATTACCCTCTTTCCGATGAAAAATTTTTCGAGAAGGGGGGTGGCGTATTCCGCCATCTTTTCTATTCTGCCCGCTTGGTATCGCCCGCCCGGGCACACAGGAACACAAATGCAATTCGTATTCGACGGACACAACGACGTTCTTCTCCGGCTTTGGACACATGAACGAGAGGGCGGCGATCCAGTCGCTGAGTTTTCAAACGGAACGGATTCGGGCCACATCGATGCACCTCGTGCAAGGGAAGGCGGGCTCGTTGGCGGGCTTTGCGCCATCTATGTGCCATCGGGCGACCTAGTCTTTGCGGATCCCGACAAGAGCGGCCACTATGTAACGCCGCTCGCAGCGCCGCTCGATCCGCTTCCCTCGCTCAGGACGGCAACCGAAATGGCCGCGATCGCGCTCCGGCTCGACCGTGCCGGCGCCTGGCGCCTCTGCCGCAGGGTCACGGACATCAGGAGGTCGATTGCGGACGGCGTATTTGCCGCCGTCATGCACATGGAAGGCTGCGAAGCGATCGGCGCCGATCTCGCCGCGCTCGAGGTCTTCCATGCCGCCGGTCTGCGGTCGCTTGGTCCCGTCTGGAGCCGCCACAACATCTTCGGGCACGGCGTTCCTTTCGCATTCCCGATGTCGCCGGATACGGCTCCCGGCCTGACGGATGCGGGCTTTGCGCTGGTGCGCGAGTGCAATCGTCTCGGCATCATGCTCGACCTCGCCCACATAACTGAAAAGGGCTTCTGGGATGTGGCAAAGACAACGGACCGACCGCTTGTCGCCAGCCATTCCAACGCCCACGCGCTGACGCCGGTCGCCCGCAACCTGACGGACAAGCAGCTCGACGCGATCAAGGAAAGCCGCGGCCTGGTTGGGATCAACTATGCAACGGCAATGCTTCGCAGCGATGGCCGCTCCGATGGCGATACGCCGCTGAGCGACATGATCCGCCACATCGACTATCTCGTCGAGCGCGTCGGCATCGATTGCGTGGCTCTCGGATCGGACTTCGACGGGGCGACGATTCCCGACGAAATCGGCGACGCAGCCGGCAACCAAAGGCTGATTGCAGCCCTCCAGCGCGCGGGATATTCTGGCAGCGATCTAGAAAAAATCGCCAGCGAAAACTGGCTTCGAATTCTGGCTTCGGCGTGGGGAGAAGAGGGCGCCTAGGACTGATATCTTTGTATTTAAATTGAAAAACAGGGGAACAAAATTATGATGCTGAATAAAATGAACCGATCTTTCCGCGCGCTTTCCGCAAGCGCAGCGCTCGCCATCCTGATGGCTGCCGCACCGGCTGCCTTCGCTGAAACGCCGAAGGACACGCTCGTTGAAGGCTTCGCGATCGATGACATCATCACCATGGATCCGGGCGAAGCGTTCGAACTCTCGACCGCCGAAGTCACGAGCAACACCTATAGCCTGCTCGTTCGCCTCGACATGAGCGACACCTCGAAGATTAAGGGCGATCTCGCCGACAGCTGGACGGTATCCGACGACGGCCTGACCTATACCTTCAAGCTGAAGTCCGGCCTCAAGTTCGCCTCCGGCAATCCGATCACCGCGGAAGACGTTGCGTGGTCCTTCGAGCGCGCTGTCAAGCTCGACAAGAGCCCGGCCTTCATCATCACGCAGTTCGGCATCACCGGCGACAACGTAACGGAAAAGGCCAAGGCAACGGACGAGAACACCTTCGTCTTTACCGTCGACAAGCCTTACGCACCGAGCTTCGTCCTGAACTGCCTGACCGCGACTGTGGCCTCGGTTGTCGACAAGAAGCTCGTCCTCGACCACGTCAAGCCGGTTACGCCAACCGCTGAATACAAGTACGACAACGACTTCGGCAACGACTGGCTGAAGACCGGCTATGCTGGTTCTGGCGCCTACAAGCTGCGCGAATGGCGCGCGAACGAAGTGGTCGTTCTCGAGCGCAACGACAACTTCTATGGTGACAAGGCCAAGCTCAACCGCGTCATCTACCGCTTCATGAAGGAAAGCTCAGCTCAGCGCCTCGCCCTCGAAGCCGGTGATATCGACATTGCCCGCAATCTCGAGCCGGGCGATCTCGAAGCGCTCGCCAAGAACCCGGACCTTGCCTCCGCAAGCGCGCCGAAGGGCACTGTCTACTACGTCAGCCTCAACTCGAAGAACGAGAACCTGAAGAAGCCTGAAGTCCAGGAAGCCTTCAAGTATCTGGTCGACTACGACGCGATCGGCTCGACGCTCATCAAGGGCATCGGCGAGATCCACCAGACCTTCCTGCCGACCGGCCAGCTTGGCGCGCTCAACGAGAACCCATACAAGTTCGACGTCGCCAAGGCGAAGGAACTCCTGGCGAAGGCCGGCCTGAAGGATGGCTTCTCCGTGACCATGGATGTTCGCAACACGCAGCCGGTAACCGGCATCGCTGAATCGATGCAACAGTCGCTCGCCCAGGCCGGCATCAAGATGGAAATCATCCCCGGCGACGGCAAGCAGACCCTGACCAAGTATCGAGCTCGTACGCACGACATGTACATCGGTCAGTGGGGCTCCGACTATTTCGACCCGAACTCGAACGCGGATACCTTCACCACCAACCCCGACAATTCGGATGCGGGCACGGTGAAGACCCTTGCCTGGCGCAACACCTGGGAAGCACCGGAACTCGACAAGGAAACGAAGGCAGCTCTTCTCGAGCGTGACAGCGCCAAGCGTGCCGCCATGTACGAAGACATCCAGAAGAAGTTCCTGGCGAACAGCCCGTTCGTGATCATCTTCCAGCAGACGGAAGTGGCCGGCTATCGCAAGAGCGTCAAGGACTTCAAGCTGGGACCGAGCTTCGACACGAACTATGTCGGTCCGATCGGCAAGGAATGATCCGGCAGGATTGATCCATTGAGCATCGTCGAAACAACGACGGAGGCGCGGCCCAAACAGGGCCGTGCTCTTCCATTTGCAAAGGCGGTCGGGCGATTTCTCATCGCCGCCGTGACCACTTATCTCGGTCTCTTGGCCGTAACGTTCTTCATCGGCCGGGTTGTCCCGATTGATCCGGTTCTGGCGATCCTGGGCGATCGCGCACCGTCGCATGTTGTCGAGCGTGTGCGCCACGAGCTCGGATTCGACCTGCCGCTCTATCAGCAGTTCTACATCTATCTGAAGAGCATCCTGTCGGGAGATTTCGGCACCTCGGTGCTCACGACCAACCCCGTGATGGTCGACATTCGCCGCGCCTTTCCGGCAACGGTCGAGCTCGCGACGCTCGGCACGATCATCGGCTCCGTCATCGGCGTGCCTCTTGGCGTACTGGCCGCTGTGAAGCGCGGTAGTTTCGTCGACCAGATTGTGCGCGTGATCGGTCTTGTCGGCTATTCGGTGCCGATTTTCTGGCTCGCGTTGATCTCGCTCGTCATCTTCTACGCTCAGCTGCGCTGGGTCGCTTTCCCGGGCCGTATCGATATCGTGTTCGAATACACATTTACACCGATTACCGGCTTCTATCTGATCGACAGCGCCATGCAGGGCCAGTGGGACGTCTTCTACGACGTCTTCCGCCACATCATCCTGCCGGCATCGCTGCTCGGCTACTTCTCGCTCGCATACATCAGCCGCATGACCCGCAGCTTCATGCTCAACGAACTGAGTCAGGAATACGTGGTTGCCGCGCGCGCCAAGGGGCTGTCCGAGACCCGGGTTATCTGGGGCCATGCGCTCCGCAACGCCGCCGTGCCGCTGGTCACCGTCATTGCCCTTTCCTATGCCGGTCTGCTTGAAGGATCGGTCCTGACGGAAACGGTCTTCTCCTGGCCGGGCATAGGTCTCTACATCACCAATTCGCTCCAGAACGCGGACATGAACGCAGTCCTCGGTGGCACGATTGTCATCGGCACGGTTTTCATCGGCATCAATCTATTGTCTGACCTTCTCTATCGGACGCTTGACCCAAGGACGCGAAACCGATGACGGTTCCAAACCAAACAGCGCCATTGAGCCGCCGCGAGTGGTTGCTTTCCGACCGCCCGCAATCGCGCACGCAGGCACGCCTTGGACGCGCCTATGTCACGTGGCGGCAGTTCACCGCCAACCGACTGGCCGTTGTCGGGCTGCTGATTATCGTCGCCCTGCTTCTCGTCGCGGCTTTTGCCGATCTTATCGCCACGCATTCGCCCGTCGTCGGAGACCTGAAGAACGCCCGCCTGCTCCCGCCTGGCACCGCCGGCTATCTGCTTGGAACAGACGACCAGGGACGCGACATCTTCTCGCGACTGATTTACGGCTCGCGCCTGACCCTGCTGGTCGTGGTCCTTGTAGCCATCATATCAGCACCCATCGGGCTGATCGTCGGCACGGTATCCGGCTACGCCGGCGGCTGGGTGGACGCCGTGCTGATGCGCATCACCGACATCTTTCTCGCGTTCCCGAAGCTGGTGCTTGCGCTTGCTTTCGTGGCCGCGCTGGGACCCGGCATCCAGAACGCCATCATCGCGATCGCGATCACCTCATGGCCGCCTTACGCGCGTATCGCACGCGCCGAAACCCTGACCGTGCGCCGCTCCGATTATATCTCGGCGGTCAAGTTGATGGGGGCCTCTCCTCTTCGGATCGTGGTTCGCCACGTCATGCCGCTTTGCATTTCCTCGTTGATCGTTCGCGTGACGCTCGACATGGCCGGTATCATCCTTACGGCCGCCGGCCTCGGCTTCCTCGGCCTCGGCGCCCAGCCTCCGCTGCCCGAATGGGGCGCGATGATTGCGTCAGGACGCCGTTTCATCCTCGACCAGTGGTGGGTGGCGGCAATGCCCGGTATCGCGATCCTGATCGTCAGCCTTGGCTTCAACCTGCTGGGTGACGGATTGCGTGATGCGCTTGACCCGAAGGAGAGCGGACGATGACCACGCTTCTTACAGTCAAGAACCTCAAGGTCAGCTATCCCACCCGTACCGGCGTCATCGAAGCCGTGCGCGGGGTATCCTTCACGCTCGGCAAGGAGCGGCTCGGCATCGTCGGCGAATCCGGCTCAGGAAAATCACAGACCGGACGCGCGATCATGGGCCTCACGCCGCCGCATGGCATCGTGACCGCCGATACGCTGGATTTCAATGGCATCGACCTCTTGTCCGCACCGGCGAAGCAGCGGCGCCTTCTCCGCGGCAAACGCATTGCCATGGTCTTGCAGGATCCGAAGTATTCGTTGGATCCGGTCATGAGCATCGGCAGGCAGATCTGTGAAACGCTAAGGACACACGAAAAGGTCGGCAAGGGCGAAGCGCGTGATCGCGCGCTGACGATGCTGGAAGCGGTGCAGATCCGCGATCCGCAACGCGTCTTCGATCTCTATCCGCACGAAGTCTCGGGTGGCATGGGGCAGCGCGCGATGATCGCAATGATGCTGATCGCCGATCCGGAACTGCTGATTGCCGACGAACCGACATCAGCGCTCGACGTCACCGTCCAGCTCGACGTGCTCAGGATCATGGATCGGCTGGTGTCCGAACGCGGCATGGGCCTGATTTTCGTGTCGCACGATCTGCGCCTCGTCTCTTCCTTCTGCGACCGTGTCATCGTGATGTATGCTGGCAAGGTAGTCGAGGAACTCAAGGCGTCCGAATTGCGTAACGCCCAGCACCCCTATACCCAAGGTCTCTTGAATTGCATGCCGCAGATTGGTGAGAACAGGCATCCCCTGCCGGTGCTGGACCGTAAACCGGAGTGGGCGGCATGAGCGCAGCACTCTCCGTCGACGCATTGAGCGTCGTTTACGACCACTTCCACGCGCTGAAGAATGTCAGCGTCGATATTGAGCCCGGTGACTCCTTCGGGCTCGTGGGCGAATCCGGCTCAGGAAAGTCGACCCTGCTGCGTGCCGTGGCCGGCCTAGCACCGGTGAGAAGCGGGGCGATCAGGATACACGGCGAACAACTGGTTGGCGCGCAACGCAGCAAGGCCTTCTATCGGCAAGTGCAGATGGTCTTTCAGGATCCCTATGGCTCGCTGCATCCGCGGCAGACCATCGATCGGCTCCTTCTAGAACCTTTGGCGATCCATGGTATCAGCGACAGTGAAACCCGCATCGCGCGTGCCTTGGACGAAGTCGGGCTCGGCAACGGCTTTCGTTTTCGCTATCCGCATCAGCTCTCCGGCGGCCAGCGGCAGCGTGTTGCCATTGCCCGTGCGCTTATTGTCGAGCCGTCCATTCTGTTGCTGGACGAGCCGACATCGGCGCTCGATGCCTCCGTGCAGGCAGAGGTTCTGAACCTCCTGGAACAGGTCCGCCGCGACCGGAAGCTGACGTTCGTCATGGTCAGCCACGACCTCGGCGTCATCACGCACATGTGCGAGCGGCTTGCCGTCATGCGCAATGGCGCGGTCGTTGAGCGACTGACGGCAACGGAGTTGGCGCAGGCCGCGGTTCACGAAGATTACACGAAAAATTTGATGCTCGCGAGCAAGGGCTTCGTGAAGGCCTGAAAGCCAGTGTTTTCAAGTCATCGAATTTCTTGAACCACCGCGGGGCGTTAGGGATAACGCCCCGTTAAAACACGACCATTCGACTAGACTATTGACAGCTGCCTTACTTCTGTCATGATCCCGTTAACGAGCGTTAATTTTCGTGATCATGGAGATGCGGCATGTTCTTTCTCGGTGGTATGACCATGGGATACCTCGCGCCTCCGGCCAAGGCCGACAAGGACGCGAAAAGCGCGGCATCGATCCCCGCCGAACGCGATCGGCGCCTGCTCGACACATCGAACATCGCCCATCAAGACAACGTCGTTGAACGCTCGCTGATCTGGGCCTGGAGAACGCTCTGCTAGAACGCAGGCACGAAACGATTTTCTCATCGCAATGCGGCTGGTGGAATTTTATCTCTACCAACTAGATAGACAATATAAGAAAATAAGCTCCACGTGGAAGCTTGGAGAACACGGAGGCGACACATGGCAGACTTGGGTATTTCGCATACTCATGTGAACCAGTATGGTTCCGTGCGATCGAAGAAGCCGGCAGCGGCCGGCAGCCGAATTCAACGCGTCCTGCACACGACGCTCGTTGCGGCGGCGTTCGTTTTCGTTGCGGCTGTCGTTTGCGGATTGATCGGCTAAACCGGCTGCGCGCCGTTGGAACCCGCTTTTCTACTTTAAAAACATCCTCTTTCCCAAGGTGGAACCAAAAACACCGGTCGCCGTTATCCTGTCATCAATGACCAAGGAGAACGCAATGCTTTACTACGCACTGGTGTTTCTTGTTGTAGCGCTTATCGCTGGTGTCCTCGGATTCGGCGGTATTGCAGGCGCATCAGCCTCGATAGCCCAGGTACTTTTCTTCCTGTTCCTGATTCTGTTTGTCGTTTCGCTGATCGCTCGCTTGATGCGCAGAGCCTGATCACAACAAAATCAGACAGATCCGGCGTCCGAAAGGCGCCGGATTTTTCATGTCCAGCAGACCCCCACTTCATCAATTTGATGCTCGAGAGACAGCCTCAGCGAAAGCTCTTGACTTGAATTATTGCAATAGTGTCCAACTTTCCGGATTGGCTCTGTGGGGGAGAACACGCCATTAACCAGATTCTCTCCCCATCTGCTCGACAGTCCGCGTCTAAATCGATTCGCATCGTCTGTTGATTGCCGTTGGCTTTGTTGCTGTCCCCCGCTGACATAGCTCAGCGTCGTTCATGCGGCAGTCATACTTGGCAGTGCAAAAGGCGAAACAATTACCACAACTTCGTTTGGATCCAGAACCGAACCATGTCCATATCCGCCACGCCTGCGACTCCGTCCCGCGAGTCTGAATCGAAGCAGATCGATCACAACGACTCGATCCGATCGACCTATCTTTCCATCGAAGACATTAAGGCGATGGGCGCGTCCATAGCGACGGACGGCGTGAGTTCGCTGCCAGCCTTTGCGCCATTCGACTTTTTCGCGCGGCACAAGGAAAACGAAAAAGAGATTCTGCGCGTCTACCGCACAACCGCAGCCGATGTGGAATCCGGTGAGACGATCACGCCTGCTGCCGAATGGCTGCTGGACAACCACTACATCGTCGAGGAAGCGATCCAGGAAGTTCGCCGCGACTTTCCGAAGCGTTTCTATCGCGAACTGCCGACAATCAGCCTGAACGGCACCCAGATCCCGCGCACGCTCGCACTGGCCTGGCTCTATGTCGCCCATACCCACAGCACCATCTCCCAAGAAAGCCTGACCGCACTGGTGGACGGTTTCCAGGCAACGGAGACACTGCGGATTGGCGAGCTCTGGGCGCTCCCGTCGCTGGTACGCTACGTTCTGGTCGAAAATCTTCGTCGGATCTCAATTCGCGTCGAGCGCAGCCGGCGGATGCGCCGCCGCGCCAACGAGGCTGCGGATGAACTTGTGCGGCTGACCGACCCTGCCAAGGCCGCCGAATATCTCAAGACGCTGGAGCCGCTTGCCGAGGACAACACCTTCTCGACGCAGTTCCTCTATCGCATGCGCGATGGTTCGCAGGCCTCAAGCGTCGCAATCGCCTGGCTTGACGAACGACTCGGAAGCCTTGGACGCGACACCGAAGAGACCACGATGGCTGAACACAGCCGTCTGTCCTCCGGCAACGTCACCATGGGCAACATCATCCGCAGCCTGCGCGAGATCGACGACACCGAATGGTCGGTGTGGGTCGAGCAGGTCAGCCATGTCGACAAGTTGCTGTGGGACCACTCAGACTACGGCGATCTCGATTCCGGCTCGCGCAACAAGTACCGCAAGCAGATCGAGAAGCTGGCCAAGCGCTCGACGATGACGGAAATGGAGATCGCACAGCTCGCGCTCGACATGACGGAGGAAGCCAAGACCTCCGGTGAAGAGCAACCACACGAGCCCAATGTCGGCGGCTTCCTGACCGGTATGCACCGACCGAAGCTGGAGGCGCGGTCGAACTACCGTCCGACGATCACGCAGCACTTCGTCCGAACCGTACGCAAGTTCAACTGGCTGTCGATCGCCGTTCCGGTCCTGCTGCTCACCATTCTCGCGATGGTGATCGTTGGCCGTTTCATGGCGAATGCGGGCATGGGACCGGCGGAAATCGTTCTTCTACTGATCATGTTCTCGTTGCCGGCATCCGAAGGCGCGACGGGCCTCTTCAATACGGTGCTGTCATTCTTCGTGACGCCCGCTCGCCTCGTTGGCTATGAATTCAAGGAAGGCATTCCGGAAGACGCTCGCACGCTGCTGGTCGTGCCGTGCCTCATCTCCAACCGCGATAGCGTGGATGAACTCGTCCGCAACCTCGAAGTCCACTACCTCGCCAACCCGCGGGGCGAGATCTATTTCGCGCTGCTCAGCGACTGGCCCGACAGCCAGGTCGAGGAAACCGCAGCCGACCTGGAAGTCTTGGACTATGCGCGGCGCGAAGTGGCCAATCTGTCGGCACGCTACGCCTATGATGGCAAGACCCGCTTCTATCTGCTGCACCGCCGCCGCCTGTACAATCCGTCGGAAGGTGCATGGATGGGCTGGGAACGCAAGCGCGGCAAGCTTCACGAGCTGAACCTGCTGCTGCGTGGCGACCGCGACACCACCTACCTTCCGGGCGCAAACATCGTGCCCGAGAACGTCCAGTACGTTATGACGCTCGATGCCGACACACGCCTGATGCGCGATGCCGTCACCAAGCTCGTCGGCAAGCTCTACCATCCAATCAATCGCCCGGTAATCAACCCGGAGACCGGACGCGTCGAAAGCGGCTACGGCGTGCTGCAGCCCCGCGTGACGCCATCACTGACAACCGGCAAGGATGCCTCGGTATTCCAGCGCGTATTCTCCATCAACCGCGGCCTCGATCCCTACGTCTTCACAGTGTCCGACGTGTATCAGGACCTCGCGGGCGAGGGGACCTTTACCGGCAAGGGCCTCTATCATGTCGATGCCTTCGAAGCATCGCTGAAGGGCCGCATTGAGGAGAACTCTGTCCTCAGCCATGACCTTCTCGAAGGCTCCATGGCTCGTTGCGCGCTGGTCACGGATCTTGAGCTCGTCGAGGACTTCCCGACCCGATACGAGGTCGAAACCTCGCGTCAGCATCGCTGGGCGCGCGGCGACTGGCAGCTTCTGCCTTACATGTTCAATCCGAAGTACGGCGTCACGGCCCTTGGCCGCTGGAAGATGTTCGACAATCTGCGCCGCTCGCTAACGCCGATCGCCTGGTTCTTCGCCTCAGTGCTCGGCTGGTACTTCATGGACCCGCTCGGCGCCCTGATCTGGCAGATTCTTCTGATCTTCTGCCTGTTCGTCGCCCCAACCCTCTCGCTCATCAATGGCATCATCCCGCGCACCAGCGATATCGTCGCGCGCGCGCATCTATACACGGTCTGGTCCGACATCCGTGCCGCCAACGCCCAGGTGGCCCTGCGGATCGTCTTCATTGCCGACTCCGCCTGCATGATGGCCGATGCGATCGGTCGCTCCCTTTATCGCCTGTTCTTCAGCCATAAGCTGATGCTGCAGTGGCGCACCGCAGCCAGCGTTCAGGCCGGCAGACAGGGAACGATCCTCTCCTACTACAAGGCAATGTGGCACGCACCCGTTCTGGCCGTGCTGGCACTCGCCTTTGCCTACCTCTCCGGCGACAAGGCCTTCCTGGTCGGCATTCCCTTTGCCGTCCTGTGGATACTGTCACCCGTGGTGGCCTATTACGTGAGCCAGTCCGCCGAAACGGAAGACCGTCTGGAAGTTGCCGACTCGGTTTCGAACGAGCTTCGCAAGATCGCGCGCCGCACGTGGCGCTACTTCGAAACCTTCACCACGGCCGAACAGAACTTCCTGCCGCCGGATAACGTCCAAGAAACGCCTCACGTCATCGTCGCGACCCGTACGTCGCCAACCAATATTGGCGTCTATCTCCTCTCTGTCGTATCCGGTCGCCATTTCGGATGGTTCTCCTTTGAAGAAACGATCGAGCGTCTCGAGCAGACGATTGCGACGATCGACAAGATGGAGAAGTTCCGTGGCCACCTGTTCAACTGGTACCACACGGACACGCTGCAGACGCTTGGCCCGCGCTACGTGTCGGCGGTCGACAGCGGCAACCTCGCTGGTCATCTGATTGCGATCTCGTCCGCCTGCCGAAACTGGGCGGAAGCGCCCTCGGCACACATGCAAGGCAATCTCGACGGTGTTGGCGATACGGCCGGCATCCTCGCAGAGGTGCTCGCCGAGCTGCCGGACGATCGCAAGACGGTCCGCCCGCTTCGCCGCCGCCTGGAAGAACGCATTATCGGCTTCCAGAACGCACTGGCCGCCGTCAAGCGCGAACACGAGTTCGCCTCCATCCGCATCATCAACCTCTCGGTTCTGGCACGCGACATCCAGAAGCTCGCTGCAAACCTCGACCACGAAGTGAAATCCGCACTGAGCGCCGAGGTTACCCGCTGGGCTGAATCGCTGGTCAAGGTCTGCGAAGCTCATATCTCCGACAGCACCTTCGATCTTGCGAATATCGACGCACTGCGTCCGCGCCTCATCGCACTTCGCGACAAGGCACGCGACCTCGCCTTCTCGATGGACTTCGGCTTCCTCTTCCGCCCGGAGCGCCGGTTGCTGTCGATCGGCTACCGCGTGGAAAGCGGTGAGCTCGATCAGGCCTGCTACGACCTTCTGGCATCCGAATGCCGCCTGACCAGCCTCTTTGGCATTGCCAAGGGCGATCTGCCGACGGAGCATTGGTATCGCCTCGGCCGCCAGGTCGTTCCGGTCGGCTCGCGCGGCGCGCTGGTGTCCTGGTCGGGATCCATGTTCGAATACCTCATGCCTCCTCTGGTCATGCAGGAACGTGGCGGGGGCATTCTGAACCAGACCAACAATCTCGTAGTGGTCGAGCAGATGAACTACGCCCGCAAACTGGGCATCCCGTGGGGCATCTCCGAAGCGGCCTTCAACGCCCGCGACCATAACCTGAACTACCAGTACACCAACTTCGGCGTACCTTCGCTCGGCCTGAAGCGCGGCCTTGGCCACAACGCCGTCATCGCGCCTTACGCATCGATCCTCGCCAGCCAATACAATCCGCCGGCAGCGATCGAAAACCTCGAGCGCCTGCGCAAGCTCGGTGCTCTCGGGAAATATGGCTTCCATGACGCCGTCGACTTCACGCCGACACGCGTGCCGGAAGGAAAGACCTGCGCGGTGGTCTACAATTACTATGCCCACCACCACGGCATGTCGATCGCAGCTGTTGCCAACGTGGCCTTCAACGGTCACCTGCGCGAGCTCTTCCACTCCGATCCTGTCATCGAGGCGGCCGAACTGCTGCTGCAGGAAAAGGCGCCGCGCGATATCCCGGTCATGAGCGGCAAGCACGAGTCCGATACGCCGGCAAGCATTCAGGACGACCTGCTGCGGCCGGAGCTGCGCAAGATCTACGATCCGGCGTCGCGCGAACGCGAACTCGTCTTCCTCTCGAACGGTCACTATTCGCTCATGCTCACCGCGACCGGCGCCGGCTATTCGCGCTGGAACGGCCAGTCCGTTTCGCGCTGGAAGGCAGATCCGACCGAAGACCGGTGGGGAACCTTCATCTTCCTGCGCGACACCGCGACCAACGAATGGTGGTCGGCGACCAGCGAGCCGAAGAGCATCGAAGGCGAGCAGGTCAAGGTGGAGTTTGCGGACGAAAAGGCCGAATTCACCAAAACGGTCGGTGAGTTGACCAGCGAAGTTGAGTGCATTGTTGCGACGGAGCACGACGCCGAAGGACGTCGTCTGACGCTGCTTAACACCGGCCTCGAAGATCGCTTCATCGAAGTGACCTCGTACCTGGAGCCGGTGCTCGCCACCGACGACGCCGACAACGCGCATCCCGCTTTTGCCCGGATGTTCGTCAAGACGGAAATCGGCAAGCGCGGCGACGTCATTCGCGCCGAACGCAACAAGCGTGATCCGAACGAGCCGAACATGGCTGTCGCCCATCTCATCGTGGACAACGCCGGCGCAACCCGTCACACGGAGTTCGAAACCGACCGTCGCAAGTTCCTCGGTCGCGGCCGCAGTCTTGCAAACGCCGCAGCCTTTGACCCGGGCGCGACGCTCTCGGGCACAGACGGCTTTACCCTCGATCCGGTTCTTTCGCTTCGCCGCACGGTGCGTGTCCCGGCCGGCAAGAAGGTCAGCGTCATCTTCTGGACGATTGCTGCACCCAGCCGACACGAGGTCGATCAGGCCGTCAGCCGGTATCGCCATGCCGATGCGTTCAACCACGAACTCGTCCAGGCATGGACCCGCACCCAGGTGCAGATGCGCCACGTCGGCGTGACCTCGCAGCAGGCCGCCGCCTTCCAGCATCTCGGCCGCCATCTGGTTTACCCCGACATGCATCTGCGCGCGGATGCAGCAGCGGTCGAAGCCGGCATGCAGTCCCAGTCATCCCTCTGGCCGTTGGCCATTTCGGGTGACTTCCCGATCTTCACGCTGCGCATCAACGACGACATGGACCTCGACATCGCCCGCGAGGCGCTGCTGGCCCAGGAATATCTGCGTTCACGCGGCGTGACGGCGGATCTCGTCATCATGAACGAGCGCGCGTCCTCGTACGCCCAGGACATGCAGCACGCCGTCGATCAGCTGGCAGAGAATGTTCGCCGTCTCGGCCAAGCCGACGGGCTGCGCCAGCATATCTTCACGGTCCGCAAGGACCTGATGGAGGAGGCGACCTACCACGCGCTGATTTCGGCGTCGCGGGTGACCTTCCATGCAAAGAACGGCAAGATCATCGATCAGATCAACCGTGCTGCGGCGCTGCTTGCACCGTCCAAGGAAGAGCAGCAGGAGCTGGAGCGTGCCGACCGCGCAAAGGCCCACAGCAAGCGAGCCACGCCGGCCGTACCGCCCGCCATACCCATGGTGGTGATTGAGGACGAGGGCGATCTCAGCTTCTGGAACGGCTTCGGCGGGTTCTCCAACGATGGCCGCGAGTACGTCGTGCGTCTTCCGGGCGGGCATTTCACGCCTCAGCCCTGGATTAACGTGATCTCGAACGAGAAGTTCGGTTTCCACGTATCCGCGGAAGGTGCTGGTTTCACGTGGAGCACCAACTCGCGTGACTATCAGCTGACGCTTTGGTCGAACGACGCCGTGATCAACCGTCCCGGCGAGGCCATCTACGTTGTCGATCGCGACAGTGGTGCCGTGATGACGCCGTACGCAGCGCTATCGCGCCGCCCGGACATCCGGTTCGAAGCGCGCCACGGACTTGGCTATTCGGTGTTCTCCAGCCACCAGAACGATATAAGCCTGGAACTCACGCAGACGGTCGATCGCGAACGACCAGTGAAACTCCAGCGCCTGCGTCTGCGCAACACCGGTTCGACCGCCCGCAAGCTACGGCTCTACGGCTACGTCGAATGGGTTCTCGGCAACAATACGCAGAAGACCGCGCCGTTCATTCTCTCCGAGCATGATGCGGAAACGGGCGCTCTGTTTGCCGGCAACAACTACAGCATCGACTATTCAGGCCGCGTCGCGTTCTTCGCCGCAAGCGAAAAACCGTCGAGCTTCACGGCGAGCCGCCGCGAGTTCATCGGCAAGACCGGTACGATCCACTCGCCGAAGGCCCTGCAGGCTGCTGCGGCACTTTCCGGAGCGACCGAGCTCGATGGCGATCCCGCAGCGGCACTGGCGATCGATATCGAGATCGCCGCCGGCGAAGAACGCGATGTTGTGCTCTTCCTGGGTGACACGAAGACACGCGAAGAAGCGAGAGCGCTGATCACGGATATTCGTGCAACCCAGTTCGACGACGTGGTCGAAGCAAACCGCGCCTTCTGGCAAGGCTTTACCGGCAAGCTTCAAATTTCGACGCCGGATCCGAGCATGAACAATCTGATCAACACCTGGCTGCCATACCAGAGCCTTGGCTGCCGCATTATGGCACGCACGGCGTTCTACCAGGCAAGCGGTGCCTTCGGCTTCCGTGACCAGCTCCAGGATACGCTGGCTTTCGTGCTGCATGAGCCGTCGATTGCCCGCAAGCAGATCCTGAACGCCGCGTCCCGCCAGTTCCGCGAAGGCGACGTGCAGCACTGGTGGCTGCCGGGAACGGGCGCCGGCGTGCGCACGCTGATTTCGGACGACGTCGTCTGGCTTGCTTATGCCGTGCATCACTACTGCACAGTAACGGGCGACAAGAGCGTCCTCGACGAGCAGCTCGCCTTCGTTGAAGGTCCTGCCTTGCTCGAGGGCCAACACGACTCGTTCTACAAGCCGGAAGTCTCGGAAGACACGGTCAGCGTCTACGAACATGCCGCCATCGCACTCGACCTGGCGATCGCCCGCGAGGGAAGCAACGGTCTCCCACTCTTCCTGGGCGGTGACTGGAATGACGGCATGAACCGGGTCGGCATCGGCGGCAAGGGCACGAGCGTTTGGCTCGGCTGGTTCCTCGCCGGTGCACTGCGCTCCTTCAGCGCCTATGCTGAAGAACGCGGCGACACCGCCCGCCTGGAACGCTGGACCAAGCATCTCAAGGAGCTAAAGACAGCGCTCGAAACCGCCGCCTGGGACGGCTCCTACTATCGTCGCGGAACGTTTGACGACGGTAGCCTGCTCGGTTCGAAGGAAAGCCTCGAGTGCCAGATCGATTCGATCGCGCAGTCCTGGAGTGTGCTGTCGGGCGAGGGTGACCCCGCTCATTCGGCCAAGGCGATGGAATCGGTGCTCGACAAGCTGGTGGACAACGAGGCGCGCATCATCCGCCTGTTTACGCCGCCCTTCGCCAATTCGGCCAAGGATCCCGGCTACATCAAGGCCTATCCTCCGGGCGTTCGCGAGAACGGCGGCCAGTATACCCACGCAGCAACCTGGGTGGTAATGGCGCTTGCCGAACTCAACCGCGGCGACGACGCGCTGCGTTGCTTCGAACTGCTGAACCCGATCAGCCACGCACGCGACCTTGAGGCAGCCGAACGCTACCGCGTCGAGCCCTACATCATCGCCGCGGACGTGTACGGCGAAGGTGCCCTGACCGGCCGTGGCGGCTGGACCTGGTACACCGGGTCGGCCGGCTGGCTATACCGCGCAGCGGTGGAAGGCCTTCTCGGTATCCGGCTGAAGAATGGGCGGCTTCATGTTCGCCCGGCACTTCCAAGCGCCTGGGACGGCTTCTCCGCAGAGATTGAACATGCCGGTAGCAAATACCTCATTTCGGTCTCAAAATCGTCCCATCAGAGGGGCTACGATGTCGCCATCAACGGACGCGAAGTCCCCGATCCCGATGAGGGATATCCGGTCGGATAACAGCACCAGCTGACGCTTATGATCCGGCGATTCGTTGCGGCCAAAGGGGAAACCTTTTGGCCGCAACCGCGTTTGCAATACGGAAGCAGGAGAGGTCAATGGTAGCAACGCCCGAGAGAACCTTCGGCGCAGGTCGCAGTTTTGCGACTGCCATGCGGTCCCAACGCGATACCCGCCTGGATGTTTTGCGCGGGTTGGCTCTGATCACGATTTTCATCAATCACGTTCCCGGCCAGATTTTCGAGAATCTCACCACGAAGAATTTCGGCTTCTCGGACGCTGCCGAGGCCTTCGTCCTCATTTCGGGAATCGCGGTCGGTTTGGCCTATGGTTCGCGTTTTCAGCCTGGCGCCTGGCTAGAAACCGCAAAGAAGGCAACGAAACGCGCCTTTACCCTCTACCTCGCCCATATGATCACGACGTTCATGACGCTTGCCATGTTCATTGTAGGTGCCTGGGTCTTTCATAGGCCGGGGCTTCTCTGCGAGATCAACATCCTCGCAATTCTCACCAATCTAAAAGCCGGCATCCCATCGCTGCTGCTGCTCGGACACCAGATAGGCTACAACAACATATTGCCCATGTACGGCTCCTTGATGCTGATGGTGCCGATCATCCTGTTGCTCGACGCGAGGAGCCCGCTTCTCGCTTTGGCCGTGTCGGGCTCCGTGTGGCTGCTTGCCGGCATCTACCAGATTGCCCCTCACAATCTATTGATCGAGGGCTATTGGTTCCTCAATCCGCTCTCCTGGCAGTTCTTGTTCACGATCGGCATCGTCGGGATGATGTATGTGCGCCGGGGCGGCACGCTGCCGAGCCACCCGCTTCTCATGACGCTCGCGACCGGCTACGTGCTTCTGTCGTTCGTCTGGGTTGTCGGGCAGCTTTGGAGCTTCGGCAATGCGCTTGCAGCCCTCGGGCTGCCGCCTGTGCTGACAGGCTTCGACAAGACATTCCTGTCATTACCGCGGCTTCTGCATGTGCTGGCGCTCACCTATCTGGTGCTGAACATCCCCGTGATGTCGCGGATCCTGCGCCGCTCCGAGGACAATGCGCTGGTCGTCCTCGGTCGCCACTCCCTCAACATCTTCGTTGCAGGGACGATCCTGGCAATGGCTGGACAGGTGCTGCTCTACATCAACAACCGCGATCAGGTTGTCGGCCCGATCTTCGTCGTTCTCGGCGTCGTCGTTCAGTTTGCCTATGCCTACCATCTCGAGCGTAAGCGCAAGCTCGGCCGCGACGGCCCGCCACGACTGGCCCATGGCCCCATGCAACCGATCCCCGTTCGCGCGGACGGGATGCGTGGTATGGAGCACAAACGGTAGCCTCGCCAAGCCGACGCGACGCAGCAAAAACCTTGACTCCTGTGGAAAACCTTTTATGAGCAGCGATGGAAAAGGGAATATCCATGGTTCGCCAAGAACAAGCCATTGCTGCACGCAATGACCGGGCACGGAGTGCCGGGGTGGATATTGCCGTTCCGGTTTCTTCCAAAACCAAGGCCAAAACGACGACGAAAACCGTCTGACGTCTCTGGCCTGCCGCTCTCTCCCCGGCCCGGCTGGGGACAGAAAGCCGCGATTGTTTCGCGCCTTTCCCTTCACCGGACAAGAGGAGAGAAGAGAAAGAGAGCTTGAGAAATGGGTTTTAAAGTTGCAGTTGCGGGAGCGACCGGAAATGTGGGCCGGGAAATGCTCAATATCCTTTCCGAACGCGGTTTTCCCGCCGATGAAGTCGTAGCGCTCGCCTCTTCGCGCTCGCAGGGCACCGAAGTCTCCTTCGGCGACAAGACGCTCAAGGTCGCGAACCTCGAAAACTACGACTTTTCCGACACCGATATCTGCCTGATGTCGGCCGGCGGCGAGGTTTCGAAGAAGTGGTCTCCGAAGATCGGTGCGCAGGGTTGCGTTGTCATCGACAACTCTTCCGCATGGCGTTACGACGCCGATGTGCCGCTGATCGTTCCGGAGGTGAACCCGGACGCCATCGAACAGTTCACCAAGCGCAATATCATTGCCAATCCGAATTGCTCGACCGCCCAGCTCGTCGTGGCCCTTAAGCCGCTGCATGACTTCGCCAAGATCAAGCGCGTCGTCGTATCCACCTACCAGTCCGTTTCCGGCGCCGGCAAGGACGGTATGGACGAGCTGTTCAATCAGACGCGCGCCGTTTTCGTCGCCGATCCGATCGAAAACAAGAAGTTCACCAAGCGCATCGCCTTCAACGTCATCCCTCACATCGACGTCTTCATGGAGGACGGCTACACGAAGGAAGAGTGGAAGGTTCTCGCAGAAACAAAGAAGATGCTTGATCCGAAGATCAAGGTGACCTGCACGGCTGTGCGCGTACCTGTTTTCATTGGTCACTCGGAATCCGTCAACATCGAGTTCGAGAGCGAGATCACGGCCGATCAGGCGCGCGACATCCTGCGGGAAGCACCGGGTTGCCAGGTCATCGACAAGCACGAGAACGGTGGCTACATCACGCCGTACGAGTCAGCCGGCGAAGATGCGACCTACATCTCGCGCATCCGCGAAGACGCAACGGTCGAGAACGGCCTGAACATCTGGGTTGTTTCCGACAACCTTCGCAAGGGCGCTGCTCTGAACGCGATCCAGATCGCGGAATTGCTCGTCAATCGTGGTCTCTTGAAGCCTCGCAAGCAGGCTGCCTGAACCATTTTTTAACCACGATGCGCTAAGCCCGCTTTTAAAGCGACAGCTTATTCTAGGTGCGGGATGCCAATTTTGGCCTCCCGCGCTTGTCAAAAGCGTAAGCGTCACAATATCGCCGAGAACAGGGTTTTAGCCCGTTTGCAGGTTAAGTTGATCGGGATCGGGGTAACTCTCCATGCGCATGACAAAGTTCTTGCTGGCTGCAGCCGCGGCTGCCGCCATTCTTCACGCAGTTCCAGCGGCAGCTCAAGGAGCACAGTGCGGTAACACCGGTGCTGGCTTCGACGCCTGGGTCAGCGCATTCAAGCAGGAAGCGGCTGCCAGCGGCGTAAACCGCGCCGTGCTCGACCGAGCCTTCGCGAATGTCGCCTACAATCGCCCGACGATCGCGGCCGACCGCGGCCAAAAGAGCTTCAAGCTGTCGTTTGATGCCTTCATGCAGAAGCGCGGCGGCGCAGCCATCATTTCCCGCGGCAAGGGCATGAAGCGTGCCAACGCTCCCCTGTTTGCATCCATCGAGCGGAAGTACGGCGTGCCAGCAGGCCCGCTGATCGCCATCTGGGGCATGGAGACAGGTTTCGGCAGCTACATGGGCAACCAGCACACAATGTCTGCTGTTTCGACCCTCGCTTACGACTGCCGCCGCTCCGATTATTTCACCGATCAGCTCTACGCAGCGCTTCAGCTGGTCTCGGAAGGCTATCTCAATCCGCAGGCACGCGGCGCCGCTCACGGCGAAATCGGCCAGACTCAGTTCCTGCCTCGCAACGTCGTCAATTTCGGCGTCGATGGGGATGGCGATGGCCGTGTTGACATGGTCGGGTCGCGCGCAGATGCGCTTGCCTCCACGGCAAACTTCCTCAAGGGCCACGGCTGGCAGGCTGGTGCCGGTTATCAGCCGGGCGAGCCGAACTTTGCGGCCATTGCAGGCTGGAACGCCGCGACGGTCTACCAGCAGGCAATTGCCTACATCGGCCAGCAGATCGACGCCAATTAAGCCGGACACAGCTGTCTAGCAAAGCGCCGGAGGCAACTTCGGCGCTTTTTTATTTGTGCTTAGATTTCGGGGCGAACGAAGTCGCGCGTCTCCGCATCCATCACCCAGAGCTCACCGGTCGAAATATCGAACCAGGAACCATGAAGTTGGATCTGGCCGGCTTCTTCCAGCGCCTTGATGTTCGGAAACGTTCTGAGATTATCGATCGAGTTTCGGATCGAAATACGCTCAAGCGCTGTCTGTCGCTCGCCTGGCGTCATGATGTCGTTACTCTGGATCTGCTCCGCAGCCGGCCGTAAAAGCGACATCCAACGACCGATAAAGTCGCCGGGCGACAGCGGTTCGGCGTTGGGATCGAGCGCTGCGCGAATACCGCCGCAACGACCGTGTCCCATCACGACGATGTCTGAAACCTTCAGCACCTGAACAGCGAATTCCAATGCTGCCGAGGTGGCATGGAAATGGCCGTCCGGTTCGTAGGGCGGCACCATGTTGGCGACATTGCGAACAACGAACAGCTCGCCGGGGCCCGCATCGAATATCAGCTCCGGCGCAGCGCGCGAGTCTGAACAGGCTACGACGAGGGTGCTTGGGCTCTGGCCGTTCTCGGCGAGCGTCTTATAGCGGTCACGAGCATCGGCATAACGCCCGCTCATGAAGTTGCGATAGCCGTCCAGAAGGGTGTTTGGAAAACGCTGCATGTCATTCGATTACAGCGGGAACCGGACAAGATCAACCATAGCAGTGCAAAATCACCGCCACGAAGAAAGCTAGCTCTTTCGTCTCTGCGCCGGATGCAGCAGCCGCCGCATCTGCACCATGGCCATCGGCGTTGCCAGGCTGGACGCGTCGCTTGCAAGCGTCAGTTCATCGCTACCACGTTTAACGGCGCGCGCGAGAACCTCGTAGACGCTTGCCGTTGCTAGCTGGAGCGCCTTCTCATCCTCCATTCCCGACAGGAGCCGGGAGAGGAACAGGGCGGCAAGCAGGTCGCCGAGACCGTTCGGCGGCTTTTCGACAAGGCGATGCTCGGCAAGCAGGGCATGCCGTCCCGAAAGATAGAGATTTCCGGTACCGCCGGCCATCATCGGTACCGCGGAAGTAACGAGCATACGCGAAGGTCCAAGCGACAGCGCGGCATCGATGATCGCGGTATTGTCCTCAAGCGGAGCGCCAGCGAGCCAGGCCAGCTCATACCTGTTGGGTGTCGCAAGCGAGGCCAGCGGAATAAGATGGTCCCGGATGGCCTCGGCGGTCGCCTCCGGTACATAGAGGCCGCCCAGGTCTCCCATCACGGGATCGCAAACATAGAAGAGATCCGGATCTCGTTCCCGCAGCGCGGCGACGAGCCGTGCGACCGAACGCGCCTGCGCAGCGTTGCCAAAATACCCCGTAAGAACCGCTCGGACCTCGCCAATCCAGGGTGCGCGGATGAGATCGTCGATCGCGGCATCGAAATCGGCCTCGGCGAAGGTTAGCCGCGTAGATCGCCCGTGGCCGGGATGCCATGGCAGAACGATGGTCGGCAATGCCCAAACCTGATGGCCGAGTGTTTCCAGCGCGAATACGGCTGCACGGTTTCCGACTGAGCCACGTACCACATGGCTCGAGATCACGATCACAGTTCCCGCTGTATTCTGGGACATCTTCTTCCGATCCGAATTCTATTCGTTTCCGTAGATCTCCTTTTTGACGAGCAACTGTCAACCGTCCTTCATCCGGACATGCGATGTCTCCGAACCGGAGCAATCACCAAAATGAAAAAGTTCCGCATTCTTTTAAGAATCAGGCGTCTTCGAGGGAAAAAACGCACGAAAGCTGTCCGTTTCCGCCTTCTTTTAGAGATTTTTCCGTCCAATCTTCTGCTAACCTGCCGAAAATCCAACACATGAGGGAACATCTGGGATGGCTGCTCGAAACAATCCTAAGCGGGAAAAACAGCTCGAAAGCGCGAGCAAGATCGCCGCTGCCATAGGCGAGAGTCACATCGATCCAGAAATTCTCTTCGGTCGGGCAAGCAACGACGACCTCGAGGCCTACACGCCGGAGATGCTGGCGCTTTCAGCGGTTCATTGCGCCCGTGAACTCGGGGCATGGAGCCGCAAAACTCCTCGCATCAGCATTGAGACCGTCGCAGACGTAGCGCCAAACGGAACGGCGGTATCGATCCTCTCGGTTACCGACCACAATATGCCCTTCCTCTATGAATCGGTGATGGGCGAGGTCACGAGTAGCTATCGCGATCTCTTCATGGCCGTGCACCCGATTCTGGTCATGAAGGACGGAGGAGTTCCAGAGCTCTATGTGGCCGACGCGCCAAGCGAACCAGCCAATCGCGTCAGCCACATCCAGCTGCATATCTCTCCGCTCACGGCTGCGCAGGCGAGCGATCTGATCAAGCGCATCGGAGCTGTTGTCGAGCAGGTGAGGCTGACGGTGTCCGATTGGAAACCGATGGTAGCGCGGCTTGGCACCGTGATCGACGAGCTGTCCTCTTATCCTGCCGGCCGCAGGAAGGCTGAACGGGACGAAGCGATCGCGTTTCTGACGTGGTTGCGCGATGCGAATTTCACCTTCCTCGGCATGCGCGAATATCTTTACTCGGGCAAGGGATCGAGCGCCAAAGTCGAGCGCGACAAGGGAACGGGTCTGGGTATTCTTTCCAATCCCGACGTGCTGGTGCTGCGCACCGGCAAGGATGCCGTGACCACGACTCCCGAAATTCTGGCGTTCCTGGATGGCCCGGACTTCCTCATCGTCACCAAGGCGAACGTGAAATCAATCGTCCACCGGCGAGCCTATATGGACTATGTCGGCGTCAAACGCTTCGACGCGGATGGCAACGTCACCGGCGAACTGCGCATCGTCGGCCTGTTTACGTCCACGGCCTACACCTCGTTGGCCAGCGATATTCCGCTGCTACGTTCGAAAATCGAAAAGGTGAAAGAACATTTCGGCTTCGATCCGATGAGCCATTCGGGTCGCATGCTCGACAACACGCTGGAATCCTACCCGCGCGACGATCTCTTCCAGATCGACACGACGCTGCTGGCAACTTTCGCCGAACAGATCAACGATCTGGCCGACCGACCCCGTGTCCGCGCCCTGCCACGTATCGACCACTTCGATCGCTTCGTTTCCGTGATCGTCTACGTCCCGCGCGAAGAATATGACTCCATCGTGCGCGAGAAGATCGGAACGTATCTGAAGACGATCTACGATGGTCGCGTGTCCGCCTACTACCCCGCCTTCCCGGAGGGTGGTGTCGCCCGCGTGCACTTCATCATCGGACGCTCCGGCGGCAAGACGCCGCGGGTGCCGCAAGCACGCCTCGAAGAAGCGATCCGCGTCATCACCGCACGCTGGGACGACCGCTTCGAAGCCTTGGCCGGCCCCAAGGCGCCAAGGATCCAGGTCAGTCACGCTTTCCAGGATCTCTTTCCGCCGGAAGAAACCTTCAGTGACCTCGAAGACATCGCTGGTTGCGCGGCAGGCGAACAGATCCGGATCGCCTTCTACACGCGACGTAAGGACGAAGTGGATCTGCTATGCTTGAAGATCTTCCACGCCGGCGGCCAGCTTGCGCTGTCCCGGCGCGTACCCTTGCTCGAAAATCTCGGTTTCAACGTGATCAGCGAAGGAACCTTCGATATCGACGTGACGCTGAACGATGGCTCCGAACACCTGGTCGTTCTTCACGATATGGAGCTTGAAGCCCGCGGCGGCCTTGATGTCGATCTCGCGCGCCAAGGTCCGGCGCTTGAAGAAGCCTTCCTGTCGGCTTTCAGCGGCATTATCGACAACGACAACTTCAACCGGCTTATCGTCTCCGCCGACCTGTCGGCTCGCGAGACCAGCGTTCTTCGCGCCTATGCGCGCTACCTGCGCCAGGCAGGCATCGCCTATTCGCAGGACTACATCGCGACAACGCTCGATAAGTATCCGGCTATCGCCGCACTGATCTTCCGGTTGTTCCACGATACGCTGGACCCGCGAACTGCTGAAAAAGCGAGGATCAAGAAGGCTGCCGAACTGCACGGAAAGATCGAGACAGCGCTGGCGGAGGTTCCGAGCCTCGATGACGATCGTATTTTGCGCCGTTACGTCAACGTCGTCGACGCCACGCTGAGGACGAACTACTTCCAGCGCAACGAGGACGGCACCGCGAAGGCGATGCTCGCCTTCAAACTCGATCCCTTTGCCGTGGATGGCCTTCCTGAGCCGCGACCGTTCCGTGAGATATTCGTCTACGGCGTCGAGGTGGAAGGCGTTCATCTGCGCTTCGGCAAGATCGCCCGTGGGGGCCTTCGCTGGTCGGACCGCGCCGAAGACTATCGGACGGAAGTGCTCGGTCTGGTCAAGGCCCAGCAGGTCAAGAACGCGGTCATCGTACCGGTCGGTGCCAAGGGTGGTTTCTACCCCAAGAAGCTTCCCGTTGGCGGCAACCGCGACGAGATTTTCAATTCCGGACGTGAGGCCTACAAAACCTACATTCGCACGCTCTTGTCGATCACCGACAATATTTCCGGCATGGAGATCCTAGCACCAAAGGATACCGTGCGGCTCGATGGCGACGACCCCTATTTCGTCGTTGCGGCGGATAAAGGCACGGCGACATTCTCGGACACGGCCAATGCGCTCGCCCAGGAAGCCGGCTTCTGGCTCGACGATGCCTTCGCCTCTGGCGGCTCGGCCGGGTACGACCACAAGAAGATGGGCATTACCGCTCGCGGCGCCTGGGAAACCGTCAAGCGTCATTTCCGGGAAATGGATATCGATATCCAGACGACGCCGTTCAGCGTTGCCGGTGTCGGCGATATGTCGGGCGATGTATTCGGCAACGGCATGCTGCTGTCGCCGAAGATCCGGCTGGTGGCTGCGTTCGACCATCGCGACATCTTCATCGATCCGGATCCGGATATGGCAAAGACGCTGGAAGAGCGGCGGCGCCTATTCAATCTCGCTCGCTCAAGCTGGCAGGACTTCGACAAGAGCATCCTCTCCCCAGGCGCAATGATCATCTCCCGTTCGGTGAAATCGGTGACGCTGACGCCAGAGGCCGCAGCGGCGATCGGCATCGACAAGACAGTCGCCACGCCGTTCGAGATCATTACGGCGATCCTTAAGAGCCAGATCGACCTGTTGTGGTTCGGCGGCATCGGTACGTATGTGAAGGCAGCCTCCGAGACGGACGCTGATGTCGGCGATCGCGCGAACGATCCGATCCGTGTCAGTGCCGACGAGGTTCGTGCCAGGGTCATCGGCGAAGGGGCCAATCTCGGGGTCACGCAGAAGGGTCGCATCGCCTACAGCCTCAAGGGCGGCCGATGCAATTCGGATGCGATCGACAACTCGGCCGGCGTGAACACCTCCGACGTCGAGGTCAACATCAAGATCGCGTTGGCCGCCGCCATGCATGACGGACGCCTGACGCGCGGGAAGCGCGACCAGCTTCTGTCGTCGATGACCGAGGAAGTAGCGGCACTCGTGCTGCGCAACAATTACCTTCAGTCGCTGGCGATCTCGCTGACCGAACGCAAGGGTGTCGCCAACGGGTTGGAACTTGCCCGCTTCATGACCGTGCTGGAGGCCGCAAAGCAGCTCAATCGCAAGGTCGAGACACTTCCTGACGACACGACCCTGGCCGAGCGCTACGCGGGCGGCAAGCCGCTGACACGGCCGGAGATCGGCGTCCTGCTCTCCTACGCCAAGATTGTGCTTTTCGACGCCCTTGCGGCCAGCGACCTGCCTGACGATCCCTATTTCGCGGCAACGCTCTCTCGCTACTTCCCGGCGAAGATGCAAAAGACCAATGCGACCGATATCACGGAACATCGCCTGAAGCGTGAAATCATCGCGACGGTACTGGCCAACGAAGCGATCAACCGCGGCGGTCCCGGCTTTGCCGTCAGCATGATGGATGCCACAGCGACCTCGGCGGCTGAGGTGGTTCGCGCGGCCATCATTGCTCGCGACGGTTTCGATCTCGGGCGACTGTGGGCCGAGACGGACGCTCTGGACGGCAAGATCTCAGGGCAGATGCAAAATCGCATCTATGAAGAGATCAGCCACATCTTCACTGTCCTTACCCGGCTGCTGCTGAAGACCCAGATGGCACGGGGCAATATTGGCGAAACCGTTGAGCGGCTGCAGGCTGCCTTCAAGAAGCTCAAGCCCGTTTTTGCCGGTCAGGTCGTGCCGGAGCTCGATGCGCGTCAAAGCGAGTATCGCGAGGCAGGACTGCCGGAAGGCCTGGCGTCCGAGATCGCGCATCTGCTTGGTTTTGCCCTGGTGCCGGAGATCATGCAGATCGCCGAACGCACCGGCGAAACGCTGGTTCGCGCCGCCGAGAGCTACTTCGCGGTAACGAGAACCTTCCGGATCGGACGGTTGCTTGCCGCCGGTGCCCGCATCGTGACCTCGGATCACTATGAGAGCCTGGCGCTTGCACGGAGCCTGGACCAGATCGCCAGCGCGAGACGCGACATCGTCACCGCGGTGCTTTCCAACCATGGCAAGGAAAAGCTTCCGGTCCAGGCTTGGCATGCGGGCGACCGGATCAGGATCAACCGCATTGCCGAAGAGCTGTCGAGCTTGAGCGAAGGCGGAGATCCCAATCTCGCACGAATCACCGTCGCAGCCGGTTTGCTGACCGATCTTGCGCGAGACGGGACGAGGTGAGAAAGTCCGCTTCCAAAATGGGAGCTGATTGGTGAATCGCATCGACTGGACCGGGACGCGGCCTGCCAAGGCGTCGAAAAGGGGCATCTGGGGTTGGATGCTCTTCGACTGGGCGGCGCAGCCGTTCTTCACCGTCGTTACGACCTTCATCTTCGGCCCTTATTTTGTGTCGCGGTTGACCGAGGACCCCGTTTCCGCTCAGACGTTGTGGAGTAACACAGCGACGATTTCGTCGATCATCATCGCTGTGCTGTCTCCCATTCTAGGCTCGATCGCAGACCAGTCAGGAGCGCGAAAGCCCTGGATTGGTGCCTTTGCCGTCGTCAAGATTGCAAGCCTCTTCGGCCTCTGGTGTGCAGCGCCGGGGTCGTCTGTCATTTACCCCATGATCTTCATGATCCTGGCGTCGATTGCCGCTGAGTTTTCGATCGTCTTCAACGATTCGATGATGCCGCGACTTGTCGACAAGACGGAAGTTGGAAAGCTGTCGAACACAGCCTGGGGGTTGGGCTATCTGGGCGGAATGATCGTGCTGATCGCCGTGGTGGCCTTGCTTGCCGGCAGCCCCGAAAGCGGCAAGACAATCCTCGGGATCGATCCGCTCTTCGGCCTCGATCCGCACACCGGCGAGGACGCCCGCATTACCGGACCGATCTCAGGGGTCTGGTACCTCATCTTCATCCTGCCAATGTTCTTCTTCACCCCTGACGCAAAGCGCGGTCTTCCCTTCGTGGCGGCCGTGCGTTCCGGGCTGGGGGAGGTGAGGAATACTCTTGGCGAACTCAAGCAGCGAGGCGGGATCTTTCGTTTCCTCATCGCCCGCATGATCTATCAGGACGGTGTCAACGGACTTCTGATCCTGGGTGGAGCATTCGCAGCCGGCATGTTTGGCTGGGCAACGATCGAGATCGGCATTTACGGCATCATTCTCAACGTGGTCGCAATTTTCGGCTGCCTGATCGCTGGTCGCCTGGATGCGCGCATGGGCTCGAAGGCGACCGTGATCGTCAGCTTGACCATGCTGCTGATTGCGACCGCCGGGATTGTTTCGACCGGACCTGGCTTTACCCTCTTCGGCTTGGTTGCGCTGCCGACCGCCGATACCGGTGGTCTTTTCGGGACCGCCGCGGAAAAGGCCTATATCGGCTACGGACTTCTGATCGGCCTAGCGTTTGGGCCGGTCCAGGCCTCGTCGCGATCCTATCTCGCGCGAAGCGTCAGCCTCGAGGAGGCCGGGCGTTATTTTGGAATTTACGCGCTGTCGGGTCGCGCGACGAGCTTCATGGCAACCCTGATCTTCTCGATCGTCACTTATATGACCGACTCGTCCCGCTTCGGCATGGCAACACTCGTGCTGTTTCTTGCCGGCGGCCTGATCATCCTGATCCGTACGCCCTATCCAGCGGACAGGGCGTAGCGGAAACTCGTACGTCCGCTCAGTGGCGGAAATGGCGCATGCCCGTAAAGACCATCGCCACGTTGTGCTCATTGGCGGCGTCGATGACTTCCTGGTCACGCATCGAGCCACCAGGCTGGATTACCGACGTTGCGCCGGCGGCGATCATTGACAGCAAGCCGTCAGCGAATGGCAGGAATGCTTCGGAAGCAACAGCCGAACCGTGCGTTAGCGGCACAGCCAGACCGAGTGCCTTGGCGGCCTCCTCTGCCTTGAGGCCCGCGATACGCGCCGAATCCACCCGGCTCATCTGGCCGGCACCAATGCCGGCGGTCTGGCCATTCTTCGCATAGACCACCGCGTTCGATTTGATATGCTTGGCGACCTTGAAGGCGAACTTCATGTCTTGCAGTTCCTGGGCAGACGGCGCGCGATTTGTCACCACCTTCAGCTCCAGATCCTCGACCATGCCGTTGTCCCGGCTTTGCACCAGCAGACCACCCGAAACGGTTTTCGCCGTCAGCCCTGCCGCGCGAGGATCAGGAAGGCCACCGGCCGCGAGCAGGCGCAGGTTCGCTTTGCGGGCGACGATCGCCTTGGCTTCGTCGGTCGCATCGGGAGCGATAATGACTTCGGTGAAGAGCTTGATAATCTCTTCTGCCGTTGCAGCATCCAGCGTTTGGTTAAGGGCGATGATCCCACCGAAGGCGGAGACCGAGTCGCAGGCAAGAGCGCGCTGATAGGCCTCGAGCAGACTGTCTCCAGTTGCGACGCCGCAAGGATTGGCGTGCTTGATGATGGCACACGCGGCGGATCTCTCCGGCAAAAATTCCGCGACCAGCTCGTACGCGGCATCGGTATCGTTGATGTTGTTGTAGGAGAGCTGCTTGCCCTGAATGAGCGTAGCCGTCGAAACACCGGGGCGACGCTCGCCGGTAACGTAGAAGGCCGCCTTCTGATGCGGGTTTTCGCCGTAACGCATCTCTTCCTTCAGCACGCCGCCAATCACGCGGTGGCGCGGCGTTTCGATCGACAATGCGTCGGCAAACCAGTTGGAGATCATCGCATCATAGGCCGCGGTGCGAGCAAACGCCTTTGCGGCCATGCGCTGGCGAAAGGCGTAGGCGGTCTGTCCGCCATCCGACGACAGCTGTTCCAGCAGTTCAGCATAGTCAGCGGGATCGGTCAGGATCGCGACATAGGCATGGTTCTTTGCCGAAGCGCGGATCATGGCAGGGCCGCCGATATCGATGTTCTCGACCGTCGTCGGATAATCGCCGCCCGCAGCACGAACGTCCTCGAAGGGGTAGAGATTGACCACCACGAGATCGATCCCCTCGATACCGTGGGTCTTCATTGCTTCTTGGTGTTCGGCATCGTCGCGAATGGCGAGAACGCCGCCATGAACGCGCGGATGCAGCGTCTTCACACGTCCGTCCATGATCTCCGGAAACTCCGTGATCTCGGACACATCAGTTACGGCGAGGCCAGCGGCGGCAATAGCCTTGTGCGTGCCGCCGGTCGAAAGCAACCGGACACCCTGTGTGGCAAGCGCGCGTGCAAGCTCAACGATGCCGGTCTTGTCCGACACGGACAGCAAAGCGGTCTTGACTTTGACCTTGTCAGGGGCGGGGATTTTTTTGGAAACAACGGCCATGAGGCTTCTCCGTTCGGGTCTTCGGGAGACATCCGGCAAAGGTGCACGGATTATGGCGCCGCGTTACCACAGCTTTGCTTCCACGCAAACAGTCACTAGCTTCTGCGGGATAAAAACCAGCGTATTTCCGGCTTTTCCGGGTAGGAGAAGCTGATTTCGATCTGATCGGAACCGCAGACGCCGGAGGCGTCGGCGAAGAACACATCATCCGAAATCAGGGCTTCATTGCCTGGCGTGGAGAACAGCCAGGCTTCTCCGTCGGGCGCCGTCATCAACACCGACTCCCGATCCATCCTGTTGAGGTTGATCGAAGGATGAACGTGGAAGCGTGCGGTCGCGCGCAACGGCTCATCGCGCTTGCGCTCCTCTGGCATGATAAGACGATCGCATCCGGTCAGAATCGAGCCTGTTGCGTTGAGCGTGAGCTCGCGCTCATGCAACACGCCGAACGTCTTCAGGTAACCATCATGACTGGCCTTGATGACATCGCGGCCGTCGTCAGCAATCGCTCGCTCGACGTTGACGTTCTGCACACCATCGACAATCACATTCGCAACGAACTCCGAAGGAGCAAAGCGACTGGATGACGTGTCGTTGAGCGTCACTGTGGTGTGGGCGGCGGTTGTCCGCGCGATCTGGATGTATCGCCGCGCCGCAAACTTCGGCGAGCCCGAATTGACGATGAAGCGATGGCGCCCCGACGACATTTCGAAGGACAGGCTGCCGGCATGCGCGGTTTGCGATTGCCTGCCAGGCGGCGGCGCTCCGGTATCGGCAATAACCGCAGTACGCCCCGCCGCGAGGCGCTGATAGCGCGAGTGGGGCATCGCCTTGAATGGCTCGCCGGCTGTCTCATCGTAGCGCAGCAACGAAACGAGCTCGTTCGCCTGTGTGGACGTCGCACCGTTGAAGAGCGCAAGGTCGCCGTCCTGATGTCGGAAGAAGCGAAGGGCCGGATACATTCGGTCGATACCCGATATCAGCTTCTGCGGCAGGTCGTGTCCAAGATTCACATAGGTTTGACGAAGTGGGAGAAGATCGAGAAGGAGCTCCAGCCCCGCTCGCGGATTGCGCGAGATATGACCCCCATCGGGAAGAATCTGGCTATCGAACTCCAGGTCCAGGGCGTCCGCCGCCTTTCGCAGCACACTCGCTCGCGCCGGCATGGCGATCGACGCCATGGCAAGCGCGATGCGCAATCGGAACCGGACCTCCCCAGGAGGGGCATATTGCGCCATGCGTCGCAAGAACCGGACCTGGAACGCAAGTGACCGCATGAAGCGCCTGTAGAAGCCTCGGTCGGCATTGTACAGGACGACCGGCGAATGCGAGAGCCAAGCTATAACGCGCTGCGCCGTAACATCAATTTCCCAAGCGATGCCTTCAATACGCCCGCCATGAATGGAAAGCCAACTGCCGACGATGGCGCGTGCGACATTCGAATGAAGGTCGCTCTTCTTGGTCCGCATGTGCCGGAGCCAACCAAAGCTGTGAAGGCGCAATGCAAACGAGCGCGACGGCAGGCTGAAAGTGAAGGGCGACTTGCCGCCGGTCTCAAGCAGGCGCCCGGCAAGCGGAAAGCGGCCACTCAGGATCTCTTCGGCAACGTGCGGATCAATCGCACGCAGGTCAGTGGGCGCCACGATCAGGCGATCTGGCGCATAGGATCCGTGCCGAAACAGGCGCAAGCGCAAAAGCGCGGCGCGGCAACGCATGCGCCGCCAAGCCTCTCCAACGTAAAGACTCGAAAACCGTCCAGACAACATGCCTATCGTAATTGACCCGCGTCGTTAAGAATGGATGAACAAGTCCGGAAACGGCGCAGGCCGTCTATGAAATTGTGATTGAGGTTCAACTATGCCAGTTGCTTTTCGATCAAGCAACACGGCGAAGCACAGCGGCATAGAAGCCGTCAAGACCGGATGCAAAGCCTGTGGGAACACGCAACATGTCGGGTGTAGTGCGGAATTCGCCTATGGCGCTGATAGCTGCGTCCAGCCCCGGCCAGCGGCTTGCTTCGATGGCGACTCGTTCGATCGACGGTGTGTCGGCGAGTATACGTGCAACGACCTCTTCGCCTTCGCTTGGATCGAGCGAGCAATTCGAAAAGACGATCGTGCCACCGACCTTCAGAAGCGTCACAGCGTGTCGCAGAAGTCGTTCCTGCAAGGCAGCGAGCTTGGCAATATCCTCCGGACCCTTGGTCCATAGGACATCAGGATGACGACGTGTGGTCCCGGTCGAGGAGCACGGCGCGTCGAGAAGGATGGCATCGAACAGCTGGTCCGGCTCGTACTGCGTCAGATCGCAGGCAATCGTTTCCGCTTCGAGCTTCAGCCGATCCAGGTTGGAGCGAAGCCGTTTGATCCGATTTTCGGATTGCTCGATGGCAACAACAGTCCCGCCGGCAACGATCAGCTGAGCCGTCTTGCCGCCCGGGGCGGCACAAAGGTCGGCCACCCGCTTGCCGGTCAGATCACCGAAAAGCTGCGCGGGGATGCTGGCGGCGGCGTCCTGCACCCACCATTGCCCCTCAGCAAAGCCTTCCAGCGTTGGTATATTGCCTTCAAAAGCCGCGAGACGCACGCCGCCTGTCGGCAGAACGTGACCGTTGAGCTTTTCCGCCCAACCGGCTGCATCGGACTTCACGCTGAGATCAATCGCCGCCGGCTCGAGCTGGGACTCCGCAATGGCCACTGCCACGTCCCGGCCATAGGCCGCTTCCAGCCTCTTCAGGAACCAATCCGGCATTGGCGACACATCTCTGACGCGTGCCAGTATTTCCTGTTTTTCACGGCCAAGGCGGCGAAGAATGGCGTTCACAAGCTTGGCAAAACGCTTGCTTCTCGGATCGTTGCTCGCCTGCTCGACAGCAAGATCGACGGCCGCATGATCGGGTACATCCAGGTACAAAATCTGCGCCGCAGCCACCCAAAGGATGTGCTGCAGGGCGCGAGCACCTTCGGGCAAGGGCGTGTCGAGAAGAGACGAAAGCGCCGCTTCGATGCGTGGCAGATGCCGGAGCGTCGTATTCAGAATGGCGCGAACGAGTGCGCGATCGGCATCGTTCAGTGCCTTGTAGGCTGGGTTTCCGTGCTCGTTGTCGAGCGCGCCATCCAGAGGAAGCTTCCGGTCAACCACAGCAGCCAGGATCTTCGCAGCCGCGGCGCGAACCTGCAGACCGGGTTTCGCCGGACCACTGGCAGGTCTTGAAGCAATTGGCTTCTTGTGTTTCCGGATAGGCTTCTTCTTGTCGTCTGAATTCAAGACCACGGACCTTTTGGCGGTTGGGAACCACCGCGGCTGACACCCGTATTGGGAACCGAGCGCGATTTGCGCATGGAACTACCAGCCTGAAGTCCCGACGTCGAGCCGTTCGTGGCGCTGCGCGCCATTTCCTGAAGCGCGGCGATACGGTTCTCGGTGTTTGGATGCGTCGAGAACAGATTGTCCATCCCGGCGCCGGTCAGGGGATTGATGATGAACATGTGAGCCGTCGCCGGATTGCGCTCCGCGTCGTAGTTGGGCACCTGGGCAGCGCCGCGCGCAATCTTGCCGAGCGCCGATGCAAGCCACAGCGGATTGCCGCAAATCTCCGCCCCGCGCCTGTCGGCAGCATATTCACGCGTCCGGCTGATCGCCATCTGGACCATCATGGCCGCGAGCGGCGCCACGATCATCGCCAACAGCACGCCGATGAAGCCCAGTGGATTGTTGTTGTTCTCTCTGTTCCCGCCGAAGAAGAAGGCGAAATTGCCCAGCATCGAGATCGCGCCTGCAAGCGTTGCCGTGATCGTCATGGTCAAGGTATCCCGGTTCTGCACGTGGGCAAGTTCATGCGCCATCACAGCCGCAACTTCCTCAGGCGAAAGAACGCTCAGCAAACCGGTTGAGGCCGCGACCGCCGCATTCTCGGGATTGCGACCTGTCGCGAAGGCATTGGGCTGCGGGCTGTCGTAGAGATAGACCTTCGGCATCGGAAGGCCGGCATTCCGGGACAGGTCTCGAATGATCGCGAAAAACTCCGGCGCATTACGCTCGTCGATCTCCTTGGCGTGATAAGCCGAGAGCACCATCCGATCGGAATTCCAATAGGAAAAGAAATTCATTCCCGCCGCCATGACGAACGCGATCATCATCCCGCTGCGACCGCCGATCATAAAGCCGACGACCATGAAGAGCGCGGTCATGAAGGCCAGCAACATGGCAGTGCGGACAAGATTCATCGGATTCTCCATCTCCAGCCGCATTCCGGGAACACGAAAGGGTTTCAATCGCGCGGTCGGCGCTCTATGATTTGGTTACTCGGTAGCCATTTTCAATATTTTCAGGCGGAAGCGCGGGATGCAAGCAGCGGACAACGACAACAGGGAAATTCCGGCCGAAGGCTCGGAACCACCACGCAAGATGCTGTCGCCCGCCGCCAAGCGCGCGCTCGCCGAGGCAGAGGAACGCCGCAGGAATGAGAAACCCGCGGATCTGCCGACGGAAATCGGCGGGCGAGGCGGCGCTGATCCGGCTCGCTTCGGGGATTGGGAAATCAACGGCCGAGCCATCGATTTCTAAGTAAATATTCCTATTGACTTCGCCACAATAACGGAATTTATTCCTGATATGGCAAAGTCATTTTCGTTTTTTCTCGCAGTGCTGATCGTCATGCCGGCCGCCGCCATTGCACGCGACGAGATCGACGGGCCCGTTGCGGCTGAAATTCTCCGTGTTATCGACGGCGATACGTTGCTGGTGGAAGCGCGGCCATGGCCGCAACAGAAGATCGAAGTCTATGTGCGCATACGCGGAATCGACGCACCTGAGATGCATTCCAAGTGCGCAAGTGTCAGGCGCGCAGGCGTCGATGCGCGTCACGCCCTTGAGGAACTAGCGGGCGCGTCCCCTCGGATAAGCCTGACGCAGATCTCCGGCGACAAGTATTTCGGACGTATCCTGGCAGACGTCACCTTAGAGGACGGCAGCAATCCGGCCCAAGACTTGCTCAATGAAGGCATTGTCAGGGCCTACGACGGCGGGCGGAAGGCGGAAACGCCTTGTCGTGACGCGGAGTAAAGCCGCCCCGAAGATCGGAGCGGCTCGTTTTTGACTCAGGCTGTTGCCTTGTTCTGCCTGTTCGCGATGAGATCGTCGACGACAGCGGGATCAGCGAGCGTTGAGATGTCGCCAAGCGAGCCGAAATCGTCTTCCGCGATCTTGCGCAGGATGCGGCGCATGATTTTTCCGGACCGCGTTTTCGGCAGCCCTGGAGCGAACTGAATCTTGTCCGGCGCGGCAATCGGGCCGATTTCCGAACGAACGTGCTTCACAAGTTGCTGGCGCAGCTCGTCGGAACCTTCGTTCCCAGCCATCAAAGTCACGTAGCAGTAGATACCCTGACCTTTGATTGCATGCGGATATCCGACGACGGCCGCTTCGGACACCAACTGGTGCGAGACAAGCGCCGATTCGACTTCGGCGGTACCCAACCGATGGCCCGACACGTTGAGCACGTCGTCGACTCGACCGGTGATCCAGTAATAGCCGTCTTCATCCCGCCGGCAGCCATCGCCGGTGAAATACTTGCCCTTGTAGGTCGAGAAGTAGGTCTGGATGAAGCGCTCATGATCGCCGTAGACCGTGCGCATCTGACCCGGCCAGCTGTCGGTGATGCAGAGATTGCCGTCGGCAGCCCCTTCCAGCACCTTGCCTTCATTGTCGACCAGCTGCGGCTTGACGCCAAAGAACGGCACGGTGGCCGAGCCGGGCTTCAGATCGGTTGCGCCGGGGAGTGGCGTGATCATGTGGCCACCGGTTTCCGTCTGCCACCAGGTATCGATGACAGGGCAACGCTTGTCGCCGACGACATTGTAGTACCACTCCCAAGCCTCCGGATTGATCGGCTCACCGACCGTTCCCAAGAGACGGAGGCTCGACCGCGATGAACGCGTGACGAAATCATCGCCGGCGCCCATGAGCGACCGAATCGCGGTGGGTGCGGTGTAGAAGATGTTGACCTTGTGCTTGTCGATGACCTCCCAGAATCGACCCTGATCCGGGAAGTTCGGCACGCCTTCGAACATCAGCGTCGTCGCGCAGTTCGCAAGAGGCCCGTAGACAATGTAGGAGTGTCCGGTGACCCAGCCCACATCGGCAGTGCACCAGTAGATGTCGCCGGGATGGTAATCGAAGACATACTCATGGGTCATCGCCGCATAGACGAGATAGCCCGCCGTCGTATGGAGAACCCCCTTCGGCTTTCCCGTCGAACCCGAGGTGTAGAGGATGAACAGCGGATCTTCGGCTTTCATCTTCACCGGTGGGCATTCCGGCTTCACCGTGGCGATTTCCTGGTGATACCAGAGGTCGCGGCCCGGTGCCCAGCCGGTCTTGCCGCCGGTGCGGCGCACCACCAGGACCTTCTCCACGATAACATGCTGCCGTGCGGCGATATGGATCGCGGTATCCGTGTTGTCCTTGAGCGGCACGGGCTTGCCACCGCGCACACCTTCGTCGCAGGTAATGACGAAGGTGGATTCGCAGTCGACGATGCGGCCGGCGAGCGCCTCGGGAGAAAACCCGCCGAACACGACCGAATGAACCGCGCCGATGCGGGCACAAGCGAGCATCGCATAAGCCGCCTCGGGGATCATCGGCATATAGATGGTTACGCGATCACCCTTCTTGACGCCATGCTTCTTCAGAACGTTCGCCATTCGGCAGACGTGCTCGTAGAGCTCGTTGTATGTGATCTTCTTGTCGACGTAGGGGTTGTCGCCCTCGAAGATGATCGCAACCTGATTCCCGTTGGTCTTCAGATGACGGTCAATGCAGTTGTATGAGACGTTGGTCTGCCCGTCCTCGAACCATTTGATCGAAACCTTGCCGGTGAAGGAGGTGTTCTTGACCTTGGTATAGGGTTTGAACCAGTCGATCCGCTTGCCATGCTTGCCCCAGAATTTGTCCGGGTTCTCGACACTTTCCTCGTACCACTTCTCGTACTTCGCCTTGTCGATAAGCGCATGGTTTTTTACCAGTTTTTGAACTGGGTAGATCTTCTCCGACATGAAACTCCTCCTCACCCGGACGTCAGCGGACTGAAAAAACGACGCAGCCGCGTTTTAATTCACGGCATTCATAGCAGTTCGCTTTCGCCCCGCAATTAGACAAAGGTCATTTCATTCGCGGTCAATTGCAATTATGCGCCACTACGGTTATATAGCGCCATATTTCCCGGACATAGTGGTGACAATCCACGGACCGCGACACCGGCGCGGACGACAGAAGGACTATATCCATGGCTCAACAACTGCTCATGCCGAAGGCGACGGCAATCTGGCTCGTCGATAACACTGCTCTGTCTTTCGACCAGATCGCTCAGCTCTGCAAACTGCATCCGCTTGAAGTGAAGGCGATTGCCGACGGTGAAGCGGCGCAGGGCATCAAGGGCCTCGATCCGATCTCGACCGGCCAGCTGTCGCGCGACGAAATCGCCCGCGGCGAAAAGAACCCTGCCCACAAGCTCAAGCTTTCCGAGCCGAAGGTTCGCGTCCCGGAATCGAAGCGTCGCGGCCCGCGCTACACGCCGGTTTCGAAGCGTCAAGACCGCCCGAACGCCATCCTCTGGCTGGTTCGCAACCATCCGGAACTCAAGGACGCCCAGATCTCCAGGCTTGTCGGCACCACCAAGTCGACCATCGAGCAGATCCGCGAGCGCACGCACTGGAATTCGGCAAACCTTGCGCCGATGGACCCCGTTACGCTCGGCCTCTGCAGCCAGATCGACCTTGACATGGAGGTCGAGAAGGCCGCCAAGGGCCGTCCGCTCCCGACAGCCGCAGAGCTTGGCGCAACCCTGCAGTCGGCACACGAAACCGAACGCCTGACCCCGAGCTACGATCGCGAGGAGGAGAAGGAAAAGGAAATCGATGCAGACGCCGTCTTCGCAAAGCTCAAGTCTCTGAAGTCCTCGCCCAAGGACGAAGATGAAGACGATCAATACTGATCGGCCGATAGTCACCCCAAGCCCCGCTTCTGCGGGGCTTTTTATTGTCACATAGGCAGACCGCCGAAGCCTTTTTTGCGTAATGCCGCAGCGATTTCCTCGAGCACGATGGGATCATCGATCGTCGCCGGCATCTTCCACGGAACGCCGTCAGCGATCTTCTGGATCGTACCGCGCAATATTTTGCCCGACCGGGTCTTGGGAAGACGGTCGACGGCAATCGCAGTTTTGAAGCAAGCGACGGGTCCGATTTCATCGCGGATTAGTTTCACGACCTCCGTTTCGACGGCAGATGTTTCCCGTGAAACATGCCGCTTCAGGACCAGGAAGCCGCATGGGACCTGCCCTTTGACCGGGTCGGCGACGCCAACGACAGCGCATTCGGCAACATCCGGGTGCCTTGCGCAGACTTCCTCCATGGCGCCGGTCGAAAGACGGTGGCCGGCACAATTGATGATGTCGTCCGTACGCGACATGATGAAGAGATAGCCGTCCTCATCGACGTAGCCCGCGTCTGCCGTTTTGTAGTAGCCGGGGAACTCGTCCAGATACGCGCTCCGGAACCGCTCGTCGGCTTGCCACAGCGTCGGCAGACAGCCGGGCGGAAGCGGAAGCTTCACCACGACGTTGCCCAGGATCCCCGGCGCAACAGCGTGCCCGCCATAATCGAGAACCTGTACGTCATATCCGGGCATCGGCACGGATGGAGACCCATGTTTGACCGGCAATGCCTCAAGCCCCAGCGGATTTGCGGCGATCGGCCAGCCTGTCTCCGTCTGCCACCAATGATCAATGACGGGCACGGAGAGCATCTGTTCGGCCCATTTCAACGTCTCCGGATCGGCGCGCTCGCCGGCGAGGAAAAGCGCGCGAAAACCGGGCATCGGATGTGCTCTTATATAAGTACCGTCACCATCTTCGCGCCGGATCGCTCGAAACGCAGTTGGTGCCGTGAAAAGCACCCGAACATTATATTCCGACACGATACGCCAGAACGTACCGGCATCGGGCGTCCCCACAGGCTTCCCTTCGAAGAGAACCGTCGTCACGCCGGCGAGCAGTGGGGCATACACGATGTAGGAGTGCCCGACGACCCAACCGATGTCGGACGCCGTCCAGAACACTTCGCCCGGTTTCATTCCGTAGATGTTCGTCATCGACCAGTTGAGAGCGACCATATGACCGCCATTGTCGCGTACCACACCCTTGGGGTGGCCAGTCGTCCCTGAAGTGTAAAGGATATAAAGCGGATCCGTCGCTTTGACGGAGACACACGCGATATCCGCTCCGCGATTGCCAGCAACGACCACTTCAAAGTCATGGTCGCGGCCCGGAACAAGATCAGCGCGAAGCTGCGGACGCTGAAGAACGAGGCAATGATCTGGCTTGGATCTGGCAATTGTAATGGCGCTGTCGACAAGTGGTTTATAGGCAACGACCCTGCCAGGCTCCAGGCCACAGCTTGCGGTGATGACTAGTTTCGCCTCCGAATCATCCAGCCGTGCCGCGAGCTCACTCGCCGCGAAGCCGCCGAACACGACGGAGTGAATTGCCCCGATGCGCGCGCAGGCAAGCATCGAGAACACCGCCTCCGGCACCATCGGCATGTAGAGGACAACACGATCGCCCTTCGTAACCCCAAACTGACTCAGTGTAGCGGCTAGGGATTTCACATGGACGAGCACATCGTCGTAGCTGAAGGCCTGTTTGGCGCCGGAGACAGGGCTGTCATAGATGAGCGCCGTTTCACTGCCCCGTCCTGCCAAGACATGACGATCCAGGCAGTTGTAGCAGGTATTGGTTTCGCCGCCGGCGAACCAGGTCCCGTAAGGCCCGCCGCCAGCGTCGAAGATCCGTTCAGGTTGCTTGAACCAGTCGATACCGTCCGAGGCCTTGCCCCAAAAGCTTACTGGGTCCTGCTTCCACTCCGAATAGGTTTGCCGATAGCTACGCCGCATTTTCTCCTCCCCAGGATATGCGCCTTAAGCCGTCAATCTAGGGAAGAGACCGGGAGAGAGAAAGCCCGACGAAAGCAGCGGGTCAGCGCGCGCCGAAAATGGCGGAGCCGACGCGGACGCTGGTCGCACCGAAAGCCGCCGCGATCTCGTAGTCGCTGGACATTCCCATCGATAGCTTTTCGACACCGCATTGCTTCGCAAGCTTGGCAAGGAGAGCGAAATGCGGGCCTGGATTTTCATCAGCGGGAGGGATGCACATTAGCCCCTCGATCTCCAGGCCAAGCTCGTCGCGGCACAAGGCAACGAAGGAGAGGGTGTCGTCAGGTGCGATGCCAGCCTTCTGAGGCTCTAGACCGGTGTTCACCTGAATATAGAGGCGAGGGGTCTTCCCTTGGCGCTTTATTTCTTCAACAAGCGCGCGAGCGATCTTTTCGCGATCGACCGTTTCGATGACATCGAACAGCGCGACGGCTTCTGCCGCCTTGTTCGACTGCAGCGGTCCGATGAGATGCAGCTCGATGCCCGGCGTTTCAGCCTTCAGTTCGGCCCATTTTCCCTGGCTTTCCTGAACCCGGTTTTCACCGAAGACGCGCTGTCCGGCAAGGATTGCGGGTCGAATCGCGTCTGCGTCAAATGTCTTGGAAACAGCCACGAGTCCAACGGAGCCTGCTGTTCTGCCGGCGTCCCGCTCAGCCTTGGCGATCCGCGCGCGTACATCGTCCAATCGCTCGTGAAGTTCCATCATTGCGCCTCGGCAGATCATCGGGAAGAATGGCTATGCACTAAACGCCCCGCCCGTGGTTGCCAAGGGCCGACCTCTCGAAATATCGCTCGGCGGCCGTGATCGCGCGCTTAAAGCGGCCGCAAAACTTGACGCTACCGCGGTTTCATGGTGAAGGTCAGGACCATCTTCCCTTGATTTTCCGGAAATACGAATACGATGGCTACCGAACGTTACAACCCGCGCGATGCCGAGCCCCGCTGGCAGCAAAAGTGGAACGAGAAGAAGGTTTTCGAGACCGACAACAGCGATCCGCGCGAGAAATACTACGTGCTGGAGATGTTCCCGTATCCATCCGGTCGCATTCACATGGGGCACGTCCGCAACTATGCCATGGGCGATGTCGTTGCGCGCTACAAACGGGCGCGCGGATACAACGTGCTGCATCCGATGGGGTGGGACGCATTTGGCATGCCGGCTGAAAACGCTGCCATGGAGCGCGGGGTTCATCCCGCGTCCTGGACATACCAGAATATCGCATCGATGAAGGCGCAGCTGAAGGCTATGGGCCTTTCGCTCGACTGGAGCCGAGAATTCGCGACCTGCGATGTCGCCTATTACCAGCACCAGCAGCACCTCTTCGTAGACTTCCTCGAGAAGGGGCTGGTCTATCGCAAGCAATCGAAGGTGAACTGGGATCCTGTCGACAATACCGTTCTTGCAAACGAGCAGGTGATCGACGGTCGCGGCTGGCGCTCGGGCGCCCTAGTCGAGCAACGCGAACTTACCCAGTGGTTCTTCAAGATCACCGATTTCAGCCAGGACCTCTTGGACGCATTGGACACGTTGGACCAATGGCCCGAGAAAGTTCGGTTGATGCAGAAGAACTGGATCGGCCGGTCGGAAGGCATGACGATCCGTTGGGAGATCGTCGGCGAAACGGCACCCGCTGGTCAAACCGAGGTTACGGTCTATACGACCCGACCCGATACGCTGTTCGGCGCATCCTTCCTGGCGATCTCTGCAGATCATCCGCTCGCAAAGGAAGCCGCGGTAAAGAATCCGGCTATCGATGCCTTCTGCGAAGAATGCCGCCGCGCCGGCACATCGCTTGCCGCGCTCGAAACAGCGGAGAAGAAGGGTATGGACACGGGCATACGCGTCCGCCACCCGCTCGACCCATCATGGGAACTGCCCGTTTACGTCGCCAATTTCGTTCTCATGGACTACGGAACCGGCGCCATTTTCGGCTGCCCTTCCGGGGACCAGCGCGACCTGGATTTCGCGCGCAAGTACGATCTTCCGGTTGTTCCAGTCGTCATGCCGCGGGATGGCGATGCGGCCAGCTTCAGCGTAGGCGATGTTGCCTATGATGGCGACGGCGTAATGATCAACTCGCGTTTCCTCGATGGCATGAGCAACGACGACGCATTCAATGCCGTTGCTGAACGTCTCGCCGCGGCATCGCTCGGGAACGTGCCGCAAGGCGAACGCAAGGTCAATTTCCGCCTGCGCGACTGGGGTATTTCCCGTCAGCGCTACTGGGGTTGCCCGATTCCGGTGATCCATTGCGACGATTGCGGCGTGGTACCGGTTCCGAAGAAGGACCTGCCGGTCAAGCTTCCCGATGACGTGACCTTTGACCAGCCGGGCAATCCGCTCGATAGGCACCCGACATGGCGCCACGTCGCTTGCCCGCACTGCGGCAAGGATGCGCGACGGGAAACGGACACGATGGATACCTTCGTTGATTCGAGCTGGTATTTCACGCGTTTCACCGCGCCGTGGGAGACCAAGCCGACGGATCCATCTGCAGCCAACCACTGGCTGCCGGTCGACCAGTATATCGGCGGCATTGAACACGCCATCCTGCACTTGCTCTATTCGCGCTTCTTCACCCGCGCGATGCGGGAGACCGGTCACGTCGACGTCAAGGAGCCCTTCAAGGGCCTCTTTACGCAAGGAATGGTCGTCCACGAAACCTACAGCCGTGGCTCGGGCATGAGCCGTGAATGGGTTTCCCCGGCCGATATCCGTATCGAGGAACTGGACGGCGCGCGGCGCGCGTATCTCCTGTCCAATGGCGACGAGATCGCGATCGGCTCCATCGAGAAGATGTCGAAGTCGAAGAAGAACGTGGTTGATCCCGACGATATCATCGCGTCCTACGGTGCGGATACGGCGCGATTCTTCGTCTTGTCGGACTCGCCGCCCGAGCGCGACGTGATCTGGTCGGAGGCCGGTGTCGAAGGTGCGCATCGCTTTACGCAGCGGCTTTGGCGCCTGATTTCGGAAGCGGCCGCGAACCTTCGAGACGTCGCTGCGACTCCGGCTAAGGATGGTGATGCGGTTGCTATTTCGCAACTGGCTCACCGGACCTTGAAGGCCGTTCAGAATGATTACGACAAGCTGTGGTTCAACAAGGCAGTCGCGCGCATCTACGAACTCGTCAACGCTCTCGCAGCGCCATTGACGAGGGTCGCTGGTGGCGAAGGCAACGAAACTTATCGGGCCGCTGTGCGAGAAGCTGCGGAGATTCTGATTCAACTCGTGGCGCCTATGACTCCACACTTGGCGGAAGAATGCTGGGCCACGCTTGGCAACAGCAGCTTGCTCGCACGGACATCTTGGCCGAGCTATGACGATGCGCTTGTCGCCGAAAATGAAGTGGTTCTGCCCGTGCAGATCAACGGGAAGAAGCGCGCTGAATTGACAATTTCCCGCGACGCAGATCAGAATACAGTCAGCGAAAGCGCGCTTGCTTTGGATGATGTGAAGAGGGCGCTGAACGGGCAGGCGCCGAAGAAAATCATCGTGGTTCCGCAAAGGATTGTGAACATTGTCGTTTAATCTCGCTCAGAAGCTGGTGCGCTGCACCGGTATTGCCACGGTGCTTGCGTCCACGATCCTCGTTGCATCCTGCCAGGTACGTCCGCTGTATTCCGAAAGCTCTGGCGTGACGGAAAAGCTATCGTCCGTCGGCTTCTCCGAAGCAACCAGCCGCGTCGAGCAGGAAGTGCGGAACCGTCTGATTTTCCTGGCGTCCAGAGGCGCCGGAGAGCCGGATAACCCGCAATACGAGGTTGAGATCAATGCTCACTCGGACGTCATCAATACGCTTCTTGTCGAGTCGTCCGATACGTCGCGCGCGGGTCGCGCGACGGTCAGCGTAGACTATACGCTGAAGGCGACGAAGGACGGCCATGTGATCAAGGCCGGAAATCGCTACGCCACGGCGCTCGTGGACTTCCCACGTCAGGAATTCGCCAAGGCCCGGGCAATCCGCGATGCCGAGGACAGGGCAGCTCGAGAGGCTGCCGAGTTCGTCGCTGCTGACCTTGCGGCGGCCCTTGGCCGCTGAGGAGCGGACGATTGGCCGAGATCAAATCGCATGAGTTCGAGGGATTTGCGGAGAGATCCGCCCGTAGCTACAAGCTCTTTGTAGTCTACGGTCCCGATCGCGGGCTCGTTTCAGAACGAGCTTCGATTCTTGCCGAGAGAACCGGCGTCGCGCTGAAAGATCCCTTTTCCCTTATCAAGCTCGATATTGCTGATTTGCAGCGCGATCACGGACGCCTGGTCGATGAGGCCGGCGCGATCGGCCTGTTTGGTGGCGACAAGCTGCTCTGGGTCCGGGGCGCTGCCAACGAGAAATATCTCGTCGACGCGCTACAGTTTCTCGCGGAATCCCCACTGGCAGGGACGTTTGTCATCATCGAAGCTGGCGACCTGAAGAAGGGCTCGCTTCTGCGAAAGGCGGCGGAATCATCCCGCAACGTTATCGCGATTCCTTGCTACGCGGACGACACCCGCGCACTGAACGCCTTGATCGATTCAGAGCTTTCCGCTGCTGAACTTCGTATCACTCCAGATGCCCGCCAGGCGCTCCTGGAATTGATCGGTGGTGACCGCATTGCCTCCCGCAACGAACTGAAGAAGCTAGCGCTCTACTGCCGAGGGCAGGGGAGCATCGAAGAACACCACGTCACAGAGATCATTGGCGATGCGAGCGCCATCTCGGTCGATGATGCCGTCGACGCGGTGTTGAGCGGCAACGCCGCCAACTTCCTGCATGCCATGCAGAAGATCATCTCATCGAAAACCGCGATCTTCCTGGTAATCCAGTCCTGCCTGAAGCAATTCCAGCTGATGGACGCGATCAGGGCGGAGATGGATGAAAAACGGATCTCGTCGACCCAGGCGCTGCAGACACTCGGCAGGCATCTGCACTTTCGGCGCAAGCCAATCGTAGAACAGGCCCTCCGGACATGGTCGCCGGAGGCCATCGCTCGCGAAACCAACCGACTACAATCGGCTGTCCTTCAAACCCGCAAGCGCGCCTCTCTGGAAGACACCATTGCCCTCCATACGCTGCTATCAACGACGCTGCAGTCGGCGCGCCGGTAGCAGCGTCAGCGGCGTTCCAGCAGGCGGCAAATCTCTTCGAGTTGCTCCAGAGACTTATAAGAGATCCGGATCTGCCCGCCGCTTGCCTTGTGATTGATGGTAACATCAAGCCCAAGCGTATCGGAGAGCGTCCGCTCGAGGGCGAGCGTATCGGAATCCTTTTGGTCGCGCTGTGCAGCAGTCCGCGGCTCGGACTGTGCCTTGATATCGTTTTGTGCTAGGCGCTCCGCGTCACGCACGGACATCCCCTTGGCAACGATGGCCCGAGCAAGGGTGGAGGGGTCCGAGGTCGGCACGAGCGCACGCGCATGACCGGCGGAAAGGCTTCCAGCCGCGAGGAGGTCGCGAACTGGTTCGGGCAGTTTCAACAGTCGCAGGGAGTTCGCGACGTGACTACGGCTCTTGCCGATAATCTCACCAAGATCGTTCTGCGTATAGCCGTATTCGGCGATCAACTGTTCGTAACCCAGCGCCTCTTCAAGCGGATTAAGGTCGGAGCGCTGAACGTTTTCCACGATAGCGATCTCGAGCGCCGTCTTGTCGTCCACATCGCGGACGACGACGGGAACTTCAACGAGCCCGGCCAACTGAGCCGCACGCCAACGTCGTTCGCCGGCTATTATTTCATACTGGTTGGGCGAGAGCGTTCGCACCACGACCGGCTGAACTATGCCGTGCTGTCGAATGGAACTCGCCAGATCGTGTAATTCGCTGTCATCGAAGAAGCGCCGCGGGTTTCTGGGATTGCGGCTGATGAACTCGATCGGAATCAATCTGTCCGCGCTGACAGGGGACTTCTCTGAGTCCACCGCAACCGGTTGATCCATCTCGCCGATCAATGCGGCAAGACCGCGTCCAAGTCTTCTCTTCGAGACATCATCGTTCATCGTCTAACTCGCCACTAATTTCAGTTAGGTGTTAAGCCGCAAGCCGCTGACGCTCGCGCTGAATCACTTCAGACGCCAATTGGAGATATGCTTGACTTCCTGCGCACTTCAGATCGTAGAGGATCGCCGGCTTACCGTAGGAGGGCGCCTCAGACACGCGAACATTGCGTGGAATCAACGTATGGTAGACTTTCTCGCCAAGATGCGTCCGCACATCGCTCACAACCTGCTGAGCAAGATTGTTCCGGGAATCAAACATCGTCAGCACGATACCCTGGATATCCAGTTGCGGATTCACCGTCCGCCGCACCTGATCGACCGTTTCCAGAAGCTGGCTCAAGCCCTCAAGCGCGAAAAACTCGCACTGCAGCGGAACCAAAACGGAATGGGCCGCCGCCATGGCGTTCATTGTCAACAGATTAAAGGAAGGGGGGCAATCCACGAGGATATAGGAGAAGCTATAAGCCTCTTCCATCGCCAAGGCTTTCTTCAGCTTGAAAACACGATCACTTTGCTGAGCGATCTCCATCTCGATGCCCAGCAGATCCATGGTCGACGGCACGATATACAGGTTGGGAACCGCCGTCTCCTGAACGACATCAAGCACCCCATGATCACCGAGAAGGAGATCGTAGGATGACAGCCGGCGGTTCTTTCGGTCGATACCAAGGCCCGTGCTCGCATTGCCTTGCGGATCAAGATCAACGATCAGAACGCGTTCACCAATGGCCGCCAGTGCCGTCGCCAAATTAATGGCCGTCGTCGTCTTGCCGACACCGCCCTTCTGATTCGCGATGGTAATAATCCGATTCCGTGCGCCAACCATGCTGTATTGCCCGATCCCGTTAAACCAAACGCCGAAGGTTGCATACTTCCAATATCACCGAGTCCTGCTCGACGGCGCTTCCATGTTCTACCAGATCGAATGTCCAGCGACCATGTGCTTTCGCAATCTCTGCCCGGTAATCCCGGCCTTTATGGAGATACGCTCGCAGTTTTTCATTATTGGCCGCCCAGGGATTGAAGTAGGAAAATAGCTGATCCAAGTCAGCAAGAGCGCGTGCTGAAATGAAATCGCAATCCGGAACGGCCGCCGGTGCGTCTTCAATGCGGATCGGATGGACTGAACCACGCGCGCCCATCTCCCTCAACGCCGTACGCAGAAACGCCGCCTTCTTGTGATTGCTCTCGATGAGATGTACCCAACCATCACCAATTTCTGCCAAGAAAATGGCGGTGATCACTCCCGGAAAGCCGCCGCCGCTGCCGAGATCAATCCACGTTCTGGGCTGATCCTGGAGCTGAAAGATCTGGGCGCTGTCCGCGACATGACGCCGCCATGCGTCCTCGTGCGTCGAGGGTGCCGTCAAGTTGATCGACTTGGCCCACTTTTGAAATAGGGATACGAAATCCTTCAGGCGTTGTTCTGTTTCACGTGAAACACGTCGGCCGTTTAACTCCATCGGTGGACTCTCATATAGTGTATTATCTGAACGCTTAGGCTGCGACAGTGAGCCGCCGCAGCTGCACGAGAAGAAGCGAAATGGCTGCCGGCGTCATGCCATCTACTTTCATCGCTTGCGCAATGTTGTAGGGCTTCGCCAATCGCAACTTTTGCTTCAACTCGTTCGAAAGCCCTGACAGGCAATCGAAGTCAAAATCGTCGGGAATCACGCGGTCTTCGTCGCGCTTGACATGCTCAATATCCGACGACTGGCGCGCCATATAGACCGCATAGTTCGCCTCGATCTCGAGCGCTTCCCCAACCCGACCATCGATCGCTGACAGCTGCGGCCATAGCCGTTTCAACACATCCAGGGAAAAATCAGGATAGGACAAGAGCTCATAACCGGTCCGTCGCTGCCCATCCATGTTCAACTTCAGGCCGGCGTGCCGGGCTTCATTTGGGGTCACCTTCAAGGAGGACAACAGTGCGCGACCGGCATCGAGGTCAGCCTTATAAGCTTCAAACTTGCGCCTGCGCTCAGCGGAGATGCCGCCGAGACCGATGGCAAATGGCGTCAATCTCACGTCCGCATTATCAGCCCGCAGAGAGAGCCTATATTCTGCCCGCGAGGTAAACATCCGATAAGGTTCCGCGACACCTCTGGAGGTCAAGTCGTCGATCATGACACCAATGTAGGAATCCGTCCGACTGAACCGGACCGCGTTCTGTCCGCCTGACAGCCGCGCTGCATTAAGGCCCGCGACCATGCCCTGCGCCGCGGCCTCCTCATAGCCGGTTGTCCCGTTGATCTGACCCGCCAGGAACAGGCCGGACACCTTCTTCACCTCCAGCGATGGCTTCAACTCGCGCGGATCAACATGATCGTATTCGATCGCATAGCCTGGCTGAAGAATCTCGACGTGTTCCAAGCCGGGGATTGTATGGATAAACGCATCCTGGATCTCTGCCGGCAGTGAAGTCGAAATACCGTTTGGATAAATCGTATCGTCATCCAGGCCTTCTGGCTCCAGGAATACCTGATGGCCATCACGTTCACCGAATTTGACCAGCTTGTCCTCAATCGAGGGGCAGTAGCGAGGCCCGACACCCGCGATCTGACCGGAATACATTGCAGAACGTTTCAAATTCTCGACAATGATCCGGTGCGTCGCATCCGTGGTCCGCGTCACGCCACAATCGATCTGCGCATTCGCAATGTGCGTCGTCATGAAAGAGAAAGGAACCGGATCCTCATCCGGACCCTGCCGGCCGACGCTGGCCCAATCGATTGTCTTGCCGTTCAGCCGGGCAGGCGTGCCCGTCTTCAATCTGCCGAGTCGGAGATCAAACCGCAGAAGTGTTTGCGAAAGCCCAAGCGACGGCTCTTCGCCAACGCGGCCCGCAGGTATTTTCTTATCCCCAATATGGATGAGACCACGCAAGAACGTTCCTGTCGTCAGGACAACCGATCCGCAGTCAAGAATCCGGCTATCTTTCATAATGACCGCTTCTACACGGCCGTCCTTAATCGACAGATCAAAGGCGTCGCCCTCGATAACGGTAAGATTCTCGATGGCCTCAATCTCTGTCAGCATCGCCTGCCGATAGAGCTTCCGGTCTGCTTGCGTGCGAGGACCACGCACTGCCGGTCCCTTCTTGCGGTTCAGCATTCGAAACTGGATACCTGCAGCATCCGCGACACGCCCCATCAGACCGTCCAGCGCATCAATCTCACGAACGAGATGGCCCTTACCGAGACCACCGATCGCCGGGTTGCAAGACATGACGCCGATGGTGTCTCTCTTGTGTGTGACTAGCGCAGTCGTGGCGCCCAGACGCGCCGCCGCGGCTGCAGCTTCGCATCCCGCGTGTCCGCCACCGATAACGATGACATCAAACCGAGAGGTATCCATTTCTTTAAGGCTCCTGAAGTGTCCCGGTGATGAGCGAAGTTAGTGCGTGAGTCAAGGGTGTTTCACGTGAAACCGCATTGCCGGTGCAGGCACCTTGATGTTTCACGTGAATCATTTGCCGATACAAAATTCACCGAAGATCACATCGAGAAGACTCTCGACATCGACACGGCCCGTAACGCGCCCAAGGGCTTCACTCGCGATGCGCAGATCCTCTGCTCTAACGTCGAGTCCGTGTGACGGCGACTGTAGCGCTGCGTCAACAGCGTGCAAGCATTGCGAAAGCGAATCGACATGTCGCGTCCGGCTAGGAATTGCCATTGAACTCGGGTGGACTTTGTCCTTCAACCGTTGGCCGATCGCAAGCCTAAGCTCATCCAATCCCAACCCTTGCTTGACCGAGACCAGCAGGTCGTACTGCCGGTCGTTGCTAGCCGGGAGGTCCGACTTCGTCCCAACGACGAGGGCGCCTGCTGGCAACGTCTGGGCAGAAGAGGGGAGGGATTGGTCCTCGAGATAGAGTACGAGATCGGCCTGGCTGATAACTGCCTCGGCGCGCCTGATACCTTCCCGCTCGACAATTTCAACCGTCTCGCGCAAGCCGGCGGTATCGTATAGTTTCACCAGATACCCGTCGATATTGAGATCAGTTTGCAGCACATCGCGGGTCGTGCCCGCAATATCGGTAACGATGGCGACATCTCTGCGCACCAGCGCATTCATCAAGCTAGACTTCCCGGCGTTAGGTTCGCCTGCAATGACAACTCTGAAGCCATCCCGAATAATCTCGCCAGTTGCCGCTTCCCGGAGATGAACCGCGATCTCGCGCGACAATCGCTCCATATCTAACCAGACGCTGTCTGAGACGGAGCCCGGAACGTCATCTTCGTCGGGAAAATCAAGTTCCGCCTCGATAAGAGCACGCCCACGCGTCAGTCGGTCCGCCCATGAATTGTAGAGCGCTGAGAGCCCGCCGGAACTATGCTCCATCGCCAAGCGGCGCTGCATCTCGGTCTCTGCCGCTATAAGATCGGCCAGGCCTTCGATCTCGACCAGATCCAACTTGCCGTTCTCAAACGCCCGTCGGGAGAACTCACCGGCCTCGGCCTGGCGAACAGCCTCGAATGTATCGAGCTCCCGATGCAATGCCTCGACGACAGCGCGGCCACCGTGCAGATGAATTTCTGCGACGTCTTCGCCTGTAAATGATTTGGGACCGGGAAAGAAGAGGATCAGCGCATTGTCGAGTTTGATTCCGTTACGAGTCCGAATCGTTCGCAATGTTGCCTGTCGCGGCGTGGGGACATGTCCCGCCAAGCTGGTCAGCACCGTAGCGACCTCGCGACCGCTCACGCGCATAACGGCCACCCCGGCCGGCACCGAACCGCTGGAGAGTGCATAAATGGTTTCAGTGGATCTGATCATCGTTTTTGTCCATCCGGTTCGAAGCCGAATCGAATACCGGAACTTCACTTAGCCAGCCCCTAGCCGACTTGGCTAGTTGTGGAAACGACCCTCCTAGAAACGATAAAGCCGACCACTCGCGTGGTCGGCCTTATAGGCGAATCCGGCTAAAGATTAAGTGTTCATCGAGTCGAAGAAATCTGGATTGTTCTTCGTCTGCTTTAGCTTGTCGATGAGGAACTCGATCGCATCTGTCGTACCCATCGGTGCAAGGATGCGGCGCAGCACGAAGATCTTCTGCAGATCCTGGCGTGGAACAAGCAGGTCTTCCTTACGAGTGCCCGACTTCAGAATATCCATCGCCGGGAAGATGCGCTTGTCTGCAACCTTACGATCGAGGACGATTTCCGAGTTACCGGTACCCTTGAACTCTTCGAAAATAACTTCGTCCATTCGGCTGCCGGTATCGATCAGCGCCGTCGCGATAATCGTCAGCGATCCACCTTCTTCGATGTTACGTGCTGCACCGAAGAAGCGCTTAGGGCGCTGCAGCGCATTGGCGTCAACACCACCGGTCAACACCTTGCCGGAGGAAGGAACGACTGTGTTGTAGGCGCGACCGAGACGCGTGATCGAATCGAGCAGGATGACAACGTCGCGACCGTGCTCGACAAGACGCTTCGCCTTTTCGATCACCATTTCGGCGACCTGGACATGGCGCACTGCCGGCTCGTCAAAGGTAGACGAAATGACTTCGCCGCGAACCGATCGCTGCATGTCGGTCACTTCCTCAGGACGCTCGTCGATCAAGAGCACGATCAGGTAACACTCTGGATGATTTGCCGTGATCGAATGCGCAATATTCTGCAGCAGGACGGTCTTACCGGTGCGTGGCGGCGCCACGATCAGGCCACGCTGGCCTTTACCGAGCGGAGCGACGAGATCGATCACACGCGGTGACAGATCCTTGGACGTGGGAACGTCGAGCTCCATCTTGAAACGTTCGTTCGGGTAGAGCGGCGTCAGATTGTCAAAATGAACCTTATGCCGGATCTTCTCCGGATCATCGAAATTGATCGTGTTGACCTTCAGCAGCGCGAAGTACCGCTCGCCTTCCTTCGGACCACGGATCGGTCCTTCGACCGTATCCCCGGTCTTCAGCGAGAACCGGCGGATCTGCGACGGAGAAATATAGATGTCGTCAGGACCCGGCAGATAGTTTGCATTCGCGGAACGCAGGAAGCCAAATCCATCCTGGAGAACCTCGACGACACCCTCGCCGATGATCTCAACATCCTGGCTGGCCAAAACCTTCAGAATGGCAAACATGAGCTCCTGTTTGCGCATCGTGCTCGCATTCTCGACCTCGAGCGATTCGGCAAAAGCCAGCAGATCCGTCGGGGATTTACTCTTAAGTTCCTGAAGCTTCATTTCAGCCATGAAGTGACCAATACTCTATATTTCTGAGGGGAGAGGCGATGCGAGGACAGTAACCGTTCCTGCGAAGAGTCCGCAGACGATCGAACTTTACATACATGCCACAAGGATGAGGTGAAGCGAAAATAGCGGCTCATGCGCAATGCCGCAAGGGGGCTGCTTAAAATGAAAGAAATTTAACCGATCAGAACGGCTTGACCACGACGAGAATGACGATCGCGATCATCAGCAGCGTCGGCGCCTCGTTCATGAAACGCCAATAGCGCGCCGAACGTCGATTTTCGTCACGCTCAAAAGCCTTGGCTGCGCGGCTGAAGAAGACATGCACGCCAGTCAACAGCACAACCAAGCCAAGCTTGGCATGCAGCCAGCCACCCTGAAAACCATAAACGGACCAGGCAAGGTATAGGCCGAAGATCCAGGTCAACATCATTGCTGGGTTCATGATCACCTTGAGCAATCTCCGCTCCATGACCTTGAACGTCTCCGACTGAATGGAGCCTGGCTCTGCATCGGTATGGTAGATGAACAGGCGCGGCATGTAGAAGAGCCCGGCCATCCACGAGATCACCGCAATCACATGCAACGCCTTGATCCAGAGGTAGAGGTCATCAGGATTCCAAGCGAATAGACCGACCGCGATTAAGACGAAGAAAACGATCGCGAAATAGGCGCGACGTCGGGCATAGGCGCCCGGCCGCTCATCGATCTGGCGCGCCATCTGTCAGCGTCCTCCGCCGCGAACGCGCTCGACGAGCAGGCGAACGTTTTCAGGATCCGCCTGAGGCGTAATACCGTGGCCAAGATTGAAGATCAGCGGGCCGCTGCCGAGCCGCTGCAGAATGTCGTCGATACCCTCCGACAAAGCCGCCCCGCCGGCAACGACCCGCATTGGATCTAGGTTACCCTGCACGGGTCCATCCTTCTGCAGCTCGACCGCGAAATCCAGCGGCACCGACCAGTCGAGCCCGATCGCGTCCGCCCCAGTCTTCTGCCGGTAATCGTTCAGGAGATAGCCAGCGCCCTTCGCGAAGGCGATCACGCGTGCCTTCGGTCGCCGTGCCTTGACCGACGCGATCATCCGCGCAACCGGTGCGACTGCGTAGGCAGCAAATTCCCGCTCGCCCAGCACACCCGCCCAGGAATCGAAAATCTGCACAGCGTCTGCACCAGCGTCGATCTGCGCAACCAAGTAGTCCGCAGAAATATCCGCCAGCACCGCCAGAAGATGCTCGAAGGCTTTCGGGTGCTTGTAGGCAAACAATCGCGCCGGCGCCTGATCCGGCGTTCCGTGCCCGGCGATCATATAGGTCGCGACCGTCCAGGGCGCCCCACAGAAGCCCAGCAACGTCGTCTCGTCAGGAAGTTTGAGCCGCAGCCGCCGAACCGTCTCCATGACGGGCGCAAGGTGCTCCATCACAGGTGCCAAATCCAGCCGCTCGATACCGCCAACATCAATCGGATCCATCTCCGGTCCGTGTCCTTCGGTGAAGCGAACATTCCGTCTCATGGCATCAGGGATCACCAGAATATCGGAGAAAAGGATTGCTGCATCGAATCCGTATCGCCGTATCGGCTGAAGCGTCACTTCGACTGCGTGCTCCGGCGAATAACAGAGATCGAGAAAGCTCCCGGCTTTTGCGCGCACTTGCCTGTATTCGGGGAGGTACCGTCCTGCTTGCCGCATCAGCCAGATCGGGGGAGGGCTCAGTGTTTCACCCTCAAGCACTCGTAAGATTTTCCGCCGCGTTCCGCTCAAGCGCTTCTTCCCTATAAAATCTAAAGATATTTAAAGAGGTTTCTATTTCTTAGAGTCGGTGACTATCAAGGATTAAAATCCATCCACGGACGATACGATTTGTCGCGCCACGCCGAAGTTGCGCGCACGAAGAAAGAAAGCTCTGTCGCGACTTTGGGGATAACACTGAAACGGTCTTAGATTTCAATGCGATGAAGGCTACCGCAATACGCACCTGGTTGTGGACAACTGCTGCATATCTGTGTGCCGTGTGCAAACTTTCCACAAAACCCACAAGTGCCGCCGGGGCCACGTCACAAGAATCCGAAATGTGGAAAACTAGGCATGTTTTCCCTTGCCTTGACCCGGGCCGGTCTCGTAGCTCTCCCTTATCCAGTCTTTTCAACAGGCATCGGAAAATATCGTGGAGAACCGGCCGAACTTCTTCCATCTGCACCTGATTTCTGACTCAACGGGAGAGACTCTGATCTCCGCCGGTCGCGCTGCTTCCGCGCAATTCAAGTCCGCCCAGCCGGTCGAACATGTCTATCCGCTGATCCGAAATCGAAAGCAGCTCCTGGCCGTATTGCAGACAATCGACGGTGAGCCGGGCATCGTCCTCTACACTATCGTCGATCGGGAGCTCGCTGCGCTGATTGATGAGCGATGCGCGGAAATGGGTGTGGCTTCCGTCAATGTGCTGGAACCAGTCCTCAACGCATTCCAGATCTATCTCGGCGCGCCTTCGCGCCGCCGGGTCGGCGCGCAGCATGTCATGAACGCGGGATATTTTGCGCGCATCGAAGCGCTTAACTTCACCATGGATCATGATGACGGCCAGATGCCCGATGACTATAATGACGCCGACGTCGTCATTATAGGCATCAGCCGTACGTCGAAAACGCCGACCAGCATCTATCTCGCCAACCGCGGCATTAAGACGGCCAACATTCCGATCGTCTACGGCGTGCCTCTTCCTGAGAGCTTGTTCTCGGCGACCAAGCCGCTGATCGTCTGTCTGATCGCGACCACGGACCGCATTTCGCAGGTCCGTGAAAATCGCGTTCTCGGAACTACGTCGGGCTTCGATCGTGGCGACTACACGGATCGCGCGGCCATATCCGAGGAACTCAAATATGCGCGATCACTGTGCGCGCGACATAACTGGCCGTTGATCGACGTGACGCGACGCTCGATCGAAGAGACCGCGGCTGCGATCGTTGCTCTTCGGCCAAAGCTGCGTTAAGCGCTGAACGTCTATCGCCGCGGAGGTTTTATGACAGTTAGACTCATCCTTGCATCCTCCAGTCCGTTCCGGCGAATGCTCATGCAAAATGCCGGCGTGTCGTTTGATGTTCATCCGGCCGAAATCGATGAGCGCGCTGTCGAAGCGCCGCTCGAGGCTGACGGCGCGCCGCCTGATGCAGTCGCCCTTGTTCTTGCAAAAGCCAAAGCGCGAGAAGTGAGCGGTCGCTTCCCTGATGCATTGGTCCTCGGGTCGGATCAGACGATGTCGCTCGGAAAGCGGACGTTTCACAAGCCCAGGAACATGAACGATGCGGCCGATCACTTGAAGGCGCTGCGCGGAGCAACGCACCGGCTGAATAGCGCGATCGCACTTGCCCTGGGTGGCGATATCATATGGGAGCACATCTCACACGCCGAATTGACGATGCGCATGTTCAGCGATGACTTCATACAACGTTATCTCTGTCGCGTCGGAGACAGGGCGCTTGCAAGCGTCGGGGCCTATCAGCTTGAGGGGGAGGGACTGCAGTTGTTCACGAAGATAGAAGGCGACTATTTCACGATATTGGGCCTTCCCATGATGCCCCTGTTGGAGAAGCTGCGTGAACTGGGTGCGATCGATGGATGATTCACGTGAAACATTGGGTCCGAGAGCGTTTGTCACCGGCTACCCCGCCAAACATTCCCGGTCGCCGCTGATCCATGGCCATTGGCTGAAAACGCTTGGCCTTCAGGGCAGCTATCAGGCTCACGAGGTAAAGCCGGAAGATTTTCCCGCCTTTATGCGCGCTCTGAAAAATGGCGAGTCTGGCTTTGCCGGCGGTAACGTCACAATCCCGCACAAGGAAATGGCGTTCAAGCTGGCCGATGAGCCCGATGAGCTTTCGGAAGAGCTCGGGGCCTCGAATACTCTTTGGATCGAAGATGGCCGTCTCAAAGCGACCAACACGGACGGCCGAGGATTTACAGCCAACCTCGACGAGCGCCGCCCCGGCTGGGACAAGGCGACGTCGGCCGTCATCCTGGGCGCCGGCGGGGCAAGCCGCGCTGTCATCCAGGCTGTGAGAGACAGGGGCTTTTCAGAGATCCATGTCGTCAACCGCACGGTTGACCGCGCGGCCGAACTCGCCGATCGCTTTGGGCCGAAGGTCTATGCTCACCCGATCGCCGCCCTCGGCGAGGTCATGAAAGGCGCCGGCCTGTTCATCAACACGACATCTCTCGGCATGGACGGTGAAAGCGCACCGCAGATTGATTTCTCTCCATTGCTGTCCGGCGCGGTGGTGACAGATATCGTTTACGTGCCGCTCAAGACACCTTTCCTCAAGCAGGCAGAAGAGCAAGGCTTCGCCATTGTCGATGGCTTGGGCATGCTGTTGCACCAGGCTGTTCCAGGTTTCGAGAAGTGGTTCGGCCAGCGGCCGATCGTGACCGAGGAACTTCGGTCGCTGATCATCGCGGATATGGAAAGACACTGATGCTGCGGATTGGATTGACCGGCTCGATTGGAATGGGAAAGTCCACCATGGCGAAACTTTTCGCCGAGCTGGGCCTGCCGGTGAACGATGCCGATGCCGTCGTCCATGATCTCTATTCCGGGGAGGCGGCACTGTTGGTGGAGGCAGCCTTTCCAGGAACAGTAAAGGACGGTGTGGTCGATCGCCAGGAACTTGGACGCCAACTGTCGGCTACGCCGGGTGGCTTCAAGCGCCTCGAAGAGATCGTCCACCCTCTCGTCAGAAAGCGCGAATCAGAGTTCATCGCACGCGAGCGAGAGAAGGGCAGCGACATGGTGCTGCTCGATATACCGCTGCTTTTCGAGACCGGAGCGGAAAAAAGAGTTGATGTGATTGTAGTGGTTACCTGCGATCCACAGATTCAGCGGGCGCGCGTGCTTGCGCGGCCGAACATGACGGAAGAGAAATTCAATGCGATTCTTGCTCGCCAGACGCCGGATGCGGAAAAGCGCAAGAGAGCGGACTACGTGATCGATACAAGTTCCAGCATCGAGGCGGCGAGACAGCGAGTAGCTGAAACTGTGTCCGATATAAAGCGTCGATTGGCGAATGGGGAATTCGAGCATGCGTGAGATCATTTTTGATACGGAAACCACCGGCCTGGATAACCGCGTCGACCGCATCATCGAAATTGGCGGGATCGAACTTCTCAATCATTTTCCAACCGGTAGAACGATCCATATCTACGTGAACCCCGGCAGCCAGAAGGTTCATCCGGATGCATTGGCCGTGCACGGGATTACCGATGAGTTCCTGAAGGACAAGCCTCCGTTCGCCGACGTCGTGCAACAGATCCTCGATTTCTTCGGGGATGCAAAATGGATCGCCCACAACGCGACGTTCGATATGGGGTTCATCAACGCCGAGCTTGCCCGGCTGGGAATGCCGCCGATCCTGCCCGACAGTGTGATCGACACACTTTCGCTCGCCCGGCGCAAGCATCCGATGGGCCCGAATTCCCTCGATGCGCTCTGCCGTCGCTACGGTGTCGACAATTCACATCGCGCAAAGCACGGCGCGTTGCTCGACTCCGAATTGCTTGCGGAAGTCTATATCGAGATGATCGGTGGTCGTCAGACGGCGCTGGGTCTCGGTGTGGCGCAAAACAACGCGGCCCTGGAACAGGACGCCGCCGATGAGATCATCATCGAGCCAATTGCCCGGCCGCGGCCGCTCGCCCCCCGCATCAGCGAGCAGGAAGGGCAGGCGCACGACGCGCTGATCGCCAAGCTTGGTCAAAAGGGCATCTGGGCAAAATACGATCGCCCAAACTAAAAATGCCCGGGCAGAACCCGGGCATTCAAGATCTTCCTGACGGAATGAATCAGTTCGCCTGAACCTTTGCACGTGCCTGCTCTTCAGCAACGCGCTGCGCGAACATCTGCGAGAAATCGATCGGATCGATCATCAGCGGCGGGAAGCCGCCATTGCGCGTCACGTCGGCGATGATCTGGCGCGCGAACGGGAAAAGCATCCGCGGGCACTCGATGAAGAGAACGGGGAGCATATGTTCCTGCGGGAAACCGGCGATCCGGAAGACGCCGCCATAGACCAACTCGGTGTGGAAGACCGTCTTGTCGCCATCCTTGGCTTCCGCGTTCAGCGAAAGAACGACGTCGAAATCGGTATCCGAGAGCGGATTGGCGTTGACGTTGACATTGATGTTGATCGCCGGCGCTTTGTCGCGGGCCTGCAGCGAGCGGGGAGCGCCCGGGTTTTCGAAAGAGAGATCCTTGGTGTACTGAGCAAGGATGGTAAGGCTCGGGCTTGTTGCACCGTTGTTGTCTTCGCTGGCCATTGGCTTTTCCTCGAGAGCTTTGGATGAGCCGCATTATCATTTCGAGGTTAGCGTTACAACCCGGGCCTATTGCGGTCCAAGCTGTGCGTCAATCGCCGATATGTTTGCCGGCCCAAGGAGACTTGCCGTCAGGCTCACGATGAAAATCCGTCGCATCCAGATCGACGACAGTCGAACGTCCGTCGCGATCGGTCGGTCGCGCGGACGACTGGTAGCCGTTGGCTGATCCCACAACGACAAACCGGTGGCTCACATATTTCCATGCCAGATCCCGCACCGCCGGGATGAAGATAAGGATCGCAACGATGTCGGTAATGAATCCAGGAATGATCAGCAGCAATGAAGCGATCACGAACATTGCGGGACGCAACAGCTCGCGACCCGGCAGAACACCGGTCTGTCCCTGTTCTGACATGCGCCGAAGGATGCCTATACCCTGGCGTTTGAGCAGGGCGATGCCCGTGATGAAGCTCAGCATGACGAGGGCGAGCGTCAACCAAAGGCCGATCGCTTTGCCGACCAGCACGAAGCCGGCGATCTCGGCAAGAGGCAGAAGCAGCAGGAAACCAGGGATTATCGTCGGTCGCATGTCATCATTCCGGTGGTCACCGGACTCCGTTTAAATCGGTCCCATTCGCGGACCTATTTGAATCATCTGTATCGGCAGACTATATGGGAGTACAAATCAGAGATGTTAACAGCGATAGCGGCGGAACATGGGTTCAAACGACTTCATCACATTGTTTTTTCTCGTGGCGGCGGTGCTGATTTTTTTGCAGCTTCGCAGTGTTCTCGGTCGGCGTACGGGAAATGAGAAGCCCCCGCGCGATCTTTATACGCCGCGGGATGCCGTCGGCCCCGAAACGCCTGACGCCGGCAAGGTCGTGACGTTGCCGCGTCGGGATGCAACGTCGGATGATGATGACCGGTTTGCAGCGATCGACGCATTCGCTCCCGCCGGCACGCCTCTGAACGATTCGCTTCGCGAGATGAACAAGGCCGATGCGTCGTTCAATCCGAAGGAATTCCTGAACGGCGCGCGGATGGCTTATGAAATGGTCGTGACCGCGTTCGCCGACGGCGATCGCAAGACGCTGAAGACCCTTCTGTCTCGCGAAGTCTACGATGGCTTCGATGCGGCGATCGGCGAGCGTGAGGCGAAGGGTGAAAAGGTGAAGTCGACCTTCGTCGGCGTCGAGAAAGCCGAGATCACCAATGTCGAACTGAAGGGTAGTGAAGCCCAGATTACCGTTCGCATGGTCAGCCAGTTGATTTCCGCGACATACGACAAGGATGGCAAGCTGCTTGACGGCGATGCGGAAAACGTGGCGGAGGTCAACGATCTCTGGACATTTGCTCGCGATACCCGCTCGCGGGACCCGAATTGGAAACTCGTGGCCACCGAATCGGAACATGAGTGACGAAACGCGGGGCTTTGCCCTTCACGCGATAAGCTTCGATCAGTTGGAAGGCTGGAGGGACGATGATCCCTCCGGCCTTTTTGAAACTATGGAAGCGTGTCGCCGATATATCGAGACCGTGAAGCCCTATCGAACCGGGTCTCTGGGTCTGACTTCGGGCGATCTGCTCGAGTTGCTGAATGCTGCTCGTGGTTTTCGACCGTCATCGGCTAAAGCGGCACGTGAGTTTTTCGAGGCTCATTGCCGGCCTTTCCGCATCGAGCTGGCAAATCAGACCCCAGGGTTTGTCACCGCGTTCTACGAGCCGGAGATCTCCGTCGCCGCAGAACCTGACAACGAGTATCGTTTTCCGTTCTATCGTCGGCCTGATGATCTCGTGGACTTGGACGACCGAAATCGGCCTGCCTCGCTGGATGAAAGCTATGTCTTTGGCCAATTGGCGGATGGAGAGATTATCGCCTATCCCGATCGCCGCGCGATCGACCAAGGCGCCCTGGAGGGGCGAGCTCTCGAAATCGCCTGGGCCAAATCCAAAGTCGATGTCTTCTTCGTCCACGTCCAGGGAGCAGCCCGTCTGCGCTATCGCGATGGCCGGATCGGACGGATTACCTATGCCGCAAAGGCTGGCCACCGATTTTCCGCAATCGGCAAGCTCCTGATCGAGCGCGGCGAAATCGCCCCGGCGGATATCTCGATGCAGTCCATCCGACGATGGCTAGCGCTCAATCCCGAGCGCGTCGATGAGATACTCTGGCACAATCGATCCTATATCTTCTTTCGAGAGGCGCCGTTCGATGGGGCTGATGGCGGACCAATCGCGGCGGCGAAAGTGCCGCTGATCGCCGGCCGATCATTGGCCGTCGATCGCCTGATCCATACGTTTGGATTTCCGTTCTTTGTTCGCGCCGAAAAGCTCACGCATCTGGATCAGGGCAGGGCGTTTCAGCGGCTGATGCTGGCGCTCGATACCGGCTCGGCCATTGTCGGCCCTGCGCGTGGCGACATCTTTACCGGGTCCGGTGACGAGGCCGGCGAATTGGCAGGAACGGTCCGTCATAACGCCGACTTCCACATTCTGGTGCCGAACGGCGCCGCGGCAAGGCTTGGCTGATGACGAAGGATCGCAAGCTCAGCCAGGACGAGCGTATTCTCTGGGGCAAAGTGGCGCGAAGCACGCGCCCCATGCCCGACAAGCTGGGAAAGCTGAGCGAACTTGATCTGTTTCTGCTTGAAGCGGAGACTGAAGCGGCAGCCGAGAAAGCAAAGTCTGAGAACGGTGTGTCTGGTGCCGTTGGTGCAACTGAACTTGCGACATCGCCCGCTTCGAAAACACCCTCTGGCGTCCATCACCCATTCGAACGCCCGGTAAGGCGCAAGATCGCCAAAGGCAAGCTTGCGCTCGAGGCGCGCATCGATCTTCACGGGCTTGTCCAGAGCGAAGCCCACGTCATGTTGCTCGAGTTCCTGATCCGGGCGCATGAGCGCGGGATGCGCCACGTTCTGGTGATAACAGGCAAGGGCAGCTCACGCGGAAGCGAGGGGGCGCTGAAGCGTGCCGTCCCATTCTGGTTCTCGAAGCCGGAGTTCCGTTATCTCATATCGTCCTATGAGACCGCGGCGCATCATCATGGCGGCGAGGGCGCTCTCTATATTCGCCTTTCGCGTGGCTATGGTGACAGGACATGACACCGTTTGGAGATGCTGTTCGCAAGCTGCGTCAACGCAAGGGCGTCTCGCAAAAGCAGATGGCCGAAGCGCTCAATGTCTCGCCGGCCTACCTCTCTGCCCTGGAACATGGCAAGCGTGGCTTACCTACCTTCGACCTGCTTCAGCGGATCGCCGGTTACTTCAACATCATCTGGGATGAAGCAGAGGAATTATTCCTGCTTGCGCGGTCTTCCGATCCGCGCGTTGTTGTCGATACCTCGGGTTTGTCTGCGGAATACACCGCGTTTGCAAACCTGTTGGCGGGCCGTATTCGCCATCTGGACCCCACGACGTTGGCGCAACTTGCCGCCGTTTTGGAGAATGGCGAAAAAGCGGACGGAAAACGGTCATAATCCCCTGTTTTATGCCGCACTTAAGGGCATCGGCATTGGGAAGTTTGATCAAAAACCCTATATTCTGATGTGAATAAGGCCGGTGATTCGCAAGTCTCTCTACGGCTCTGACAACAGGGAAATTCTCGACAATATGACCGATGTACCCGCGACGGAAAACGGCGTTAGCACCGAATATGGCGCAGACTCCATCAAGGTTCTCAAGGGCCTTGATGCCGTGCGTAAGCGCCCCGGCATGTATATTGGCGACACCGACGACGGCTCGGGCCTTCACCACATGGTCTACGAAGTCGTCGACAACGCCATCGACGAAGCGCTCGCCGGCCACGCTGACATCGTCACGGTAGCGCTCAATCCCGATGGATCGGTCACCGTCACCGACAACGGGCGAGGAATCCCGACCGATATTCATACCGGTGAAGGCGTTTCGGCTGCCGAAGTCATCATGACTCAGCTTCATGCGGGCGGGAAGTTCGACCAGAATTCCTACAAGGTTTCGGGCGGTCTGCACGGCGTCGGCGTTTCCGTTGTCAACGCTCTTTCCGTCTGGTTGAAGCTCAAGATCCGGCGCCAGGGCAATATCCATGAGATGAGCTTTACGCACGGCGTTGCCGATGCTCCGCTCAAGATCACGGGCGAGTCCGGCGGTGCGACCGGAACGGAAGTGAGCTTCATGCCCAGTTCCGAAACCTTCACGATGACCGAGTTTGACTATGGCACGCTGGAGCACCGCTTGCGCGAGCTCGCGTTCCTCAATTCGGGCGTCCGTATTCTTTTGACCGATAAGCGGCACTCGGACGTAAGACAGGAAGAGATGGTCTATGACGGCGGCTTGGAAGCCTTCGTCTCCTATCTCGACCGCGCAAAGAAGCCGCTTGTCGAGAAGCCGATCGCGATCCGTGGTGAGAAGGATGGCATCACCGTCGAAGTCGCCATGTGGTGGAACGATAGCTACCACGAGAACGTGCTGTGCTTTACCAACAACATCCCGCAGCGCGACGGCGGCACCCACATGGCCGGCTTCCGCGCAGCGCTGACACGGCAGATCACCTCCTATGCGGATACCTCCGGTATCACGAAGAAGGAGAAGGTCACGCTCGCTCCAGACGATTGCCGCGAAGGCTTGACGGCTGTCCTGTCCGTGAAGGTGCCGGATCCGAAGTTCTCGTCCCAGACCAAGGACAAGCTGGTTTCTTCCGAAGTTCGTCCCGTTGTCGAGCGGCTCGTCAACGAAGCGCTCGGTACCTGGCTGGAGGAGCATCCTGCTGATGCCAAGGTGCTGGTCGGAAAGGTCGCGGAAGCTGCCGCCGCGCGCGAGGCTGCGCGCAAGGCACGCGAACTCACTCGTCGTAAAGGTGCGCTTGATATCGCGTCGCTGCCCGGCAAGCTCGCAGATTGTTCCGAGCGCGACCCGGCGAAGTCGGAAGTATTTCTCGTCGAGGGCGATTCCGCTGGTGGTTCTGCCAAGCAGGGCCGTTCGCGCGAGAACCAGGCGATCCTGCCGCTCCGCGGTAAGATCCTGAACGTCGAGCGCGCTCGCTTCGACAAGATGTTGTCGAGCCAGGAAATTGGCACTCTGATCACGGCTCTGGGTACCGGTATCGGCAAGGACGAGTTCAACGCCGACAAGCTGCGTTATCACAAGATCATCATCATGACTGATGCTGATGTGGACGGCGCACATATTCGTACATTGCTGTTGACGTTCTTCTTCCGTCAGATGCCGGAACTGATCGAACGTGGGCATCTCTATATCGCCCAGCCGCCGCTTTATAAGGTATCGCGCGGCAAGTCGGTGCAATACGTCAAGGACGAGAAGGCGCTTGAGGATTACCTGATCAGCCAGGGTCTTGAAGATGCGGCCTTGACGGTTGGAGGCGGCGAAGTCCGCGTGGGCCAGGACCTGCGCGAGGTCATTCTCGATGCACTCAGGCTGCGCGCGCTGCTCGACAATCTGCATTCGCGATATAACCGCGCCGCTGTCGAGCAGGCAGCAATTGCAGGCGCCCTGAACGCGGAAGCGGTGAGCGATCGTGCGCGCGCCGAGCAGTTGGCGAACGACGTGGCCCGGCGCCTTGATGTTATCGCCGAGGAAACGGAGCGCGGCTGGGAAGGCGGCCTGACCAGCGAGGGCGGTCTTCGCCTGGAACGCATGGTTCGCGGCGTCAAGGAAGTTGTCGTCTTGGATATGGCCTTGATCGGCTCGCAGGACGCCCGGCACATCGATCAGCTCTCGGCGCGCCTCAAGGATATCTACCAGACACCTCCGAGCCTGACACGGCGTGATGGGACGCTGGAAATTTCCGGTCCGCGGGCGCTTCTCGAGGCAGTCTTTGCCAGCGGGCGCAAGGGGCTGACGATGCAGCGATACAAGGGTCTCGGTGAGATGAACGCCGAGCAGCTCTGGGAAACCACGCTGGATCCGAACGTCCGCTCGCTGCTGCAGGTCAAGGTAGCCGATGCAACGGATGCCGATGGCCTCTTTGCCCGCTTGATGGGTGACGAAGTGGAGCCCCGCCGCGAGTTCATTCAGGACAACGCCTTGAACGTCGCCAACCTCGACATCTAAGGTCTACTCCCCGATCGAAATCCCCGCGAGCTTATGGCTCCGCGGGGATTTCTGCATTCAGCGCTCAGTTTGCTACGAATTTGCCCTTGAATGCGACATCGGCTAGCGGCTTGCGCTGGCTCGGAAACTCTCGCTCCTGATTGTGTTCAGATAGCACGCTCTTGTCGGCTAAGCGGCCGAAGGCGATCGCTGCTTCCACGCGGTAGCCCTCCGGGATCGCGAATGTCGCGCGGATCTGATCGTGCTTTATCCCGCCCATGCCATGGGCATAAAAACCTGAGAATTTCGCCTGCAATGCGAAATGGCCCCAAGCGGCGCCGGCGTCGAAGGAATGCGTATAGCTTTTGCGGCCTTCGGAAAACTCGCCGTTGAACTCCCTGGAAACGACGAAAAGCAGCGCCGAAGCGTTCTTCGCCCACTCCTGGTTGCCCTCGACCAGCAAGTCGACGAACTTGTCCCAGTCGTCGGAGCCCTTGAGGGCATAGATGAAGCGCCACGGCTGCTGGTTGGAAGCGGACGGCGCCCAATGCGCGGCTTCCAGTACGGTCAGCAGGTCTGCTTCGGCAATAACCTCACCGGTGAATGCGCGAGGTGACCAGCGATCCAGGAATATCGGATCGATGGAATAGGAGGATTCGCGGCTGTTGCTCTTTGTCATGGTTCTTCCGGCTTTTGGTGGATTCAGGAATTCCAGGTTATGTCGAGTTCTTCACGGAAGGCGAAGCGCTTGAGATGATCGGCCACGACGGCCTCGTAACGCTCAAGCTGCCCTTGTTCGAGAGCGGTCAGTGTCAGAACAAGCGTGGTCTCTCCTGCTTTCAGCGTCAGTTCGACGGGATCGTTGAAGGGGATCCGCCCATGGCCCGGATCGAACTCGACCGCAAACTTGTGGCTCCAATGCTTGCAAAGCTGTTGAAGATACTTGCTTCCGTTTGTCGTGCGTACGGTGGATGTCGAAACAGGCATGGCATGCTTCCTTTGCATCGACAGTCTTAGGCGCCGACAAACGCAGTTGGCAAGCAGTGCGTCCAGCCGACGGTGCACAGACTGTTTCAATAAATGTGGCCTCCCGCACGTGCGAAAGCGCGCTAAGGTCGGCCAAATTGGTAACATATGGAGTGCGCTTTGCTTGTAAACGGCAGATGGACAGAAGATTGGCAACCGGTGCAAGCCAAGGATTCGAAAGGCGGGTTTGTTCGTCAGACGTCTAGTTTTCGCAGCTGGGTGACGCCTGACGGAAGCGCCGGCCCGACCGGCGAGGCGGGCTTCCAGGCGGAGGCGGGGCGATATCACCTCTATGTCGCTTATATTTGTCCCTGGGCATCGAGAACGCTGATCGGCCGAAAACTGAAGGGGTTGGAGTCGGCGATTTCAGTATCGATTGTCGAGCCGTCCTTGACCAAGGAGGGCTGGCGTTTCGGCACCTATCCGGGCGCGACGGAGGATCACATCCAGGGTGCCACCTACATGCACGAGATCTATACCAGTGCCGCCAGCGATTTCACCGGCCGTGCAACCGTCCCCGTCCTTTGGGACAAGCACCGACAGACGATCGTCAACAATGAATCGTCCGACATCCTGCGGATGATGAACGACGGCTTCGGGACGCTGGCCACGCATTCGAGCGATCTTTATCCGGCCGAATGGCGCGCGCAAATCGACGCTTTCAACGAGCGCATTTACCCCAGTTTGAACAATGGCGTTTACCGTGCGGGTTTTGCAACCACCCAGATCGCTTACGAAGAAGCCTTCGCTGGCGTCTTCGACTGCCTGGATTGGGTTGAGCCGCAGCTTGAAAATCGCGCTTTCCTGTTTGCCGACCATCCCACCGAAAGCGACATCCGCTTGTTCGTGACGCTGGTTCGCTTCGACGTGGCTTATCATGGCCTGTTCAAGTGCAACCTCCGCCGCCTCTCGGACTATGCCAACCTGCGCCGCTTTTGCCGGAATATGCTGGATTGGCCGGGCATCGCTGAGACGGTCAATTTTGACCATATCAAGCGCGGTTACTATTCGATCGAAAGCCTGAACCCGACGAGAATCGTTCCTGTCGGTCCCGCGCTCGCCGAGATTTTCTGACGGTGCGTACCGCTTGGCCGAAAAGCCGTAATGACACCCGTGAATAATTCGTTCATAGGTGATCAAACTTCGATTTCGCTGAGGAGGAAATGCAATGAAGCTCATGCGTGTAGGAGAGGTTGGCCGCGAGAAGCCGGCCATGCTCGATCAAGCGGGCAAGATCCGCGACCTGTCGGCTCATGTCTCCGACATCGGGGGTGAAGCCATCTCGCCCGCCGGGCTTGCCAAGCTTCAGGCATTGGACCCAAGCAGCCTGCCGGAACTCGCGCCGGGCCGTATCGGCGCCTGTGTCGCCGGCACCGGAAAGTTCATCTGTATCGGCCTCAATTTTTCCGATCACGCCGCCGAGACCGGCGCCACCGTACCGTCGGAGCCGGTCATCTTCATGAAAGCGACCTCGGCGATTGTCGGTCCCGATGACAATGTCCTCATTCCGCGCGGCTCGGAAAAGACGGACTGGGAAGTGGAGCTTGGCGTCGTCATCGGCAAGACGGCAAAATATGTCAGCGAGGCGGACGCACTCGATTACGTTGCCGGCTACTGCGTCTCGCACGATGTGTCGGAGCGGGCATTCCAGACCGAGCGCCAGGGCCAGTGGACGAAAGGCAAGTCCTGCGACACGTTCGGACCGATCGGCCCTTGGCTGGTTACGAAGGATGAGATCGCCGACCCACAGAATCTGGGCATGTGGCTCAAGGTCAATGGCGAAACCATGCAGAACGGCTCCTCGAAGACGATGGTTTACGGCGTTGCCCATGTCGTCTCCTACCTCAGCCAGTTCATGTCGCTTCATCCAGGTGATGTGATCTCGACCGGGACACCCCCGGGCGTTGGCCTGGGCATGAAGCCGCCGCGCTTCCTCAAGGCCGGCGATGTCGTTGAACTCGGCATTGAGGGTCTCGGCACCCAGAAGCAGACGTTTCTGGCCGACCGCTAAGGCTCATTTCGCGAACATTAAGCATTCAAGCGCACCATTATGCCGGGGAACATATCTCCGGCATTTCTTTTTGCGGTGCGGATGGCAATGTTGCTGCGCAACAAAAACCTGTTAATCTGCGTTGAGGTGCCAGCATGTCGTTGGAAAGACTTCGATGCCCTTCAATCGGCATCATCTTCCAGATCAGAGAAAGGTGGCGCACTCATGTTTTATCAGCTTTACGAATTGAACCATGCCGCAATGGCGCCTTATCGGGCCTTCGCCGATGTCATGCGTTTAGCCTATGCCAATCCGCTTAATCCTCTGGCGCAGACCCCCTGGGGTCGCACGATGGCCGCCAGTTTCGAAATGTTCGAGCGCACGACGCGCCGTTACGGAAAGCCGCCCTTCGCGTTGAAGGAGACGGTGATCGGCGAGCGCAAGGTTGCCGTGCGCGAAGAGATCGTCTGGTCACGTGCTTTCTGCAACCTTCTGCACTTCGCGCGCGACGTCCCGAATGGGCATCCGGCCGACCCGCGCATTCTCGTCGTTGCACCGATGTCCGGCCACTATGCCACATTGTTGCGCGGTACGGTCGAGGCTCTGCTGCCGAACGCCGATATCTATATCACCGACTGGATCGATGCCCGCATGGTGCCGATGACAGAAGGCAACTTCGATTTTGACGACTATGTCGATTATGTCATTGAAATGCTGCACTTTCTTGGCCCCGATACGCATGTCATCGCCGTCTGTCAGCCTTCCGTGCCCGTTCTCGCTGCAGCCGCGGTGATGGAACAGGCCGGCGATCCGCTGTCGCCTGCATCAATGACCTTGATGGGCGGCCCGATCGATACGCGCATCAATCCGACGGCGGTCAACCAGCTCGCCAAGGACAAGCCGTTGGAGTGGTTTTCCGAAAACGTCATCATGAACGTTCCCTGGCCACAGCCTGGCTTCATGCGTCCTGTTTACCCGGGCTTTCTGCAGCTTTCGGGCTTCATGTCGATGAACCTTGATCGCCATCTGATCGCGCACAAGGAGTTCTTCATGCATCTGGTGAAGAACGACGGGGAGCCCGCCGAGAAGCACCGTGACTTCTACGACGAGTATCTTGCCGTGATGGATTTGACGGCGGAGTTCTATCTCCAGACGGTCGATCAGGTGTTCATCAAGCATTCGCTGCCGAAGGGCGAGCTGGTCCATCGCGGCCAACGGGTCGATCCCGCCGCTATCCGTAACGTGGCCCTGCTGACCGTCGAAGGCGAAAACGACGACATCTCGGGTGTCGGCCAGACCCAGGCCGCCCAGACGATATGCGTGAACATCCCGGACAACATGCGCATGCACTACCTGCAGCCTGATGTCGGCCACTATGGGGTGTTCAACGGCTCCCGGTTCCGCCGCGAAATTGCGCCGCGTATCGTCAATTTCGTTCGCACCCACGCGCGATCTGGAAAATCGTCGGTCAAGCGCGTTATCAAGGGCGGAAAGTCCATCTGATTTAGCGTGTTCTGAATTAGTGATTGCGTTTCAATGGCTTGTCCGATTTGAGTGGTGGGCCGTCTTGAAGCTGTTCTGCGGGGTTACCACATCGATTTCCAGCGTTCGGCATTTTGCCGGGCGCGGAATTGCGAGGATACCGCACGATGAACCAGTCAGCATTGCTTCGACCGGATTGGACTCCGGCTACCATTGCCCTGATGATCCTCGGCTTCGTGGTTTTCTGGCCTCTGGGTCTCGCCATGCTCGCCTACATCATCTTCGGGGAGCGTCTTCGCGGCTTCAAGCGTGACGCAAACAACGCCGCCGATGGATTCTTCGCCGGCTGCCGACGTTCTCATGGTCGCTACCGTCAGCACTTCACGACCGGGAACGTTGCCTTCGACGATTGGCGCAAGGCCGAGCTTGATCGGCTTGAGGAAGAGCGCCGTAAGCTTGACGAAATGCGCGAGGAATTCGATTCCTACGTTCGGGAGCTGCGCCGTGCCAAGGATCAGGACGAGTTCGATCGCTTTATGCGCGATCGCAAGAATACCAGGCGCGACGGCGACGGTCCGGTTGCCGAATACCAGGCACCGTAACATAATTCAGCACCGAAACTTTGAACCGGCATCCTTGATGCCGGCTTTTCTTTGCCCGGAAACGCTGCGAATCATATAGAAAATGCCTATGTTCCCGCTTCTATCCAAGCCGCGCCGTAGTGTTCGGAGACCGCCTCAGCCCGAGACGCGAACGCTTGACGTGGCCGGGCGACTGATGCCGCTGACCATCAAGCAGCACGAACGGGCGACCCGCATCACCTTGCGGATCGAGCCGGGTGGAAAGGCGCTGAAGATGACGGTGCCGCGCGGTCTGGCCGCGCGCGAGGTCAACGCCTTTCTCGACCGGCACCAGGGTTGGCTGCTGACCAAGCTCGCCAAGTTTTCTCCCGACACGGGTTTGCGCGATGGCGGCAACATTTCCCTGCGGGGCGTATCCCACCGCATTCAGCATACCGGTAGTCTGCGCGGGGTGACAGAGACGGTCGTCGTGGACGGCAAGCCGATCCTCAGGGTCAGCGGCATGCCCGAACACCTTGGCCGCCGCATTTCGACCTTCCTTAAGAAGGAGGCGCGGGCCGATCTCGAAAGGCTGGCGAGATTTCATGCCCGATCCATCGGTGCGACGATCGCCTCGATTTCCATGAAGGACACGCGCAGTCGCTGGGGATCTTGCTCGTTCGAGGGTAACCTCAGTTTCTCCTGGCGTATCGTCATGGCGCCGCCCTCTGTCATCGATTATCTCGCCGCGCACGAGGTTGCACATCTCAAGGAAATGAACCACGGCCCTCACTTCTGGGCACTGTGCAAGAAGCTATGTCCGCACATGGATGAATCCAAGTCCTGGCTCAAGCGACACGGCAGCCAGCTCCACGCGATCGATTTCGACTGAAACGTAAGCGTTCAAAATATAGGCTCCGTCGCAAATTGGCTCGACTCCCAGCGTTTTTCGTGTCACTTCGCTGCCATGAAACCGGATATTAAAATCTGTGGCCTGAAGACGGCTGAGGCGATTGATCGGGCGCTGACACGCGGCGCGAGCCATATCGGATTCATCTTCTTCGAGAAAAGCCCGCGATATGTCGAACCAGATGTCGCCGGCAAGCTGGCCGATCCGATCCGTGGACGGGCGAAGATCGTCGCCGTCGTCGTCAATCCGACGAACGACGATCTGGATGAAATCGTCGCGCTTGTGAAGCCCGATATCCTTCAGCTGCATGGCGAGGAAAGCCCCGAGCGCGTTCTGACCATCAAGGCGGTCTACGGGCTGCCTGTGATGAAGGCGTTTTCCGTGCGAACCGCGGATGATCTCAAGCGCGTGGAAGCGTATATTGGCATCGCCGATCGTTTCCTGTTTGACGCGAAACCCCCGAAGGGTTCCGAATTGCCCGGCGGCAACGGTGTTTCCTTCGATTGGAGCCTGCTCACTTGGCTTGACGGCAATGTGGATTACATGCTTTCCGGTGGCTTGAACAAAGGCAATATAGCCGAGGCGCTTGCCATCACCAAGGCGCCCGGGATTGACGTGTCCTCGGGCGTTGAAAGCGCCCCTGGTGTAAAGAACGTCGCGATGATCGATGAGTTTTTCGATGCGGTCGAACAGGCCTGCCAGCCTGAAACGGCCTCAGGGAGTTGAAATTGAACGAGACGCCAAAACCGAATTCCTTCCGTTCCGGCCCCGATGAAGATGGCCGTTTCGGCATCTACGGCGGCCGCTTCGTCGCCGAAACGCTGATGCCCCTGATCCTGGATCTCCAGGCCGAGTGGGACAAGGCGAAGAACGATCCGGAATTCCAGGCGGAATTGAAGCATCTCGGCGCCCATTACATCGGCCGCCCGAGCCCGCTCTATTTCGCTGAACGCCTGACGGCGGAACTCGGCGGCGCGAAGATCTACTTCAAACGCGAAGAGCTGAACCACACCGGTTCGCACAAGATCAACAACTGCATCGGCCAGATCCTGCTCGCCAAGCGCATGGGCAAGACCCGCATCATTGCCGAAACAGGTGCCGGCCAGCATGGCGTTGCCTCAGCAACGGTTGCCGCCCGCTTCGGCCTGCCTTGCGTTGTCTATATGGGCGCAACGGACGTCGAACGTCAGGCCCCGAACGTTTTCCGCATGAAGCTTCTCGGCGCAGAAGTGAAGCCGGTAACGGCTGGCCACGGAACGCTCAAGGACGCGATGAATGAGGCATTGCGCGATTGGGTTACCAATGTCGATGATACCTATTACCTGATCGGTACGGCTGCTGGCCCACATCCCTATCCGGAGATGGTGCGCGACTTCCAGGCCGTGATCGGCACGGAAGCCAAGGCACAGATGCTGGAAGCCGAAGGTCGTCTGCCTGATCTGGTCGTTGCCGCTGTCGGCGGTGGTTCGAACGCGATCGGCATCTTCCACCCCTTCCTCGACGACGCGAGCGTCAAGATCGTTGGCGTCGAGGCCGGCGGCAAGGGTCTGCAGGGCGACGAGCACTGCGCATCGATCACCGCTGGTTCGCCTGGCGTTCTGCATGGCAACCGGACCTATCTGCTGCAGGACAGCGATGGCCAGATCAAGGAAGGCCACTCGATTTCGGCTGGCCTCGACTATCCCGGCATCGGGCCCGAACACTCCTACCTGAACGATATCGGTCGCGTCGAATACGTGCCGATCATGGACCACGAAGCGCTCGAAGCCTTCCAGACGCTGACCCGCCTTGAAGGCATTATCCCGGCGCTGGAGCCGTCGCATGCGCTGGCGGAAGTCATCAAGCGCGCGCCGAAGATGGGCAAGGATGAGATCATCCTGATGAACCTCTCCGGCCGCGGCGACAAGGATATCTTCACTGTCGGCAAGATTCTGGGAATGGGTGCATAAGTCATGACCGCACGTATGGACAAACGTTTTGCCGATCTGAAAGCCGAAGGCCGTCCGGCACTGGTCACCTATTTCATGGGCGGTGATCCCGACTACGAAACATCGCTCGGTATCATGAAGGCGCTGCCGGAAGCCGGTTCCGATGTGATCGAGCTCGGCATGCCCTTCTCCGATCCGATGGCCGATGGCCCGGCGATCCAGATGGCCGGCCAACGTGCGCTGAAGGCAGGGCAGACGCTGAAGAAGACGCTGCAGCTCGCAGCCGACTTCCGCAAAACCGACGATGCGACGCCGATCGTTCTGATGGGTTACTACAACCCGATCTACATCTACGGCGTCGAAAAGTTTCTCGATGACGCGTTGGCAGCTGGCATCGACGGCCTGATCGTTGTCGATCTTCCGCCCGAGATGGATGACGAGCTCTGCATTCCCGCCATCCGCAAGGGCATCAACTTCATCCGTCTGGCGACGCCCACGACGGACGAAAAGCGTCTTCCGACCGTTCTGAAGAACACGTCGGGTTTCGTCTACTACGTCTCGATGAACGGTATTACCGGTTCGGCGTTGCCGGATCCGTCGCTGGTTTCCGGTGCCGTCGCGCGTATCAAACAGCATACAAACCTGCCCGTCTGCGTCGGCTTCGGCGTCAAGACGGCCGATCATGCGAAGGTCATCGGCGGTTCCGCTGATGGCGTCGTTGTCGGCACGGCAATCGTCAATCAGGTGGCGCTCAGCCTGACCAAGGACGGGAAGGCAACTGCCGATACCGTTCAGGCTGTCGCCACGCTCGTTCGCGGGCTGTCATCGGGAACACGTTCGGCGCGCCTTGTTGCTGCCGAATAGTTTTCCCACATTGGCAATAGTCAATTAGGAGTTTTCGACTTGAACTGGATCACCAACTACGTTCGCCCCCGCATCAATTCCATGCTGGGCCGTCGCGAAGTGCCGGAGAACCTCTGGATCAAGTGCCCGGAAACGGGCGAAATGGTCTTCCACAAGGACCTGGAAAGCAACAAGTGGGTCATTCCTGCCTCCGGCTATCACATGAAGATGCCGGCAAAGGCTCGCCTTGCCGATCTGTTCGATGACGGCGCCTACGAAGCGCTGCCGCAGCCGAAAGTGGCGCAGGACCCACTGAAGTTCCGTGACTCGAAGAAGTACACCGACCGTCTGCGCGATAGCCGCGTCAAGACCGACCAGGAAGACACGATCGTTGCCGGCGTAGGCAAGGTTCAAGGCTTGAAGCTCGTTGCGGTCGTGCACGAATTCAACTTCATGGGCGGCTCGCTTGGCATCGCCGCCGGCGAGGCCATCGTCAAGGCATTCGAGCGTGCGATTGCCGAGAAGTGCCCGCTGGTGATGTTCCCGGCGTCGGGCGGCGCCCGCATGCAGGAAGGCATACTGTCGCTGATGCAGCTGCCGCGCACGACAGTTGCCGTCGATATGCTCAAGGAAGCCGGCCAGCCGTATATCGTTGTGCTGACCAATCCGACGACCGGTGGCGTCACCGCGTCTTATGCAATGCTGGGCGACCTACATCTTGCCGAGCCTGGCGCTGAAATCTGCTTCGCCGGCAAGCGCGTCATCGAGCAGACGATCCGCGAAAAGCTGCCGGAAGGCTTCCAGACCTCGGAATACCTGCTGGAGCACGGCATGGTCGACATGGTTGTCAAGCGTCACGACATTCCCGACACGCTGGCACGCGTCCTGAAGATCCTGACCAAGAAGCCGGCGGCAAATCTCTCCAAGGAAAGCAGCGGATCGCTTGCGATTGCCGCAAGCGCCTGACCGAATCCATCACAGGCGGGTTGAGCAATGATACCCAGAGGCCAAACCGCAGTGAGCGAAGCAGCGCAGGAGATCGACAAGCTCATGGGATTGCATCCCAAGGGCTTTGATCTGTCGCTCGATCGCATTACGCGTCTTCTCGCGGTTCTCGGCGATCCGCAGACGAAGCTCCCGCCGGTCATCCACGTTGCCGGCACCAATGGCAAAGGGTCTGTCACGGCCTTTTGCCGCGCCTTACTCGAGGCAGGCGGCTACAGCGCCCACGTCCACACATCGCCGCATCTGGTCAATTGGCATGAACGCTACCGCATCGGCGTGAAGGGTGGCCGCGGCCAGCTGGTTGACGACGCTGTGTTTGCCGACGCCTTGCGCCGCGTTGCCGCCGCCAATGATGGACAGAAGATCACGGTCTTCGAAATCCTGACGGCCGTTACCTTCCTTCTCTTCTCGGAACAGCCGGCCGATGCTGCGATCATCGAAGTCGGCCTCGGCGGTCGTTTCGACGCCACAAACGTCATCTCCGATCCCGCCGTTTCCGTCATCATGCCGATCTCGCTCGATCATCAGCCCTATCTTGGCGATCGCGTTGAACTGATCGCTGCGGAAAAGGCAGGTATCATGAAGCGCGGATGCCCTGCCGTCATCGGCAAGCAGGAATATGATGCCGCCCTCGATGTCCTGATGTCGACGGCAGAAAGGCTGAATTGCCCGACAGCGGCCTTCGGTCAGGACTACATGGCGCATGAGGAATACGGCCGGCTCGTCTACCAGGACGAATTCGGTTTGGCGGATTTGCCGCTACCGCGACTTCCCGGTCGCCACCAATACGCCAATGCCGCGGCCGCGATCCGCGCCGTAAAGGCGGCGGGCTTCGCCGTCACAGAAGCGATGATGGAAAAGGCGATGAGCGCGGTCGAATGGCCGGGTCGACTGCAGCGGCTGGGCGACGGCAATCTGATGGCCAGCGCGCCGCCACGGGCAGAGATCTGGGTCGATGGCGGGCACAATCCCGGTGCTGGAGAAGTCATCGCGGAAGCCATGGCCAATTTCGAGGAGAAGCAGCCGCGGCCGCTCTTCCTGATTATCGGAATGATCAACACCAAGGATCCGGTCGGCTATTTCAATGCCTTCAAGGGACTGGCCGAGAAGGTCTATTGCGTCCCGATCCGCGGCAGCGACGCGATGATCGATCCCGTCATTCTCGCGAACGCCGCGTATGATGCTGGGCTCATTGCCGAGCCGATGTCGACGGTCAGCGACGCGCTCGAAGCAATCCGCGAGAGCGCCGTCGAACAGGAGCACCCGCCGCGAATTTTGATCGGCGGATCGCTTTATCTTGTCGGCGATGTCCTTGCCGACAACGGCACCCCTCCAAAATGAAAAAAGCCCGGTCGAAGCCGGGCTTTTTTCATTGATGTCGTGACGAATTAAGCGGCGCTCGAAATCCAGCTCGAAAGAGCGGTCTTCGGGGCAGCGCCAACCTTGATGTCAGCAACTTCGCCGGCCTTGAACATGGCGAGCGTCGGAATCGAGCGAACACCGAACTGAGCGGCAAGTTCCGGATTCTCGTCGATGTTGAGCTTGGCGACCTTCACCTTGCCCTGAAACTCGACGGCGAGTTCTTCGAGGCTTGGAGCGATCATCTTGCACGGGCCGCACCATTCAGCCCAGAAATCGACGACGACGGGTTCTGCGGATTCCAGAACTTCAGCCTGGAAGTTGTTGATATCGACTTTCACGGTAGCCATAGGCTGCTCCTTTAAGGATTTCCTGTTGAAGCACATGTGAGGGTGCGCGGACGGGATTTCAATGTCCGGTATTTCACTTTGTCTTGAGCTGTGCAAGCGCCAATGCCAGCGCGTCCGGCGTCAGCGTGTGGACGGAGCCGTTCTCGGTGTAGACGAGCACGCAATCGATGCGCTTGCCGGGATAGAGCGGTGTGAGGATACTGCGATAGATCGCCAGCTGGGCCCGATGCGCGAAGGGAATCGCATCGGCCGTTGGCGGCGGAACACGATTGGTCTTGTAGTCGAGGATGATCACTCGATCCTCGAGCACGGCCAGCCGGTCCACACGACCGGAAACGGCGTAGTCGCGGTCATCCAGCGACAATGTCCCCATGATCGAGACCTCCGCCTGCGCATGCGCTGCGAACACGGGTCCCAGGTCCGGCTCATCCAATAGTTTCAGAACCGAATCGACCAGCTGCCGGCGTTCGCCCTCGGGCCAGAACCGTGCTGCGCGTTCGGTATAGCGTGTTGCCGCGTCCTCCCGGTCGTGCGCAGCGATCTCCGGCAGCATCTGCAACATGCGGTGAAGCAGGCGGCCCTTCTGCAGCGCACGGTCGGATTTCGGTTTCTCGCTGAAGAGCGGCGACGTCACCAGCAGGTCGTCGGCCTCTTCATCGATGATCGTTCCTGCTCCGGAAGGGCTCAGCGGACGCGGCAACTGCCTTTGCGGCGGCAGCGGGCGGCTGAGATCGATCGGTAGTGCGTCGCGCTTTGCAACATGGTCGACCTGATCGGCACGCTCGAAGCTTCGTTCGACCCGTGGCACCCGCCATTTGATCCCCTGCCAGTCGCCGTCCGGCCCAGTGAATGTTGCCGCGGCGACATGGGGATGGTCGCTCGCCATGGCGGCCGAGATCATGGCATGCCAGGTGTCGGTATTGGCGCGAACGCCACGGTAGCCGCACACGACCAGCCTGTCGGCCGCTCGTGTCATCGCCACATAAAGCAAGCGGCGATATTCCTCTTCCGCCAACACCTGGATGCGCGTGGCATCGGCCTGCGTCAACGAATTGCCGAGATCGCCGAGCGGCACCCAGACGGGTATCGCCGGTGCATCGCCACGCTGCTTAAGCAGGCGAAGTTTCGGCATATGGCTGGGGGTAAAGGCCTTCGAACCACCGTCGACCAGGAAGACGATCGGCGCTTCGAGGCCCTTGGAGGCGTGCACCGTCATGATCCGGACTTCGTTGCGGCCTTTGTCCTGCTCGCGCTTTACCTCGGGCGCTTCCAACTCGAGTGTCGAGATGAAGGATTGCAGCCCCGGTAAGCCGGACGTCTCGTGATCGAGCGTGAAGGTCAGGAATTCGTCGAGAATATCGCTGACCTCGGTGCCAAGCCGACCAAGAAACTGGCGCCGCCCCCCATGGCTGCCCAGCACACGGGCGTAGAAATCGTGGACGGAGAGGCCTTTCGATTCGGCGAGAAATAGCTTCAGCCGGGAGACCGCAGCGCCAAGGCGCTCATTGCCATCGGCTGCGAAGGTCTCCATATGGCGCCATACGCTCTCGCCGTCGCCGCGAAGGGCCGCAACGGCAAAGATATCGTCTTCCGTCAGATCCAGCAGCGGGCTTTTCATGAGCGCGGCGAGCGATAGGTCATCTTCCGGCAACAGCAGGAAGCGGCCGAGCGCCATGAGATCCTGGATGGCGATGTGGCTCGTCAGGCGAAGACGGTCGGCTCCTGCCACCGGAATATTGTCCCGGCGCTTTAGTGCCCGTGTCAAAGCATTCACGAAGGAGTCACGCTTGCGAACGAGCACGAGGATATCACCGGCCTCGATCACACGTTCCTTGCCCCTCTCGACAATCGTTTCCTTGCCGACCAAACCATCGATCACATGTGCCATGCGGCGAGCGAGGATGGCCGCTGGCGCGCTCTCCGGCGTCGAATCGAACGGTGCCGTCCAATCCTCCTCCTTGATCGCGACCTCAGGTGCAATCATCTCCCAGAGGTCCACAGCACCGGGATGGCCGATGCGGTTGGAGCGATGGATAACGGGCTCGCCGGTCGCACTCAGGCCGCGCGCATTGTCGGCCGGACCGAAGATGTGGTCGACGGCAGCCAGGACGTCGGAGGTCGAACGGAACGATAGAGGTAGCCGCACCGATGAAAAGGCGAGGCCGCTTTGGGAAACACGATGCCGGGTGCGCTGACTCTCTTCGGAGAAGCGTTCGGGGCGCGCACCCTGGAATGAATAGATGGATTGCTTTTCGTCGCCCACCGCAAACAGGGTACGAACGACATTGCGCGCGCTATCACCGGAGAAGAAGTCTTCCGCAAGCGACTGGATGACGCTCCACTGGATGGGGCTGGTATCCTGAGCCTCGTCGACAAGGATATGGTCGATACCCTGGTCGAGCTTGTAGTGGATCCACGGACCAACATCGCTCTTGGTCAGCAGGTCGGCGGTCCGGGTGATCAAGTCCTCGAAATCGAGCTGGCTTCGTTGTTTCTTGAGATCTTCGTAGTCTCGGTTCAGCCGCTCCGCGAGCACCAGGGCAGCATGCGTGGCGGTGTACATTCGCGCGATTTTCAACCGGTCGCGGCAGGAAACCACATGCGTGCGCGCGGTCGCCACGGCATCTGCCAGTTCTGGCGCTTCGCTAAGCATCGCCTTCACGACGAACTGCGAATCCGACTTAGGATCGCCCTTGGCCGTCAGGAAAATCTTGTCCAGTAACGGGATACGCCGCGCGGCATTCAACTCTCGTGCCACGGCCTTGAGGCTCGCCGCGACATCTTGCGCCTTGGCACCACCCTTCTGCTCCGCAAGCGCGAGATAGCGGTCAAGCGTACTTCCGGAAAGGCCGGGCAGCGGCCAGTACTCTTCCGCTATGCCGGCCTCGGTGTCGTCGCCGGAAAGGCCAAGCTGCGTCCGGAGCACGTGATCGAGGCCACCATTGTGTGCCGCTGCGAGCGTGAAGCTCCGGATAGCGTTGCGATCGGCAACGATCTCTTCCAACAGCCGTTCAAGTCCCGATTCATCGCCGAGGTTGAGCACATAGGAAAATGCCTCCGCCAGTGCCGGGTCCTCTTCGGGCGTTGTTGCGGTCAGCAGCGATCGGCGAGCGTCGGAAAGCAGGGTTGCGGCCGCCCGATCGTCAAGCACGGAGAAATGGCCGGCGACGTTCGCTTCCAGTGGAAACTGATGTAGCAACGCTTCGCAGAACGCGTGAATCGTCTGGATCTTCAGACCGCCCGGCGTTTCCAGCGCCTTGGCAAACAGGCGCCGCGCTTCAGCGAGCTTTATTAGGTCAGGCGTCTTGCCCTCGATCTGCGCGATACGCTGGCTGAGATCATCGTCCGAAAGCACGGCCCATTCCGCAAGTCGGTCGAAGACACGGTTCGACATCTCGGAAGCCGCAGCCTTCGTGTAGGTGAGGCAAAGAATTGCGGAAGGGCGAGCGCCTGCAAGCAGCAGGCGGATGACACGCTGCGTCAGCACATGCGTCTTGCCGGAGCCAGCGTTGGCCGAAACCCAGGCAGAACGCTGCGGATCGGAAGCGATCGATTGCTGGATCGTCGTCCAGCTCGTCCAGGCGACAGGATCATCGCCTTCTGGTAGCAGGGGTTCGTCATTCATCGCCGCTAGCCTCATCGTTTTCCGCCGTCGACCATTCGGAAACACGCGCGAGGTGATCGTAATCGCCGCCGAATTCGAATTGCTGGGCGGGAATGAGCCGCGAGGTAAAGCCTTTCTCGCCGGATTGCAGCAGCGAAACGAACTTTACCAGTTGGTCGATCGAATCGGCAGCGAGATCGATAGCCGATTTCGGCTTGTCGCTCCTCGTGGAGAATTCGTTGTTGACGGTGTCGACCTGGAACCGACTTGCCGGGCGCAGTCGCACATAAAGAAGATCCTGCGGCACGAGGCTCCCGGCGTCGCGGAAGGCGCCCGCTTTCATCGCTGCCGCCTCAAGCGCCAGCTGCGGATCGAGGAGAGCCCGCGCTTGCGCAGGCGAGGGATTGAAGCCGGTCTTGTAGTCGATGATGTCGGCCGCGTTCGGCCCGGTCACATCGATGCGATCGGCAACGCCGCTGAGGCGAATGTCGATTGGTTCGAGCTCGATCCCGCCGCGCACTTCCGTCAGTGTTCTTCTGATACCGGGCCGCCTCTCAGCTTCCCACACAAGGAAAGAACGGGCGACTTCCCGGAAGCGCGGCCGCCAGACGGCGTCGATGTGCGGCGGCAGTTGCTCCATGTCGAACAGTTCCGTGAGAATACGCTCCATCGCCGCGATCGCGTCCGGCGTCCCGGCGATATTGCCCTCGCGAATGAAACGGTCGATGATCTTGTGGTAGAGCGTTCCGCGTTCCGCTGCACCTGGATCGCGGTTGAATGGATCCACGGGATCAAGGCGGAGCACGCGACGCGCATAAATCGCATAGGGATCGCGCCGCAGCCGGCCAACTTCACTGAACGAGTAGGACTTCGGCTGCATCTCGCGCGGCGGGGTGGGACTCGGACGCTGGGCTGGTGCCTGGCGATCTCCTTGATCGAGGAGATTGGCCCAGTGCACGAAGTTTTCGCCGCGCGCTTTAATCTCCGCCTCGAACCCCTTGCCACCGAAGGCCAGGAGCCGTTGCAGCCAGCGGGACGCAACCGTTGGCGTTGAGCCCTGACGCAGCGCGCGTGAATAGACGAGATGGCGCGTCCCGTTGGCCATTTCGAAGTCGTGCGCCAACTGGCCGATCCTGCGTTCGGGTGGCTCCAGGCCGATCTCCGTCTTCATCGATCGGGAAATGAACGGATTATTGGAGGTCTGCCCCGGCCACGAGCCTTCGTTCAGGCCGCCGAGGATCAGGGTATCGACACTTTGCAGACGTGCTTCCAGCGTTCCGAAAATGAAGAGCCGCGGATGGCTGAGCGCGCGCGGCTTCACCGCTTGGCCAGCCGTCAGTGCGGCCATGATGTCGATCCATTGCGGCCCGTCGGCCTCGATCTGACCTTCGGTCTCGATGACTTCGCCAAGCAACTTTGCCAACGTGTCGCCGGCTTCGCCCGACCAAAGGCCCGAGAGATCGCCCCGTTCGTCGCGGGCAATGGCATCGATGGCCCGGCCGGTCCGCTGTGCCCACTCGGAAGGCGGAAAGCTCGTCGTCAGGCCGCGATCGCCAGGCCCGCGACGGACCAATGCGGCCGCAAGCGGCTCCACTGCGCTGGCGATGCGACGGGCAAGGTCGCGAGCCTTTTCATGGGCATCAAGGGGCAGGGCCTTGCGCCAGTTCGGTGCATGCCGGTCCAGCGACTGTTCCGACAGCTGATGATCGAGCAACGGTTCGAGCGCGCTGACGTCGACTTCGGCCACGCCGCCGCGCAATGCCAGGAGCTCGAGAGCGGCCACGGCTTCGCCAAGTGTTTCGCGATCCAGGCCAAAGCGTGCCAAAGGATGCTTGAGCAAGCCGACGATCGCAACCGGATCGCCGGGCCGCAACGTTGCCTCAAGAAGCAACTGCAACAACGCTCCCTGAGGCGTGGCTGAAAGCGGTGTGCCTGCGGAATCATCGGCAAGAATGCCGAAACGTGACAAGTCCGCCATCACGCGCCGGGCGAGATTGCGGTCCGGAGTGATCAAAGCCGCCCGGCTTTCGCCGTTCATCCCCGGCTGCTCCAGCGCCAGACGAAGCGCGATGGCGATGGCAGTTGCCTCCTCGCGTTCATTTCCCGCCTCGATCAGGGATACGTCACCAAAGGCATCGGACAGCGCGCCTTGCGGCAGCGTTTCCTTCCAGGCACCCCAATCACTTGTCGCTTCAGCGGGCGAAAGGGCGTGGGACAGGATCTCCGCGCGCTGCTTGAGCACGGCGGGGGCTTCTGCGACCGTGGCAACGTCTTCGCGCGTCAGCTGAAGGCGCTTCAGAAGCAGGGAGAGACCATATTGCGAATGGCTTCGGCTTGCTGCGTCCGTGGGCTGGCCCGCGATCCTCTCGGGCGCGACCATGCGCCAATGCTCTTCGGGCATTCCGACATCAAGTCCAGGCAGGACAATGACGCCTTCCGGACGGTTTACCACCGCTGCGATAAGGTCGGCGGTCGCGGGCACTGAGCCGGTGGAGCCGGCAATGATAATCGGCCCTGTCGGCTGCATGGTTGCAATCCGGTTTGCCTCGGCACGCAGAATGGCGTTGCGATGGCGCGCCGGCGAAGACCTCCCAAGCTCATTCAACCGTTCCGGCCAGAATGCGCTGGCAATTTGCAGGAACTCCGCCGTCAACTGCCACCAAAGCGCATGATCCCTAGCGGTCAGTCGGCCAAGCTCGCTCCAGTCACGATCTTCGGTTTCGATGGAATCGATCAGCTCGGCAAGATTGCGCGCCAGCCAGATGGCGTCCGCGGGACTTGCCGGTGCGATAAGGGGAGAATCGGAATGAATGCTGCGCACGATCTCCGGAAGCTTGTTGCGCCAGGCAAGGATCAGCCGAGCCAGTTCCAGCAGACGCGCCGTATTGGAGAGTGGCTGTGCAAGGTCAAGCGTTGCCGGCAGCGCTTCGTCGAAATAGCCGTTGTCGTCATCGGTTTCGCCAAGCGGTCGGATCACGGGCAGGATAGCTGCTTGGCCGCCAAGCAGATCGACGAACTCCGACCGCAGCACGCGCGCCGCACGCCGCGTGGGCAGATAGATCGTAACCTTGGACAACGACAGCGGATCGGCAGGGTCGTGCCGAAAGGATGGAGTGAGTTGTCCAGCACAGAGCGTCTGAGCAAGGGTAGCGAGGAACGGCAATCCCGCCGGAATCGTCAGTACTCTCGGCCGATGGCGCTCATTCATGCGTCACGCAAACGTCCGGTAACGTCGGATCGTTTCCTCTGCGTCCCCGATTGCCTCAGGCGTGCCCACCGTCAGCCAATGGCCTTCAAGCATCATGCCATAGAGGCGACCGCGCGCGATCGCCTTGTCGAAGTAGATGTTGAGATTGAAGGCATCGTCCGGCGCATCGTCCAGAAAAGAGGTGTTCATGGCGATAGCGCCGGCATAGACCACCGGCTTCGGACCTTGTTCGCGATAGCGGCTGAGCTTGCCGTCATTGGCAAGGTTGAAATCGTTCTTGCCGTTATGGCCCGTTGTGTCCTCGAGCTTGACGCACAGCATGGCCATGTCCATCTGGTTGCCATCATAGAATCCGGCTAAGCGTCTAAGGTTACTCGGCCGGTCGCTCGGTTCGCCGATCCAGAAGAGATCTGCGTTCGTCACGAATACATCGCCGGGATCAAGCAGTTTCAGGCCCTTAGCCAAACCGCCACCGTTGTTCATCAGTCTCTCGCGCTCGTCGGAGATGATGATTTCCAGGCGCGTGTACGACCTGAGATGCTCGAGCATCTGTTCTGCGTGATGGTGGACGTTGACTACTGCCCTTTCGACGCCCGCCTCGGCCAGCGCGTCGAGCGAATAATCGATCATCGGCTTGCCGTCGATCTTGACCAGCGGCTTAGGGATCGTATCGGTAATGGGGCGCATGCGGGTGCCGAGGCCGGCAGCCAGCACCATGGCTTGTTTAATCGTCATTTCATTCGGAACTTATGATTCGGCTGTCGCTATTCCAGCCCTTACGCACCAGTCGCGCAAGGGGGCAAGCGTATCGTGCTGCAGGGCAACCCCAAGATATGCAAGCGTGCGCGGCATGTGCTTCATGTAACCCGGCTTGCCATCCCGCCGCATCAGCCGGACCCAGAGGCCGGCAAGCTTGCAATTGCGCTGTGCCGACATGATCGCCCAGCTCTTCAAAAGCGCGGCTTCGTCGAAATTCGGCTGGCGGCGGCGCAGCGACAGGTAGTGCTCCATCAGGCGATGGAACAGGTCAGGCTCGATCGTCACCCGCGCGTCCTGCACGATCGATGCGAGATCGTAAGAGGTGGGGCCGATCATCGCGTCCTGGAAGTCGATCAGGCCGACCTTCTGGATACCAGCCTTGTTCTCGCGCCAGATGATGTTCGGCGAGTGGAAATCGCGCAGCAGAAGGTTCTTCTCTGCCGTTCCAAGCTGGTCGATCAGCGTGTCCCAGATGGTGAGATATTCGTTTCGCTCGTCCTCGCTTGCCAGCGCGCCGTCACGCTTCCACGGCAGATGCCAGTCAAGAACGAGGCGAACCTCCATCTTCATGGCAGTTCGGTCAAAATCCGGAATGCGGTGAACATGCGTATCGGTGACGGGGATATCCTGCGGCATCGGTTGCGAATGCAACTGCGCGAGGCACGCGACGCTTTCCAGATATCGCTCAGCGATCGGCTTTCCATCATCGTCAAGAACGCCATCGCTGCCGAGATCCTCCAGCAGCAGAATTCCTTGGTCATAATCGACGCTGTAGATCTCAGGGGTGGCGAACCCCTCCTGGCGGAGGACATTCGCGATCGCAACGAAGGGATAGGCGTTCTCGGCGATATGAGCGACCTTTGGGTAGGGCTTTCCGTCCAGAACAGGTGGCCCCTCCGGCAGCGGCGGCCAGTCCATGAGGATCCGGCGAACGCCGTCATTAGGGTAGATCGCTTCGTATGCCCGAAGCGAGGCGTCTCCCGTCAGAAACCGGCGTTTCGCCTGCGGAAATCCGGCACCGTCGAGGAACTCACGAATGGCGAAAACTCGGCGAATCCGGCTGGCTTGCTTTTCAGGTGCCAAGATGGTGACACGCCGCCCGGCTCCCTCATGGGTGAGCCTGAGAACGATACGATCATCCGGCAGTTCACTTTCGGCCATTTCCGGCCACTCGACCAGACAAACGCCGCCTTGCAACGCCTCGTCGAACCCAAGTTCTGTCAGTTCCGCGGGATCACCGAGGCGGTAAAGGTCGAAATGAGAAACGGGTATCCGCAGATCGTAGGACTGCACCAGCGTAAACGTCGGGCTCGGCACCTCCAGCTCCGCGTCATCCGCAAGAGCGCGCAGAAAGGCACGCGCCAGCGACGATTTGCCGGCGCCGAGGTCGCCCGAAAGCGCAAGGCAATCGCCCGCCCTGAGCGCCAGCGCCAGATCCTCGCCGAGACGCACCGTTGCAGATTCGTCTTCGAGAAAAAGGGAGATTTCAGGTGCCGTCGTGGTCATTCCGCAGCGACGTACGACGGCAGATTGGCCGAAGGAATGCGGCAGACCACCGTCGTTCCCTTACCCGACTGGCTGTCGATGGCGACCTGGCCGTTGTGCAGGTTCACGAAGCTATCGACAATCGACAGGCCAAGCCCAGCACCACCGCGTTTTCCGCTCTTGGCGCCGGTTGCGAACCGTTCGAAGACGTTTGAGATCATATCCTGCGAAATGCCGGGCCCGCGATCGCTGACGGAGAAGACGAAATCCGTTCCATCGCGACGGCATTCCAGAGAGATGGCCGCGCCTTCGGGCGAGAAATTGGCGGCGTTGGACAGCAGCTTGACCAGAATCTGCTTCAAGCGCTGCGGGTCTGCAACGATGGTTCCAAGATGCGCCGGAGCCGTGATTTCCAGCGTTACACCGCTGTCCTGCAGTCGGTCGGCAATCTGGATCGCAACATCGTCCAGCAGATCGCCGAGATCGATTTCCGCATAGTTCAGCCGCATGATGCCGGCATCGACCGTTGCGAGATCGAGAATATCGTTCACCAGCGTCAGCAGAACCGACGAAGAGGTAGAGATATGGTCGATATACTCAGCCTGCCGCTCATTGAGATCGCCGACGCCCGGCGTGCGCAGCAGGTCGGTGAAGCCGATGATGTTGGTGAGCGGTGAGCGCAATTCGTAGGAGACATGCTGAACGAAATCGTTCTTCAGCTCGTCGGCCTTGCGCAGTGCCTCGTTCTTTTCGGTCAGAGCCCGCTCGGCACGAACGCTGTCCGTCATGTTGACGAAGGTCAGCATCGTCTGCGCGTTCGGCAACGGAATGACGGCGTAGTCGAGAACGAGGCCGGAAAACAGCTCGAGCGTGCCCTGGCTTGAGCGGCGCTCATCGTCGATGCTGGTGATGAGTTCGGCAAAGCTCTTCCAGCCGTCTGGTCGGTCGTAGGATGGCGCGCAGGCCTCGCCAAGCGCGCGAATGTGCGTTCCCGGCTTCGCTTCGGCCTCGGTGATGCCCCACAATGCGCGGAAAGCGGGGTTCGACAGACGAATACGGCCGTCTGCGCCGAACACGGCAACGCCTTCGGAAAGGTGGTCGATGGTTTCGCCCTGGACCTTCAGTAGCGTGTTGTAGCGTGTCTCGAGATCGACCTGTTCCGTCAGGTTTTCGAACACCCAGGTCGCGCCGCCCTGGGGATGCGCGGTCGCAAAGACGCGCAGCGTCTGGCCGTTGGGCAGGTGCCAGAGGTCGGACTGGGTATCGAGCGCGCGATAGACCGCGAGTGCGCTTTCCTTCCAGGTCTTCCAGTTCAGCTGATCCGGCAGCTTCTTGGCGGCCCGCAGGCGCTCCAGCAACTCAGCGTTGTCGGGTCGGCTCTCGAGGAAGGCAATGTCGAGTTCCCAGAGCGATACGAACGCCTGGTTATAGAACTGCAGGCGTCGGTCACCATCGAAGATCGCAACCGGGGTCGCGAGATGGTCGAGCGTTTCGGCGTGGCTCTTCAGCGTCCGTTCCAGTTCGGCGCGCACCGCTTCGATGCCGGAGACATCGACGGCGATGCCGGCGGAACCGCCCGGAACTTTGACATCGACAACGTCAAAGAAGGTCCGGTTGCCGTTGACGACCGTCGAGATCTTGTCGTGGAAGGGGGATTCCGGCGTCGCGCTGGCGCGGATACGCTCGCGGGCGATCGTCGTGAGGAACTCACGGCCTTCGCTGACCGCCTGCTCAGGCGAGGCAGAATCGACAGCGTCACCATAGGCCTGGTTCACCCATGTCAGTCGACCGTCGGTGTCGCGCTGCCATGCCGGCAGGTCGATTGAATCGAGAAGGCCCTCAAATGCTGAAATCGAGGCCATTAACCGGTCGCGCTCGATTTTCAGCTCGGCAAGTTCGGCGCGCAGATTGTTCAGCGCCACGAAGCGAACGAAGGCCCGGCCACCGGAAACGCGTCCCTGCGCTTCCAGGATCTCGTCGCGATGGGTTTCGACGACCATATCGAAGCTCTGCGCCGATTGCCGCAAACGGTCGATCGCACGTTCGAGTTCGGACGCCGAGCGTGGCTTCAGCCAAAGGCCGAAGGCGAGGAATTCGTTGTCCTGCGGCGCGCCGGTTTCGGCGGGAAGCTGGCCAAGCAACTCGGGACGCTTGTCGCCGTCCCAGATGACGATACGCCGGTTATTGTCGGCGATCAGTGCCTGGTACTGGGAGATCTGCTGTTGCGCGTCCGAAAGTGCCGTGCGGATCTCGCGGCTTTCGCTCTCAAGATTGCCACGCTGGCGAACGACCCACAGTGTCGAAAGCAAGGCTGCGGAAATCACGCCGATCACGACGGACAGGCCAACCACCTGCGTGGAGGTGAAAAGATGCGCGGACGCACTCGCTTCGACTTCCGCCTGTGCGAGGACGGGTCGGGCAACCGATGCAATGGCCGTACCCGCAGCAAATATCCTTGCTACGCGGGCCAATATCCCTGGCTTTCGCGCCGAAGCCTCGGAGGCGCCGACGACTGTCCGTTCACCTGCGGAGATCGGGCAGGGGGAAGCATGTATGCCATCCTCTGCCTGGTCGACCAGGCTATGCATCATTTCCGACATGCGCGGTATGTCTCCGTCTTTCAATGTGCCGCATCACGACAAGACATCCCATTTTCGAAGCAAACGGACACGTCCGTGGCCACGAATCGAGTTCTAAAACAATACTTCGGAAGGGAATCGGCGGGAAGGTGCACGGCAAAAAATAAGGGCCCGGCATTTGTCAATGCCGGACCCTCTAGATGTTGTGGATATTGAATTATTGGTTAATATCTGTAGTGGTCGGACTTGAACGGGCCCTTCGGCGTCACGCCGATATAGGCTGCCTGCTCTTCGGAAAGCTGCGTCAGCTTCACGCCGAGCTTTTCGAGATGCAGGCGAGCGACCTTTTCGTCGAGGTGCTTCGGCAGGATGTACACCTGGTTCTGGTACTGGCCGGGCTTGGTGAAGAGCTCGATCTGCGCCAGCGTCTGGTTGGTGAACGAGGCCGACATGACGAAGGACGGATGACCCGTCGCATTGCCGAGGTTGAGCAGACGGCCTTCGGAGAGAAGGATGATGCGGTTGCCCTTCGGGAACTCGATCAGGTCAACCTGCGGCTTGATGTTGGTCCACTTCAGGTTACGCAGCGCAGCAACTTCGATCTCGTTGTCGAAGTGGCCGATGTTGCCGACGATCGCCATATCCTTCATCTGACGCATATGGTCGATGCGGATGACGTCCTTGTTGCCAGTCGTGGTGATGAAGATGTCAGCGGTCGATACGACGTCTTCGAGCGTGACAACTTCGAAACCATCCATAGCGGCCTGCAGCGCGCAGATCGGGTCAACTTCGGTGACCTTCACACGAGCGCCGGCGCCTAGAAGCGAAGCAGCCGAACCCTTGCCGACGTCACCGTAACCGCAGACGACGGCAACCTTGCCGGCCATCATCACGTCGGTACCGCGGCGGATGCCGTCGACCAGCGATTCCTTGCAGCCGTACTTGTTGTCGAACTTCGACTTGGTGACGGAGTCGTTGACGTTGATAGCGGGGAAGGGCAGCAGGCCCTTCTGGCTGAGCTGGTACAGGCGGTTGACGCCGGTCGTGGTTTCTTCGGTGACGCCCTTGATCGCGTCGCGCTGCTTGGTGAACCAGCCCGGCGAAGCGGCAAGGCGCTTCTTGATCTGTGCGAAGAGGATTTCTTCTTCTTCAGAATGCGGGTTCGACAGAACGTCCTCGCCGGCTTCCGCACGGGCGCCAAGCAGGATGTACATCGTGGCGTCGCCGCCATCGTCGAGGATCATGTTGGAGAGGCCACCATCGGTCCACTGGAAGATCTTGTCGGTGTAGATCCAGTAGTCTTCGAGAGACTCGCCCTTGATCGCAAAGACCGGAACGCCAGACGCTGCGATAGCAGCCGCCGCATGGTCCTGCGTCGAGAAGATATTGCACGATGCCCAGCGGACTTCGGCGCCGAGTGCGACCAGCGTCTCGATCAGAACGGCGGTCTGGATCGTCATGTGCAGCGAGCCGGTGATGCGCGCGCCCTTCAGCGGCTTGCTTTCGCCGAATTCGGCGCGGCAGGACATCAGGCCCGGCATCTCGGTTTCGGCGATGGTGATCTCCTTACGACCGAAGTCTGCAAGGCCGATATCGGCGACGACATAGTCTTTTTCAGTGCTCATTGGGATTCTCCGGGCTGAAAAGCGTCTCAAAAAGGCGAAGGCGCGAAATGGTCACGCCGCGATATGTCCGCGCGGAACGCGGCTATGGTCGCCGTTTAGCAGGCTTCCGTGACGAAGGCAATAATGATATAAAGAAGTCTTTATATGTTTATATGAGCGGATCGCTCACATCTCTTCGCCGAACTTGTTCTGGATCAGTTCGTCGAGCGCCTCGAGCGCCTGTGCAGCCTGATTGCCGCTCGCCGAGACGACGACGCTGGAGCCCGGGCTGGCTGCGAGCATCATCAAACCCATGATCGAAGTACCGCCCACAGTCATCCCGTCCTTTGAAACGGTGATTGCAGCATCGAAGGTCTCGACCGTCTGCACAAACTTGGCCGAAGCACGGGCGTGCAGACCACGTTTGTTGATGATGAGAATTTCGCGGGAGAGCGGGGAGGTCATGGGGCGCAGAGCTCGTTATTTGCCGCTGAGAACGCGGCTGGCAACATTGATGTATTTGCGGCCGGCCTCGGATGCTTCGACGAGCGCCTTTTCCATGTTGTTTTCGCCACGCACGCCCGCAAGCTTGATCAGCATTGGCAAATTCATGCCGGCAATGACCTCGGTGTGGCCGCTGCTCATCACCGATATCGCCAGGTTTGACGGTGTTCCGCCGAACATATCCGTCAGAATAACGACGCCGTGACCATCGTCGGCACTCGCCACTGCTTCGAGAATATCCTGCCGCCTCTGATCCATGTCGTCTTCGGGGCCGATGCAGACCGTTTCGATGAATTTCTGAGGACCGACGACGTGTTCGACCGCATGACGAAACTCTTCAGCCAGCTTGCCATGAGTGACAAGCACAAGTCCGATCATGATATTACTGCTCCTAGTGGCGTATGCAAACGGTGGGCCCAATATCGCAATGCAGCAATCGCGTCCACCGTGGGGGCACATCTTGGCGATGAAAAGCCGAAGTGCAAGACAAAAATACGACTTTATGGGCCGGATTTGCTGATTTGAGAGGCATTATCGTCCAATATCGGGCAGCGCTGCCATCAGGACAGCCAAAGGAAGCGGTGCGGTGGCCAGCAATCGAACGACCGGGAGGTCGATGCCCTCAGCGACGACCGACCGTTCATTTGCAGGCGGAACGCGATCTTCTCCTGTAACGTTGCCGGGCAGGACCGCATAGTGCATCCGCGCTTCGTCGATATGAGGCACCCGGACAATGCCGGTTCCGCGAAGTTCGATGAGCCCAGCGATCGTCGGTGGACATTGCGCGATCACGTTTTGGCCGCGCCGGGAGATGAGCACCTGATCGTCAGCGACAAGCATGGAAGAGATGTTCATCCGTTGCGCCTCGGTGATGCAGGTGAAGGCAAGCATTGACTTCCCCCACCCCGATGGCCCGAGGAACAGAAGGCCGGTCTTGCCGATGACAATAGCGGTGGCGTGGATGTTCGACGGTGCGTCGGTCATGCGGTCGTATCGACGGGCAGGGCGAGAATGAATCGAGCGCCGACAATCTTCTCGCTTTCCGCATCGATGATGTTTTCCGCCCGCAGCGAGCCGCCATGTGCTTCGGCGATCTGCCGGCTGATCGAAAGCCCGAGGCCGGAATTCTGGCCAAATCCTTCGGATTCGGGGCGGTCTGTGTAGAAGCGCTCGAAGATGCGATCGATATCCTCGGCCTGTATACCAGGACCGTTGTCCTCAACATAGACAATGCAGCGCGAGCGGGTCCGCACCAGCCTGACAGTGATCTTGCCTTCATGGTCGGCGACAAAGGAGCGCGCATTTTCGATCAGGTTGGTGATGATCTGGCCAATGCGCAGGTCATGCCCATTGACGACGAAACGGGTTTTCACACCAGGCTTCCGCTCGATCGCGAATTCGATCTGAACCTCTTTCTTGCGGTTGTGGATCTGGCGCGACACGTCGACGAGATCGCGCAGCAGGATCTCAAGATCGACTGATCCGGCGTCGACACGGGCGAGCTCGGCGTCGAGGCGCGAGGCATCAGAGATATCGCTGATGAGGCGATCGAGGCGGCGCACGTCGTGCTGGATAACATCCATGAGACGCTTCTTTGAATCGTCCGACTTCGCGAGCGGCAATGTCTCGACCGCGCTGCGCAGCGATGTCAGCGGGTTCTTGAGTTCATGGCTGACATCGGCGGCAAAGCTCTCGATCGCGTCGATGCGGTCGTAAAGCGCAGTCGTCATCTCGCGCAGTGCGATCGACAGGTTGCCGATTTCGTCCTGGCGCGCCGAGAAATCAGGAATTTCCTCGCGTTCCTTGGCGCCGCGGCGGACGCGGATGGCGGCGGCCGACAGGCGGCGCAGCGGATTTGCGATCGTGGAAGACAGCACCAGCGAGAGCAACACGTTGACGAGCGTCGCAACACCGAACACGCGCATGATGCCCAGGCGTTCCGCATGGACGATATTGTCGATATCGCCCGCCTGGGTCGATAGGAGAAGAACGCCAAGCACAGCGCGGAAGCGCTGGATAGGCACAGCAACCGAAACGATCAGCTCGCCCTTCTCTGTGGTGCGGACGACGGCGCCGCGAACACCGGTCAGCGCGTTCATGACCTCTGGATAGATCGAGCCGTCACCGCCGGGCGCTTCCTTGTAAAGGGGCAGGTTGCCGGGTTGCAGCACCTTGTTGAAAATCGTCGTGAACCATTCGCCCCAGGTCTGCTCCTGATCCTCGACGGGCGGCAGATCGAAGCGCAGCACCTGCCCACGCGAATAAAGATGGCGCGAGTCGAGCAGCAGATTGGCGTCGGCGTCGAAGATGCGGGCGCGTGTACGCGTAGGGGAGATCAGTCGGCGCAGCACTGGCGCCACCTTCTCCGGATCGATCGGGAACTCGAGGTCCTCGTCGTTTGGAACAGGCGTAATGCTTTGTCCGGCCTGCAGTTCCAGCAGTTTCTCGGGATCGATGGTAATCGAGTTGGTGTCGACAGAGGCGGAGGCCGAGACGGCACCCGCGATAATCTCGCCTTGCGTCAACAGGCTCTCGACGCGGGCGTCGATGAGCCCTTCGCGGAACTGGTTGAGGTAGAGAATACCGCCGACGAGCACGACCAGCGCCGCAAGATTGAAGAAAAGAATACGGCGCGTCAGGCTGGAAAAGACCGCATTGCCGAAGATCCGGCGGATGATCGTAAAGGGATGTGACCAACGCCTTCCCCTGACGCGGCGGCCGCTTACGCCCTCCACGTCATCCAGATCCCTTTCCTGCACCAACTGTGCCAACGACAGGCCCTTTCGGAGAGCGGTCCGCAGGTCGCGAACTCAGCTCTCTACAATTCTCGTATGCCGCACCGCTTGGGCGTCAGGCTGCTTCGCGGAAGCGGTACCCCACTCCGTAGAGCGTTTCAATCATATCAAAGTCGGTGTCGACCATCTTGAATTTCTTGCGCAGCCGCTTGATGTGGCTGTCGATGGTTCGGTCGTCGACGTAGACCTGCTCGTCATAGGCGGCATCCATCAAGGCGTCGCGGCTCTTTACGACGCCTGGACGCTGAGCCAACGAATGCAGGATCAGGAACTCGGTAACCGTTAGCGTCACCGGTTCGCCCTTCCAGGTGCAGGTGTGCCGCTCCTGGTCCATCACCAGCTGACCACGTTCCAGAGACCGCGCGAGCTGGGCCGCGCCCGGCTTCGGCGCAACGCCGCCGGCTGCAGCCGCGGCCTCGCGGCTGGATGCACGGCGCAGCACGGCGCGAACGCGCTCGACCAGCAGTCTTTGCGAGAAAGGTTTGGTGATGAAGTCGTCGGCGCCCATCTTCAGGCCGAAGAGTTCATCGATCTCCTCATCCTTCGAGGTGAGGAAGATCACCGGCATGTCCGATTTCTGGCGCAGGCGGCGCAACAGCTCCATGCCGTCCATGCGCGGCATCTTGATGTCGAAAATGGCCAGCTGCGGCGGCCGTGCGAGAAGACCATCGAGGGCCGAAGCGCCATCCGTGTAGGTCTCGACCTTATATCCTTCTGCCTCCAGCGCAATCGATACTGAAGTGAGGATGTTGCGGTCGTCATCAACGAGCGCGATTGTCGGCATGGTATTCGTCTCCGTCATCTATGCGCGTCTCCAGGAATTTGAAGGTCCCCTAGCCGGCCTCTCTGAACCGGATGCGCTTATGGGGATAAAGGTGGAACAAATTGTGGCAAAGATAAAGGGGAGGATTGTTTCAAAGTTTTGAAGACAGCTTTTGGTTGTGCGACAAATTGAACCTGCCTAGCCGAATTCAAACGATTTAAAATAATCGGCAATAATTTAAATCGATTAAATAATTGATATTACTATATTTTATTGATTTCGGCCTATTGCGTTTTAAAAATCCTGCCCGTACGGTCCCGCTCAGTTTCTTAACGGCACGAGCCTCAAGGGAAGGGAAAGACCATGGAGCTGTTCGGAGTCCACAACCCGGCGATAGAGCTGGCGACGATCGGTTTGGGGAGCGCAAATAGCGCTCGCTATAACTTTACCGCCGCCTACCTCTATGAAGAGTCGATTCGCCGGGGCGAGGCCGAACTCACCGCTCATGGAGCCTTGCGCGCCCTGACTGGCCAGCACACCGGCAGGTCCCCACGTGACAAGTTCGTCGTTCGCGATGCCAACACGGACGGCCAGATTTGGTGGGACAACAACAAGCCGATGTCGCCGGAGAATTTCGCTCTGCTGAAGCGGGATATGCTGGCGCATGCAGCCGGAAAGGACCTGTTCGTTCAGGATCTGATCGGTGGCGCCGATGAAAACAACGCCTTGCCGACGCGCGTCGTAACAGAGCTCGCCTGGCACTCGCTTTTCATCCGCAACCTATTGATCCGTCCGGAGCGCTCCACGCTGGAAGGCTTCGTTCCGAAGCTGACCATCATCAATCTTCCGACCTTCAAGGCTGATCCCGAACGCTACGGCTGCCGCACCGAGACGGTCATCGCCTGCGATCTCACGAATGGCGAAGTCCTGATTGCTGGCACGTTCTACGCCGGCGAGATGAAGAAGTCGGTGTTCACGGTGCTCAACTACCTCCTGCCGGCAAAGGGCGTCATGCCGATGCACTGCTCGGCAAACGTTGGGCCGGATGGCGATGCGGCCGTATTCTTCGGTCTCTCGGGCACCGGCAAGACGACACTGTCGGCAGATCCTGCCCGCACGCTGATCGGCGACGACGAGCACGGCTGGGGCGAGGACGGCATCTTCAATTTCGAAGGTGGCTGCTACGCCAAGACGATCCGCCTCTCGGCGGAAGCAGAACCGGAAATCTACGCAACGACGCAGCGTTTCGGGACGGTTCTCGAAAACGTCGTGCTCAATTCCGCTCGCGAGCCCGATTTCGATGATGGCTCGCTGACGGAAAACACGCGCTGTGCCTACCCGCTGGATTTCATTCCGAATGCATCGAAGACCGGCCTCGCGGGGCACCCGAAAACGATCATCATGCTGACGGCCGATGCCTTCGGCGTGATGCCACCGATCGCCAAGCTGACGCCGGACCAGGCAATGTATCACTTCCTCTCTGGCTACACCGCCAAGGTGGCCGGTACCGAGCGTGGCGTCACGGAGCCGGAGGCAACGTTTTCGACCTGCTTCGGCGCCCCGTTCATGCCGCGCCACCCCTCGGAATACGGCAATCTGCTGAAGGACCTGATTGGTCGTCACGGTGTCGAATGCTGGCTGGTCAACACCGGCTGGACCGGCGGTGCTTACGGCACCGGCAAGCGTATGCCGATCAAGGCAACACGCACGCTTCTCGCCGCCGCGCTTTCCGGCGACCTCGGCAAGACCGATCTTCGGGCTGATCCGAACTTCGGTTTCGGCGTTCCCGTTGTCGTGCCGGGCGTCGATAGCGGCATTCTGGATCCGCGTTCGACCTGGCAGGATCCGGTCGCCTACGATGCGCAGGCAGCGAAGCTCGTTGCCATGTTCATCGAGAATTTCGCCAAGTTCGAGGAGCATGTCGATGGCGGGGTGCGCGATGCGGCCCCGGGTTTTCGGATCGCGGCTGAGTAAATAAGCAACAACGCATTGATGATTCACGTGAAACCCGGCCTTGAGAGGCCGGGTTTTGCTTGTTTCCAACCAGCCGGCGATATGAGATAGACATCCCATGGCCAGCGACCCTCTCTACATCAACGATCGAATCACCATCGCAGGGTGGGAGCTGACGGAACAGTTTGTTCTGGCGGGCGGTCCGGGCGGCCAGAACGTCAACAAGGTCTCGACAGCCGTTCAGCTGTTCTTCAATATCCAGGCCTCGCCCGCGCTTAACGAGCGAGTGAAGGCAAACGCTATCAAGCTTGCGGGAAGGCGCCTCTCGAAGGAGGGCGTGCTGATGATCGAGGCCAGCCGGTTTCGCAGCCAGGACCGCAACCGCGAGGATGCGCGCGAGCGGCTGAAGGAATTGATCCTCGATGCCGCCAAGCCGCCGCCGCCGCCTCGCAAGAAAACCAAACCGACCAAAGGCTCGGTGGAGCGCAGGCTCAAGGCGAAATCGGGCCGTGCCGAAGTCAAGAAGATGCGCGGGCGCCCAGCCAGAGATTGACATGCTGCAGCTGCCGAATGGTGTTCGTCACAGTCCGGAATATCTGAGCCGTTCCAGGCAGGAAGCACTGGTCGACATCATCCGCGCGATCGTCGTCGAGGCACCGCTATTCGTGCCCGTGATGCCAGGCACGGGAAAGCCGATGTCTGTGCGCATGACCAATTGCGGCCCGCTCGGCTGGGTCACGGACAAGGAGCGTGGCTATCGCTACCAGCCAACGCATCCGGTAACCGGCAGACCGTGGCCGGATATGCCGCAAGAGCTTCTGGATATCTGGAGTGACGTGTCCGGCTATGACAAGCCGCCACAGGCTTGCCTCGTCAATTTCTACTCGGATGACGCGCGCATGGGGCTGCATCAGGACAAGGACGAACAGGATCTCGCTGCGCCCGTTGTTTCGATCTCGCTTGGCAACGCCTGCCTTTTCCGCGTCGGCGGGGTGCAACGCACCGACAAATCGCTATCCCTAAGGCTCTCGAGCGGCGATATCGTCGTGCTCGGCTCCGCGGGCCGGATGTGTTTTCACGGCGTGGATCGCATTTATCCGGCAACGTCGACATTGCTGAAGAACGGCGGCCGCATCAATCTGACGCTACGCCGCGTCACGCTCTAGAGTTTTCGAAGCGCCACCTGCTCGATGAGGTGGTTTTGTCCCTTGCGCAGGATCAGATCGGCGCGGGGCCTGGTGGGCAGGATATTCTCGCGCAGATTCTTGAGATTGATGTTTTCCCAGAGGCCCTCGGCGATAGAAATCGCCTCTTCCTCGCTGATCGAGGCATAGCGGTGAAAGAACGAATTCGGATCGCGAAACGCCGTCTCTCGCAGCCGCATGAAACGCGTCACATACCAGTTGTGAATCCGGCTTTCTTCCGCGTCGATGTAGATCGAGAAGTCGAAGAAGTCGGAGACCATCGGTACGATCTTGCCGCCCGCAGGCAGGTCGCGCGACTGCAGCACGTTGATGCCTTCGAAGATCAGAATGTCAGGGCGGTCGATGATCTTGTGCTCGTTCGGCAGCACGTCATAGACCAGATGCGAGTAGGACGGCGCCTTTACATTCGGCTGCCCGGCCTTGATCGCTGCGAGGAAGCGAAGGATCGCTCCCGTATCGTAGCTCTCGGGAAAGCCCTTGCGCTGCATCAGGTTTTCACGCTGCAGCACGGCGTTCGGATAGAGAAAGCCGTCCGTCGTTACCAGATCGACCTTCGGGCTTGAAGGCCAGCGACGCAGCAGTTCTTTCAGAATGCGCGCCGTCGTCGATTTGCCCACCGCCACGGAACCGGCAATGCCGATCACAAAGGGTGTCTTCGCTACATTGGAAAGGCTGAGGAAGCGGTTGCGCTGTTCAAACAGCAGCTGCGACGATTCCACATGCGCTGAAAGCAGGCGCGACAGCGATAGGTAGATGCGCCGTACTTCATCGAGATCGATGGGGTCACCCATCGAGCGCAGTCGCTTCACCTCGTCGGCCGTCAGCGTCAGCGGCGTATCGGCCCGGAAGCGTGCCCATTCGTCCGATGAAAAGAAGTGGTAGGGCGAATAGGAATTCGCCTGGAAGTGATCGAGCGCTTCAGTCGCTCCCGTAATCTGTCGTGCGATGCTCATCAGCTTTGCCGACTGGCCTTTTCCTTGAGGCCGGATTGAGCGGTACGACGCTCAAGTTCCGCCATGACATCTTGCAACGGAATCCCCGCAACCTTCAATACGACCAATAGGTGATAAAGAACGTCAGCAGCCTCGTAGATGAGGTTGCTACGGTCGTCGGTCACGGCAGCCATTACGGCTTCGATAGCCTCTTCGCCAAGCTTTTTCGCCGCTTTCGGCTGCCCGGCGGCGACCAGTTTTGCGGTCCACGACTCTTCCAGCGAGGCTTTTGACCGCTCTTCAACGATCTTTTCCAGGTCGAACAGGGTAAATTGGTTCATGGCTTTGCTTTCAAGCTCAGTCGAGACGCATGGCGATGCCGTTGGAAGCCATATAGCGCTTGGCTTCGCCGACGGAATAGGTGCCGAAGTGGAAGATGGAGGCGGCAAGAACGGCCGTTGCGTGCCCTTGCTTGACTCCGGCTACTAGATCATCGAGATCGCCGACGCCGCCAGAGGCGATGACGGGAACGCTGACCGCATCGGCGATCGCCCGCGTCAGTTCGAGATCGTAGCCGACTTTTGTTCCGTCCCGGTCCATCGAGGTGACCAGTAGCTCGCCGGCGCCGCGTTCAACCATCTTGCGGGCAAAGTCCACCGCGTCAATCCCTGTCGCGTTGCGGCCGCCATGCGTGTAGATCTCCCAGGCGCTGATATTGTTGCCGCCAACAGCCTGTGTCAGCCGGCGCTTGGCGTCGATAGAGACGACAATGCATTGGTCGCCGAACTTGTCCGCGGCCTCGGCCACGAAGTAAGGATTGCTGACGGCGGCCGAGTTGATCGAAACCTTGTCGGCACCGCAAAGCAGCAGCTTGCGAATGTCGGCAATCGTGCGGACACCGCCGCCGACGGTGACCGGCATGAAGCACTGCTCGGCCGTGCGCGCCACGACATCGAAGATCGTCTCGCGATTGTCCGAGGATGCGGTGATGTCGAGGAAGCAGAGTTCATCGGCGCCTGCGGCGTCATAGGCCTTTGCCGCTTCCACCGGATCGCCGGCATCGACAAGGTTCAGAAAGTTGACGCCCTTGACGACGCGGCCGTCCTTGACGTCGAGGCAGGGAATGACACGAGCCTTGAGGGTCATTGCGCAGTCTCCTTTGCCCGTGCCGCCTTGATCAATGTCAGCGCTTCCGCGGGATCGATCCGGCCATCATAGAGCGCCCGGCCCGAAATGGCACCTTCGAGCTTTCTGGCGTCCGGACGAAGCATGCGTTTCACATCGTCGATCGAGGCCAGACCGCCGGAGGCAATCACCGGAATGGACACCGCGTCTGCGAGTTCCAGCGTCGAATCCCAGTTGATACCGGTCAGAATGCCGTCGCGATCGATATCGGTGTAGATGATCGCGGCAACGCCGGCGCCTTCGAACTTCTTGGCCAGTTCGACGATCCCCAGTTCGGACGCCTCGGCCCACCCCTCGACGGCCACCTTGCCACCCTTGGCGTCGATGCCGACGGCAACATGGCCCGGAAACTTCCTGCAGGCTTCGATGACGAGATCAGGATCGCGCACGGCAATGGTACCGAGGATCACACGGGTCAATCCGCGGGACAGCCAGCTTTCGATATGATCGAGCGTGCGGATGCCGCCGCCGAGCTGAACCGGGTTCTTCGTTGACTTCAGGATTTTGTCGACAGCCGCGCCATTGACGCTTTCGCCGGCGAAGGCACCGTTCAGGTCAACCACGTGCAGCCATTCGAAGCCTTGGTCCTCAAAGGCTTTGGCCTGTGCACCGGGGTCGGGATTGTAGACCGTCGCCTGCTCCATGTCGCCGAGCTTGAGGCGAACGCACTGGCCGTCCTTGAGATCGATGGCGGGAAATAGGATCATTCTGTCTGTCCTTGGAATGCGCGAGCTCAGGGCTTCCAGCGCAGGAAATTGGCAATCAGGGCGAGGCCGAGTTTCTGGCTCTTTTCCGGATGGAACTGGGCACCCACCATGTTGTCGCGGCCGACAAAGGCGGTGATCGGTCCGCCGTAGCCAGCCGTTGCGATCACATCCTCGGGGTTCTGAGCGGCCAAATGGTAGGAATGGACAAAATAGGCGTGCAGTCCGTCCGGCCCGGTCGGAATTCCGTCAAAAACGGGATGAGCTCGCTGAAGATCAAGCGTGTTCCAGCCGATCTGCGGGATCTTCAGGTCGGCATCATCCGGCGTCATCTTGACGACATCGCCGGGAATCCAGCCAAGGCCTTCGGTCGTTGTCTTCTCCAGTCCACGCGAGGACATCAGCTGCATGCCGACGCAGATGCCGAGAAAAGGCCGGGCCTTCTTCTCGACCGCTTCGATCAGCATCTCCGTCATGCCGGGAACGGCATCGAGGCCGCGCCGGCAGTCTGCATAGGCGCCGACGCCGGGAAGCACCACGCGATCAGCAGCGGCAACGTTCTCGGCCTTGTCCGTGAGGTCTATGACCGCATCGATACCGGCTTCGCGGGCGGCACGTTCGAAGGCTTTCGTTGCCGAGCGAAGATTGCCCGAACCGTAGTCGATAATTGCGACGCGCATCAGCGCCCTCCATCAAAACCAAAGAGACCGAGCGATGTGGCATTGCCGCGGTCGCCACGGGACGCACTGTTCCAGTGCGGCGAGGGGACGCGGCTTTCGCTATCCAGTTCGGTCTGAATTTCAGAAAAATAGATCTCTTCCGCCACACTGAGCGAATCGGCGGAGACAAGCGCATCCTCTTCCCAGCCCTTCGAAAGCAGGTTGCGAATACGGGCGTTCTGCCCCTCGAGCGCGACCAGAAGGCTCGTGCCAAAGGAAATGGCAGCGCCCAACGGCCAAAGTCCGGGCTGATCCATCAGCGCTCCGCCCAGACTCTGCAGGAGAAAGGCGGCAACGGCGTGCAGCCAAAGGCGGTGAGCGGCAAGCCAGATCCACGGAAAGAGAAAGCCGAGCACGGTGAAGCCGTCGCGGATGATCCGCGTCTTCTCGTGGGTGATATCGGCTCCGCCGGGAGCCGTCAGAACCAGATAGCTGGAAGTCATATCGTCAAGCTCCCTGAAGGGGCTCAGACGAGCGTGCCCTTCGTCGAGGGTACACGGCCCGCCTGCCTCGGATCGATCTCTGTCGCCGTGCGCAACGCGCGGGCAACGGCCTTGAAGCATGTCTCGGCAATATGGTGGTTGTTGGCGCCATAATGGCTCAAGATATGCAAGGTGATGCCGGCGTTCTGGGCCAGGGCCTGGAAGAACTCGCGAACGAGTTCGGTATCGAAGGTGCCGATCTTCGGCGCGCTGAAGGCAACGTTCCAGACGAGGAACGGACGACCGGAAAGATCGACGGCGGCCTTCGTCATCGTCTCGTCCATGGCCAGATCGATCGAGGCGTAGCGCGTGATGCCACGACGATCGCCAAGTGCCTTGGCGATGGCCTGACCGATCGCGATACCGGTGTCCTCGACGGTGTGGTGGTCGTCGATATGCAGGTCGCCCTTGGTCTCGATCTCCATATCGATCAGCGAATGTCGTGACAGCTGGTCGAGCATATGATCGAAGAAGCCGACGCCCGTCGAAATCTTCGCTTTACCGGTGCCGTCGAGATTGACGGAAACGGATACCGAAGTTTCGTTCGTCTTGCGGGACACGGATCCCGTGCGGCTTGATGCGATCTCGGCCATGTGGCTGCTCCATGCGGAAATACGCGGGTTCCATATCAGGCAAGCCGCGAAATATCCAGAAGCGCGACGGGAGAAATCGAAGCCAATTGCAATCGGCATTTGCCAACTTACATAGGGCTCAACAGGGCCGATGTGCGGCCCGAGGTAATAGCCCGCCTGACGGGCTAAGGTGTATTCGATGACAACGATTATTACAGTTCGAAAGGGCGGCAAGGTCATCATGGCGGGCGACGGTCAGGTCAGCCTCGGCCAGACCGTCATGAAGGGCAATGCCCGCAAGGTGCGCCGTATCGGCAAGGGCGACGTCATTGCCGGCTTCGCGGGTGCCACAGCCGATGCGTTCACGTTGCTGGAGCGTTTGGAAAAGAAGCTCGAGCAATATCCCGGCCAACTGATGCGCGCCGCCGTCGAGCTCGCCAAGGACTGGCGTACCGACAAGTACCTGCGCAATCTCGAAGCCATGATGCTGGTCGCCGACAAGTCGGTGACGCTGGCAATTACCGGCAACGGCGATGTCCTGGAACCCGAACACGGCGCCATCGCGATCGGCTCTGGTGGCAACTATGCCTTCGCCGCCGCCCGCGCACTGATGGATAGCGACAAGTCCGCCGAAGAGATCGCCCGTCGCGCACTCGATATCGCCGCAGACATCTGCGTCTATACCAATCACAACCTCGTGGTCGAAACACTCGACGCCGAGTAACGACCATCTTGCAAAAAGGGTCCTGTGGGCCGGGCCGAAGCCGGCCGGCCGGAACAGGAAAGCCAAGAGGATACCATGACCAATTTTTCTCCCCGAGAAATCGTCTCCGAGCTGGACCGTCACATCATCGGCCAGCATGACGCCAAGCGCGCCGTGGCCATTGCGTTGCGCAACCGCTGGCGCCGCCAGCAGCTCGATGAGAGCCTGCGCGACGAGGTGATGCCCAAGAATATCCTGATGATCGGCCCGACCGGCGTCGGCAAGACGGAGATCTCCCGTCGTCTCGCCAAGCTCGCTGGCGCTCCGTTCATCAAGGTCGAAGCCACCAAGTTCACCGAAGTCGGCTATGTCGGCCGCGATGTCGAGCAGATCATTCGCGATCTGGTCGAGGTCGGCATCGGCCTTGCGCGTGAAAAGAAGCGTTCCGAGGTCGAGGCCAAGGCACATATGAGCGCCGAGGAACGCGTGCTTGACGCGCTGGTCGGTTCGACCGCATCGCCGGCGACACGCGACAGTTTCCGCAAGAAGCTGCGTGCCGGTGAGCTCGATGACAAGGAAATCGACATTGAAGTGGCCGATACCAGCACCGGCATGGGCGGCTTCGATGTCCCCGGCATGCAGGGCGGCATCGGCATGATCAACCTGTCGGAAATGTTCGGCAAGGCCATGGGCGGTCGCACGAAGAAAGTTCGCACGACGGTCAAGGCCTCCTATACAGACCTGATCCGCGACGAGTCGGACAAGCTGATCGACAACGAGGTCATCCAGCGTGAGGCGGTGCGGGCTGTCGAGAACGACGGCATCGTCTTCCTCGACGAGATCGACAAGATCGCTGCCCGTGATGGCGGCATGGGTGCCGGCGTTTCGCGCGAAGGCGTGCAGCGCGACCTGCTGCCGCTGGTCGAAGGCACCACGGTGTCGACCAAGTACGGGCCGGTGAAGACCGACCACGTGCTCTTCATCGCGTCGGGTGCGTTCCACGTCTCCAAGCCGTCGGACCTCTTGCCCGAATTGCAGGGTCGTCTGCCGATCCGTGTCGAGCTCAGGCCTCTCACCAAGGAAGACTTCCGCCGCATCCTGACTGAAACCGAGGCAAGCCTCATCCGGCAGTACAAGGCGCTGATGGAGACGGAAGGCTTGACGCTGGAGTTCACCGATGACGGTATCGACGCTCTGGCCGATGTTGCCGTTCACCTGAACTCGTCGGTCGAAAACATCGGTGCCCGCCGTCTGCAGACGGTAATGGAGCGTGTGCTGGACGAAATTTCGTTCAATGCACCGGATCGCGGGGGCACCGCTGTAACCATCGATGCCGAATATGTTCGCAAGCATGTCGGCGATCTCGCGCAGAACACGGATCTGTCGCGTTTCATCCTGTGATGCCGAAGCATCGGTCTTCGTCTTTACTGGGGTGATGCCGGCACTTTGACCATCTGAACTCTCGACAACGGGCCTTTTACTTTTTAGTGAAGGGCCCGTTTTGTTGTCAGCGCCAGCATTATTCGGCCAAGATTGTGGTCCAGTCAGCGCGCTTGCCGACCAATGCCAGGAACGATGGGAACGCTGATCGTGCGACGCCTTCTGACAAGCCTTCTGATTGCCGCCACGGTTTTTACCGCGGCGCCCGCTTTTTCGATGCAGGTGGTGCCGCCAGGCAATCGCAATGCCGAACAGCCGAGCGTGCCGGGCGCCTCCGTGCGCCGGACCAAAGGCACGAAGACGTCATTCGACCGCAAGTACGACAAGGTCCACGAGCTTCTTGCCACCGATCATGAGCTGATGGCCAAGATCAAGAAGGTATCGGCTGCCTACGGCGTCGACCCGATCCACGTCATCGGCGCCATCGTCGGCGAACACACCTATAATGTCGATGCCTATGACCGGCTGCAGTCCTACTATGTGAAAGCGGCTTCCTATGCGGGCGAAAGCTTCCGCTTCGCCTATGGCGGCGAAGACGTCGATGATTTCATCAAGCGGCCGCAGTTTGCCGCTTGCAACGGAAAGACGGATTCCTACACGCTGTGGAGCTGCCGCGAGGATTTGTGGGAAAGCGACTTCCGCGGCAAGACCGTCGATGGCAAGAGCTTCCCGGACAATCGTTTCAGTGCCGTGTTCTTCCAGCCGTTCTACGCCGGCCAGACGTTCGGCCTCGGCCAGATCAACCCGCTGACGGCTCTGATGCTCTCCGATCTTGTCACCAAGGTATCGGGCTATGAGAAGCTGAACGAAAAGGACGCAGGCAGCGTCTACAAGGCAATCATGCAGCCGGATATCTCGCTGGCGTTTGTTGCTGCCGCCGTTCGCCGTTCGATCGACGACTACAAGCAGATTGCCGGCATGGATATCTCAAACAATCCGGGTCTGACGGCGACGCTCTACAATCTCGGCAACTCGCGCCAGCGCGCGTCGGCGCTTGCGGCCAAGAATCGTGCCTCGGGGCAGACTGTCTGGCCGGAAGAGAACTATTACGGCTGGCTGATCAACGACAAACTGGACGAGCTGGAGCGCCTGCTCTAGTTCTAGCCTTACCGGGAGGGCGACAATCTTCCGCGAAAGGCTTGTATCATATGGACATGCGTCCAGATCCGTTCGTTCCGCCAGCGCCCGTTCCGCGCACGGTGCCGCCGAGCCGGCTTGAAATCATCCGCACCATTCTGCGCAACCCGCTCGAACTGTGGGGTGAGCCCTCCTACACGCTGCCCTGGATCAAGACGCGCTTCTTCCGGGAAAACATGCTGATCGTCAACGATCCCGGACTGATCAAGCATGTCCTCGTCGACAACGCTGCGAACTATCGCATGTCCGATATCCGCCAGCTTATCCTGCGCCCGATCCTTCGCGATGGATTGCTGACGGCCGAGGGCGAGGTCTGGAAGCGGTCTCGAAAGGCGGTTGCGCCCGTCTTTACACCGCGCCATGCCAACGGCTTTGCCGGACAGATGCTTCGTCAATCGGAGGGATATGCGCGCAAATATGAAACGGCTGATAGTGCCGGGCAGACATTCGACATCGCCAGCGATATGGCTGAACTCACCTTCGCCATCCTTGCTGATACGCTGTTTTCCGGCGAAATCGTCACCTCTTCCGACAGCTTTGCCGATGATGTGAATGCGCTTCTCCATCGCATGGGCCGCGTTGATCCCATGGATCTTTTGCGGGCGCCGTCCTGGGTTCCGCGCCTTACCCGCATAGGCGGCCAGAAGGTGCTGGACAAGTTTCGCAACATCGTCCGCGAGACAATGGATGCCCGTCTTCGGCGCATGCAGGCCGATCGGGCGACGACGCCCGAGGATTTTCTGACCCTGCTGCTGGATCAGGCCGCGAGCGGTGGCCTCACCAATGCCGAGATCGAAGACAACGTCCTGACCTTTATTGGCGCGGGCCATGAAACGACGGCGCGTGCGCTGGCCTGGACACTCTATTGTGTCGCCAACACACCGCATATCCGCGACGCTATGGAGGAGGAAATCGACCGCGTTCTGGCAACCGGTGCGGAGCCGGTGAAATGGCTGGACCTGATGCCGTACACGCGCGCTGCGTTCGAGGAGGCTTTACGCCTTTATCCGCCAGCTCCATCAATCAACCGTGCCGCGATTGCTCCCGATCGTTGGACCGACGCCAAGGGCGAGACCTTAGAGATCGAAGCCGGCGTCACGGTCCTCATCATGCCCTGGACCCTGCATCGCCATGAACTGTACTGGGAAAAGCCACGCGCCTACATGCCGGAGCGCTTCCTGCCAGAGAACCGTGGCAAGATCGGTCGTTTCCAATTTCTGCCGTTTGGTGCCGGCCCGCGTGTCTGCATCGGCGCGACCTTCGCGTTGCAGGAAGCGGTGATTGCACTGGCGGTGCTGATGCATCGTTTCCGCTTTGATGTCACCGAGCAAACCAAGCCATGGCCTGTTCAGAAGTTGACGACGCAGCCGCAAAATGGCCTTCCGATGCGTGTCACACCCCGAGTGTTGCCATAATAGGCATAAATCTTTCTAACTATTGCATAATTGACTATCAATGAAAGCCGGGCAAAGTGGCAGCATGCGAAAAGCTACCATTGTCCGAGGAGATATCTGTATGAGCCGCATCGATAAAAACGGTCTTGCGATCGAAGCTGTCCTTCACGCCTTTCTCGTCGAGGAGGCGTTGCCCGGCCTTGGTATTGATGCGGACAAGTTCTTCTCCAATTTCTCGGCGATCGTTCATGATCTGGCGCCGAAGAACCGCGAGCTTCTGGCCAAGCGCGATGCGCTCCAGCTGCGTATCGATGACTGGTACCGCCAGCATGGTGCGCCGACGGATATGGAGGCTCATCAAGCTTTCCTGCGCGAGATCGGCTACCTGCTTCCCGAGGGTTCCGACTTCCAGGTGACGACGACCAATGTCGATCCGGAAATCGCTTCGATCGCCGGCCCGCAGCTTGTCGTGCCCGTCATGAACGCCCGTTATGCGCTGAACGCCGCCAACGCCCGCTGGGGTTCGCTTTACGATGCGCTCTATGGAACCGATGCGATTCCAGAGAGCGACGGCGCGGAGAAGGGTAGGGGCTACAATCCGAAGCGTGGCGAAAAGGTCATCGCCTGGGTTCGCGATTTCCTTGATACGGCAGCTCCGCTGGCCGACTGGAGCTGGAAGGACGTTGCCGGCTTTGTAATCAAGGACGGTGCGCTCGCCATCTCATCGACAGACGGAGAAGATGTCTCACTGGCCGATTCGGCACATTTTGCCGGCTATCGGGGTGAGCCGGCCGCGCCGACCAGCATCCTCCTCAAGAACAATGGGATCCATATCGACATCCTCATTGATGCCTCGACGGCTATCGGCAAGAGCGATGCTGCGCACATTTCCGACGTCTGGCTTGAATCGGCGATCACGACGATCATGGATTGTGAAGATTCCATCGCCGCGGTCGATGCGGACGACAAGACCGAGGTCTATCGCAACTGGCTGGGCCTGATGAAGGGCGATCTTCAGGAAGAGGTCTCCAAGGGCGGCTCCAGCTTCATCCGCAAGCTCAATCCGGACCTTGACTACACCGGCCCGAATGGCGCGCCGTTCGAAGTGCATCGCCGCTCGCTGATGCTGATCCGCAATGTCGGCCACCTCATGACGAATCCGGCTATCCTTGATCGCGATGGCAACGAAGTGCCGGAAGGCATCATGGATGCGATGATCACGGCGATGATCGCGCTTTACGATATTGGCCCGAATGGCCGCCGCAAGAATTCGCGCACCGGCTCTGTCTACGTCGTCAAGCCGAAGATGCATGGGCCTGAGGAAGTCGCCTTCGCTGTCGAGATCTTCTCACGCGTCGAAGATGCGCTCGGCATGCCGCGCAACACCATCAAGATGGGGATCATGGACGAGGAGCGCCGCACGACGGTCAACCTCAAGGAATGCATTCGCGCCGCGCGCGAGCGCGTCGTCTTCATCAACACGGGCTTCCTCGACCGCACCGGCGACGAAATGCACACCTCGATGGAGGCGGGCCCAATGATCCGCAAGGGCGACATGAAGCAGGCCGCCTGGATTGCCGCCTACGAGAACTGGAACGTCGATATCGGCCTTGAATGCGGTCTGGCCGGTCATGCACAGATCGGCAAGGGCATGTGGGCGATGCCGGATCTCATGGCGGCGATGCTGGAACAGAAGATCGCTCATCCGAAGGCTGGCGCCAACACCGCCTGGGTGCCGTCGCCGACGGCCGCGACGCTGCACGCGACGCACTATCACCGCGTCAACGTCGCACAAGTTCAGAAGGGCTTGAAGGATCGCGCCCGCGCCAAGCTGAGCGACATTCTCTCCGTGCCTGTTGCCGTCCGCCCGAACTGGACGCCGGAGGAGATTCAGCGCGAGCTGGACAACAACGCACAGGGTATTCTGGGTTACGTCGTCCGCTGGGTCGATCAGGGCGTTGGCTGCTCGAAGGTGCCTGATATCAACAACGTTGGCCTGATGGAAGACCGTGCGACGCTGCGCATCTCCGCCCAACATATGGCCAACTGGCTGCACCACAAGGTCGTCACCGAAGCCCAGATTGTCGAGACGATGAGGAAAATGGCGGCCGTCGTCGATCAGCAGAATGACGGCGATTCGCTCTACCATCCGATGGCAGCCGATTTCGACGGTTCGATCGCCTTCCAGGCCGCACTCGAACTCGTCTTGAAGGGCCGGGAGCAGCCGAATGGCTACACCGAACCGGTCCTGCACCGCCGCCGTATCGAGCTGAAGGCGAAGCAGGCCGCCTGATTGCCGGTGGAGTAAATAGAAAAGGCCGCCGAAACCAGGTTTCGGCGGCCTTCTTTATACCAGATTTCAGGTCCAGCTTACTGGATAACGATGACCTTGGACGTCGCCTTGCCTGGGCGAACGCGGCTGTAGAGGTCGATGACGTCCTGGTTCATGAGGCGGATGCAGCCGGAGGAAGCAGCCGTGCCGATCGACGCCCATTCCGGGGTGCCGTGCAGACGGAAGAGGGTGTCCTGGCCCTGTTCGTTGAAGAGATACATGGCGCGTGCGCCGAGCGGATTGCTCAGGCCCGGACCCATGCCGTCTTCGACGTACTTGGCGATTTCAGGACGACGGACAGCCATTTCCTTCGGCGGATGCCAGGTCGGCCATTCCTGCTTCCAGGCCACGTAGGCGGTGCCGGCCCATGCAAAGCCCTGCTTGCCGACGCCGATGCCATAGCGCATCGCCTTGCCGCCGGGCATGATATAGTAGAGGAAGCGTTCGCGGGTGTTCACGATGATCGTGCCCGGACGTTCGGTGGTTTCATAGGAGACAACCTGGCGATGGAACTGTGGCTTCACCTTCTGGATCGGGATCGCAGGGAGCGAGTAGCCGGCATCCGACGTGACCCCGTAGGCGTCGTCGAAGATCTGCGCTGTCTGGACCGTCGGCCCTGGAGCGGCGGTCTTGTTTTCGACGGAAGCGCTTTCGGAAGTGGTGGAGCAACCGGCCAGAGCGAGCGTCGCGATCAGGCCGAATACAGGAATTGCATTGCGGATGCGCATGGATGTCTCATAGTAAAGGAGCAGGGGAGGATCGTTCTTTCGAACCATCTTTGATTATGGTTTATTTTCGATTAACTTCGCCTTTGCAAGCTGTTGCAGTGCGGCAAAACGAATACGCAACGGCAAACTAGAACCGCATTGTTTTTTTGCAACAACGCGCGCGCCACCCCCACGGTTATCCATGACGATTTTGAGTGTTTACAATAACAATCCGTTAATAGATGGCCGGCAATCGGACAGAGCCATGCTCGTGCGCCGCGGGACTCAGATTTTACTTCACGAGATGCGCCACGCGGTGCTGCCGGAACTATCCCTGGCGAGTGGCCGGCGCGCTGACTTGATTACGATTTCCGAGAAGGGCGAGATCTGGATCATCGAGATCAAGACCTCGATCGAAGACTTCAAGGTCGATCGCAAATGGCCGGAATATCGCCTTCATTGCGACCGGCTTTTCTTCGCAACTCACAAGGATGTGCCGCTCGATATCTTTCCGGAGGAGTGCGGCCTCTTCCTGTCGGATGGGTATGGCGCGCATATGCTTCGCGAAGCGCCAGAACACCGGCTGGCTCCGGCGACCCGCAAGTCCGTGACCCTGAACTTCTCGCGCGCCGCTGCCCAACGCCTGCTGATGGCCGAATGGGCCAATGGCAAGCCTTTCGACGTCGACGACGTCTGACCCGATTTATTTGAGCTGATTTATTTGGGTGCGCGCTTCGCCAGGATCCGCTGCAAGGTGCGGCGATGCATGTTGAGCCGCCGCGCCGTTTCCGAAACGTTGCGTTCGCAGATCTCGTAGACACGCTGGATATGCTCCCAGCGCACGCGATCCGCCGACATCGGATTTTCCGGCAGCTCGGCCTTCTCTCCGGCGCGCTGCGTCAGGGCGGCATAAACGTCGTCGGCATCTGCAGGCTTTGCCAGGTAGTCGACGGCCCCAAGCTTCACCGCTGTCACTGCGGTTGCGATATTGCCGTAGCCGGTCAGGACGATGATGCGCGTGTCGTCGCGCCGTTGCCGGATCGCCTCGATCACATCAAGACCATTCCCATCCCCGAGGCGCAGATCGACGACCGCATATTTCGGAGGATGGCTCTTCGACTTGGCAACGCCTTCCGCAACCGACTCGGCTGTTTCGACAGAAAATCCGCGCGTCTCCATGGCGCGCGCCAGACGTCGGAGAAACGGGCCGTCGTCGTCGACGATCAACAGGCTCGCATCCGGACCGATGTGATCCTCGGTTGCTGAAGAAGTCTCGTAAGTCTCATCGCTCATCGTCGTCAATCCTGGCGCTATCCGCCTGACATAAGTCAGTTTCGCTGTTCTTTCATTAGGCTGATACAGTCATTTTGTCGAATGCGCATCCACCAGCATGCGCGGCCATTCGACACGAACGCGGGCGCCAGCGCTTTCGGGCGCGCGGTTCTCGAAGCTCAGCGAGGCGCCGGAGCGCTCGAGAAGCGTCTTGGCGATGAAGAGCCCCAATCCCAGGCCCCCGGCGCGATCTTCCCGCTGTCGCTTGGTCACGTAAGGCTCGCCAATCCTGGTCAGGATGTCAGGAGAGTAGCCCTCACCGTCGTCTTCGACGGTAATGCGAACCCTCCGCTGGTCATACTCAACGGTAACGGTAACTTTCTCCCGCGCGTAATCGACGGCATTCTCGATGAGGTTGCCGAGGCCGTACATGATGCCGGCATTGCGGTCGGTCACCGGTTCTCCCTTGCGGGCGCTCTTTTCGATCAGTTCCAGCTTGATCCCGAACTCGCGATGCGGCGCGACGATCTCTTCCATCATTGAAGAGAGCGGGAGGCGGCGAAGATGCGCTTCCCCCTCCGCCGAGAGTGTGGCCAGCCGCCTCAGAATATCGCGGCACCGCTCGCTCTGGCTGCGCAGGAGTTGCACGTCCTCGCGAAAACGATCGTCGTCCTTCAGCTCGCGTTCCATTTCCTTCGCGACGACGCTGATGGTGGCGAGCGGCGTTCCAAGTTCATGGGCAGCTGCAGCGGCCAACCCATCCAGCTGCGACAGATGTTTCTCGCGCTGCAGAACGAGTTCGGTTGCGGCGAGCGCATCCGCCAACTGGCTTGCCTCCATCGAAACCCGGTAGGCATAGAACGCGGCGAAGGCCATGGTCGATGCAATAGAGCACCAGACACCGAACTGCATCACGGTGTGAACATTGATCTCGACGCCGCCGAACCAGGGAAGCGGAAACGGCGACACCGCGAGGATCGTGATGCAGATCATCGCAATGACGATCAGCACCATGCTGTAGCGGATCGGCTGTGACGCAAAGGAGATGATAACAGGCACGCAAACGAGCGCAGCGAACGGATTGGCCAGCCCGCCGGTAATGAAAAGCAGCGCACACAACTGGAGAAGATCGAAGCCCAGCAAGGCGAAGGCGGCCTGCGGCGCGATGCGATGTGTCGGCGGGTAGCGGATCATCAGGTAGAAATTGACGCTGGCAAGCGCCACGATCAGCAGGATGCTGGCGATCAGCGGAAGCGGAAACTTCAGCCAGAAGGCGACGATAAAGACAGTCAGCGCCTGGCCGCCGACGGCAAGCCATCTGAGGCGTATCAGCGTCTGGAGCCTTAGGCGCCGGCTATTGTGTCTGTCTTCTTCCGGCATGCTTTCGACGTGATCGACCATGAAGCGTTCCTTGAACTTCTCTGCGGCTCATGTACCACGCGGCTTTGCCCTTGTCGTCGGCGCGGCCTCATCGGGCCGTTCCGGCCAGGGATGCCTGGGGTAACGACCGCGCATGTCGGCGCGCACGTCCTTCCAGGATCCCGCCCAGAAGCCCGGCAGATCGCGGGTCGTCTGGATCGGGCGATGGGCTGGGGAGGTCAATTCCAGCAGCAACGGCAGACGCCCGCCGCCGATTGTCGGGTGCTGCTTCAACCCGAACAGCTCCTGAACGCGGATCGTCAACGTCGGTTCTTCGCCATCATACTGGATGGGATGACGCTGTCCCGTCGGCGCCTCGAAGTGCGTCGGCGCCAGACGCGCAAGATCTCGCTGCAACTCGCGCGGAACGAGCGCCATCAGCCCGTTCGAAAGACCGCCTGCCGAAATGTCGGAGAGGCCGCGAGCATCTGCCTGAAACGGAACGAACCATTCGTCCAGCCGGCCAAGCAGCGCCTCGTCGCTCATATCGGGCCATGGGGCCCCGATTCCACGATGAAGGAAGCCCAGCCGCTCGCGCAACTGCAATGCCTCCTTGGAGAAAGGAAGCTGGTCGAGCCCGATATCTCGAATACCCTCGGCAAGCGCCTGCGTCACGGAAGCGCCCGACGGGCGAGGCAAAGGCGTTTCATCGAAAACGATTGCGCCGAGCCGCGTTGCGCGCCGCGCTCGGACTTGCCGGCTTTGCCGATCGAAGAAGGTCTGGTCGTCCGTCGAGATCGCCCCGGGCAGTTCGGCTTCGATGTCGCCACGCGAGACCTCTGCGGCGGCGAGAATGCGGCCTTGCGCCGCTCGACCGGTCAGGTCGGCAATCACGAGCATCTGGCTGCCGGCGAGTCGTTCGGTCTCGGGCAGCTCCGCGCCGCGACCGTTCGCCATGACGAAACGGCCCCTGCCGCCGCGCTGCAGCGCAATTCTGTCAGGAAAGGCATGCAAGAGAAGACGACCGGCAAGGCTCGGCTCATCAGCCTTCGTCACATCAAGCCCCCTGGCAAGCCTTGTCGCCAGCTGACGAGACGCTTCGGCGCGATCGCCGCGTTCGGATTTGAACCGCCGCATCCTGTCCTCGAGGTCGATGCTGCTGCCCCCCAGCCCCTGTTCGGTCAAGAGGACGGCAAGCATGGCGGCATCGCGCGCGTGGCCCGTCTCGCCGGCGCCGACCACCATGGCCGCCAGCCGCGGCGGCAATGCTAGGTCGCGGATCACCTTGCCATGCGGCGTCAACGTGCCGTCCTTGTCGAGCGCGCCTAGCTGTCGCAGCAGAGCGCGCGCCTCCTGAAGCGTCGTTTCGGGAGGCTGGTCGACGAACGCCAGGGACCGCGTATCCTGGACGCCCCAATGGGCAAGGTCGAGTACAAGGCCTGATAGATCGGTCGACAGAATCTGCGGCGGCGTGAAGGCCGGCAGCGCTGCTGTCTGTCCTTGGTGCCACAGGCGAATGGCGATCCCGGGTTCGGTACGTCCGGCACGACCCGCCCGCTGGTCGGCCGAGGCCCGTGAGACGCGCACCGTTTCCAGCCTCGTAATGCCCGTGGAAGCCTCGAACACCGGCAGCCGCTGCAGGCCGCTGTCGATGACGATCCGCACCCCGTCGATGGTAATGGAGGTTTCGGCGATCGAGGTCGCCAGCACGATCTTGCGTGTCCCGGGCAGGGCAGGCCGAATGGCCGCGTCCTGTTCCTTCTGCGAAAGATTTCCGTAGAGCGGTGCGATCAGCGTCCGGCTTCCGAAACGACCTTCCAGTCGCTCGGCCGTGCGGGCGATCTCGGCCTGCCCGGGCAGAAAGGCGAGAATCGAGCCGCTTTCGCTCTGATGAGCCTCGGCGATCGCGCGCGTCATGGTGTCTTCTATACGCTCGCCGCTCGGCCTGTCCTGATAGCGGATATCGATCGGGAAGCTGCGCCCCATGCTCTCGATGACGGGCGGGTGATCGAGGAGGTCGGCGATCCGCGCCACATCGAGCGTCGCCGACATTACCAGGATCCGGAGATCCTCGCGTAGCGCCGCTTGCACGTCGAGCGCCAGCGCCAAGCCGAAATCGGCGTCGAGGGAACGCTCGTGGAACTCGTCGAAAATGACGGTCGAAACGCCGGCCAGCTCCGGGTCGTCGAGAATCATCCGGGCAAACACGCCCTCGGTGACCACCTCGATCCGTGTTCGCGCGGAGATTCGGCTGTCGAGTCGCATGCGGTAGCCGACAGTCTCGCCGACCTGCTCTCCCAGCAGGGCTGCCATCCGACCGGCCGCGGCGCGCGCCGCCAGTCGACGCGGTTCAAGGAGAATGATCCGGCCGGCGCCCCGCCAGTCCTGATCCAATAGGTAGAGTGGAACAAGCGTCGTCTTGCCGGCGCCGGGCGGAGCGGACAAGACCGCGCGTGCGCGCGTCGCAAGGGCGGCCGCGATGTCGGGAAGGACATGGGAAACCGGCAGGTCCGGCAGAGAGCGCATCGGCGTTCAGGCCCGGATTGTCTCGTAGGCGAGGATGGCGCCGGCCAGATCCTCGAGCGCGGCCCCTACCGATTTGAAAAGCGTGATCTCCTCGCTGCTGGTTCGGCCCGGATGCGCCCCCGTGACGAGTTCGGCGAGCTCTGCCTTGATCGCCGCTTCCGTCAATACGCCGCTCTTGAGCGGCTGCACGATATCGCCCGCCTCGGCGAGCGCCCCCGCGCGGGTGTCGACAAAGACGCTGGATCTGCTGATCGCCATATCGTCGCTCTCACGCATGCTCGGCTTGAACGCCCCGATAAGATCAAGGTGAGCCCCGGCCTTCAGCCATTCGCCGGAAACGAGCGGCTCCGAGGAAAGGGTCGCACAGGAAATGATGTCGGCAGTCCGCGCCGCGGCCTCTAGGTTGACGACGGCTTCCGCCCGAAGTCCGAGCACACGCGCCTCGGCGGCAATCGCTTCGGCGCTCTCCAGGTTTCGTCCCCAGATACGGAAGCGCTCGAGCGGGCGCGTCACTGCATGCGCCTGGAGAAGATTGATGGCGAGTCGACCCGTGCCGCAGACGAGAAGTTCTTTCGCATCCGAATGCGCGAGGTAGCGGGCCGCGAGCGCCGAGGCCGCGGCAGTCCGCCGGGCCGTAAGCTCGCCGCCGTCGATTGCGGCCAGCATCTCGCCGGTCTTGGCCGAAGACAGGAGATAGGTACCGAAGATTGCCGGAAGCGCCCGCTGGGCGTTGTCAGGAAAAACCGAAAGGATCTTCACGCCGGCATACCGACCCGGCACCCAGGCAGGCATCAGGAGCAGGGTGGCATTGCGCTCGCCCGGAACCTCCATGTCATGGTGGTGGCGCACCGGCGTGACGCAGGCGCTTTCGAACATGGAAGCCAGCGCTTCGATCAAGGACGGCCAGGCAAGTGCGGCGCGCGTCTGTTTCTCGTCCAGGACAAGCATTGGTTCATTCCTCTATATAGATAGGCTTTGGGCGGCCAAACTAACGATTGGTTCGGGCCGCGCAAGCATCCCGGAGGCCGTTTCAATGCGTGGGGATCGATCGGTGATCGTCCCGCGTGAGGCAAGAAGCAGGAAATGGCGCCCGATTCCCGGCCAGTTTCACCCCGATCCTCTCTCTCCGGAAATTCCCTCTGTGGAATCAGCATGTTACAAAAATGTCAAAAAACTTTGTTGGGGTGTGTTGACTTAGAAAGGGTGGGGGCCGTATAAGCCGCTTCACAGAACGAGGGCGGCGGCGCTGCTGGCGACGAAGACCTTCGCTCTAAGATTTCTTTTAG
>NZ_LXKO01000004.1:0-959 GCF_001692185.1 Rhizobium sp. AC44/96
TGGCATCAGTCAGGTGACCATCGAAACGCAATACGCCACGGAATGCTTTAAGCATCGGATGGTATGGCGAACTGCGCCGTCCACGTTTCTCTTTCTTCATGAAGACAAAACCGTAAACCCTTTCATCGAGATTGGGCCTGTAGCTCAGTTGGTTAGAGCACACGCTTGATAAGCGTGGGGTCGGAAGTTCAAGTCTTCCCAGGCCCACCATTCACTTTGAGTGACTGTTGGATTTGGGTGCCTTGAGTGCCTGATGGGGATTATGGATTGTTGCCGAGTCTCAGTTCTGACGAACTGAGGCGATCGAGCTGGAGGGGCTGTAGCTCAGCTGGGAGAGCACCTGCTTTGCAAGCAGGGGGTCAGCGGTTCGATCCCGCTCAGCTCCACCAAATCGATGGTGTCGAGCCTGAGGGTTCTGATGGCAATGTCTTCTGAAGAAATTAAAAGTTTGCTTCGTCTACGGACGCTGCCTGTTCTGCATATATCGTGAAGAGAAGATTGATCTGGAGGCTTCCAGGTGTTGGGTTCTGCCCAATGTCCGAGCCCAGTTCCTGAGAAACCATGGATGGCCTAGCCGGCCGGATATGGTGGAGGGATTGGAGGTAGGAAGGAAGCTTGTCACTCTGGGTCGTTGTTGTTTGCATTCCCTTGGGTTTGCATCTGACGGACGACTTGATGGCCGTTGCCTGACCGCGCGGTCCTGGATTTAATCTCGAGAAGCTGGTCTTAAGATCGGACACAAGAGGGCTGCTCGGCGTAGCTCCAATAAAGTGATCCGATCGAACACGTCGATGGCATTGTTGGATTGGTGGGGTTGTAAAAGGTAACCCTGCCTGTCGCTCATTCCTTTGGAATGACGACGAGATGATGAGCATTGGCAATGAGAACGATTAAGTGTCGTAAGGGCATTTGGTGGATGCCTTGGCATGCACAGGCGATGAAGGACGTGATACGCTGCG
>NZ_LXKO01000005.1:0-168395 GCF_001692185.1 Rhizobium sp. AC44/96
GATGGCGCGGGGTGGAGCAGCCCGGTAGCTCGTCAGGCTCATAACCTGAAGGCCGCAGGTTCAAATCCTGCCCCCGCAACCAATCTTCCCAATCGAGACGAACTCACACTCAATATCCCCCGTAAGGGGCTATTTGTGTTTATAGGCCAAAGACATGCTGCGGGCGCAGAGGGGCCCAGGTAGGACCCGCCTAGCGATCGGTATGGTAGCACGCAGCCCTCTGCTCCGGCCCAACCTCTTCCGTCTCAGGCGGTGAACTGCACCCCATTTCGACCGGACAGTCGGCATAAGCAGAAAGGCTCAAGCACAGGCTTGAGGACAGGCTTATGTCTAACGAGTATCGACACGTTGAATTGCTGACGGGTGATGTTCGCCGCAGGCGGTGGACAACCGAGCAAAAGCTGACAATCATTGAGCAGAGTTTCGAACCAGGCGAGACGGTATCGTCCACCGCTCGCCACCATGGCGTCGCGCCCAATCTGCTTTATCGGTGGCGCAGGCTTTTGAGCGAGGGAGGTGCTGCAGCCGTGGATTCTGACGAGCCGGTGGTCGGCAATTCGGAAGTAAAGAAGCTGGAAGATCGCGTCCGCGAGTTGGAGCGCATGCTCGGCCGTAAGACGATGGAGGTCGAAATCCTCCGCGAAGCTCTTTCCAAAGCGGACTCAAAAAAACGGATATCGCGGCCGATCTTGTTGCCGAAGGACGGTTCCCGATGAAGGCCGTGGCAGATACGCTGGGTGTCTCCCGTTCCAACCTCATCGAGCGGCTGAAAGGCAAATCAAAGCCGCGTGGGCCATACCACAAGGTCGAGGATGCAGAGCTTCTGCCCGCCATTCGCAGGCTAGTGGATCAAAGGCCAACCTATGGCTATCGGCGGATCGCCGCGCTCCTCAATCGCGAAAGGCGAGCCGCCGATAAGCCTGTCGTCAACGCCAAACGGGTCCATCGCATCATGGGCAACCACGCCATGCTGCTGGAGAAGCATACGGCCGTCCGCAAGGGCCGCCTCCACGATGGCAAGGTCATGGTTATGCGCTCCAACCTGCGCTGGTGCTCGGACGGCCTGGAGTTCACCTGCTGGAATGGCGAGGTCATTCGTCTCGCCTTCATCATCGACGCCTTCGACCGGGAGATCATCGCCTGGACGGCCGTCGCCAATGCCGGAATATCCGGCTCGGATGTCCGCGACATGATGCTGGAGGCGGTTGAGAAACGCTTCCAGGCAACCCGAGCACCGCATGCTATCGAGCATCTCTCGGACAACGGTTCGGCTTATACAGCACGGGAAACCAGGCTATTTGCCCAGGCGCTCAATCTGACGCCCTGCTTCACGCCGGTGGCCAGCCCGCAGTCAAATGGCATGTCAGAGGCATTCGTCAAAACCCTGAAGCGGGATTACATCCGCATCTCGGCACTACCGGACGCCGAAACAGCGCTCCGGCTCATCGACGGATGGATCGAAGACTACAACGCAATCCATCCTCATTCCGCGCTCAAGATGGCTTCCCCTCGGCAGTTCATCAGGGCTAAATCAAACTAGCCGATCTGTCCGGTGAAACGGGGAGCACTCCAGGCGGCGAGGTCCCGCAGATCTCCGTCGCCTTCCAGCACCGCGGAGAAAACACGCAGCCTGAAGGAGGGTTCAGTGGGGACGGTGGATCCCCCCGCAGGCGGATGCGCTCGCGGCAACGCGCCAGACGTGGATCAGGGATCGGTGCCGCTGAAAACAACGCCTGCGTATACGGCGGTGGTGCGACTCCATAAGCTGCGTCGGGGTGCGCAGTTCACCGCCATAGCCAAACCGAAGGACGTGCCGACGGTGCATATGTGAGTTGCTGGAGGTCCACCCCTAGATGGTGCGCAACGCTGGCTTCAATCTGAGTGCCCTTCGTGAGGGCCACCAAGCCCAGACGCCCGTGGTTGGGAATTGCGTATGCCCCGATGAAAATTGAAAGCATGATCCCAAGAATTGCTAGCCATAGCGAGGGTAGGCGCGGGAGTGACCGAACCTTGTTTTCCGTCACGTGGAAGATGAAAATCAACAGCGCCAGCAAGGAGTAGATCAAGGCATTCATGATCGCGAAGATGTAGAATCCGTGCGCCGCCTCTGTTGTCGGGAAGAACGCTGCGACGCTGGCCGATAGAAGGGCGAGTGTGACATAGGGGTATAGAACACGCGCCGGAACATGGTCAGTTTGTTTTGTGCCCTTTGGCGTTATCTTGAAATCGACGAACTTGCCCGTGACCTTGTCCTTGCAGCTCGATAGGCATCCGATCAGGGACCAGGGCCATCGGGCAAAAACGTAGAGAATGTTCTCCCAGGAGAAAACCCTCGCATCAAACGGGCGGTAGCTCATCGTCCGCCGCCAGAAGAATGAGAAGAAGATCAGCGACAGGGATATCGGCGTGAAGTGGATCAGGAAGTCGTAGTAGGTGACGATTGCATAATTGCGTCCGGCCAGGATTGCGACCAGCGGCATCGCAAACATGACGGCCATGGCGATCGAGAAAAGTGGATACCACAGCTGCGCAAACACGAACTGGAACTTCAATTTTCCAGGCAGTTGGGCGTAGTAGCGAGGAAGGTATTGCAGGAGGATCGTCGTCAGGCTCCGCGACCACTGGAACTCCTGGACCACCATATCCGCGAAGGTCTGCGGGCCATCGCCATGCGCAATGGCGTTGATCGCATGCACGCCGCGCCACCCGGCCGCATTCATGAGCAGCGTGGTGGAGTGGTCTTCCGCCAATTCCGGACCGAGGCCGCCCGCTTGCTTCAGCGCGGCGGTGCGCACTGCATAATGCGACCCGATGCATAGGGGTGCCCAGTCGTCATTATATCCGACTTGGAGAGAGCCGTGCATACTGGCTTCGGCGTATAGCCGTCCCCTGGCAGACCAGCTCGTCTGGGCGTTCGCGTCGCAGATGCTGGGCGCCGAGACATAACCTACCCGGCTGTCGGCGAAGCCCTTCATTACTTCCTCCAAATAGGTCTTCTCAGGAACATGGTCGGCATCGAACTGCAGGACGAAGTCGTAGAGTTCGTATCCATACATGTCGTAGAAGTAGGCAAGGTTTCCTTCCTTGCATCGCGTTCGTCTTGGCCATGCGGTCTGATGATATGCTTCGACATTCTTGCGGGTCGAGATCCGGACCCCGCGTGCGTCGCACCAGGCTCTCGTTTCCGTCGAGGGATCTTCATCCGCCAGCCACACATCAAAGGGATGCCCCACCTGCGCCATCATGGCGGTGAGTGTTTTGGCGACGACCTCGAGCGGCTCGGACGGCGCCTTGGTGACAACCAGGGCGATGCGGGGAGGCGGCTGCAGCCATTCGCGATCTGCTGGAATGACCTTGGCTCGGTAGAACAGCAGCATGAAGTAGACGGGTGTTATCGTGACCCAGGCAAGAATAAAGGTCGCGAGCCAGTACATTGCCCATGACTGGATGTGGTCCGGCTGCAGCCACCACATCCAGAAATAGATGAATGACGCCCACCATATCAGGAAGCCGACGATGAAGGTCGATTTCGCGGAGCCGCTGAAGAGCGGCTCCAGTGGGCGCGGTTGAACCGCGCCGGGAGACAGGTCTGTCGGTCCTTGCATTTCAATTGAGCTCATTCGGCAACCTCCAGGCCGAAGGTCGGAGCCGCGGTTTTGATGATCGTATCGATATCCGAATGCATCGGCGTGAATTTCAGCATTGCGCGGGCGTAGGAGGTGTCGGCGCAGAGTACCGGTGGGTCCCCGGCACGGCGGTTTTCTTCCTTGACGGCAATGGACCGCTTGCTGAACTTCGCGATTGCGTTGACGATCTCCCGCACCGACGTCGGCTGCCCTGAGCCCAGGTTGATCGCGGCACTTTCTCCGCCCTCCAGGAGGTAGTTCACCGCGTGTACATGCGCACGCGCGAGGTCGGTCACGTGGATGTAGTCTCTTATGCACGTACCATCCGGGGTTTCGTAGTCATTGCCGAAAATCTGCAGCTGCGGCAGGCGGCCGGCGGCCGCAAGAATAGCGCGGGGAATGAGATGCGTCTCCGGATCATGTCTTTCGCGCAACTCCCCGTCCGGATCGGCACCGGCGGCATTGAAGTACCGAAGTGAAACGTAGGAGAGGTCATAGGCGGCCCTGTAATCCTCGAGCATGTATTCGCCGATCAGCTTGGTGCGACCATAGGGATTGATCGGCCTTTGCGGTGTGCTCTCGGTGATCGGGCTTTGTGCGGGCATGCCATATGTGGCGCAACTGCTCGAGAAGACGACGTTGCGGACGCCCGTCTCCTTGCAGGCATCCAGCAGGGAGATCATGCCTCGAACGTTGTTGTTATAGTATTTGCTGGGATTCTCCGTCGATTCACCGACATAGGCCGAGGCGGCGAAATGGACGACACAAGCCGGCTCCCAGAGCTTGATCACACGCTTGATGTGATCCATATCGCGCAATTCGCCCTTGATCAGCGGTCCCCATTTGACATTGGTTTCGTGGCCCGTCGACAGGTTGTCGTAGACCACCGGCACGAAGCCGCTCATCTGCAATTGTTTGCAGGTATGGCTTCCGATGAAGCCGGCACCACCCGTTACCAAGACTGTATTTTTCACGAGATACACCTTCTAAATATGTTCCAGTATCGCGTCGGGATGCTCATCAATGCGCAAGTATATCCTGCGACGATGGCTGCGCGATTGTGGAGCGGGTTGATGACGCCCGGTCAGGTTATGGCCGCGCTAATCTATTGTATTTATGGTATTTTGTTGTAAATATTAGGCATTATCGGCTGCGCATTGATGCAGTTTTGCCTTGGTGTATCCCAACCCTATTAATTAAATATTCATAATTTAATATTGCAGTCAATTTGAAAAATAGATACGCTTTGAAAAAAGTACAAATATTGTTCCGTGTCCATCATGGAAGATAAGATAATATATTTAAGGGGCGGAAATCAAAGCGGCCAAGGTAGGTCATTCGGGATACTTCTAATCGCCGAGCAACCGAACATGCTGTAAGGATTTTCTAATGATTGATGCCAGCAAGAATAGTGGTGCCAATACATACGCCCAGAACGCGGACTTCATGCGTCTGGTCTTTGCAAGCTGCGTGCTGTTCTCCCATTCTTTTCTGATCGCTGAAGATACGGAGGCTAACGAGCCTTTCGTTCGCTTGCTGGGAGCTCACAATATCCTCGGGATATACGCGGTCATGGCCTTCTTGATCATGAGCGGATATTTTGTCGCTCACAGCCTTCAGCGATCCAGCGGTAGCAGCAGGTTCCTGCTGGACCGCTTTTTGCGCATTTATCCGGGTCTCCTCGTGAGCATGATCATCTGCGCTCTACTCCTTGCGCCTTTCTTTTCTCACCTCGGCATCGCTGCATATCTTCGCTCGAACGTCGGATGGAGTTTTGTTGGCCTCAACTTCTTGTTGCCCAATTCGGTGAGCTCCATCCCCTCAGTCCAGTTCTATGGCACCACCGAGTGGCTCGGCGCCATCATCAATGGCAGCCTTTGGACCATCCCCGTTGAGATATCGTGCTATCTATTGATATTCCTGCTGTATCGCCTTCGGCTGATGAGCGCAGTGGGAATTCTGGTGCTTCTCGGTTTGACGCTAGCCTTCCAGGCGCAGATCTTTGTCCACGCTGGCACCAAGTTCATTTCGGATATGGCGTTCCTGCTTCCGTCTTTCCTGTGCGGTGTCCTCGTCGCCTTTCTTTCGCGTCGATTTGAGCTCGATCCACTTTTCGCCTCGGCGCTTGCAGTGCTTTGCGTCATGATGGCGATGTATGGAAACCTGCTGTTTATCTTTCCCTTCTGCGCTGCCTATCCGATCATGTATCTCGCCACGACGAGGGCGATACGCTTACCCGATGTCAGGCCTTTGGGCGATCTTTCCTACGGGGCGTATCTCTACGGTTGGCCTGTGCAGCAAACCGTCCGTGCACTGTGGCCTGGTGTGGCTTGGTATGAATTGTTTGCTGTTTCATTGGCGGTGACGCTTCCGATCGCCTGGCTGTCCTGGCGCCTCATCGAGGAACCGGCGCTTCGCCTGAAGAAGAGACTAAAAACGTCCTGGAGGTCCGCCAACGCATGACCGCCGACGCGACGCGGTTGCCAAGATCACGCTACTGTTGCGGGATGTCGGCTTCGTCCATGCGCCAGTCGGGAGAGCCATATCCGCCTGGCCAGTGATATGGCTCCTTGTCGTTGAAATAGACGACCGCGAACAAGTTCGGGAAGTCGTTTGCATAGGTCTGCCCCTGAAACATAGCCGAAAGCCAAGCGCTCTTGTAAGCTTGGTCTCCAGCCGCGCCCGCCTCGGCGACCATCATCGGTTTTCCAAAGCCGCTCATCTTCTGGTAGGTCAGAGCCAACGTCTCGAGATAGGTCCTTGCGCGGCCGGTGCGCTTGATTTCCCACCGCTGCAGGCCCCATATCGCGAAGCCAACGACATCGACATAGTCCGAGCCAGGATAGTACGCCTCGAAATTGGAAGCGCCTCTTGGTGACCAGACATACTTTGCGTTGGGAAGAAGGGCCCGGCATCGCGTCACGAAATGGCGATATGCGTCGATATAGTTCTGCGGCTGTTTTCCGGCCCAAGGGTAGCGCCCTTCAGTGCCCTCCATCTCATGTGCCCAGCGAACGTATATTCGATGCTTCGCTTTGCTTAATGCGGTGCACACGTCGGTGATCTGTGTGTCGAACCGGCCGGCGGTGATGTCGGAGAGCAGCTGTCTTGATCCGCTTCGCCAATCACTTGCCAGGGTGTAGGGCTCGACGGTCACTAGGAGATCGCGACCATTCCGATCGGCCGTGGCTATGCTTCGATCCAGAGCCGTCGTGTTGATGTCCTGCCAGTACAGGAACACGTGGGAAATCGAAAAGATCTGGTTTCTCGACATCCTGCTCCCAGGATCATAGATGCCGTACTGAAACCAGGTCTGAAGCGAAGCGGAGGCCTTTGTCGGCCCTGCCGCTCGAAGATGATCGAAAAGAGGCATGCCACCCCCCAACAGGCAGAAAGCTAATCCGCATACCCTTGCGCTTCTAGCTGAAATCATCTTGCTCTAATCCAGCTATGCATTTTCGTGGAGATTGATGCGGTGCAGCATGGATCGAATCAGTCTTGGATGCAATGCAATAAAAAAATTAACAATATGATAATTAGTTATTGACGATTAAATCGACTTCGGTAATCTTAAGTATGTCGAGAGTATATCTTTCGATACCTGAGGTATAAATCCTCACTGTGGGTCACCATGGCTCATCTCGCGGTATCTCTATTTGTGCTGCGATTGTATTTCTAGAACGTTCTCTCCATCGCCGCTGTTTTAACGACTTCCGGATTTCTGTCGTCCGCGGGTTTCCTTGCGGAGGGAGATCCGCTGTCTCCAACAATCTAGGAGTATCGATCGCCATGAGTGGAATTAAAGCGCCAGCATCATCCGTTCGAAGCGGAAGCATCTCCCCCAAGAGAAGCCAGCAACAAAGAGTTGCCGCCGTCACTGGAGGCGCGGGCTTTCTTGGCTCGCATCTGTGCGAGGAGCTTCTCAAGCTCGACCATGAGGTCATCTGCGTCGACGATTTCTCCACCGGTCGGCTGGACAATATTCAGCACCTTGTTTCCACGCCGGGTTTCAAGCTGAAAAACCACGACGTGCGCGCGCCGTTCGATCTCAAGGTTGACGCGTTCTTCAATTTCGCGAGCCCTGCCTCGCCACCGGCTTACCAGGCCGATCCCGTGGGTACCACCAAGACCAACGTTCTCGGAACCTTGAACGGTCTGGAGATCGCCAAGAAAAACGGCGCCATTTTTGTCCAGGCGTCCACCTCGGAGGTCTATGGGGATCCGGTCATATCGCCCCAGGTCGAGACCTATTTTGGCAACGTCAATACGATCGGCCCTCGCGCCTGTTACGACGAAGGCAAGCGCTGCGCTGAATCCCTTATTTTCGACTACGCGCGCTGCTGCGGCGTCACCATCAAAGTCGGCCGTATCTTCAACACCTATGGCCCGCGTATGCGGCCGGACGACGGCCGTGTTGTTTCGAACTTCATTGTCCAGGCTCTGACCAATCAGGACATCACTGTCTACGGTTCGGGAAGCCAGACAAGGTCCTTCTGCTATGTCGACGATCTCATCGGCGGCTTCCTGAAACTCTATCAGTCGTCCATGGGCGTGACGGGTCCGATCAATATCGGCAACCCGTCGGAGTTCACGGTTCTGGAGCTGGCGGAGAAGATTATAGCTCTGACCAACTCAAGCTCGCGCATCATCCATCTTCCGTCGGCGGTGGACGATCCACAACAGCGCCGTCCCGACATCAGGAAGGCCGAGCGTGAAATCGGCTGGAAGCCTTCCACCTCGGTTGATCATGGTTTGAAGCGCACAATCGCCTACTTCGAGCGAGAGCTCGGCAAGGTTTCGGCTTCGGTGGCTTTGGCGGTTTGAAGCGAGTTGGGACGCATTCAAAACTCATCAAAAAAGGGGACGATGACGTGCAATCTTTCACGAAGAAAATTGTCGTACTTGGTACGGGATATGTCGGCCTAGTCAGCGGCGCTTGCATGGCCGAGTGGGGTCATCATGTTGTCTGCGTCGACATCAACGCGTCAAGGGTCGAAGGTTTGAAGCTTGGCATCGTTCCGATCTTCGAACCAGGTCTTGATGATTTGATCCTGTCGAACATGGCGGCCCAGAGGCTGGAGTTCACAACGGATCTGGCGAACGCGATTAAGGGCGCTGACGTCGCTCTGATCGCTGTCGGCACTCCCTCGGGTGGATTGGATGGGGAGGCGGACCTGCAGTATGTTTTTGCGGCCGCCAGGAACATCGCCGAAAACATGTCCGACGATCTGGTCGTCGTCACCAAGTCGACGGTGCCAGTCGGGACAGGCGATCGCATCGAGCGGATCATCCGCGAAATCAGGCCCGAGCTCAATTTCGCCGTTGCCTCCAATCCTGAGTTTCTCAGGGAAGGTTCGGCGATCTATGATTTCATGAACCCGGATCGCGTGGTGATCGGTACGGATAATGTCTGGGCCAGGGGCGTGCTGTCGGATGTCTACAAGGTCGCGGCGGACGCAGGCACGACGATCCTGACAACGGGCCGACGCAGCGCCGAGCTGATCAAATACGGCTCGAACGCGTTTCTGGCCGCCAAGATCACCTTTATCAACGAGATGGCCGACCTGTGCGAGCAGATCGGTGCCGACATCAAGCACGTCTCCGTCGGAATGGGCCTCGACAAGCGTATCGGCCCGAGCTTTCTCAGCGCCGGCCCTGGATATGGCGGGTCGTGCTTCCCGAAAGACACGATCGCGCTTCTGCGCACCGCGCAGGAATACGGTGTCCACATGCGGCTTGTCGAGCAGACCATCTCGGTGAACGCCGCGCGCAAACGCACACTCATCAACAGACTGCGTCAGTTGGTCAACGGCAGCCTCCGCAACAAGCGGGTCGCGATCTTCGGCCTGACGTTCAAGGCAAATACCGACGACATGCGGGATTCGCCCTCGCTCTCCTTGATCCAGGCCCTACAGAACGAGGGGGCCAAGATCAGTGCGTTCGATCCGGAAGGCATGAACAATGCTCGCCTGATGTTGAATGATATCACGTTCTCCGCGGATCCTTATCAATGTGCGGCGAAAGCCGACATTGCTGTGTTGATGACCGACTGGGACGTGCTCGTGAACCTCGATTTCGCACGGTTGGGGACGATCATGCGCGACCGCCTCATCGTCGACCTTCGTGGCGTCTATGACGAAGATCATCTTGCCGAGGAGTTCGGCTTCCATGTCCACTCGGTCGGCAAGGCGAGCCGTCAGCGGGCAGCAAAGGCAAGCACGCCTCGCAAGCGCGTCGCGATTGGCAACCTGGTGCGCGCTACGCCGCGAGCTCCAATTGTACAAATAAATCCGAAAGCTCAAATCACGGAGATGATCGATGGCTAGTAGTGTTCGCCTCATAGGCTTCGGCGTAGGCGTGGCAATGCTGATGACGGCTGCCGCAGCGCATGCAGCCACCCAGAAATCGGTGGTGCCGCCGGGTGCGGTTCCCGTTCCGCCGCGCGAGCTCAAGCAGATCTATGACAACAAGACGTGGCAGTGGCAGGTCGGCGGCGGTCGGTTCTCCGAAGCCAACCGTTCCTTCGTGGCGTGGTCGAGCACCGATGGTGTGGATACCTATGGCACAGGCCATTGGGAACTGACCAACAGCGGGAAACTCTGCATGGTTGCGACCTGGAAGACGAAAGAGACGAGCGGGAAGAACAGGACGTGCTTCAGGCATCTGAAGGTTGGAGATACCATCTACCAGAAGCGCGAACCAAAGGGGAAATGGTACGTCTTCAAGAGCGGTAACCCCTGGAGCAAGGACGAGTATTCCAAGCTCATCGACGAGGATACTGTTTCGGTCCAGGCCTTGCGCATTCAAACCAGGATCGCAGCAAAATAGGATTGACCTCGGTGATCGGTGGAGCGCTCGAAGTCGAGCGCATCCCGTACTTCGGAGGGTGCGGATGCCCATCACCCCTGGGATCAATCATCCAGACTGCGAGAGCCGGCGGTCAAACCTCTGGACTGACCTGGAGCGGCGGCACGATAGCGTTGTCGCTCCGGGTTACAGCTGTTTCAGCCTGCACGATCATTGTGCGGGCATGCATGTTGTCTTTCCAGTCTCAAGCCCTATGGCGCGCTCGACCTGCTTCGTGAAGGTGGATCGCGCTCGTGAGTGAGATAGAAAGGGCATTCCGGTATCAGAACTGGGGCTGGCAGTGGGTCGGGGACATGCCGGCAAAGTACCCGCTACGCTAAGCCGCGATTTGTCCGTCCAATGACAGCACGACCGTGACAAGTGTACCGTTGTCGCGCGCGATGGTGCGTATCTTGCCGCCGAAGGCGCGGATGCGGCGTTTTTGCATCAGCTTTCCCAGCCGGATCCTGTCTTCGGCAGCTGGATTCGCCAACTTGGGAGGCGTGCCGATGTCAGCGACTGCGATCACCAATCGATTTTGCCGCATTCGGAATCTTAGCTGCTGCAGGTTTCCAGGAGCATGTCTTTGCGCATTCATCAAAGCTTCCTGGATAAAGCGGTAGACGCAGATATTGAGATGTCCGTGAACGCTATCGGTCGGGATCTCCCCCTTGACGTCGACCACATGTCCGGTGAGGTCGGTAAACCGCCGGACAGCAAGCTGTATGGTCTCTTTCACGGAAAGATTGTCGAGTTCCGGCAGGACTAGGCCGGAGGAGATGTTTCTGATCTCATCGAGCGTCATGGTGATCAATTGCAGGAGTTTGCCCAGGCTTTCGACCGCGACGTTCACGTGGTTGGTTCGTGCCTCTTGAGGGGGGGCGCCGAGGTCGCTCAAGCGAAGCTTGACGAGGGTCAGAACCTGTATGGGCCCATCGTGCAGGTCACTACCGATCTGGTCCAGAATCTTTTCGTTCAGCTTGCCGGCTTCCAGTCGTGCGCGCTCGGCCTCAAGTCGCAAACGCCTGTTCTGGTTCGATAGGCCCAGTGCATGGCGCAGGCTCGCCCGCGCGGCAGCGCGCTGTTGATCGATGATGAGACGGCCACTGCGCACGATCATGTAAAGAAGTGCGAGCATCGGGGCGGAGACCAACAGAACGATGGCGAAGGTCGCCCGCCAGGCGCCACCGATCTCCGCAAGCAGATAGTCTGGCCGTTCGTAGAATTCGCCGACAAGTACCGTTGCGCCGGATGCATCGCGCACCAACGGAGCGTAGACCTCGATGTACTCGGCTGCCTGCTCCTCGTCGGAATACTTGTGTTTGTCGACCATTGTCCGTGAGACGACAACCTCACCGGCCAGTGCGCGCTTCAATTCCGGGAAAGCGTCTTCATGGTCAAGTTCCTGGCCCGAGGTGGAATAGAACAGGCTGCCGTCCGGGTTCCATATCTTGATCTCGCGAACGTGCTGGCCAAGCGGGCTATCGCCGAGGAGCCCATCGAGTTTCTGCTTCACTTCAGGAGAGAGCGCCTTTGCCTGGATATCCGCATCCGAGATCATCGGTTCGACGAAGGTTTGCAGGTAAGCCGCGCCGACGCCGCCAGCACCCTTCATGATCGCCTTTTCGATCCTGTGCGTCGTCCATAAGCCGAGAACGAACATAAGCACCAGCACGATCAGCGATGCGATGACGATGAACTGGACCTCAAGACGGGACCGACGGAATAGAACTGCCGCTCGCTCCCACGGGCTTCGGGGCCCGCCGACGACATCTCCATCCGATTGCAGTGTTTCCATGTCCCCGGTTGTCATGCTTCCCCCCGAGTCACGACATTCCTGATTTATATCAGTATTTCGCAATATTGCATCTGCCAACAGCAATCTTGTGCACCGCCGCCACTCCTTCGGCGCGTTTCGCGATCCCCAGTGCCGATGCGACTTTAGTCTGATGGATATACTGACTTTCGTTCCGCACGGCCTACACCAACGTCTCGAAAATCACCCGACCTTGTTCTCTGTGTGGGCGCTCAGGCCGAAGATATAAAAGTAACGACATCATTTAAGCTTGCGGAGCGAATGTAACAACTGTTCCGCAGGGTCGTTTTGCTTCGGAGGGAGAGAGCAATGGCCGCGTTTACATTGAACCTGCAGGACATGATTTTCATTCTGCGTCAGATCAAGGTCGCCGAAGCACACGCGGCGGGCACAGCGCTGACCCAAATCTACGTTGATGCCGAAGGTAACGTGGTGGACCCAAGCACGCCTGGCGCCCTGTTGGCCATTCCTGATCCTCACGTTCCCGTCGGTTTGAGAACCGTCGATGGGACCTATAACAATATCGTCCCAGGACGCGAGACCTGGGGCTCGGCCGACCAGCCGATGCCAAGATTGCTTGACGGAAGCTTCGTCAATGATCAGGACGGAGACACCTTCGATCCTGATGGCCCTGGGCCTGCGACGCCCGTAACCAACACGGACTACGGCGCCCCCGGAAGCGTCGCCGACGCCGACCCGCGTTTGATTTCCAACCTTGTGGTCGACATGAGCCTGAACAACCCAGCGGCAATTCTTGCCGCTCTGAAGTTTGCTGGCTCCGAGGATCCACACGGCGACCTCGAACGCCTGATAGCGGGACGGGTGACCGCTGCGCAGGCAGCTGCAGCGCTCGCAGAGGCGCAAACAGCTGTTCAATCGGCCGAAAGCGAGTTGGACCAGGCTGTCGCGGCCTACACTGCTGCGCCCAGCTCGGCGAGCATCGATGCTATTCAGGATGCCGCAGCCGCGCTCAGCGACGCCGAAGCAACGCTCGTGCATGCCCAACTAGTGGCTGCCGACCCCGCCGCAGCGTTCACCGCGCTTGCGCAGGAACTTGGCCTGACGATCAACGCACAGGGTTCGTTGGTTATCCCGAACGTCGCGCCGGACGAAGGGCTATCGAAGCCGTTCAATGCCTGGATGACGTTCTTCGGCCAGTTCTTCGACCACGGCCTCGATCTGATTACCAAGGGAAGCAACGGCACCGTCTACATACCGCTGCAGGCGGACGATCCACTTTACGACAAGGGCGCCGACGGCATTGCCGGCACACCGGACGACGGCCACACCAACTTCATGGTGCTGACGCGCGCGACACCGGATGCCAATGGCGAGCATACCAATACGACAACGCCGTTCGTTGATCAGAACCAGACTTATACATCGCATCCGTCGCATCAGGTGTTCCTCCGCGAATACAAGTTCTCTGTGGATACTGCGGCCGATCCGGACAGCATTCCCGACTCGCGGCCGGTTGCGACCGGAAAGTTGCTCGACGGCTCGGATAATGGTCTCCCGACGTGGAGAGATATCAAGGCACAGGCGCGCGATTTTCTCGGGATCGAGTTGACCGATCGTGATGTCGTCAATCTGCCTCTGTTGCGGACGGATCTCTACGGGGAATTCATTCGCGGTGCGAACGGGTTGCCATTGCTGGTGCTCGGCATCGGCGCGGACGGCACTCCCAACACGGCGGACGACGTCGTCGTGGAAGGCAACCTCGCAAATCCTGTAAACACCTTTACGGTCACGAACGGCACGTTGACCGGCGCCGTACGCACCGGACACGCCTTCCTTGACGATATCGCCCACAACGCGGTGCCGACGGGTGTTTTCGATCCGGATGGGCCTGCCGGCCCTCTCGGCGACACACCGATTGCTCCGGACAGCGACGACGTTGCCGGCAACGACATCGCCTTGGACTACCGAGGGCGCAAGGTTGCCTATGACGACGAGCTTCTCGACGCCCATTTCATCACCGGCGATGGGCGCGGCAACGAGAATATCGGCCTGACGGCCGTCCACCATATCTTCCACTCCGAGCACAATCGCCAAGTCGACTCTCAAAGATTGACTATCCTGCAAAGCGGCGACATCGACTTCATCAACGAGTGGCTGGTCGGCGATATTGCTGCGCTGGATCCGGCATTCGCAACGATGAGCGCTGTCCAGAGGCTGGCCTATGCGGATACGCTCGACTGGGATGGCGAACGCTTGTTCCAGGCGGGCCGCTTTGCCACGGAAATGCAGTACCAGCATTTGGTCTTCGAGGAGTTTGCCCGCAAGATACAGCCGGCGATCGATCCCTTCGTCTTCAACAACATCACCGATATCAATCCGGCGATCTTCTCCGAATTCGCCAACACCGTCTATCGCTTCGGTCACTCGATGCTGACGGAGAGCATGCCGAGAATCCATCTCAACGCGGACGGCAGCATCACAACGGACGATATGGGGCTGATCACCGCCTTCCTTAACCCGCTCTCCTTCAACAACGACGGGTCAACTCCCACCGTAGACGATCCCAATACGCCTCAGAACGAGGCGAACGACCCGTTCATCACCGCCGATCAGGCGGCCGGCGCCATCGTGCGCGGCATGACGATCGAGCGGGGCAACGAGATCGACGAGTTCATAACCGGCGCCCTGCGCAACAATCTGCTCGGTCTGCCGCTTGATCTCGCGTCCATCAATATTGCACGCGGCCGTGATACTGGCATCCCTTCGCTGAACGATGCCCGCACCCAGCTTTTCGGGGCAACCGGCTCAAGCTTCCTGACGCCGTATGACAGCTGGACCGATTTTGCTGCCAAACTGAAGAACCCGATTTCGGTTGTGAATTTCATCGCCGCCTATGGCACGCACACGTCGATCACCGCGCAGGCGACTGTTGCCGGCAAGCGCGATGCCGCCTGGGCGCTGGTATTCGGAGAAGCATCGGGATCGGTTACCGAAATTCCCGCCGATCGTCTGAGTTTCCTGAACAGCACTGGCACCTGGAATGCGGCCAACAGCGGTCTCAATACAATCGATCTCTGGATCGGCGGCCTTGCTGAAAAGCAGATGGAATTCGGCGGCTTCCTGGGTTCCACCTTCAATGCGATCTTCGAAGCACAGCTCGAAGCGCTGCAGGACGGCGACCGGCTCTACTACCTGACCCGCACCCAAGGCCAGAATTTCCTCCATATGCTGGAGCAGAACTCCTTCGCCAAGATGATCATGGCGAATACCGACATCGCCCAGCCCGGAGCAGACGGCATTCGCGGCACTGCCGACGACATTATCAGCCGTCATATCGGCGTGGACGCCTTCGCAGCCTACGACTTCGTCCTCGAGGTCAATCCTGCCAACCAGGTGGACTACAACGGGGCGGATGTCGATGGCGTTGATCCCATCGGTACCGATGCTGCGTTGGAAGCAATGGGGCTCGGCAAGGTGGTTCGCGACGACCCCGGCACGGTTGGCGCCGATCCCAATTATATTCGTTTCACAGGCGGCGAGCACGTCGTCGTCGGCGGCACGATCGGCAATGACACGATCATCACCGATTTCGGTGATGACGGCATCTGGGGCGATGACGGCAATGATCGCATTGAATCGGGTGCCGGCGTCGATCTCGTGAACGGCGGCGGCGGCGACGATATCATCACCGACAGCGGCGATAGCGGCGACTTCCTCAAGGGCGATGAAGGCAATGACGTCATCGCAAATTCCAACGGTATCGACATCCTGATGGGTGGTACCGGCAAGGATGTCATTTTCGTCGGCGTTGATGACACCGAGGTGTTTGGCGGCGAGGGTGACGACTTCATCGCCGGCGGCGATGGTGTCGACTTCCTGATGGGTAACGAAGGCGACGACTGGATCGAGGCCGGCGGCGGCTTTGATACGACAGCCGGCGACAATTCCGAGCTGTTCTTCAATTCGACGATCATCGGTCATGATGTGATGTTCGCCGGAAACGAAGAGCATGACTTCGACGCGGAATCCGGTGACGACATCATGGTGCAGGGCGAAAGCGTCATGCGCAACGAAGGCATGTTCGGTTTCGACTGGGCGATCTTCAAGGGCATGGCGCTCAACGGCTATGCCGATATGAACATCCCGATCTTCACGACCGAACAGGCAGACATCCTGCGCAATCGCTTCGACAAGGTGGAAGCACTGTCGGGCTGGGACCATGACGACACGCTGATCGGCGACAGCCGGGTGTTCGGCGACATTGCGCCGGGCGCGACAGTTGGTACGACGGAAGGGGTATTCTTCAACGACGGTCTGGATCAGGCCGGTATCGATCGTATCCGGAACCTGTCCCAGATCGTTCAGGTCGGAGCTACCGGCTTCTTCGAAAGCGGCAACATCCTGCTGGGTGGTGCGGGCAGCGACAACCTTCGCGGCAACGGCGGGGATGATATTCTCGACGGTGACCGATGGCTGAACGTCCGGATCGGCATCCATCAGAATGCCGATGGCAGCGGTCCCGAAATCGCCACCGTCGACAGCATGCGGCACGTGTTTTCGGACGACTTCGCAATCACCGCCTGGCGGGGCAAGTCGCTGTTCGAACTTCTCGTCGATCGAGCCATCGTGCCGACCCAGATGCAGATCGTGCGCGAAATCCTCACCGATGGTGCGAGCGCAGCCGACCAGGACGTCGCCTACTACAATGACGTCTTTGCCAACTACACGATTACCCGCACCGGCACCGGCCAGGCGATGGTCACGACGATCTCGCATGTCACCGTGTCCAACGTTGTCGACCCATTGACCGGCGGAAATCTGGTTTCCGATGGCGTCGATACGCTGCGGAACGTCGAGTGGGCGCAGTTTGCCGATGGCACGCGGATTCGCTTGACCAATTCGCCAGCGACCGGCGCGCCGACGATCACCGGGGTCGACGATGATCTGACAGTCGACACAGCGGGAATCCAGGACGAGAACGGCAAGCCGACCAACGGCTTCAGCTATCAGTGGCAGAGTTCCGCTGCGCCCGGCAACGGACCCTGGACAAACGTGGTGGGAGCAACGGCCGCGACGATCAACAACGTCACAGCGGGGACATTCTACCGGGTCATTGTCAGCTACATCGATAACGACGGCTTCGCAGAAACCGTCGTCTCCGAGATGACGGCTCGCGTCGGGACCAATGGCAATGACGGGACCCTTGCCGCGCCGTTTACCGGCAGTGCTGCTCCCAATCTCCTTAATGGCCGAAATGGCGACGACGTGTTGAGCGGTCTGGCTGGTGACGACGTCATCAACGGGGGCGGCGGCAACGACACCTTGAATGGCGGTCTTGGCAACGACGTTCTGAACGGCGGAACGGGGATTGATACGGTCACCTATGCCGCAGCGGCGGGCTCGGTCACTGTCAACCTGGCAACGGGCGCTGCAACCGGGGCAGACGGCAACGATACGATTACCGCGGTTGAAAATGTCATCGGCAGCGGCTTCGACGACACGATTACCGGCAGCACAAGCGACAACACGCTGTCTGGCGGCCTTGGCAGCGACACCTACCGCTTCGAGCTTGTCGCCGGGGCTGACACGATCAACGAAACGGGCGGCGCGGCCGATCGCATCACCATCGCCACCGCAGGTGCTGCTCTGACATCCTTGTCGGTGTCGGACAGCGATACCGGGACACAGAACGGAAACCTGGTTATCGATTTCAATGGGCAGCAGGTCACGGCAATCGATCATTTCGATAACACCAATGAAGGCATCGAACTGATCAATTTTGACGGTGGTTCCTTCGCTGGCTATCAGCTCGGTGCCGGTGACTACACCATCAGCACCTCTGATCCCGCCAACAGTGGCGCCCCAACCGCAAGGACGGTTACCGTCACGACCGGCAATAATCTGATCGCCGGCGAAACGGGCGTCGACCGATTGACCGGTGGTACTGGTCGCGATTTGCTGTTCGGCAACGCAGGCAACGACATCCTCAGCGGTGGCGGCGACGATGACCTGATCGTTGGCGGCGAAGGCAACGACACGATCGACGGTGGAGCAGGAAACGATACGATCGTCTACGACATCGATGAAGGCGCCGGCGGCAGCGATGTGATCGATGGCGGTGCAAACACCGACACATTGGCGATCATCGATAGCGGTGGTGCCGACGCCGAGACGTTGAACGTAGCCTATAACGGTACGTCGATCACGCAGATCGAGGGTGGCGGCTCGATCGCCGGTATCGAGCGTATAACCGCCGATCTTGGCGTCGGGACGGATACGCTGGCTTATGCGACAACGGCCGCCGTCAACGTCGATCTCTCGGCCGGTACGGCGAGCGGGTTCACATCGATCTCAGGCATCGAGAACGTCACGGGCGGAAGCGGCAACGACGTCTTCACCGGTGACGTGAACAACAACACCTTCACGGGTGGTGCCGGTACCGACCGCGTTATGTTCACCGGTTCGGCCGCGGCGCATAGCTTTGCGCTTGCCGGGGCGAACCTGGTGGTGTCGGGCGCAGGCGGTGCGGATACGCTCTCCGGCATCGAACAGTTGCAGTTCGGCGCAACGGTCTATTCGACAGCGGTCGGTAACCTCGTGCAGGGCACGGATGCGAGCAACGCGGCCCTCAATGGTGGCGCCAACGCCGAGCTCATCCTGGGTTTCGACGGCAATGACACGATCAATGCCAATGCCGGAAACGACATCATTCAAGGTGGGGAAGGCACGGATACGATCAATGCTGGCGACGGCGACGACACCGTCGTCTGGAACGTCGGCGAGGGTCGCGATATTGTCAGCGGCGGTACAAACACGGCCGTCGGCGACACGATGGTGATCAACGGCGACGCCAGTGCCGAGACCTTCCGCGTCATGACGCGGGCGGCCTGGGATGCAATCGGCGGCAACAACGGCGCACAGCTAGCCGCAGCCACCCAGATCGTCATCACCCGCAACGGCACCAACTTCAATTCGATCGTGGCAGAGCTGTCTGGCATCGAGGAAATTGTCATCAATACTGGTGCCGGCAATGATACGATCATAACGAGCGGTGATTTTTCGCCGACAGCTCTCTTCACCAACACGATCACGGTGAATGGCGAACAAGGCGACGATACCGTCGATATCTCTGCACTGCAGTCGGCGCATCGAATTCTTTTCCGCTCCAACGGCGGTCACGACACGATAGTCGGCAACTTGCGGCCGCAGGATGTGGTGGAACTGGCACCAGGAAGCGATCTTTCCGCCTATGCGATGACCACCAATGCCAATGGAACGAAGACGTTCTCGAACGGCACGCATTCGGTCACCTTCACTGGTGCCGTGCCTCCGCAGTTCCAGAACGCGCCGACAACGCCGGGTAATGACGACGGGGTCACCGGCAACTTCGCATACACGGCTGCCGACCTTGCCGGGCTGAAGAACCTGATAAACGGTCAGTCCGCCTTCCCCGGCGATGACGACACCGAAGGTTTCGGCGGCGTACGGACCCTGTCGGGACACGGCAACAACGAAGACAACCCGAACTGGGGTTCTGCCGATACACCGTTTATCCGCATCACCAACGCGCACTTCGGCGAATATGATCCTGTAACCGGAAACAATGCCATCAACCCGATCTTCAATGGCCTGGATCCGCGCAACATCAGCAACATCCTCGGCGCACAGGAAGCCGATCTGCCGAAGAATGCCAGCAATGCCAACATCTTCTTCATGGCATTCGGCCAGTATTTCGACCATGGCCTCGACTTCCTGTCGAAGGGTGGCAACGGCACGGTGCAGATCGGCGCTCCGGGCAACGGGTCGCCGGGCTCCGGTAACCCCGCCGACCTCACGCGCGGTACCGTCTATGCGATCGACGAGAACGGCGTCACGCAGCATATCAACAAGACATCGCCGTTCGTCGACCAGAACCAGGCTTACGGCTCGCATGAGCTGGTTGGCCAGTTCCTGCGCGAAAGCGACGGTAACCAGGGTGTCGGTTCGCATCTGTTCCAGGGGGCGGTCGATCCATCCAATCCGGAATTCCGTCTCTTGCCGACGTTACGCGAGCTGATCCAGCACCACTGGCAGGCCAATACTATCTTCCACGATCCGTCTCTGCCTGGCGGCCAGATCAGTTTCCGGGACTACTACAGCCACTATCCGATCTCGGAGACAGCCACTGGCAACCTCTTCGACGAGGTCACGGGTGCCTTCGATCCTGACGTCCTGAAGGGGGCGGCGGCGAATTTCATGGGCAGCGGCCACGCCTTGCTGCTGGATACCAATCCCTTCGTCAGCCTGCTCGATCACTATGTGGTCGGCGACGGACGCGGCAATGAAAACTTCGCCTTGACCGCGATGCACACCATCTGGGCTCGCAACCACAACTACCACGTCAACCTGCTTGAGGAATCTGGTTTCCAGGGAACGGCCGAAGAGCTGTTCCAGGCCGCCAAGATGGTCAACGAGGCCGAGTACCAGCGCGTCGTGTTCACGGAGTTTGCCGACATGCTGATCGGCGGCATACGCGGCGACGGCGACCATGGCTTCGAGGAATACAATCCCGATGCCTCGGCTTCGATCTCGCACGAGTTCGCCGCTGCCGTCTATCGCGTTGGCCATTCCCTGATCGGCCAGACGATGACGGTACTTGGACCGGACGGGCAACCAAAGCAGGTCGCTTTGTTCGATGCATTCCTCAACCCAAGCAACGACGCCGACGTATTCGCGGCGCCGTTGCCTCCCGGATACGTGCCGCAGCCGGGCTACGAACAGCTGGGGGTCAATTCGATCCTCGGAGGTATCGTCACCCAGCAGGCGGAAGACGTGGACTTCAACATCGTTGATGCCGTTCGCAACGATCTCGTTCGCATCAATGCAGACCTGTTCTCCTTCAACGTTGCTCGTGCATGGGATGTCGGGTTGGGAACACTCAATCAGGTCCGCATGGATCTTGCAGCATCGCAGGATCCCTATATCAGAGAAGCGATCGGGTATGCCGGCAACCTGGCTGCCTATACGTCCTGGGAAGACTTCCAGACCCGCAACAATCTGTCGAACACTGTCATTGCGCAGTTCCGCCAGGCCTATCCCGATCTGGTCCTTCAGCAGGGTGATATCGCCAGCTTCCAGGCGATCAATCCCGACATCGCGGTCGCCATCCAGGCGAACGGCACGGGCATCGTGAAGGGTATCGACCGTGTCGATCTCTGGGTCGGTGGTCTTGCCGAGCAGCACATCAACAATGGCATGGTCGGCCAGACCTTCTGGATTGTCCTGCACGAGCAATTCGATCGTCTGCAGGAGGCGGACCGGTTCTACTACCTCAACCGCTTCGACAATTTCGACTTCTACGAAGAGTTCATCGACGGACAGGCCTTCGCGGACATCGTTGCCCGCAATACCGGCCTGACCAACCTTTCGGAGGACATCTTCGAAACCGAGCCGTTGGATGATGAAGACGAAGATGACGGCCCGACAGGCCCGGTCGACGACGACGAAGATGACGATATCCCGTCCGGCGGCGGCGATGACGATGAAGACGACGACGGCCCGTCTGGTGGTGACGATGACGAAGACGGCGACCCAACCGGACCGGTGGACGACGACGATGACAACCTCCCGTCTGGTGGTGGCGATGATGACGACGACAGCCAGTCTGGCGGTGATGACGACGACGATGATGATGATGACCTGCCGTCTGGTGGCGGCGGTGATGATGACGACGATGAGGACGACGACGGCCCGTCTGGTGGCGATGACGACGATGACGTTCCCGATGACGGTGTTGCACCGTTGCCGGTTGCTGCCAGGACGCTGATCGGGACGGTTGCTGCGGACGTCCTGATCGGGGCCGCGGCTGGCGACACCATCCTCGCTGGAGCCGGTGGCGACATCCTGGTTGGGGATAGCGGCAACGACATCCTGCGTGGCGAGGACGGTGACGACGTGGTGACCGCCGGTGACGGTGACGACAGCGTCAGCGGCGGCAATGGCGACGACGAGCTGCATGGCGGCAGTGGCGACGACATGCTGTTCGGCAATGCGGGCAAGGATGCAATCCACGGTGAAGCCGGTCATGACTTCATCGAGGGCGGAGCCGGCGACGACCAGGTCTGGGCGGGAGCGGGCAACGATACCGTGATTGCCTCGACCGGAGATGGCGACGATCAGTACTGGGGTGGCGACGGTGTCGACACGCTCGACTATTCGATAGCCACCGGCAACCTGACGGTCGATCTCGGCAATGGCTTCATGCAGCGCGGCCAAGTGTCGGGTGGATCGACGGGGACGGATATCGTCTACGGCTTTGAGAATGTGGTGACCGGCTCCGGCCACGACACGATCACGGCGACGGTGGAAGCCAACATCATGGACGGCGGGCTCGGCAACGACACCTTCCGCTTCCTGTCGGCGGCGGCGGCCAATGGCGATACGATCCACGGCTTCCATCCCGGCGACAAGATCGACTTCAGCTCGATCGATGCCAATACGTCAACCGCGGGCGTGCAGCACTTCACTCTGGGAAGCTCGCTGACGGCTGCCGGACAGATCTCAGTCACCCACGAGGTGCTGAACGGCACCGAGTTCACGGTGATCCACGGCAATGTCGACGCCAATACCGATGCCGACTTCGTGCTGATGCTGAAGGGCAACCTCAACCTGACGACGAGCGACTTCAACGGCGTCTCGTAACACGGTTGCGACAGTCTCCCGGCCGGGTGAACCGGCCGGGACGGTGGTTCAAAGCAGAGGGGCATGCCATGACCAAGAAGAAGATCGAGCCGCAATACAAGATCGAAGGACTGCGCGGTATCCTTATCTACCTCTTCGGACTTTCGGGTATTATCAATATTCTGGCGCTGACCGGCGCCTTCTACATGCTGCAGATCTACGACCGGGCGCTGACCAGCGGCTCGATCTCGACGCTGGTGGCGCTGTCGGTGCTGGCGATCAGCCTGTATCTGTTCCAGGGCGTCTTCGACATCATCCGCTCGCAGATCCTTATCCGGCTCGGTGCGCGCCTCGATGCGGAACTTGCGCCGATCGCCCACAAGGTGGTGATCGAGATGCCGCGTTTCGGCTACTCGACCTCCGAAGCGATGGAGCGCGGCCGCGACGTTGACACGCTACGCGGCTTTCTTTCCAGCCAGGGGCCGGTGGCATTGTTCGACCTGCCCTGGATGCCGATCTATCTGGTGTTCGTCTGGCTGTTGCATCCAATGCTCGGGATGTTGACCGTCGGTGGCGCGGTGGTGCTCACCTTGCTGACGATCGCCGCCGAACTCCTGACTCGGCGCCACTCCCAATCCATGCTGAAGGCGACGGTTGCCCGCAACTCGGTGGCCGATTCCAACGCCCGCAACAGCGACATCATGCATGCAATGGGCATCACTGGCCGGGCAGTCGACCGCTTCGAGCGGGCCAACCGGCGTCACCTCGATTGTCAGACGCGAACTTCCGACATCGGCGGTACGCTGTCTGGCCTGTCGAAGGTGCTGCGCATGATGTTGCAATCGGCAATCCTCGGCCTCGGCGCCTATCTTGCCATCCGCGGCGACCTGTCTTCCGGCTCGATCATCGCGTCATCGATCGTCACCGCGCGAGCGCTTGCACCGGTCGATTTGGCCATCGCCCAGTGGAAGGGCGTGGTCAGCGCCAGACGCAGTCATCATCGGCTTACTGAGACGCTTGCGGTGCTGAACGACAAGAGCGGCCATGTCGAGCTGCCGGCCCCGCATGACAGTCTGACGGTCGATGCCATCACCACCGTTGCGCCGACCAGCGGCGCGGTGCTTCTGAGCGACGTCAGCTTCACGCTGAAGGCCGGCCAGGCGCTCGGGCTGATCGGCCCGTCGGGCGGCGGCAAGACGACGCTGGCGCGCTCGATCCTCGGTATCTGGCCGGTGCTACGTGGCTCCGTACGGGTGGACGGGGCCGATCTCAGCCAGTGGAACGAGGCTTTCTTCAGCGAAAATGTCGGCTACCTGCCGCAGGATGTGGCGCTGATGGAAGGCACGATCGCCGAGAATATTTCGCGCTTTGCCGAGACGGCGGATGCCCGCAAGATCATCCGTGCTGCCAAGGCTGCGGACATTCACGAGTTGATCGTGCATCTGCGCGACGGCTACCAGACCGAGCTCGGTCCGCATGGCACAGCGCTGTCGGCCGGGCAGCGCCAGCGTATCGGACTGGCACGTGCCTTGTACGGCGATCCCTTCCTGGTGGTGCTGGACGAGCCGAACTCCAATCTCGATGCCGAGGGTGAGGAGGCGCTCAGCAAGGCGATCGCGAAGGTACGCGAGCGCGGCGGCATCGTTGTCATCGTCGCTCATCGGCCGAGCGCTCTTGCCGCCGTCGACATGGTCGGGCTCGTCCAGAACGGGCGGCTGGCCGCCTTCGGGCCGAAGGACGACATCATCCAGCCCACCAAGGTCCGCCCGCTGGTCGTGGAAAAGAAGGCTGCAGCCGGCCGTAGCGCGAAGCCGCTTGCCGCTGAATAGGCGACAAGCCAGAGAGCAAGGAGTTCGTTATGGGCGACAAGTTGATCCTGGGATTACCGGACGATGGTCAGGCCAGCGTGGCACCGGCCAACCGCTTCCGTCTCGCAGAGGACGATGACCTCGGCAACAGCAACGGCAAGGGCCCATCCAGGGGCGCTGATCGCCGGCTCTATTCGCTGCCGCTACTGTTCGGGACGCTTGGCGTCATACTCGGCAGCAGCGAGCAGGAAGACGCGGCCCCGGCGACGCCACCACGCAACACAAGTGATGCGGGGCCGCGGATCGCAGGTACAAATGGCAACCTTGCAGCCATCGAGGATGTCGCCGCGTTTCTGCGCGAGATGACCGATGAACTGATGGCGAGTACAGCAAACTTCGCTCGCGGCCGCCACGTTGCCTCCGTACGCCTCAGCTTCGAGGACGCGCCGCTTTCTCGCTCGCCCAACCTCGCCGATACCGTGCTTCGATCTTACAATGCCAACGATAACGAAGGCCGCATCAATATTAGCGGCGAGAGCTTCCGCTTTCCTCCGTCTGCTGTTGTGCGCTCGGGGCGCCAGCCGGTCGGGCAGACGGGCAGCGGCGGTGGCCACCAGCCTGATGACGATGACGACGAGGATCGGGATGACCACGAGGAACGTGCAAACCGCTTGCCGGTCTCGCTCGGGCGCAACATCCTTGCCAGCGGCATGGTTAACCTGTCGACGCTGATTTTTCTCGACGACCTGCTCGCCAAGACCAGTGATCCCGATGGCGACAAGCTCGATGTGCGCAACCTGGTCGTCTCGAGCGGAGCGATCACTGCCTATGGTGACGGCATCTGGCTCTATACGCCAGAGCGCGGCTTTGGCGGCAATGTCACCTTCACCTACCAGGTTTCCGATGGGAAGGGCAACATTGTCACGCAATCCGTGATGTCGCTTCTGAAGGCGCCACCACATGAGGTCGACGGCAGCGAGGCGGATGACCGGTTGCTTGGCACGCCCCGAGACGATCTGGTCACCGCCAAGGGCGGCGACGACTTCGTCTACGGTCGCGAGGGCCGCGACATCATCTTTGCCGGCGATGGCGACGACACCGTCTTTGGTGGTGATGGCGACGACCTGATCCACGGGGAAGCCGGTAACGATCGACTGTTCGGTGGCGGCGGCAACGACGTCCTCTTCGGTGGCGCCGGCAATGACCATCTTCACGGCGAGGACGGCAATGACAGTCTGATGGGCGAGGCAGGTGATGACCGCATTTATGGCGGCGCCGGCAATGACCGCCTTTTCGGCGAAGCGGGCAACGATACTCTGCTTGGCGAAGCGGGCGACGATCTGCTCGATGGCGGTGATGGCGACGACGATCTTGCCGGTGGCGCCGGCAAGGATGTGGCACTTGGCGGAACCGGGGATGACCGCTTCCGTGCCGGTCTGGTCGAGGAGGATACGCGACAGCCGGCGATCGCGCCCGGGACGGTGCTCGGCGACGGCGACGACACCTATGTCGGCGGTGAAGGCGACGATACCTACGATGCCAGCGCTGCCGCAGGCGGCGTGGTGGTCGACCTTGCGGCTGGGACAGCAACCGGTGCCGCGATCGGCACAGACAGCCTTGCGGAAATCGAGAACGTCGAGGGCAGCGCTTTTGACGACACAATTGCCGGGGACGACGGAGACAATACACTGGAGGGGGGAGCCGGCAACGATCGACTGAGCGGCGGCGGTGGCGACGACACAGTCCGCGGCAACGACGGCGATGATACGGTCATCGTTACAGCGATCGGCAACGCAGACGTCGATGATGGCAACGACATCTATGACGGCGGTGACGGGTACGACACGCTCGACCTGTCGGCACTCGTCAAGGCGGTCATTGCCGATATCGAGGCCGGCTATACGGAGAGCGAGGAGATCGGCCGCGATACCATCCTCGGCTTCGAGACGATCCACGGCGGTCGCGGCGACGATCGCTTCTCCGGCGGCAGCGGCGACGACATCCTCTATGGCGGGGCTGGCGACGACCGGCTCGATGGACGCAGCGGCGACGACCATCTGGTTGGCGGCGACGGCAACGACCGCCTCTACGGCAGCACTGGTAACGATGTCTTCCTCGTCATCGCCCACATGGACGGCGACACCGACGGGAATGACGAGATCGACGGCGGCAGCGGCAACGACGTCTATGATGCGTCGGCCACCATCGCAGGGGTCGTGATCGACCTCGAACTCGGCACCGCCTCCAGTTCGGAAATCGGCAACGATGTTCTGAAAAGCGTCGAGAATGCGATTGGCGGTAGGGGCGACGATGTGCTCGTGGCGTCGATCTCCGTCAACGTTCTGACCGGCAACGACGGTGACGATGTCTTCGTCTTCCACTCCGTTGCCGCAGCACGCAATGACGGCAACGCATGGGACGAAATCACGGACTTCCAGGTTGGCGATCGCCTCGATCTGTCCGCCTTTGCGGGCCAAGCGGGTACGCTGATGTTCGCGGGCCTGGAGCTCGATGGAGCGTCGCCGCAGATCGGCCGCGTAAGCTTCTTCTACGAAGCATTGGGCGACGACACGCGGACCGTCGTGCGCACCATCGTCGATCTCGACGATGACGACGACATCCAGATCCTGCTGCGCGGTCATCACGAGCTGACGCAACAGGACTTCATTCTCGCCGCACTGGATGGTGGCACCCAAGATGCCGTTAACCAAGCCTGACAATCTGCCCTGCGTCGATGAAATATTTCGGGAGGAATCAAAGATGACGACAACAGCAAGGACAAACGACAAGACGAAGCGCAATGCCCAGTTCGGGATCTCCTCGCGGGTCATCGTTTCGGGACTGCTGGCCGGGACGCTGGTCTTCGGCGTCGGGGGGTGGGCGGCGCAGGCCAAGTTGTCGGGTGCCGTGATCACCCATGGCCAGGTGGTCGTCTCCGAGCAGGTGAAGACGATCCAGCATCGCGACGGCGGGATCGTCGCCGAGATCCGGGTCGACAACGGCGACCAGGTCAAGAAGGGCGCCGTTCTCCTGGTGCTCGACGACACCCAGACACGCGTCGAACTCTCGATCGTCCAGGCACAGATACAGCAACTTGTCGCCACCCACGCCCGACTGATGGCAGAGCGAGATGCGGCCGACGGCATCGCCTTCGAAACGCTGGCGCTTAGCCCCGCCATCATTGCCGGGGAGAAGAAGCTGTTCGAGGAAAATCGCCGGATGATCGCCAACCAGAAGGAGCAGCTGCGGCTGCAGATCGGCCAGCTCGAGCAGCAGGTACGTGGCTTCGAGGCTCAGAACCGGTCGAACGAGAGCGAGGCGGAGATCGTCGAGCAGGAGCTGGTCAAGATGGAAAAGCTTCTGCAGAACAGGCTGGTGCCGATCGCGCAGAAGCGCGATCTGCTGCGCCAGCGCGCCCGCATTGAAGGAAGCCGCGGCGAACTAGTCGCGAAGATCGCCGAAGCCGCCGGTCAGATCAGCGAGCTCAACATGAAGCTGATCTCCATCGATCAGACCACAAGGAAGGAAACGCAGACCGAGATCGTCGTCCTCTCGGCCAGGATTGCCGAACTGCGTGAGCGCGAGGTCGCCGCGCGCGACAGAATGAGCAGGATGGAAGTCCGTGCGCCCGTCGACGGCTTCGTCTACGACCTTCAGATCCACACGATCGGCGGCATCATCGCCCCCGGGGCAACCGTCATGTCGGTCGTTCCCGACGGCGGCGACCTCACGGTCGAGGTTCGTATTCCCCCCGTTGATATCGATCGTGTCACGACCGGGCAGGCTGCACGGATGCGCTTCGTCGCGTTCAATCAGCGTACGACGCCGGAGCTCCACGGCGCGGTCGACGTCATCGCCGCCGCTACGACCCTCGATCGAACCACCGGCCAACCCTACTATCTTGCAACGCTCTCCCTCGACGATGCGCACATGCTCAAGGAAAACAAGCTGCTGCCAGGAATGCCTGTCGAAGTCTTCGTTCAGACCGCGGAGCGGACCGCGATGTCATACATCCTCAAGCCGTTCACCGACCAGATGATGAAGGCATTCAGGGAGGAATAGTGCAGGGCCTGCCGGCAAGACCAATAGGTGTATTTGTCATTTTACTGCAGCGTCACCCATAAGTGTTATCTTACTAATATAGTAATGATGGGCTATATTACTGTCGGAGATAATGAGTGGGAGAGCAACATGGTAATTTCCGTGGCGTTCGTGGATGATCATCCAATACTACTTGAAGGATTGGTCAGTCTTTATTCAAATCGAACGGATCTTTCCATCGTTGGTCGCGGCGAGAACGCTGTTGACGCGTTACAGCTCGTCGACGAACTCTGTCCTGACGTGATCGTCCTCGATCTGAGCATGCCCGGCGATCCGCTTGCAGTGATTGAGATTATCGCTCAACGCTATCAGCGCACGCGCATCATCGTATTTACGGCAAGTTCAAGTATCGAGACGGCCATCCAAGTATTGGGCCTGGGGGTCTCCGGTTATGTTCTGAAGGGCAGTACTGCCGCCGACCTTCACGAGGCAATCAAGACGGTTCATGCGGGCAACACCTTCATCACCCCCGGCTTTGCCACCAAGGTCATCATGTCGATGAAAACGGAGTCGCTGCGCCGCAAAGCGCAGACCTCTGCACGGCTGAGTGCCCGCGAGGAGCAGATCGTTGCCTACCTGATGCGCGGCAGCACCAACCGCGAGATCGCCTCCTCGCTCGACATCAGCGAGAAAACCGTCAAGCACTACATGACTGTCCTGATGCAAAAACTGGATGCGCGAAACCGGCTGGAGGTTGTCCTCGCCGCGCAGAAGCTCGACAGCAGCCTTGGCACCACGGGAAAGAGCGTGGTGAACTAGACTAGGCAGCGTTGACGCCAGATGATGACTCCGACCGGGCATCAGTGCCGCTCTGTCTCGACCGTACGGCCGGACATCATTCGCAACCATGGCGGTAGATGGAAGGCGGCCATCAACAGGTACATGGTCGTCATGCCATCCACTGGCAAGGTGCCCTGCATTGCGGAGCAGATCATGTCTGTTCCGCCGCTTGCCAAGGTCAAAATCGCCATGAAGGCGAAGGTCGGCGCCGCTGCGAGGCACAGCCAGCGGGCGATGCTTGCCGCAGTGCCGGTCGTCGTCCCGGGGCCTTGCCGTGTTCGGTTGGCGTAAACCATGACCTCATCCTTGGCCGTATTCGTCGTGAAGGCGCCACCAGATGCCTTGTTCGTTTCGGCCGAGCGGCGCGCGGTCAAGCCATTGATAGACGCCCCAAATGCCGTCGACGCCGCGCGCGTAGCTGGAGTAGGTGTGGTAGACCACGCCGTCCTTGAGCACGAAGGCGCTGATGCCTGGCCTGTCGCGTGTATAGGTGGCTACGTCGGTTCCGGTCATCGCGGCGATCTGGCCGACAGGGGTTTCGCTGCCGCGCAGTTTCCATTCCTGCACGGATTGGCCCGCAGCCTTTGGTGCCGGCGGCTCGCGACGATAGTTATACTCAATCCCGCCTTCACGCTGTTGCTGCTCAGTGAACAGGACGCTGAAGTCGAGATTGAAATCGCTGCCGAAGGAGGATGCCCAATCGAATGTCCATCCCATCCGCTCCTTGAAGGCCTCGAGCTTCGGAAGAGGCGCGCGGGAAACGGCGTTGAAGGCGACATCATGATTTTCCAGGTGAACGACCACGCCGTTGAAACCATCCGCGATCGATGAGCACGAGGGGCATCCGGCCGTATAATCGGGCCCGAACATGAAGTGATAGATGAGCAGCTGCGACCGACCATTGAAGAGGTCGGCGAGGGAGGCGCTGCCCTTGGCGGTCTCGAACCGGTAGTCCTTGTCGATCCGAACCCATGGCAGTGCCCGGCGGCGCTCTGCCAGCATATCGCTTTGCCGTGTCAGTTCCTTCTCTTCCGCAAGCAGGTCGAGCCGCGCGGCAAGCCACTCCTCGCGTGTGCCTGTGATGTGCATCGTCATTGTACTTCTCCTCTTGATCTCTGTCGGTGCAGCGTACCGCCCCTTGCGGTCGCTTGATGGTCGTGAGCAGACTAGGGTCGAAGCGGGAGAGGGTGGGAGTTACAAGTTTGGCGGGATTTCGATGGACGAGGTGATCACCGCCGCAGCGAGGCTGCTTGCGACCGGCGATCTCCTTGGTGCTTTGAAGAGGGTGGCGTTGCGAGACGATGCGCCTGCGCTCGCGCTTCGCGGCATCGTCATGGCGCAGCTTGGTGATCTCGTCCGGGCGAAGGTCCTCCTGAAGACGGCGGCCCGCGCCTTCGGGCCGAGGGACGCTGTCGCGCGGGCGCGCTGTCTCGTCGCCGAAGCAGAAATCGCACTGGTCTCGCGCGATCTTGCCTGGCCGGCCAAGACGCTGACCGCCGCTCGAGAAGTGCTGGAAGCTCACGGCGATCGCCTGAACGCGGCGCATGCGCGCCATCTCGAAGCGAGGCGGCTGCTCCTCATCGGCCATCTCGACGAAGCCGAACGGCTGCTTGTTGGCCTCGATCCAATACAGCTTCCGGCCTCCTTGCGAACGGGATACGAACTCGCCACCGCAGGGATCGCCATCCGCCGTCTCAAGGCCGACGTTGCACGCGCGGCGCTCCATCGCGCAGGAAACGCCGCGCGCGAGTCGGGCATTCCTTCGCTGAGCGCCGAGGTCGACAGAGCATCCGAAGTTCTCAAAGCGCCGGTGGCACGGTTGGTCGGGCAGGGCGAGGAACGCTTCCTGACGCTGCAGGAAGTCGAGACGGTACTGGCATCAGGTGCGCTTGTGGTCGATGCATGCCGCTATGTCGTGCGAGACGGGGACGCGATCGTTTCGCTGACGACGCGCCCGGTGCTGTTCGCGCTGGTGCATGCGCTGGCGGCGAACTGGCCGGCAGACGTGTCGCGGCACATCCTGGTTGCCCGGGCGTTTAAGGGGAAGGACGCCGATGATTCCCATCGTGCAAGGTTGCGTGTCGAGATTGGGCGGCTCCGCGGCGAGCTTCATCGCATCGCCGACATCAGCGCCACCAAGGACGGTTTCGTGCTCGCCCCTCGGCGCGCCACCAACGTGATTATCCTGGCGCCACCCGTCGAGGAGCAGAATGGCGAGATCCTCGCATTCCTCGCGGATGGGGAGGCCTGGTCGAGTTCAGCGTTGGCGATCGCAATCGGATCGAGTCCGCGCACCGTGCAGCGCGCCCTTGATGCGCTCGCCGAAGCAGGCAAGGTACAATCGTTCGGACGAGGGCCGGCACGCCGATGGACGATCCCGTCGCTGCCCGGCTTCCCGTCAACTTTGTTACTCCCGGGTCCACTGCCAATCAGTAGGATAGACCAATGAAACAGAGCAAGGCTGAAATACTTCGCGAATATGGTCCCTTTCCTGACGTCAATCACGTGGCGGGTGTCACCTATGACGGCCGACATGTCTGGTTCGCCTCGGGCGACAGGCTCAATGCGCTCGATCCCGATGCCGGCGAGGTCGTGCGCTCGATCGACGTTGCCGCACAGGCTGGTACGGCCTTCGACGGACGCTATCTCTTTCAGATTGCGGAAGGACAAATCCAGAAGATCGATCCGAAGACGGGTACGGTGCTGAAGACGATCCCAACGCCCGCCAAGGGGGGCGATTCCGGCCTCGCCTGGGCGGAGGGGACGCTCTGGATTGGAGACTATCGCGGTCGAAAGATCCATCAGATCGATCCGGAAACCGGTGCGCTTCTCCGCAGCATCGACTCCAACCGGTTTGTTACCGGTGTGACGTGGATCGATGGCGAACTCTGGCATGCCACCTGGGAGGACGAGCAGAGCGATATCAGGCACCTTGAGCCTGAGAGCGGGCGTGTGCTGGAACTCATCGAGATGCCGCCCGGTCTCACGGTGTCAGGGCTTGAGTCCGATGGGGGTGATCGTCTCTACTGCGGTGGCGGTGATAGCGGCAAAGTCCGCGCGGTCCGTCGGGCGCGCTAATATTAACGCAGGCAATGTTTGGCATTCACATGCGCGGACGCAATGTCTCTCGCGATGTGTCGCCAGTTGCACTGACTGCGATCAGATTACTCCCGTGAAGCCGTGAACGATCTAAGATTTCGAGACTGAGGAGCGAGCGGATCTCGACGCGGTAGCTACGTTTGCGATGCGTATCCACCATCAAGCGCTCGAGGCGTAGCGCCAAGATCGAAGACCGACATGACGGAAATCTCCGAGATCAAATTGTGAGCCTCCGGTCGCCGCTCAGAATCTGCCGGTCATCAAAACTTCGTCTGACCCCATCGTCGGAAGCATCATGCTAGGAATTGAATGACCGATTTCGGCGCCGCGCCGTGATCGATAATTGCATTCCAATGTACCGAGATGCTGATGGATCTTGAGAAGATAAAGACCTTGATCGACTTTGTGGGGCGGTCGAATGTCACCGAGCTGTCCGTCGCGGAAAAAGGGACAACGGTTCGGATCTTCCGCACGCGCGATCACAGTGCGGCGGATACCCCTGCACCACAAGCGCAGCGCGGGGAAGCGCTCGGAGTTCCGACCGACAACGCGACATCGCACACCGTATCCGCTCCCGTCTTCGGCGTCCTGCACCGCACGCCGGCGCCCGATGAGCCACCTTTTGTCAAAATGGGCGACACGGTTGAGGAGGGGCAGACCCTCTTCATCATAGAAGCCATGAAAGTGTTCAATCGCATCACGGCACCGCGCGCGGGGCGTATTACAAAACTGACCGACATCGACGGAGCAGAGGTCGAAACCGGTGACACACTCGCGGAGATTGCCGCATGAGCGCCCCTGTCGGCATTGAGAAAGCGAGTGCTCCTTTCGACACTGTCCTGATCGCCAATCGCGGTGAGATCGCTGCCAGAATCCAGAAGGCATGCCGCGCACTCGGCCTAAAAACCGTGATGATCTGCTCCGAGGCGGACAGGCTGGCGAAGTACGGCGACGCGGCCGAACATTTCCTTTGCATTGGACCATCGCCGGCCGCCAAGAGTTACCTGAATCAAGACGCGATCCTCCTGGCCGCGCGGCTCACAGGTGCCGGTGCGATCCATCCCGGATACGGCTTCCTGTCTGAAAAGGCTTCATTTGCCGAAGCCATCGACCGGGCGGGTCTCGTCTTCATCGGGCCGCCCGCATCGGCGATCGCCACGATGGGCGACAAGATTGCCGCCAAGCGTGCCATGATTTCAGCAGGCGTGCCCTGTGTTCCCGGTCCAGACACAGCACTTCCCGATGACCGCGGCCTGATCGATCGCACTGCGCGGGAGATCGGATATCCTGTCATCATCAAGGCCGCGGGTGGTGGCGGCGGGCGCGGCATGCGCGTCGTTTCTGAGCCTCAGCAACTTCACGAAGCGGTTGCGCTGACACGCGAAGAAGCGCGCCAGGCGTTCGGTTCGGCTGAGCTCTACATGGAGAAATTTCTTCAGCATCCACGCCACATCGAGATACAGGTGGTTTGTGACCGTCACGGCAATGCCATATGGCTCGGTCATCGCGATTGCTCGATGCAACGCCGGCATCAGAAGGTGGTCGAAGAAGCTCCGGCTCCCGGGATTACGGCGAAATTGATCGGCCCGGTGGGGCAGGCCTGCGTCGAAGCCTGCCGCCAGATAGGCTATCGCGGCGTAGGGACGTTTGAGTTTCTCTACGAGGACGGACGGTTCTATTTCATTGAAATGAATACCCGACTGCAGGTCGAGCATCCCGTTACGGAAATGACGAGCGGTCTTGATATCGTCAGGGAACAGATCGCAATCGCTCAGGGAATGCCTTTGACCCTTGGCCAGGCCGAGATCGGATGTGAAGGCCACGCGATCGAGTGCCGCATCAATGCCGAAGACCCAGAGACCTTCCTGCCATCGGCCGGCGTTATCGACGAACTAAACCTCCCCGAGGGCCCGGGCATTCGCATCGATACTCATATCCATGCGGGTTATCGGGTTTCGCCTTATTACGATTCACTCATCGCCAAGCTGATCGTCCACGCCGAAACCCGCTCCGCGGCTATTGTCAAGATGCGCGATGCCTTGGCCGCCACGCGGATCAGTGGAATTTCAACAAATCTGCCGTTCCTCAGCGCCATCCTCGATGACGATGGGTTCGGCCGTGGCGAGACCGACATCCACTACCTCGAGCACTGGCTCAAGACGAGGAGACCGGCATGAGTACGATCGGTCTTACCGACCCGGTGACAATAGCGACCCTATCCGACGCGTTGACAAAGGCGGGGGTCGAAGGGGTGGAGATCACGACACGTGATGGCCACCTCCGGATCGTGGTCTCAGGAGGCAAAAGCGCTGCAATCTCCCACTCGGCACCGTCGTCTGCCGTGAGTTCTGCGGATAGTGCTGTGATCAAGGCACCAATCGCGGGCTATTTCCGCCCGGCTGCTGCGGCCGCTGGCGAGACAGAGCGCGAGGTCATGCAGGGCGAACCCCTCGGCTTCATGGTCATCGGCCCCATCCTCGTTCCAATGCTCGCTTCTTCTGCCGGCATTCTGCGGCGCAAGCATGCCGAACCAGAGGACTTGATCGGTTTCGGAACGCCCCTCTTCGAGCTTGAGAAAACGTCATGACGATCCAGCCAAGCAATCATTCGTCGAGCTACGATGGACCATCAGTCGTGCGGGATGGTGCACGAATTTCCTTTATTGGCGCCAGGTCTTTCCTGTTGGAGGCGCCGGGTGATTTCGACCTGCCCGCGCAGCGTCTGATCTGGGCGGTCGCGCGGTCGGTGGCGGCATGGGACGACGTCGGGGAGGTCATTCCTGGGATGACCAATCTGCTCGCGATCCTGAAGCAGACGCCGGAATATCCTGAGGATTTCGTCGAGCGGTTCCAAGCGGCCTGGCAGGCTGCGCGCAGCGTTGACCTCAAGGGCAAGACGATTGAAATCCCCGTCGTCTACGGCGGCGAATATGCCACCGATCTCGCCGCTATCTGTGATCACTCAGGCCTGAGCGACCGCGAAGTTGTCAGGCTCCATCATGAGGGAAGTTACCGGGTGTTCGCGCTCGGGAGTGCACCGGGGTTTGGCTACCTGCACGGGCTCAATCCAAGCATTTACATGCCGCGCAAGAAGGTCCCTTCGCTGCGCATGGAGAGGGGCTGTGTGACCATCGGGGGCATGCAGACCGGAGTGGCGATGCTGACTGGCCCCAATGGCTGGAACTCGATCGGTCACGCTGACCAGGAGATGTTCGATCCGACGTCTTCCACCCCCGCGCTGATGGCGCCTGGCGATGCCGTACGATTTCTTCCCGAAAGGATCGAGTTGTGATCGAGATTGTTCAAACGGGTCCGCTCAACACGGTTCAGGATCTCGGACGCCCCGGCTATCGCGCCATCGGCGTCTCGGCGAGCGGCGCGATGGATCCTCTGGCGGTCAGAACAGGCAACGTCTTGCTTGGCAACGAGCAGGGTGCCGCTGCTATCGAAGTGCAGACATTCCCGTTCAAGATCCGTTTCTCCGCCATCACGGATTTCGCAGTCACAGGCGCGGATGGCGCACTGCTCCTGAACGAGCGCGACGTGATGGCGTGGTCAATCCACCGGGCAGCGGCGGGCGATGTCCTGGAAATACGCCAACCGCGCCGTCTGGGTCGCGTTTATATCACCTTTTCCGGTGGCGTGGACGTGCCTGTGGTCATGGGGTCGCGAAGCACGACGTTGCGTGGCGGCTTTGGGGGCTATGACGGGCGCCCGCTTGCGGCAGGCGACGCACTTGCCACAATCCCGGTTGACGGCAATCTGCCTCAGCGCGCCATCGCTGTCGTCGAGCCTGCTGTCGCCTTACGGGATTTCTTTCCCGCTGCGACGGACGATGTCTTGCCAATTCGCGCAATTCCAGCAGGGGAGCACGTGCTCTTTGTCAGCGATGCCGATCGGTTCTGGAGCCAGCTTTGGCGCATCTCCTCGCAGAGCGATCGGACGGGCTATCGGTTGTCAGGCGAGCCGATCAAGCCGGAGGCGCCGGTGGAAATGCGCTCGCATGGCGTTGTCCCAGGGGTCGTTCAGGTTCCCCCCGGCGGCGAACCGATCATCCAGATGAGCGACGCAAATACTGCTGGCGGATATCCGAAGATCGCGGGTGTGATCGAAAGCGACTTGTGGCGCCTAGGCCAGGCGCGCATCGGCACCAAGATCCGGTTCGTACGCTCGACCCATGCCGAGGCAAGGGCCACCGAACAGGCGGTCGATCGCTATGTCGAGGACGTGTGCCGAACGGCAACAATGGTCAAGCGGGCGCTCGGCATAATCGCCTGATGGCGACCCTCGGGGTTAAAGGGAGAAAACGGTGAAAATCGATTTGAATTCCGACATGGGGGAGGGCTTCGGTCCGTACCGCCTTTGTGACGACGAGGCGATGATGAGTTTCGTTTCGTCAGCCAACATTGCCTGCGGCTTTCATGGCGGGGATCCGGACACGATGGCCAGAATGGTTCGACTGGCGAAGGAAAACGGTGTCGGGATCGGTGCCCATCCGGGACTGCCGGACAGGGCAGGTTTTGGCCGCCGTGAGATAGCCTTCGAGCCCGACGAACTTCGTCAGCAGATGGTCTACCAGCTTGGCGCCCTTCAGGCGATTGCCAGGGCACAGGGTATGACGGTCGGCCACTTTTCCTTCCATGCGGCGATGGGCAACATGGTCAACCGCGATCCTAAACTTGCGGACCTGATGATGGATGCGATCGCCAGGGTCGATGACCGACTGGTGGTTTTCGTCACGCCGGACAGCGAGATCGAACGCGCGGCCAAGCGCGCGCGTCTTCGGACACTTGCACTTTTCCTTGCTGATCGTGCCTACGATGCGTCGGGGAAACTTGTCCCCCGGGGACTTCCCGGCGCTCTCGTCAAGGACGAAGCTTCCGTTCGCGCCCGCGTGCGCCGCTTCTTGCTGGATAGAACGGTCGCGGCGATCGACGGAACGGTGATCAGCATGCCGGCGCGGTCCATTCTCGTTCATAGCGATACACCCGGGTCTCTCGAGCTCGCAAGGCTTATTCGAAGTGAAATCAATCACGTCGGCGCCGAGCTTGCATCGGTATCTGAACTGGCGTCCTGACCCGTTCCACCTGACTTTACGCTACTTGTCTTCCCGAAAGTGAAAGATCTGACCATGTCCTCCATAGCCGATCGCCTGAAGAACGTTTCCATTTCTGCATCTGCTGCGATGACGCAGCGCGCCCGCGAACTCGCTGCCAAGGGCATCAAGGTCGTGAGCCTGTCTTCCGGTGAGCCGGATTTTGCGACGCCGGTTCACGCGATCGAGGCGGCTCATGCCGCGGCCCTTGGCGGCGACACGAAATATCCGCCGATGGATGGGACGCTTGCTCTGAAGACGGCGATATCGCGGAAATTCAAGCGCGATAACAATCTTGACTACGACGCCAGCCAGATCATCGTATCCGGTGGCGGCAAGCAGGTTATCTTCAATGCGATGCTCGCGACCTGCAATCCAGGCGACGAGATCGTTATCCCGACGCCATCATGGGTAAGCTACGCCGATATCGTCAAGTTCGCAGGTGGCGTGCCGGTCGCGGTACCGTGCTTCGAAAAGTCCGGATTCAAGCTGCGCGCGGAAGATTTGGAGGCAGCGATCACGCCACGCACCAAGTGGCTACTCCTGAATTTCCCAAATAATCCGACCGGTGCGGCTTGCTCGCGGGCTGAGATGGCGGCGATTGCCGAAGTGATGCTGCGCCACCCTAACGTCTGGATCCTCACCGACGATATCTACGAGCACCTCGTCTACGATGATTTCGAGTTCTGCACCATTGCAGAGGTGGAGCCGCGGCTTCACGAGAGGGTGCTGACGATGAACGGCGTTTCGAAGGCCTATGCCATGACCGGCTGGCGGCTCGGCTTCTGCGCCAGCGGCTCCAAGGAACTGATCGGCGCCATCAGCAACGTCAATGGCCAGAATAGTGGCGGTATTTCCACGGTCGTGCAGGCCGCAGCGATCGCCGCCTTGAACGGTCCCCAGGATCTTCTCAAGGAGCGGGCAGCGATCTATCAGGAACGTCGCGACTTCGTGGTCGATAGGCTCTCCGGGATCGATGGCCTTCGCTGCCACAAGCCCGAAGGCGCCTTCTACGTCTACCCCAACATGGCATCCCTGATCGGCAAGACGACCAAGGGCGGGCGCAAGATCGGAAGCGATGTCGATTTCGTCATGGCTCTGGTGGATGAGCACCATGTCGCGACGGTTCAGGGTGCGGCCTATGGCATGAGCCCCTATTTTCGCATCTCCTACGCGACGAGCATGGAGATGCTTCGCGAAGGCTGCGCTCGGATCGCGCAGTTCTGCGACGAAATGCGTTGATGCAAGCAAATGGAGCCCGCGCCGGCGGGCTCCTACGCGTTGAGGCGCTCGGTCAGTTCGATAAGGATGGCGCGAACCGCAAGAGCAGGTTCAGACAACGCGTTCTGATCGGACGTACATAGGGAAAGTGTTTCCTCGATCCGAGGGGAAATAAGCCGGCGTACCAGGGGCTCGTTGGATTCGGTGACGATGCGGTCGGCTATGGCTTTGGGCATGATGGTTGCTCCAAGGCCGCTTGAGACGGCGCGAGCAAGCGTACGGACAACTTCGACTTCGGCGACCACTTTCAGATTGATTCTGCTGCGCGTAAATGCGGTCTCGATGGCACGACGCACGAAATTATAAGAGGGCGGCAGCAGGAGTGGGATGCCGTCCAGGGCGCTGACCGGAACCGGCTTCGCATCCGCCTCGATTGCAAAATCTTTTGGCGCGACGAGATAAAATTCCTCGCTGAGAATCGGCTCGAAACGCACACCCTTGATCGGACCGACACCATGGATGAGCGCCATTTCCAGGCGACCGTTCATGATTAGCTGACTGTAGGTTTGGCCGACACTTTCGGTCAGGTGCAGGAGAATGCCCGGATGACGCTTGCGAGTCTCGGCGAGCAGTTCGACGGAAAGCATTGCCGCGCTGCTGAAGGGAACCAACCCGACCGAAACTCTGCCTGCAAGCGAATTTCCAGCGGCCGACGCATCCGCCTGGGCCTGTTCCATTTGCCTCAGAATGATCTGCGCATGACGGTAAACCGCGTGACCGGCATCGGTCATGCTCACCCCCTGCTGGCTTCGAATGAGCAGTTTCTGTCCGAAATGGTCTTCGAGCGCTGCCAGTTGCTGGCTTAGTGCGGGCTGGGCGAGATGCAGAATATCGGCGGCCCGCGTGATGCTACCGCTATCGACGATGACGATGAAGGATTTGAGGCGTTTGATATCCATCTGGGGCGGGGCGTTCCAATGCTTTGGGGCTCTGATCTTACTGTCGCCGGCAGCTTTTGCAACGCACGCGGCTTGCCATCCCCGTCGGTAATGGCCCGAACTTGGTGTCCGGGAGAGAGCCGCTCGGGTCCATAAGACTTGCTTATTAGGTCAGAAATAATCGGTCTTAGGCAAGGGTCGAAAGCTCCGCTAAGGTCCGAGCCAACAAAAAAGGGAACCGAGATGCCTTTTGCAGATTACAAGACAGCATTGGTGACAGGAGCGTCGTCCGGTATCGGCGCAGCAGTGGTGGAGCGCTTTCGCCGCGAGAATATCCAGGTGCATGCGATCGCTCGCAGCGAGAAAGCGTTGAGTGAACTTGCTGCCCGCACCGGATGCATTGTGCATGCGATCGACGTCACCGACCGTCAGGCAATTGCTGACCTTGCTGGTCGCGTCGAGTTCGACATCCTCGTCAACAATGCAGGTGTCGATCGTCCGAAGAAATTCCTTGAGGCCGACGAGAGCGATATCGACCTGCTTGTCGACGTCAATCTCCGTGCTGTCCTGCATATCTGCCGCCTCATCGTCCCGGGCATGGTCGCACGCGACCGTGGACACGTCGTCAATATTTCGTCGATCGCCGGAAACTATAACTTTGGCGGCAACTCGACCTATCACGCCGTCAAGGCTGGCGTTGCCATGTTGTCGAACCAGCTCCGTATCGACGCTTTCGGCAAGCGCGTCCGTGTAACGGAAGTCTGCCCGGGTCGCGTTGCGACCGATATCTTCAACCACGTGCATGGTAACGATCCGAGCGTGCGCGAACGCTTCATCGACGGCTTTGAGTTGCCGCAGGCAAGCGATATTGCTGACGCGATCGCCTTCGCGATTGCTGCGCCGGTTGCCGTCAATATCGGCCATTTGGAGATCACCCCGACACTTCAGGTGATGGGTGGCCTGCAGACCGCAAAGCCTCAGGCGCCAGCTGGCGAAAAGCCTGACGAGAGGGCAAGGTCGTGAGCGGGTTCGATCTCTCGGCGATCCTTTCCAACCCTGACTATATTTCCATGCTCGTGCATGGCGTCGAGATGACCTTCGTCATCTACATCGGCTCCTGGGGTCTGGCGATGACGCTTGCGATCCTGCTCTTGGGTCTCAGGATTTCTTCGCTCCGCTTCGCCGAACCTGTTGTGAAGGCCTATGTCTCCTACCACCGCAACGTCCCGACGCTTGTGCAGTTGATGCTCTGGTATTTCGGCATCTATACCCTGATGCCGGATGCGGTGACCGGATGGCTGGCCGACCACAATGCCGAGGCGATCTTCGCGGTCATCGGCCTGGGGCTCTGCCAGGCCGCCTATTTCAGCGAAGACCTTCGCTCCGGCCTTCGGGCGGTAAGCCCCGGTCAGATGGAGGCGGCGAAAGCGCTTGGGCACGGCTATGTCTCAGCCATGCGCTTCGTCATCATGCCGCAAGGTGTCCGCAATGCGCTGCCGCCACTCATCAATCATTCCGTTTCCCTCTTCAAGAACAGCAGTCTTGCCATCGTCGTCGGTGCGTCGGAACTGACCCATGCCATCAAGGAGATCGACAATGTCAGTTTCCGGACGTTCGAGATCTATCTGATCGGCACGGTGATCTACCTGTTCTTCTCTCTCATCATCATGGGCGCGGGCGCAGCCATCTCGATGCGCGCCGATCCCGTCCTGAGGGTACGCCGATGATCCAGGATATCGTCAACATCATCAAGGATTACTGGCTGCTGCTGTTGATCGGCCAATATCCGAATGGCCCGCTTGGCGGCCTGGCGAACACCCTCGTTCTGTCCGCTCTTGCCATTGCCCTTGCCTTCCCGCTGAGCATTCTTCTGGCTCTTGCCCGCCTCTCGAGGTTCCGGCTCCTGAAGTGGCCGGTGACCAGTCTCGTTTACGTCACGCGTGGCGTGCCGCTGCTTATGCTCATCCTGTGGTGCTACTTCGTCGTGCCGCTCTGGACGGGAGCCGACGTTCCGAGCTTCTGGATCATGCTGGTGACACTCGTGATTTATGAAGGCGCTTTCCTGAGCGAGGTGGTGCGGGCCGGAATCGTTTCTCTCGGGCAGGGGCAGATGGACGCCGCTCGCGCACTCGGTCACAGCTACATGGGCGCGATGCGTTATGTCATTCTCCCGCAGGCGCTCTACAACATGATCCCGAGCATGATCTCGACTTTCGTCTCGACGATCAAGGATACGACGCTCGGTTATGTCATCAACGTTCCGGATCTGACCTTCGCCGCAAGCCAGGTCAACAACCAGTTGCTGACGCAGCCCTTCCAGGTCTTCCTGGTGCTTGCACTTGTTTACTACGTGCTTTGCTGGACGCTGACCTTTGTTGCCAATAGCGTCGAAAAACGCATCGCGCGCCGCCGCGCCGGGCCGGTCAACGTCCGCCTTCCCGCGCAAAGCATGCCTCTCAAGACAATCACGGAGCAACTATGACCGCGCCTCAGTCTAAGCCGCAGGATGGGCAGGCCATTCGCCTTGAAGCCGTCAGCAAGAGCTACGGTGATTACCAGGTGCTCAAGAACATTGATGCCGAGGTCAAGCGCGGCGAAGTGGTTGTTATCTGCGGACCTTCGGGTTCGGGAAAATCGACATTGATCCGTACGGTCAACCGGCTGGAGGAGATCAACAGCGGCGCGATTGAATTCGAGGGGCAGAATATCCACGCAAAGATGCGTGCGTCCGAGCTCAACAGGCTGCGTAGCCGGATCGGCTTCGTCTTCCAGAGTTTCAATCTATTTCCGCATCTGTCGGTGCTCGAAAACGTATCGATGTCGCCGATCAAGATAAAGGGCGTGCCAGCAAGCGTTGCCCGCGAGAAGGCACTCAAGCTCCTCGATCGCGTCGGCCTGGCGGATAAGGCGAATGCCTTCCCAGCCCAGCTTTCCGGTGGACAGCAGCAACGCGTGGCGATTGCACGCGCGCTCGCCATGGAACCGCCGGTCATGCTTTTCGACGAGCCGACCAGCGCGCTTGATCCGGAAATGGTTGGTGAAGTGTTGGCGGTCATGAAGAGCCTCGCGGCTGAGGGAATGACCATGCTCTGCGTCACGCACGAGATGAATTTTGCGCGCGATGTCGCAGACCGCATCTGGTTCATCGACGCTGGCGAGATCCTCGAGACCGCGACACCAGAAGATTTCTTCAAGAATCCCCGCCACCCGCGCGCGCAGCGTTTCCTCTCAGATCTGCGGCACTGACGGACAAGCCTTCATAACAACGGAGAACAGCAATGAACTGGAAATGCATTACAGTGGGCCTGATGCTTGCCGGCGCCGCCGCGCTGCCTGCAAAGGCTGATGAGCTTGGCTCGATCCTTACCAACAAGACGCTGCGTTGCGCGACTTATGCCGACGTTCCTCCTTTTTCTTCTCCAGATCTGAAAACACGCGAGATGGTCGGCTTCGACGTCGATCTGTGCAAGGCGGTCGCGCGCGAACTCGGTGTCACGGCGGAGATCAAGCCGATCTCGGTCGAGGCCCGCGTATCGGAAGTCAAGCTCGGCCGCGTCGACATCACGGTCGCCAATCTGGCCTATACGCAGAGCCGCGCAGAGCAAATCCAATATAGCGACCCCTATTATGTCGCCAAGGAAATGTTGATGGTTCCTGCCGACGACCAGGGCAAGACGAAAGCGGATTACCAGGGGCAGCGGCTGGCCTCGAGCAAGGGATCGACCTCGGAACTGTCGATCAAGCTCAACAAGTCCGAACCGCTGACCTTTCAGGACACCGGCTCCGCCTATCTCGCCCTACAGCAGGGCAAGGCGCGCGGCATGGTCGCCAATACGATGACCATCACCAAGCTCGTCAACGAATCCCAGGTGCGCGGCAAGAAGATGCGCATGATCGACGATCCGATGCTGTATCAGCCGATCGGTATCGGCATGCAGAAGGACCAGCCGGCACTGACCGCGAAGGTCAACGAGATCCTGCACAAACTCGACGATGCAGGCGAGATCAACAAGATCTGGGATACTTGGCTTGGGCCGAACACCGAATACAAGATGACCCGCACCGACAAGGTGGTGCCGCTCTCCGAACTGAAGTTCGATCCGATTCCCTGATCGGCTGATCGCCTAGAACCTTCCTGATCCTCCCACGAGACAAAGGAGACGGCGGATCGTTCCGCCGTCTCCTCATGCGCTTCTGTGACCTTGACTGTCTGTCGGCTCTTACGCCTGCTTTGGTGCAACGCACGACCAGTTTCCCTGCTCGCCGAGTCTGAGCACGACTTCGAGCAGGATATTCCTGACCTCGAGGACGGCCTTGGTTTGCGGGTGATCGACGGGACTGTCGAGAACCAGACGTCGCGTGAACCCTTTGCCAGCGAGCGGACGCACCGACAAGGCACCCCTCCGGGCATCTTCGAAGACCGCTCCGCGCCCAAGCACGGTAAAGCCGAAGCCGGCACCGATTGCGGCCTTGGTACTTGCAAGTCCCTCGATCTCCCGCGCGATGTTGATGGTCTTTCCGAGAATGAGCGCCTCGCGTTCAAGCAGAATGCGGATGCCATGCCGGCGCGTCGGGAGAATGAGCGAAAGTTCGAGCGCCTGGCTGATCGAAATGGAGGAACCGTCCTCGGCGAAATGTCCGGCAGGGCCGACGGCGTAAAGCATCTCGTCGAAGAGAGGAGATGCCGTCGGGCGTGCGACCTCACCAAGGTTGACTGCAAGATCGTGCGCCTTGGTTTCAATGGCTGCGCGCAGGGTTTGGCTGTCACCCTCGCTGATCGTCAGGCGGATTTTCGGAAACCGTTCCTCGCAAATCTTCAGAACGGGCAAGGCAATCAGGGGCGCGATCGACGCAAGGACGCCGAGGGAAACGTCACCGCTAGGGTTTTTCGCCTGTTCCTTTGTTGCTGCCTCGGCCTGATCGAGAGCCTTGAGGATGGCCTGGGTATGCGCCAGCAATGTCGTTCCCGCTTCGGTCACGACAACCCCGCGGGGCGTACGGGTCAGCAGTTGAACTGAAAGTTGCTCTTCAAGAGAGCGCATGTGCAGGCTGAGCGCAGGTTGGGCCACGCCCAGCTCATGCGCGGCGCGCGTGAACGAGCCGAACTCGGCGATCTTCGAGAAATAGCGCAGTTTAAGGAGATCGAGTGCCACGCTCTTTGCGATGTCCCCATAACGGATTTTTATAATAGCCATCTTCAATATATATTTGTGAGAATAGCGCAACCCACTTAAACGGTTAGTCAGCGAGAGGACGCTCAGTAGGAGGACATCATGAGCTTCAAGAAACTGCTTGCCGTTTCCGTTATCGGACTGGCGGCTTTGACCCATTCCGTTTCCGCAAGCCAGCTGGACGACGTGAAGAAGGCCGGCAAGATCACCTGCGGCGTTCTGACGAATTCGCCACCGCTCGGCTTCCAGGACCCCAAGACGCGAGAGCCTGCAGGCTATGAGATCGACATCTGCCGGCAGTTTGCCCAGTCGATCGGGGTGACCGCCGAACTGGTGCCTGTCTCGCCGCAGACCCGCATGGCTGAGCTGGTGCAGGGCCGTGTCGACGTGCTTGCCTCCTTGTTGAGCTACAGCAAGGAACGCGCCGAGCAGGTCGATTTCAGCGGCGCCTATATTGCCGAGGATTTCAATTTCGTCGTTCTCGATCAGTCCGACATCAAGAAGGTCGATGATCTCTCGGGTCAGCGTATCGGGCTTGTGAAGGGCTCGGTTCTGATCCCGCTCACCGAAAAGCGCCTGCCGGACGCGCGCGTGCTGTCATTCGAGACGAGTGCCGCCTCGTTCCTGGCTCTTCAGCAGGGGAAGGTGAAGGCGACCGTCTACCGTTATTCCGAGGGCAAGGCGGTGGAACGAAATGCCGGCGATGGCATCAAGGCACTCCGCTTCCTGGATGAGCCGCTGCTCTCGATGCCGTCAGGCTTTGCGTTCCGCAAAGGGTCGCCGGAACTGGTGAAGGCCGCCAACGATTTTCTTGCTCAGCTGGAAACATCTGGCGAGGGCCAGAAGCTCTACGACAAGTGGCTTGGTAAGGATTCCGACCTAAAGTCGACGCGCAAGTTCCAATTCGGCAAGCCCCAGGAAACCTGGTTTACGAACTAATCGACCAAGGCCTAATTGCATGGGTTACCAACTCGACTTCGGCAAGGTCCTGCAGGGCCAGTATCTAGACATGATCCTGCAGGGCCTGGAGACAACGATGATACTCTTCGTTGTCTCCTGGGTCTTCGGACTGGTTCTGGCGATCATCGTCACCGTCATCCGGGCGACCGAATTCAAGCCAACCAATTTCCTCGTCGCAGCCTTCGTCGAGTACCACCGCAATGTGCCGATCCTGATCCAGCTGTTCGTCTGGTATTTCGGTTTTGCCGTTATCCTGCCCGACTCCATCAACGATTTCCTGAACGACATCGGGGCGGAGATGGGCTATGCGATCGTCGCCCTTGCTCTTAACAAGGCCGCCTATATGTCGGAAGACTTCCGCAGCGGGCTGCGCTCGATACACCCGGCGCAGATGGAGGCCGCAAGGTCGATCGGGCTGACTTATCTCGGCGCAATGCGGTGGGTGATCCTGCCGCAGGCCTGGAGGCTCGCCTTGCCGGCGCTTCTCGGCCAGACGCTGATCCTGTTCAAGGCGACCAGTCTTGGTGCTGCAATCGGCGTCGCGGAGCTTTCCTATCAAGCGCGTTATGTCGAGGAACAGTCGTTCCGGATCTTCGAAGCCTACGGGATCACCACGCTCATCTACATGGTGATTTCCTTCGCCATCATGTGGGTATCTTCCCTGCTCGAAAAGCGCTTCCAGTTGCGGGTCAAGTGATGTTGGAAATTCTCCGAGAATATGGATTGATGCTGCTTATCGGCGAATATCCGCACGGTAAGCTTGGTGGCCTCGCGCTCACCCTGATCATTTCCTTTGTCAGCCTCTTCGCGACATTTCCGTGCAGCGTTCTCGTCGCCTTGGCGCGAACAGGAAATGTGGTCTGGCTGCAGAGGCTGGCTGCTGGATTCGTGCATTCGGTGCGGGCGATACCGCTGCTGATGCTGATCTTCTGGGCTTATTTCGCGCTGCCGATGCTGACGGGCTTTCCCATCGATGCGACGGTCACGCTCGTCGTCGCCATCGTGATCTATCAGACCGCCTATCTCGGTGAGATCGTGGCCGCCGGCATCAAGGGCCTGCCGAAAGGGCAGGCGGAGGCCGCCAAGGCCTTGGGGCTGGGCTACATCCCAACGACCTTTCGCGTCGTGCTGCCGCAGGCACTCTTCAACGTGATCCCGGGCATCATCAATCAGCTGACGACGATCATCAAGGAAAGCTCGCTCGGCTCGATCATCGCGGTCTCGGAACTCTCCTATGTGATGTTGCAGGTCAACTCGAACGAAGTGACCAAGCCGCTGCAGATCTTCGGCATTCTGGCTGCGACCTACTTCATCCTGTGCTTTTGTCTCTCGCAGGCGACGAACTGGCTCGAACGCCGTATCGCCAAGAGACGGACGGGACGTGTTTTCGTGGAGGCCCTGGCATGATCGAGTTCAGCAATGTCTCGAAGTGGTTCGGCGCGGTTCGGGTCCTGACCTCGATTTCGGCGACCGTGCCGAAGGGCAGCACGGTTGTCTTGTGTGGTCCATCAGGGTCGGGCAAGTCGACGCTTGCGCGCACCGTTAATCGGCTGGAGCCGATCCAGGAAGGCAAGATCACGATCGATGGCGCCGACATCCATGCGGCGGGCGTCGACGTCAACAAATTGCGGACAGGTATTGGTTTCGTCTTCCAGCAGTTCAACCTTTTCCCGCATCTGACGGTGCTCGAAAATGTCATGCTGCCTCTGCAGCGAATTCGCGGGCAGTCACGAAAGGAAGCGGCACCGGCTGCGATGGACATGCTCACGCGTGTCGGCCTTGCCGACAGGGCCAAATCGCTTCCAGCCGATATTTCCGGCGGTCAGTCGCAGCGTGTGGCTATTGCGCGGTCGCTCGTCCTAACGCCCGGCGTCCTCGTTCTCGACGAGCCGACGAGCGCGCTTGATCCGGAGATGGTCGGCGAAGTTCTCAAGTTGCTCCGGAAGCTGTCGGAGGAGGGGATGACGATGATGTGCGTCACCCATGAGATGGGTTTTGCCCGCGAAGTGTCGGATCGGATCTGGTTCCTGAAGAAGGGCGAGCTCAAGTTCAACGGCGAGCCCGCTGCCTTCTTCTCCGAAGATGCGCCGTCCGAAGTGCGCTCGTTCCTGTCGGCCGTCAACCGCACCCGTTAAGCCAGCCATATCGGATAACCTATGTCAGACACGTTCCCCGCAGCTGATCTCGTCAATGTTCAGAAGTGGTACGGCGATTTTCACGTGCTGCGCGATATCAACCTCAAGGTCATGCGCGGCGAGCGCGTCGTCATCGCCGGCCCGTCGGGCTCCGGCAAGTCGACGATGATCCGCTGCATCAACCGGCTGGAAGAGCACCAGAAGGGCAGCATCATCGTCGATGGCGTGGAACTCACCAACGATCTGAAGAAGATCGACGAAGTCCGGCGCGAAGTCGGGATGGTGTTCCAGCACTTCAATCTCTTCCCGCACCTGACGATCCTGGAAAACTGCACGCTGGCGCCGATCTGGGTACGCAAGATGCCGAAGAAGCAGGCCGAGGAAGTTGCCATGCACTTCCTCAAGCGCGTCAAGATCCCGGAACAGGCGAACAAGTATCCGGGCCAGCTATCAGGTGGTCAGCAGCAGCGCGTCGCAATCGCCCGCTCGCTGTGCATGAACCCGAAGATCATGCTGTTCGACGAGCCGACTTCGGCACTCGATCCTGAGATGATCAAGGAAGTCCTGGATACGATGGTTGGCCTTGCGGAAGAAGGCATGACGATGCTCTGCGTTACCCACGAAATGGGCTTCGCACGCCAGGTCGCCAACCGCGTCATCTTCATGGACCAGGGGCAGATCGTCGAGCAGAACTCGCCAGCCGAGTTCTTCGACAATCCACAGCACGAGCGCACGAAGCTCTTCCTCAGCCAGATTCTGCACTAGGGTCTGGCCGCCTCTTCGCCCTTCATCTCACGATCTCGGCGCGTTGTGTTTCGGCGAACGTATCGCCCGTACACCGAACTGGCGCGCGCATTGTTTCGTATACAGGCAAGTTATAGCTGGCATCGAGAACATATATTTGTGCGATGGATTGCCCCGCTGATAAGACGCTGGGCAGCACCGAGCAGATCCAAGTCGTCTGCCCCGCCAAGGAGGAAAAAATGATCAAGCTGAACCAGAAGATCGAGCGTCCGTCCAAGGACGAGATCGCGGCAATCGCCAAGTTTTCGCCTGCCACGATCCACGAGGCACAGGGCCGGAAGGGTGCGCTTTCGTCGCGCATCAAGCCCGTCGATCACGGCATGAAGCTCTGCGGTCCCGCATTTACAGTGAAGTGCGCGCCGCGCGACAACATCATGCTTCAGGTCGCGATCAACTATGCTCAGCCTGGCGACATCATCGTGGTGTCAGCCGGCGAGTATGAAGAAGCAGGCTCTTTCGGTGATGTGCTGGCAAACGCCTGCCTTGCAAAGGGCATCGGCGGTCTGGTGACCGATACGGGCGTGCGCGACACGGTTCAGCTTCGCGAACTCGGCTTCCCGGTCTTCTCCTTGAGCGTTTGCATCAAGGGCACCGTGAAGGAGACGCTCGGAGCAACCAACGAGCCGATCACGATTGGGGACGAGATCATCAACCCAGGTGACATCATCGTTGGTGATGCCGATGGTCTGGTTGTGGTCAGGAAGAATGAGGTCCGCGACGTTGCCAAGCTGTCGCAGGCACGCGAGGATGCCGAAGCAGGCTATATCGCCGCCTACAAGGCCGGAAAATCGGTCGTAGAGGTGTCCAATCTCGAAGCTGTGCTGAAAGCGAAGGGCCTGGTAGTCGAGGCCTGAGCCGACGTGGCACTGAGGAACAGACAATGACTTATCCGCTCTTTGATCTTTCAGGAAAGAGGGTTCTTGTAACGGGATCCTCTCAGGGCATCGGGCTCGCGCTGGCTACGGGGCTTGCCAAGCACGGCGCGAGCATTGTGCTCAACGGGCGGGATCCGGAGAAGCTGTCTGCGGCGGCCAGGGATCTCGGCAATGCCGGCCATCTGGTTGCCACAGCCGATTTCGATGTCACCGACGCGAAGGCCGTCGAAGACGGCGTCGGAAAGATCGAACGCGAGATCGGACCGGTCGACATTCTCGTCAACAATGCAGGCATGCAATTCCGGACGCCGCTGGAGGACTTTCCAGCGGATCGTTGGGAGCAGTTGCTGAAGACCAATGTGTCGAGCGTGTTCTATGTCGGTCAGGCAGTCGCCCGCCACATGATCAAGCGTGGCGAAGGCAAGATTATCAACATCGCATCGGTGCAGAGCGAACTCGCTCGTCCTGGCATCGCCCCCTACACGGCGACAAAGGGAGCGGTGAAAAACCTGACGCGGGGCATGTGTGCCGACTGGGCCAAGTATGGGCTCCAGATCAACGCGATCGCGCCCGGATATTTCAAGACACCGCTCAATCAGGCGCTCGTCGACAATGCCGAGTTCTCCGCCTGGCTTGAAAAGCGCACGCCGGCCGCCCGTTGGGGCAATGTCGACGAGCTCGTTGGCGCTGCCGTCTTCCTTTCCGGCAGGGCATCCTCATTTGTGAATGGACACACTCTCTATGTCGATGGTGGCATCACAACCTGCCTCTAACGGGGACGCGGGCCTCGGGCCCATCGTTGTTATGGGCGTCTCCGGGTGTGGCAAGACATCTGTCGGAAAGATGCTGGCTTCGCAACTTGGCTATCGCTTCGTCGAGGGCGATAGCCGCCATCCCGAAAGCAATGTCGCGAAGATGAGCTCGGGCGTTGCGCTCAGCGATGATGACCGGTGGCCGTGGCTGGAAGTGCTTGGCGAAGAGCTGGCGGCCATGGAGGGAACGGTGATCTCCTGCTCGGCCTTGAAGAAGTCCTATCGCGACCTTTTGCGATTGCGGGCAGGTCGACCAATCACGTTCATATTCTTGCAGGGCGATCGCGCCACGCTTGCTGCGCGAATGAGCGGCCGTAAGGCACACTATATGCCGCTTTCGCTGCTCGACAGCCAGTTCGCAACCCTTGAACTGCCAAGGGGAGAGCGGGATGTCGTCACCATCGAAATCGACCAGACGATCGAACGCATCGTCTCGATCGCCATGGCGTCCCTGGCCTCGCTGTCCAAACGGCAAAGCGAACTATCCAGAAAATAACGGAGGAAGCATGTCCAAGCCCGAAATTCTACTCGCCGGCCCCTATCCGGAATGGGACATGGTCGATCTTGAAGACAGGTACGTCGTCCACAGGCTGTACGAGGCTAGCGACCGCGACGCCTACCTCAAGGATGTCGGCGCCAATATCCGTGCCATTGCCACGCGCGGTGAACTCGGTGCCTCCGCCGAACTGATGCAGAGCCTTCCGAAGCTCGAAGTGGTTTCCGTTTATGGTGTTGGCACCGATGCGGTGAACCTGCCGCATGCACGCGAGAACGGCATTCGCGTTACCAATACGCCAGACGTCCTGTCGGAAGACGTTGCCGACATGGCGCTCGGCCTTCTTCTGTCAGCCGCGCGGCTGATACCACATGGCGACGCCATGGTGCGTTCGGGACTGTGGGGAAAGACCGCGATGCCGCTCGTCACGCGCGTCAGTGGCAAGCGGGTCGGGGTCGTCGGCATGGGCCGCATCGGCCAGGCCATTGCCCAGCGCGCTGCCGCATTCGGATGCGATATCCGCTATTTCTCGCGCAACCCACAGACGCAGGTTTCCTTCTCGCACGAGCCGGATCTGATTGCCCTGGCGAAATGGTCGGAGTTTCTCGTGGTCATTGTTCCGGGTGGTGATGCAACGAAAAACATCATCAATGGCAAGGTGCTCGAGGCTCTGGGGCCGGAAGGCATTCTCATCAACGTGTCGCGCGGCTCGACCGTCGATGAAGACGCTCTCATTGCCGCGCTTCGAAACCGCGCGATCAAGGCCGCTGGTCTCGATGTTTTCCTCAACGAGCCGACGATCGATCCGCGCTTTCTGGAGCTCGACAATGTGGTGCTGCAGCCGCATCACGGATCCGGCACGGTCGAAACCAGGAGGGCAATGGGCCAACTCGTGCGCGACAATCTCGCTGCGCATTTCGCCGGCAAGTCTTTGCCGACCCCTGTCGTGTGAGGAACCCATCATGAAAGCAGTCGTCATTCATGCGGCCAAGGATCTGCGGGTCGAAGAACGCGAAGTCGAAACGGTTTCAGCCGGTCAGGTGGAAATCGCCATAGAGGCAGGCGGCATTTGCGGCTCTGACCTGCATTACTACAATCATGGCGGCTTCGGCACGGTGCGCGTTCGCGAGCCGATGATCCTCGGCCACGAGGTGGCTGGAACGGTCAGGGCGCTTGGAACAGGCGTCTCTCATCTCGCTGTCGGTGATCGGGTGGCGGTGTCGCCAAGCCGGCCTTGCAATACCTGCCAATACTGCCTGCGCGGCGAGCAGAACCATTGCCTCAACATGCGCTTCTACGGCTCGGCGATGCCGATGCCGCACATCCAGGGCGCTTTCCGCCAGCGCCTCGTTGCGGAAGCCTGGCAGTGCCACAAGGTTGCCAGCGGCGTCTCGATCAATGAGGCAGCCATGGCGGAACCATTCGCGGTCACATTGCATGCGGTTAATCGCGCCGGACCGCTTCTCGGGAAGCGCGTTCTGGTGACCGGCTGCGGCCCGATCGGCGCACTCGCCATCATCGCGGCGCGTGCGCATGGCGCGCGCGAAGTTGTCGCGACAGATGTGATGGACACGGTACTCGGGAAGGCTCTCGAGATCGGAGCCGATCGCGTCATCAACGTTGCTAATAATCCGGAGGAGCTCTCGGCCTATTCCGCCAACAAGGGATATTTCGACGTTCAGTTCGAAGCGTCCGGTAATGAGCGTGCTGTCCGCTCCGGCCTAGAGGTTCTTCGTCCGCGCTCCACGCTTGTTCAATTGGGACTCGGTGGAGACGTGTCGATCCCGCAGAACATGGTGGTCGCCAAGGAAATCGAGATGAAGGGTACTTTCCGCTTCCACGAGGAGTTTGGTTTGGCCGTCGATCTCATCAATCAGCGACGGGTCGATCTCAAGCCTCTCTTGACCGGCACCTATGCGATCGAGGATGCCGTTAGCGCATTCGAAGCCGCTGGCGACCGTACGAAGTCGATGAAGGTCCAACTCGCGTTCTGATAAATTCGAACGCCTTCAAATGCAGAGGCACTATGGAAAAGGCAGAAATCGGGCTGATCGGCCTTGCGGTCATGGGTTCCAACCTGGCGCTCAACATCGCGGAAAAAGGGAACAAGATCGCGGTATTCAACCGTACTCCTGAGAAAACGGATGAGTTCTACGAAAGTGCGGGCGATCTGAAGAAGCAGATCATTCCCTGCAAGACGATCGAGGAGTTCGTCGAGGCGATCCGTCCGCCGCGCCCGATCATCATCATGATCAAGGCCGGTGAAGCCGTCGATCAGCAGATGGAGCTCCTGCGTCCTTATCTCTCCAAGGGCGACATCATGATCGATGCCGGCAACGCCAACTTCCGCGACACGATCGCCCGCTTCGACCGGCTGAAGAACACCGAACTGACCTTCATCGGCATGGGTGTGTCCGGCGGCGAGGAAGGTGCGCGCCATGGCCCGTCGATCATGGTCGGTGGTACCGAAGACTCGTGGAAGCGCGTCGAGCCGGTGCTGACCTCGATTGCCGCCAAGTACAAGGGTGACCCGTGCGTCGCCTGGCTCGGCAATGACGGCGCCGGTCACTTCGTCAAGACGATCCACAACGGCATCGAATATGCCGACATGCAGATGATCGCCGAAATCTACGGCATCCTGCGCGACGGTCTCGGCAAGAGCGCCAAGGACATCTCCGGCATCTTCGGCGACTGGAACAAGGGCCGCCTGAACTCCTACCTGATCGAGATTTCCGAAAAGGTTCTGGCCGCGACCGACCCGATCTCCGGCGGTGCGATGGTCGACATGATCCTCGACAAGGCCGGCCAGAAGGGCACCGGCAAGTGGTCGGCGATCGAAGCGCAGAACATGGGCATTCCGGCAACGGCGATCGAAGCGGCGGTTGCCGCCCGCAGCCTGTCGTCGATGAAGACCGAGCGCGAAGCCGCCGAAAAGATCTTTGGCAAGCCGGAATACAAGTTCCCGATCGCTTACGGTCCCGAGCTGGTCAAGGACTTGGAACTGGCTCTGTTCGCCGCCAAGATCGGTGCCTACGCACAGGGCTTTGCGGTGATGGCGGAAGCGTCGCGCGAGTTCAACTGGTCGCTGCCGATGCCTGTCATTGCCAAGATCTGGCGCGATGGCTGCATCATTCGCTCGCAGTTCCTCGATGAGATCACCTCGGCCTTCACGAAGGCGCCTGACGTTGCCAACCTGATCGTGACGCCTGCCTTCTCCGACATGGTCAAGGAATCGCTGCCGGCGCTGCGTCGCGTCGTCGGCGCCGCGCTTCAGGCGGGCCTGCCGGTTCCGGCGCTCACCTCGGCGCTGACGTACTTCGACGCCTACCGCCAGGGCCGCGGCACTGCCAACCTGATCCAGGCGCAGCGCGACTTCTTCGGCGCGCACGGCTTCGACCGCCTCGACGGCAAGGACTTCCACCACGGCCCATGGGGCAGCGGTGCGGCGACCTTCTAAGGTCGGCGCCTTGGCGGCGAGGACGCTACCGTCTCGAGGCTCCGATGACGGAGGCGAAGGTGAGTTGCGCGATCATCTAGCGGGTGTGTGCGCGGTAGTCGATAGAAAATGGTAGCGGGCGGCCTCATGGTTGTACCGCCGCCCCGCGCTGACAACGGACGGAGACTATCAAATCGCAGGCGCTGTCGACGCCGTTGGCGAAGATGCATCCTATGACCTTCAGGACCACCCGTAGGTGCTCCGCCCGGGTCGGTCTATGTCATCGCCACCAGATCAAACGCCGATTGGCAATCACCAGCAGGGCGTAAAGCGCGGGGCCCGTCAGCGATGAGACGAGAATGGCGGACCATACGGTTTGCGAATCCATCTTCGCTTTAGCGCGGTCACGATCTGGCCGACCCGCTATAGGCGCCCAGCATTTCCGCCATGATGACCGCGATGGTGCTCCGCCCAAGGCTGATGCGAAGGCCGGTGGCGATTGACGGCATGGCGGCTGGAAGGGCGACAAAGCAAGGCAAGCCTACGGGCGCCGAAGCTGCGCAGCAGATCTATATGCCCGTCTGATGGCCTAATGCCAGCGACTGCCCGTCCTGTGCCTTGGTTTTGGCGACCAGATTGAAAGGCGTACTGCCTTTGCACCTGCGATGATCAGTCAGAGAATTACGCGAGATCAGGAGCAGATAGGTCCGCCACAGGCGGTCTGTTCGAAATCGCGTCGCAACTCAATTGCCGGTTTAGCAGCACGGGCATATTTTAGTTGTCAGCAATGGAAACGTCCGGCAACATCGCTGCCTAGTGATTGAATTGAGTGATGTTGCCACCAGTAGGTTGGGGGACGGGCATGTGCGCCGAGCATGTTGAACGTCGATTGGCGGCTATCCTCGCTGCCGATGTGGTGGGCTACAGCCGTCTGTTGGAGGCCAACGAAGAGGACACGCTAAATGCTCTTCGTCTTCATCGCAGAGAGCTCTTTGATCCCGCCGTCGCAAGTCACGGCGGGCATATAATCAAAGTAATGGGCGACGGTTTCCTGGTCGAGTTCGGCAGCGTGCTCAGCGCCGCACGCTGCGCTGTTGAAATCCAGCGCGGGATGCTGGAGCGCAACGTCGGTATTCCAGCGGACAGACATATCGCGTTCCGGATAGGCCTCAATTTGGGTGACATTGTCTTCGATACAGATGACTTTCATGGGGATGGCATAAACGTTGCCGTGCGGCTGCAAGCGCTCGCTGCTCCCGGCGGCATCGCCTGCTCGGCGCCTGTGCGTCATGAAGTCGGAAACAAGCTTGGTTTCGACTTTGCCGACCAGGGCGAGAGGACCGTCAAGAATATCTCGCGTCCAGTGCATGTCTATTTTGCCGACTGGGGCAACGAAAGCTCGAGCGACCAGCTTCATATTGCCGTGGGCACTCACACACAGGCATCATCCAGCAAGCCGTCGGTTGCGATCCTGCCGTTCGCCAACATCAGCAATGACGCAGCGCAAGAGTTTTTTAGCGACGGCATCACTGAGGACATCATCACCGACTTGTCGAATGTTTCAGGTCTGTTTGTGCTGAGCCGCAACACCGTCTTCACGTGGAAAGGCCGAACCGAGAACCTCCAGCGTATCGCCAGAGAACTCGGCGTCGCCTATGTCGTCGAAGGTAGCGTCCGCAAGGCCGGCAACCATGTGAGGATCAATGCCGAATTGATCGAGGCGGCAAGTGACGGTCACGTCTGGGCCGCGCGTTACGACCGTGACCTGACTGACATCTTCGAAGTCCAAGACGAGATCGCAAAGGCGATCGTCGATCAGCTGAAGGTCAAGTTGCTCCCGGAAGAGAAACGGGCGATCGAGCAGGCACCAACAGAGAGCGTGGAGGCTTACACGCACTATTTGAGGGGGCGCGAGTACTACCACATCGCCTCGAGATCAAACCATTTGATGGCTAGGCAGAGCTTTGCAAGGGCGATCGAATTGGATCCAGGTTACGCTCGCGCCTATGCCGGCGTAGCGGTTTGCGACGCGCGTCTCCGCTCTCAGTTTGGCTTGGAGATCTCGGTGAATGACATTCTTTCAAACACGGCAAAGGCCCTCGCCATCGATCCGAATCTGGCGGAGGCGCATGCGGCCCGAGGATTTGCATTGGCGGTCGCCGGCAATCGCGCCGAGGCGGTTTTCGCATTCGAGCAGGCTTTGTCACTCGGCCCGAGTTGCCACGAGGCCAATCGGTATTACGCTGAGTTTTGCGTCACCGAGGGGCAATTCGAGCCTGCGGCGAGATACTTTCAGCGCGCGTTGGAAATCAAGCCGGCGGATTACGGTGCACCCATCATGCTTGTGAACGTCTTTCGTTCACTCGGACAGTTAGACCGGGCACAGAGCTACGCTCGTATCGCGATCAGGAAGGCTGAGCAGGAAATGCGGTTACATCCGGAAAACGCTAACGTCGCTTGTCTTGGAGCGACCGCCTTGGCTTTTCTTGGTATCAGCGATCGGGCGCTGGAATGGCTGGCCCGCGCTCTGGAAACCGACCCAAACGACATAAACATCCAATACAATGCTGCCTGTACCTATGCGCTGCTCGGCGAGGTTGATCGAGCGATCGATGTGCTGGAAGGCTGGATGCCTCAAGTCGGCGCTGAGATGAGGCTTTGGTTCATGCACGATTCCGATCTGGATTCCATTCGCGAGAACCTTCGGTACCTGAAGTTGGTTGAGCTTTACGCATAATACCCCTTTACATTTAGCCAACTGTTTTCAATACTACTTTACGACGTGCTAAAATTCATCGGACGGCGATGGCCGGCTTTGGCAAATACAGGGTCTTTTGGAGGGGTGGATGGGCACCCGATTCAGACTTTTTGTACAGCCTCCTTTTGAGCATGCTCGGACCAGTCCCGAGACTATTGAGGTGTCATCTCCGTTGGGGAGTTTAGCAGCGGGACCAGCTGACAGACTCATGTTTGTTGTGGAGCCGGTCGGCAAGACCCGTCCTTACGGTGTGAACCGTGGGCCGCTGGGGACGCCGTACATTTATCTGCCTCCCTGGACGGGAAAGATCTTAGAGCCGGCGGTTCCTGACGAGTACGGCAACTTCGACTACCTTCAGCCTAGTATGCCTGGCTTCGAAGCAGCGCATGTCTTCGGTTGCGTCCGGTTCACGCTGGATGTGTGGGAGCGTTATCTCGGGCAGTCGCTTGTCTGGCATTTTCGCGATCACTTCGATCGCATGGAAATTTCTATCCTGCCGCAATGGAACAATGCTCAGTACGGTTACGGCTTTCTTGAGGTCGGCAGTCAGTTCGAGAAGGATGGACGCATCCTCCCCTTCACCCTGGATTTCGATGTTATCGCCCACGAGGTCGGGCACGCGATCATTTTCAGCGTACTTGGCGTGCCGCGCCCGGGAACCGAATACCCCGAATACCTCGGCTTTCAGGAGGCCTTCTCCGACTGCGTGTCGCTGATCGCGGCCATGCATTTTCCGTCTGTAATCGACAATGTTCTCGAGGAGACGCGCGGCAACCTCTACCGGGCAAACAGTCTCTCGCGCTTTTCAGAATTTTCGCCGCATCGTCAAATACGGTCTGCAAGCAACAAGCGGACAATGGCCGAGTTCGCTCATGGGTGGAAGGATGAGCACGAGCTCTCGCAGCCGCTGACCGGTGCAATGTTCGATATCCTTGTCGACATCTTCCATGAAAGCCTGGTGGAGCGCGGTTTGATTTCGCGCGCCGTTGAAGATCTCGCGGATATTGCCGAGTTCGATCCAACCGCCGAGGCGCGGGTCCAAAATGCTTTCGACCGCGCGTTTGTGCGAAATTCGGATGGGTTTGTCGAGGCGCTGCTCGATGCGAGAGACATCGTCGGGAGCTATATGGCGGAAACCTTGTGGACTCTTGCTGCGGACTTTCTGGACTATGGCGACGTCGTGAGCGCGATGCTCGCGATTGATCAGGCAGAAAGTGGCGGCCAATTCAACGGGATCATCAGCAGAAATTTCAGGCGTCGGGGAATCGGTGAGGTACATGCCGGCACGCACCTCAAAGGCGGCGAGCGTCGCAGCCACGTATTCTCTGCGCGCACACTCCTGCCGATAGACTATCTCGAGTTTCCGAAGATGGACTATCGCGAGAAGCTTCTACTATCGAGATTAGTTAGCGTGAATAATCAGATCGATGGAGGGAAACGTGGCAGACAATGAAACCTTGCTCGGCGTATCGGCGGTATACTTGTTCGGGCGTCCACTTAGCGATCTGGTTCTAAGGGGGCGGCCTATTTATAGCACACTAAGTGTGCCGCCTTTAGGAACAAACCGGCTTTTGATGAATCAACTCAGTTCGGAAGACGCGTGCTTGGCGCGAATCTATGCCTTCTCGTTCGAGGGAGCTTTCATTGAACTCGGTCGACCAGCAATCTTCGTCGTCCACGGCGATGGGGCTGTTCCCGACGATCCCCCTCCCAGGAACGCCAACGACGATATTGACTACGACAGATTGTATCGGTCGCCAGGTTCGGCGGCACTAACGGGTCTCGGCTCCCAAATCGGGGCTCTTGCTGCAGATATGCGGGTTTGGATCTACGACAAGGCTGATGTCTCGATGAGGCTCGACGCTGAAACGGGGACGCTGGAGCAGATACTGCTCGCGACCGAGCTATCCAATGACCCAAGGGCAACAGCAGGCGGAATGTCCCGATCGGGCGGCGCTATGTCCCGTTCCGGTGGTGTGATGTCGAGGTCGGGCGGTTTTATCCCTCGCAGATCGGGCGATACTGATTAACACATATGAACAGCCTAAGGAGGCTAGTATGTCGTCGGACAACAAAATTGAAATTAAGCGGCTGGATCCGAAGAATGTGGTTTCTCCCGTAATAGGCCCTAGGCCGCATCTCAAAATAATAGGATCCAATTTCAGTGATGATATGTATGTGTATGCATGTAAAAAAGGTGACGGTACTCAGGAAGTCGCAGATATAACAATAGATAAAGACGAATCTACTGAGAGCACGGACAGGCAATGGTGTGTAGTTGTGACGCCGCAACTTGGTGCCGCCGCCGGCGATTTGTATGTTGCGATAAAGCTGGACGGTAAGTTTCAGGACGCCGAACCAGGACTCAAGGTCGTCTGATTTTTTGTGGAGTGCCTTTGTTACTCGCGCGCTGGCACACAATTGTGCTAGCGCCAAGCATCTTGGCGTTTACCCCCGGTGCGTGTCGCGGCGCCAAAAGCCTCCTTGTATCGTGCTCTTCCGTCGCTACACCACCACTCGGCCAGAAGCACCGTCTGGTGGTGGAAGAGAGTGCGATGCGTAGCGAGCACTTCCGACGCATGAAACTGGCTCATCCAGATCCGCGGTAACGAGTCGCTCTGATAAGCGCAGTGCATCGAAGTCTTTTTGTTGCTTAGAATCAGGAAACCAATTTCCTCATCGAGACCCACCGCTTGGCCTCACTGCGCAGGAGCGGCAGCAAGTCATTCCCCTGCCGTTTGATCTCCGAGAGGTAAGGCGTATCTGAGAGCACGAAGTGGGTGATGCCCAAGTCCTGATACTTGCGCAGCGACCGCGCGACGTCTTCGGCCGAACCGACCAGCCAGGTCGTGCCGGCGCCGCCGCCGCCATATTTGCCGGGAGCGGTGTAGAGGTTGTCGTCGAGAACGTCGCCGGCCTGGTGCAGGTCGAACAGCCGCTGCTGGCCGACGGCGACCGCCCGGCGGTGGTCGCTCCAGCTGGCGCCGTTGCCCTTTGCCATCTCCGCCACCTTCGCCTCGGCGTCGGCCCAGGCCTGTTCGGTCGTGTCGCGCACCAGCGTGGTGATCCGGAGCCCGAATTCCAGCGGCGGCAGATCCCGGTCGAGCTCCCGGCTCAGGGCCTTTAGGCGCGCAATGCGCTCGCGGACACCATCGAGCGGCTCGCCCCAGAAGAGTTGGACGTCCGCCTCGCTGGCTGCGACCCTTTCGGCCGCCTCGGAGGCGCCGCCGAAATAGAGCTTCGGATGGCGACGATCGGCGCGCGCCTTGATGCGCGGCACGACGGTCGATTCCGCGACGCCGAAGTGCTCGCCCTCATAACTGACGTTTTCTTCTGTCCAGAGCCTGCGCACCAGCCGCATGAATTCCCTGGTACGGGCGTAGCGCTGCGCTTGGTCTCCCTCGCGGTCGCCATAGGCCGAAAGATTGTCGAGACCGGAGACGATGTTGACGCGAACGCGGCCGCCGGTGAGATGGTCGAGCGTGGCGGCGGCCGAGGCGAAGTTCGCGGGCCGCCAGTAGCCGGGGCGGACCGCGATCAGCGGCTCGAACGTCGTCGTTCTCGCCGCAAGTGCTGCGGCGACGGTGAAGGTGTCCGGTCTGCCCCAGCCTGTTCCGATGAGCGCGCCTTTCCAGCCATGCTCCTCGAGTGCGCGGGCCTGTTCCGTCAGCGTGGCGAGGCTGTTGTGATTGTCGACAACGGTGTCGCCACGATGGCCTGGCCTCGTGTCATTTGGGATGTACCAAAGGAATTCGCTGTCTTTGCTCATGTTGGCCTGCGCTTGTGAAATCAAACAGTGAAATCCGAGATCACCATTCCGCTATCGCGATGCGAGACGCCCGAGCGCGTTGCGGGCGGCGATTGTGCGGATCATGTGGCTTTGCGGCGCATGGGAGCGGGCCGTGATGGCGTCTCGATGGTGACGCTCCAGCTGGAAGTCGCGGTTGAGACCGGGGTTTCCGGCAAGCTCGAGGGCGAGGCTCGTGATGGCGACCGCGTTGTCGATGACGACATGGCGGACATGCATGCCATCAAGTCCGACGACCTTGCCGGCATCGACATCCTCGCCGAGTGAGCGCAGCAATCGGGCATTGGTCGCCAGCCGCACCTCGATTTCTCCCAGACCGTCCTGAATACGGGGAACGGTCGAGAGCGGCGCGCCGAGGCTTGCCGGCGTGTGGTGGGCGGCGAAGGCGAGCACCCGGTCGCGCGCAGAAAGCGCAACGCCGTGGTAAACCGCACCGATCAGCGAGAAGAAAAAGGCGGTTGCGTGTTCCTCACGGCGCAGCGGCTCGGAGGCCGCCTGGGCTTCGATCATGTCTTCGAGCGGAATGACGATGTTGTCGAGGATGATGTCGTCGCTGGCGGTTGCATGCATGCCGGCGGCGTTCCAGGTCTTTTCGATACGCAGGCCGGGGCTGTCGGTGGGAACGAGGAAGGAAGCCAGGCGCGGTTCCGCCTCGTCGGTCAGCGCCAGCAGTGCCACCCATTTGAGCACGGGTATGCCGGTGACGTAGCTCTTGTGGCCGGTGATGCGCCAGGTGTCGCCGTCGCGGCGGGCGATGGTCTCGGGCAGTGCGCCGTGGGCGGGAGAACCGATGCGGGGTTCGGCCTGGGCGGCGTTGATGAGGGCGGGGCCGAGCCGGTTGGCCGAGAGCACGCGCTCGGCGAGATGAGCCGGCCACTTGGCGAAGCGGCGCAGGCTGTAGTGGCTGTTGTAATGCATGGCGAGCACGAGCGCGGTCGAGGGTTCGCCGCGCGCGATCTCGCTGATCACCGCTTGCGCCTCGGCAAGGCCGCCTCCGTGGCCGCCATGCTCGGGTGCCGTCACCAGCCCAAGCAGGCCGGCTTCGAAGAGGCGCGTGAAGTTCTCGAAAGGAAAATCCCCTGTTTTATCGTAGTAAGCGGCGCGTTCGGCGAAATCGACGGCGAGGCGCCGTGCCTTGTCGACCGGATCGATCTTTTCCTGAAGCATGATGTGCTCTCCCGATCAGGCTACGGCGCGCCGGTCGAAGGCGTCGATGTGGCGGCGGTCGACCCAGTCGGCGATGTCGAAATCTGCGGCGAGGAAGCCGAAATCGCGCAGGAAGTCCTTGTAGTGGCCGATCGCATCGACCAACTCGGGCTGCAGCCCAAGACCGAGATGCTTGTGGATGTCGGGGCCATTGGCGGCGAGAACCTGTTCTTCCGTGGCGCCCGCCTCGCGCGCGACGAAGCGTCTCGTTTCATCGGGATGCGCCTCGGCCCAGGCGCTTGCCTTGAAGATCGAGTCCAGCAGGCGCGCGACCAGATCCGGCCGCTCGTCGGCCAGAAGCTCGTCCACCGTCAGCACGCGCGGCGATCCCGAGTTGATGCGGATCTTCGGATCGGGATGGAAGCCGAATTCGATCACCTCGACGGCGCCGATGAGGTTGGCGACATTGATCCCCGCCGTACCCTTCACATAGATGGCGTCGACGTCGCCGCGAATAAGCGCTGCGACCTCCTCGCCATAGGCCTGCCTGCGCTTCAACCCGAAGAGCGACGGACCTTCCTGCGTCGACAGCACCGAGTCCGAAAGTGCGATGTCGACGATCTCGACGCTATCGAGCGCCAGCCCTTCCAGCGAGAGGGCGGAAACCAGCCCCTTGAGCGCCGTGGCGCGCATGAAGTCGACGATGCCCTCGGGGCGGCGGGCGATGCCGAAGCGTCGTCCCTTCAGGTCCCGCGTGGTCTTGATGCCTGTCGCCGGCAGGGTGATGATCGCCTGGAGTTCGTCGGTCCAGGTGATGCCGATGAGCCGCGTCTTGCGGCCTTCGGAGCGGGCGCGAATGGGCGGGACATTGCCGCCATGGCGGAACGACCAGTCGAGCGTGTGGTTGAAGTGGCTCTGGCGGATGTTGCGGTCCGGAGAATCGATGATCGACTTCAGCGTCACGCCGTCCTTGCGGAAGTTCTCCTCGAGATAACCGAGTTGCGCGGCAAGGCCGACGGGTGTCGGCACCGGGCAGCGGGTGTACCAGATTTCCGAAATGGCATTACGTGTCATGGCGTTTCTCCTAGTGGCGCAGGCCGGCTTGTTTCATCAGGGGCAGGACCTCGGCGCCGAAGAATTCGAGATCGTCGCGGAAGTCGAAGAAGCTGAGCTGCAGGCCATCGACGCCGGCCTCCTTCAGCTTGACGAACTGATCGACCACCTGTTCAGGCGAGCCGATGACCCGGATGTTGCCGCCGATGGCGCGGTATGGATCCTGGGGATCGCGGCCCTTCCATGCCTGCGCGTCCGAGTTCAGCGACTGGAAGCCCTGCGGCGAACGCTGGTCTGCATGGGCGACGATGCGGTCGGCAAGCTCCCAGGCCTCCTTCTCCGTCGGCCGGCAGATCACCATCGGGTTCAGCAACGTGCGCACCGTACGCCCGACGCCGATCGCCGCGTCCTTGACGCGTTTGGTATGCGCCGGCAGCGATTGCAGCGCGCTGTCGATGTCGGCGCCCGTCGGGCTGGTGATGAAGACGATATCCGAGTAGCGGCCGGCAAAGGCGATGCCGGCATCCGAACCGGTCGCGTTGACGAGGATCGGTCGACCGAAATTGGGTTTCGGCGTGACGAAGCCGCCGCCGAGCTTCCAGCTGCTCTCGCCTTCGAAGGAGAAGTTCTCATCGTCGCTCCACAAGCGCTGCACGACCTCGAGGAATTCGGCCGCCAGTTCATAGCGCTTGTCGTGCTCGATGCGCGGCCAACCGAACATTTCGTGTTCGACCGCCCGGTGGCCGGTGACCACGTTGATGCCCCAGCGTCCGCCGGTGATGTGGTCGAGCGTGGCGCCGAACTTTGCCAGATGCAAAGGGTGCCATGGGCCGTAGAGCACATGCATGGTCGAGATCAGCATGATTTTCTTGGTGAGACCCGCAAGTGCCGCCGTCGAGACGAAGCTGTCGAGCGCCTGACCGTCGAAGACGCCGCCATAGCCGCCCTTGGGCAGCCATTGCGACAGGGCGAAGACGAGGTCGAATCCGAGTTCCTCGGCTTTCAGCGTCAGTGCCTTGTTGTATTCGAAGCGCCAGTCGGTCGATCGCTCGAGCGTCGATTGCGTCCAGCCGCCCGCCTGGATCGGCAGGAAGAGGCCGAGGAGGACGGGCTGCTTGAGCGCCTGCGATAGGGGACTATCGGGGAAATCGGTCGGGGCGGCGAATTTCGGTAGGCCGACGATCGAGCCGGGACGATGTTGAATGGACATGGTTGTTCTCCCGTTGATCCGGCTCAGGACGCTGCGACGTAGGCGAAGGCAAGGCTGCCCGCGATGCCTTCGCCACCGATGGTGTGGTCGGAAATCCGCTTGTTGTAGATCGTCAGTTCCGGCTGGCTGACGATGTCGATCGCCGGAACGTCCTCGACGAGGATCTGCTGGATCTGGCGCCACTGCTCGACGCGTTTTGTCGGATCGACCTCGATGGCCGCCGCTTCGAGCAATTCGTCGACCTTCGGGTTGCTGTAGGCGGCGCCGTTCGAGAAGGGGACGCCCGGCTTGAAGTTCTTGCTCCAGTAGAGGCGCTGCACGCCGACCGTCGGATCGAAGAGGTTACTCATGCCCTCGAAGGCGAAGTCGAAATCGCGGTCGGTGTAGATGCGCTTGGTGTAGGTCGCGAAATCCTGGCTGCGGACGGTGGCGTCGATGCCGACCTTGGCGAGCGCCTGACGGATATATTCGGAGCCGCGCGGATAGGTCTCGCCGCTCGGCACGTAGTCGAGGTTGATGCGGGCGCGGATGCCGTCAGCGCCGCGCGGATAGCCGGCCTCGTCGAGCAGCTTCTCGGCGGCGGCGAGATCGATCGGATAAGTCTTGAGATAAGGCACGTACCACTTGGCGAGATTGGGATTGATCGGGCCGGGGATGGCAGCGCCGTAGCCGTAGTTGATGGTGTTGAGGATGACGTTGCGGTCGATGACATGCGCGAAGGCGCGGCGTACGCGCACATCCTTGAACAACGGTCGCTCGAGGTTGAATTCGATGCGGCTGACGCCGTTCTGATACTGATAGCCCTTGGTCTCGAAAGCCAGCGCTTCGGCGGCCTGCAAGCGTTCGAGATCGCTGAGCGGAACCGGTGTCGAGGGCGCCAGATCGATTTCACCGGTCTCGATCGCGATCGATCGGGCGGCGGCATCCGGAATGAAGCGGATGATCAGTTGGTCGAGATAGGGGCGGGGCTGGTCCCAGTATTCGGGGTTGCGCTCGTAGACGATGTGACTGCCGCGCACCCATTCCTTGAACCTGAACGGGCCGGTTCCGATGGGTGCCAGATTGGCCGGATTTTCCGCGACCTTGCTGCCCTCATAGATGTGGCGCGGCACAATCGGGGTTTCGGAGGCTGCAAGCGCGGTGATCAGATAGGGCGCCGGCTTGGAAAGCTTCAGGATGGCCGTCAGCGGGTCGGGCGTTTCGATATCGACGAGATTGAGGAAGGTGTTGCGGCCGCGCGGGTGCACTTCCTTCAGCGTCTTGATCGAGAAGGCGACATCGGCGGAGGTGAAGGGCTGGCCGTCATGCCATTTCACGCCGTCGCGCAGCTTGAACGTATAGGTCAGCCCATCGGGGCTGATCGTCCATTCCTTGGCCAGCAACGGCTTCGGATTGAGATCGAAGTCGTAGGTAAGAAGGCCTTCCGTGGTCTTCGGCGAGACATAGACCGCGTTATAGGCCGTATGCGCGATCGTCGTTAGGACGGGCGGCTCGGCGGCCAGCAGAAGCGTTGCCGAACCGCCGCGCGTCGCGGTGGCAGCGAAAGCCGGAAGTCGCCCTGTCGCGGTGACGCCGAGGGCGACCGAGGCGAGCAGAAAGCTTCGGCGTGTGGGTGCGGGAAATAGTGACATTCGTGTTCAACCCTCATGATCCAGGAGCCGTGCCGGCCCGCTTCAGTGCCATTCCGCGGATCGATCCTGCTTTAGAGATTTTTGCCCCATTAATGCTTTGTGTTGGTATAAAAATCTATAATGCGTCGATAAGAGGTATTAGATTGCTAAAAGTGCGTTGAATTGTGCTTCCGTTGGAATTATCTACCAATATGGATTTGACAAAACCCACCGATTTAGTCAACTACTAAGCGACACGACGAGGTGAAATCTTTTCAGATCGCGAGGTAGGAGCACATGTCGGCTTACAGGCGGATCGGTCGAACGATCAGCAGGACGATCATTCAGGCTGTGCCTACGATGCTTGGGATCGTCATCCTGAACTTCTTCCTCTTGAAGCTCGCACCCGGCGATGCGGCGGATGTGATGGCGGCCGAGTCCGGCTCGGCCACGGTCGAGACCATGGCGGCGCTGCGCGAACGCTTTGGGCTCGATAACCCGATCCTGGTGCAGCTCGCCAACTACCTGAACAACCTCGCGCATTTCAGCCTTGGCTTCTCTCCGCGCTACGGCATGTCGGTCGCGGACCTGATCGGTCAGCGCCTGCCGGGCACTCTGATGCTCATGTTGGTGGCTCTGGCGATCGCGATCGTGGTCGGGTTGCTGCTCGGCTCCCTGATGGCCACCTTCTCCGGGCGCCTGCCGGATCGTATCATCTCGGTGATCTCGCTGCTGTTCTATTCGATTCCGGGCTTCTGGATCGGCCTCATGCTGATCCTTCTGTTCTCGGTCAAGCTCGGCTGGCTGCCGAGTGGTGGCGACAGCACGATCGGTTCGCGGCTGACGGGGCTCCCAGCCTTGCTTGACAGGGCGCGCTACATGGTGCTGCCGGCAACCTCGCTCGCACTCTTCTATCTCGCGATCTATGCCCGGCTGACGCGCGCCTCGATGCTGGAGGTCAAGTCGCAGGATTTCGTGCGCACGGCTCGCGCCAAGGGCGTTTCGCCCTTCGTGCTGACGACGCGGCACGTGCTTCGCAACGCTCTCATCCCGATCACGACCATGGCCGGCATGCACTTCGGCGGCATGCTGGGTGGCGCGGTCGTGGTCGAGACGGTCTATAGCTGGCCGGGGCTCGGGCGCCTTGCCTTCGAAGCCGTCATGGCGCGCGATTTCAGCGTGCTGCTTGGTATCCTTCTGCTTTCATCCTTCCTCGTGATCGTCGCCAATGCGGCCGTCGATCTTCTGCAGGCGTGGATCGATCCCCGAATTGGAGCAAGCCGATGAACAGTCAGAAACTTGGAACACTGGCCGGACGGCCAATCGACTTCTCGCCGCCGGCAAAGGAACAGGCCAACCAGCCGGTTCCGGAAGCGCCCAAGCAGCCGCGCTGGACGCATATCCATGCACCTGATGTGCGCGCCTCCGTCTCGGGCACGGCCTGGCGCGGCATGCGCCGCGAGCTGAAGATCTTCCTCGGCAACTACAACGCGCTTTTCGGCACGGGTATTCTGCTACTTGTCGCTCTTTCAGCCTTGTCCGCGCCCCTTCTCTTTCCCGGCGATCCGCTCGAGATGGTGGCGCGACCCTTCCTGTGGCCCGGGCAGAATCCGGCCTATCCGCTCGGCACGGATTCCATGGGCCGCAACGTGCTTGCCGGTATCGTTCATGGCGCGCGGATATCGCTTACCGTCGGGCTCGCGGCCACCGCGCTGGGACTGACGGTCGGGATCGCTGTCGGGGCCGTTGCCGGCTATTTCGGTGGCTGGATCGACACCGTACTGGTCAAGTTCATCGAGATTTTCCAGACCATTCCGAGCTTCGTGCTGCTCGTCGTTCTCGTCGCAATCGCCCAGCCGACGACGGGAACGGTAACCATCGCCATCGCGATCGTCAGCTGGCCGACGGTGGCGCGGCTGACGCGTGCGGAATTCCGGGCCATCCGCGAGAAGGACTATGTGCAGGCGGCCCGCAGCCTCGGCTTCGGCCATTCCCGCATCATTTTCCGCGAAATCCTTCCCAATGCGCTGCCGCCGCTGATCGTCACGTCGTCGGTGATGGTGGCGAGCGCCATCCTGATGGAATCGGCGCTCTCCTTCATGGGGCTCGGTGATCCCAACCGCGTCTCCTGGGGTTCGATGATCGGCGCCGGCCGCGATGTGATCCGCACTGCCTGGTACCTGACGGCACTGCCCGGTCTCGCGATCGTCTTCAGCGTGCTTGCGCTGAACCTGATCGGCGATGGCCTTAACGATGCGCTCAATCCGCGCTTCTCGGAGGAACGCTGATGGCCAAGCTTCTGGAGGTTTCCGATTTCTCTGTCGGTTTCGGGTCGGCCGAGCCCGTGAAGGGCGTGAGCTTTTCCGCCAATCCGGGTGAGATGCTTGCCATCGTCGGGGAATCCGGCTCCGGCAAGTCGCTGACCGCACTCGGTCTGATGGGCTTGCTGCCGCGGCACGCCCGCGCCGGCGGCCAGATCCGCTTCGATGGCCGCGATCTTGTTGGGCTTCCCGAACGGGAATTGCGCCGCATCCGTGGCCGCGACATTGCGATGATCTTTCAGGAACCGATGACATCGCTCAATCCGGTGCTGACGATCGGCGACCAGATCATCGAGGTGCTGCGTATTCATGAGGATCTCAGCCGGCGTCAGGCTAAGGAGCGGGCCATTGCGCTGCTTGATCTCGTCAGCATTCCCGAGGCCCGCCGTCGTATCGACGAGTATCCGCACCAGCTTTCCGGCGGCATGCGCCAGCGCGTGATGATTGCCATCGCGGTCGCCTGCAATCCGAAACTGCTGATCGCCGACGAGGCGACGACGGCGCTCGACGTGACGATCCAGGCGCAGGTGCTGCAACTGCTCGATAATCTTCGCGTGCAGCTGAACATGGCCGTCATCCTGATCACCCATGATCTCGGTATCGTCGCGCAGTGGGCCGATCGCGTCGTCGTCATGTATGCCGGGCGCAAGATCGAAGAAGGGCTTCCGGGCGAGGTGTTCGAGACGCCGTATCATCCCTATACCAATGGCCTCCTGTCGGCATCGCCGCGCCTGAAGGCCGATTACCACTACCGCGACGGGCCGCTCTCGGAAATTCCGGGCTCGATCGTCTCTGCGGCCGGCGAAAAGGGCTGCTCGTTCCGCCCGCGCTGTCCGGTCGCGCGGCCGGCCTGCGCGTTCACGGTGCCGCAACTGATTGCACTTCCCGCTGGTCGGCAGGTCGCGTGCCCCTATGTTCCAGCCATTGCGGAGAAGGCTCATGTCGCTTCTGTCGGTTGATCGGCTCTCGACCCATTATCCCGGGGCTTCTGGCACGGTCCGCGCCGTGGATGGTGTCTCGCTCGAGATCGCCGAGGGTGAGACGGTGGCGCTGGTCGGTGAATCCGGCTGCGGCAAGTCTACGCTCGGCAAATCGCTGGTCAGGCTCGTAGATCCGTCGTCCGGGAATGTGACCTTCAAGGGCAGGGACGTCACCGCCATGGCGGGACGCGAACTGCAGTCGGTTCGCCGCAGCATCCAGATGATCTTCCAGGACCCCTTCGCTTCGCTCAATCCGCGGCAGACGATCCGGACGATCCTGACGGCGCCTCTCGCGGTCCATGGCATCGGCGAGCGGAAGCAACGCGAGGCGATTGCCGCGCGGATGGTAGAGCACGTTGGCCTGCCGGCGGATTCGCTCGATCGCTTTCCGCACGAGTTCTCCGGCGGCCAGCGCCAGCGGATCGGGATCGCACGTGCCCTGATCCTGCAGCCGGAATTGGTGATCTGTGACGAGCCAGTCTCGGCGCTCGACCTGTCGATCCAGGCGCAGATCCTGAACTTGCTGGTCGAAATGAAGACGGAGCTGTCGCTTTCCTATCTCTTCATTTCGCACGATCTCTCGGTCGTGCGCTATTTCGCCGACCGCGTGCTCGTCATGTATCTCGGCCGCATCGTCGAGAGTGCCCCGACGAGCGAGCTGTGGACGGGCGCCAAGCACCCCTACACGCAGGCTCTGCTTGCGGCGGTACCCGATCCGTCGCGGCGCAAGCAGGCGGCGCCGATATCAGGCGATCTGCCGAGCCCGCACAATCCGCCCTCCGGCTGCCGTTTCCATACGCGCTGTCCGCTCGCCACCGATATCTGCCGGGCCGAAGACCCGGTGTTCCGCCAGTTCGGCAGCGGCCACGCTGCCGCCTGCCATCACGCCCAGTAAGAAGGAGAATACAATGGTCGATTATCGCTATCTCGGGCGCAGCGCGCTCAAGGTGTCACCGCTGAGCTTGGGAACCATGATGTTCGGCGGGCCGACGCCCGACGACGTCGCGTTCCGTATCATCGACAAGGCGCGCGAGCAGGGGATCAACTTCATCGACACCGCCGACGTCTATCACGACGGCAAGTCGGAAGAGGTTGTCGGCAAGGGTATCAAGGCACATCGCGATCACTGGGTGCTGGCGACGAAGTTCGTCAACTCGCACAAGAAGGGGCCGAACCTCGGCGGCCAATCGCGCAAGTGGGTGATCGAGACCGTCGAGAACTCGCTCCGCCGCCTCAACACAGACTATATCGACATCCTCTACTTCCACCGCGCCGTCTTCGACGCGCCGCTGGAAGAGCCTGTTCGCGCGATTGCCGACCTGATCCGCGCCGGCAAGCTGCGCTACTTTGGCGTTTCTAACTTCCGCGGCTGGCGTATCGCTGAGATTGCGCAGCTTGCCGATGAACTTGGTATCGATCGTCCGGTCGCAAGCCAGCCGCTCTACAACATCGTCAACCGCACCGCCGAAGCCGAGCAGCTGCCGGCGGCCCATCACTACGGTCTCGGCGTTGTCTCCTATTCGCCGCTCGCCCGTGGCGTGCTGACTGGCAAGTACGAGCCGGGCAAGGAACCGGCTGCCGACACCCGCGCCGGTCGCGGCGACAAGCGCATCCTCGAGACCGAATGGCGTCCTGAATCGATTGCCATCGCGTCCGAGATCGCGGCGCACGCCACCCGCAAGGGGATTTCGCCGACCGAGTTCGCGCTTGCCTGGGTGCTGAACAATAAGCTGATCTCGGCTGCGATCACCGGCCCGCGCACCGAGGAGCATTGGGACAGCTACATCCGCGCGCTCGACGTCAAGCTCGATGCCGAGGACGAGGCGCTGGTCGACCGGCTGGTCACAACGGGCCACCCATCGACCCCCGGCTTCAACGATCCGAGCCATCCGGTTGAAGGTCGCGTGCCGCGCAGTGCGGCAGGCGGTGCCGACAATGTCGTACCGCTGGCACGCGCCGTCGCCTGACCTAGTGGTCCGATCATGACATGGGATCCGCCGCGTCGGTGGATCCCAATCAATTCCTTTCCATGGCCGAGAAAGTTCCCGCATGCCGAATACCGCTCCTTCAGCACTGACCGCCACGCCCGAGCCTGCGCAGGCAGGGGGCGATCTCTCGACGCTGCTTGCGAAGATTCCTAATCTGACGTCGGAAATCTCGAAAGAGGCAGCCAGGCGTGATCTGGAGCGGGAGCTTCCCTTCGAGGCCTTCCGCCTGTTCAAGGAAGTAGGACTCGGGGCGCTGCGCATTCCCGTGGCGCTCGGTGGTCCCGGCGGATCGGTTGCCGATTACATCGAGATGATCATGGCGATCGGCGCGGCGGATTCGAATGTCGCGCACGCGCTGCGCAGCCATTTCAACTTCACCGAAACCCTCATCCTCACACCCAACACGGCGATCGACCGCACGCAGCTTGGCCGGGTTCTGTCGGGCAGGCTCTTCGGCGGCGCGCACACCGAACAGGGGACCAAGCGCCCGGGCGAGGTGACGACGCGGTTGACGAAATCGGGTGATCACTACCGGCTCAACGGCCGCAAATGGTATGCGACGGGCACTGCCTTCTCGGACTTCGCCTCCTTCAGCGCCAGGAATGATGACGGCGAGTTCGTCAGCGTCCTGCTCCCGGTCGATCGCCCCGGCATCTCTATCCTCGACGACTGGGACGGCATGGGCCAGCGGTTGACGGCAAGCGGAGGCGTCTTGCTCGACAACGTCGAGGTGCTGCCGCACGAGATTTCGACGCGCGGGCTGAACACGCTGGTCGGGCGCCACACCTCGACCCTGCGGCAGCTCCACCTCGCGGCCTCGATGGCGGGCGCGGTGCGCGGCGCGTTGGCCGAAGGCACCGATTATGTCCGCCGGCAGGCACGCTCGGCCGCCCACAGCGCCGCCGAAACCGCCAATGTCGACCCCTTCGTGCAGAAGATTTTGGGTGAGATCGCTGCCGGCTCCTTTGCCGTCGATACGCTGATCCGCGAAAGCGCCCGCGCGCTGGACCGGACGGCCGAACTGTTCGGCGCGGGCGATCCGCAAAAGCTCGAAACCGGACTGATCGAGAGCGCGCTGGCGACGGCGCGCACGCAGATCGTCGCCTCGCAGATAGCACTGGCGGCAGCGACCAACGTCTTCGAACTCGGCGGCGGCTCCGCGACCTCGCGCCATCTCAACCTTGATCGGCACTGGCGAAACATCCGCACGGTGCTCAACCACAACCCGCTGCTGCACAAGGCGCGCGTGGTCGGAGACTTCTACATCAACGGAACCACGACGCATCTGGAAGAAGGCAAGGTCTTCTAATCCCTGCCACGCAGCGACCGTCACGGAGTCACCATGAGCAAGCTCGATATCGTCGATTTCCATACGCATTTCCTGCCGCAGGGCTGGGAGGTCTATCGTGCGCCGGGTCGCCCGCTCGATCCGCTATGGGCGCGGATCGGCACAAAGATCTCGGATCTCGACGCGCTGATCGCCGACAGCGATGCGGCCGGCATCTCGCGGCGGGTGATCGGCGTTGCCCTCTCCATGGTCGCCGCGCCCGATGCGGATCTAGGCGACGTCAGCCGTCGGCTGAACGACGATCTCGCCGCCACGGTTGCGCGCCGTCCGGATCGCCTCTTTGCCCTGGCGACCGTGGATGCATTCGGCGGTGAGGCAGCCGCGGTCGAGGCGCGGCGCGCCATTATCGAGCTCAACCTGTCCGGACTGTTTCTCGACAGCGCAAAGGGCGATAGACTGATCGATGCGCCGGAAGCGCGACCCGTGCTCAGGGTCGCAGCGGACCTCGGCGTTCCCGTCTTCCTGCATCCGATCAATCCCGAACCGCTTTCGACACAACTGTCGGGCCTCGGCAGGCTCGGCACCCGTCTGAGCCGCGGCACGATCAACGCTGCCGCCGCGATCTCGCTGGTGACGTCAGGCGTGTTCGAGGAATTGCCGGAGCTTCGGGTCGTCATTACCGCGCTCGGGGTCTCGGCGCTTGCGCTGACCGGCCCCTTCGGCGAACTGCCTTCCATTTTCGTCGACGCGCCAGCCGGCAAGCGGCGTCATCTCTATATCGACATCATGCCCTCTGAGGCGCGATTCATTCGCTTCGCGACCAGCCTCGTTGGCGCTGATCACGTCCTGACCGGCAGTGACTGGCCGATCCTCGGACACGACCCGACGCAGGACGGACTGGCGGCAGCCTTTAGGGCGGCTGGACTGAGCGAGCATGAGGCGGAGCTGGTTGCCAGCCGAAACGCCCTTGAACTGCTGAAGGGTCACCGCCGCGACCGTGACCGGCTGATCGCTTAAGGCCATCCGCCCGTCTTTTCAGATCATGACATATCACGCCCCATCGACACCGGTGGGAAAGGAGGATCATTGCGTATCGATCGTATTCCGCATCACTCGGTCGCCATCGTCGGCGGCGGCTTTGCCGGCGCAGTGACCGCGCTCAAGCTGCTCGACCGAACCGAGGTGCCGCTGGCCGTGACGATCATCGAGCGGCGCGAGGAGCTCGGTCGCGGCATTGCCTATAGTACGCCGGAGCCGGTCCATCTCGTCAACGGACCGGCGGAGATATTCTCCCTCCATCCTGAAGACCCCGATCATCTCCCGCGCTGGCTGGTCGAGAACGGCGCGGCACACGGCTGGACGCCCCCGGCAGAGGTGGGCCCAAGCAGTCCGCCGCGCTATCTCTACGGAACTTATGTTCGCGACGAACTCGCCCGCGCGGTGGCCAATGCGCGGCTTGGCTCGACGCTGCGGCATATCCGGTCGTCGGCATCCGCCCTAGTCGCCGCGCCGAATAGAATCCGGATCACGACCACCGACGGTGCTGTTGTCGAGGCAGACGAGGCCATTCTGGCCCTCGGCGCCTTCCAGCCCCGGCTATCGGCAACAGAATCCCAACTTGCCGGCCATCCGCGCTTTGCAGCCAATCCGTGGGACGCACGCGCGCTCGATCGTCTCATCGACTGCAACGAGATCCTGCTGATCGGTTCCAGCCTGTCGATGGTCGATGCCATCGCCAGCATGGAGGCGAGGGGCTATCGCGGGTACTACCGCGTGGTATCGCGCCGCGGCCAGTTCGTGGAAGGACGCAGGACCGTCGAGGCGGCACGCGACTTTCTGGCTGATGGCCCGTTGCCGGCGACTGCCCGCGAGCTGTTGTCACGCGTCAAGGCGGAGCGGCGGGCGATCGCAGCCGATGGTTCGGACTGGCAGGGGCTGCCGTTGGCGATCCGGCCTCATATTCTCTCGCTGTGGCAGGGTGCCAGCGATCGCGAGCGGTTGCGATTCACCCGGCATCTCAGGGCCTTCTGGGACGTGACCGCGCATCGCTCGGCGCCGGAGAGCCACCAGGTTGTCGAGAGCGTCACTGCGGAAGGCCGGCTGACGCATGGCCGCGCTCGCATCCTCGGATTTGCCGCCGAGGACGGCGATATCACCGCCAGGCTGAAGACGGGAGCTGATATCGAGACCGCGCCATTCGATGGTGTGATCGATTGCCGTGGACATCAGCTGCATGACTGGCGCCGCATCGCGGACCCCTTCGTGAAGAGTTTGCTCGCCAGCGGCGAGGTTCGTCCTCACAGCACCGGCTACGGCATCGATGCGACGCCGGCGGGTGACCTCATCAACGAGGAAGGGGTTGTTCACCGCAATCTCAGCGCCATCGGACATCCGCTGCGCGGTGTCGCGTGGGAATCGAGCTCGATCACCGAGCAGCGCACCCAGGCGATTGCGCTTGCCGATCGCATCCTGGCGAAATTCACGCCGATCCGCGTCGCCTGATCTTATCTTTGAATGCAGAAAGGGGCGCCGCGAGGCGCCCCTTTCCTGTGCAGGTCCGGCCGCCGCACCTCAGCCTTCGCCATCCTTGATGTAGACATCCGCGAAGTTGGACTGCACGCCTTCCGCCCCGATCGTATGGTTCTTGACCCGCTTGTTGAAAACAGTGACGTTTTCGAGCGCGATCAGGTTCACGACCGGCACTTCATCGGCAATGATCTTCTGGAAGGCGAAGAACTGCTCCTTGCGTTTCGCATCGTCGATCTCGACGGATGCGGCTTCGAGCAGCCTGTCCACCTCCGGGTTCGCATAGTGGCTGGCGTTCGAGAATGGCAGGCCGAGCTTGAAGTTCTTCGACCAGTAGATGCGCTGCACCCCGAGCGTCGGGTCGAACTGGTTGCCGAGATATTCGGCCGTCACGTCGAAGGCACGGTCCGTGTAGACCTTCTTGATGTAGGTGGAGAAATCGTAGGAATCGATCGTGGCGTTGATGCCGATGCGCGTCAGGTTCTGCTTCAGATATTCGGCGACCCGCTTGAAGCCTTCATTGTAGGAGTTGTGGGTGAGACGCAGATTGAAGCGCACGCCATCGGGCCCGCGCTTGTAGCCGGCCTCGTCGAGCAATTGTTCGGCCGCTTTCAGGTCGAAGGCATAGGGCTTGATCGATGTGTCGAGATAGCGCGGCAGAAAGGTGCTGATCGGGGTCGGCGACACGTGCCCGTAGCCGTACCAGACGGTGTTCAGGATGACGTCGAGGTCGATCGCGTGGGCAATCGCGCGGCGAACGCTGACGTTCTTAAGATACTCATTGTCGAGGTTGAAGATCAGCTGCGTCTGGTCGCCCTTGGTCTCGTATCCGCGGGAAACCACGGCGATGTTGGGAAGCGCCTTGACGCGCTCCAGATCGCTCAACGGGATTGGATTGTCGCCACCGATGTCGAATTCGCCGGTCTCGAAGCCGGCGGCGCGGGCTGCGCCATCAGGCACGAAGCGCACGATGACCTGGTCAAGATAGGGTTTGCCGGCGTCCCAGTAATCAGGGTTGCGCTCGAGGATGATGTGCGATCCGCGCACCCATTCCTTGAAGACGAAGGGTCCGGTGCCGATCGGCGCGCTGCCGTTCGGATTGGTCGGCACATCAGCGATCGCAACGCCGTCATAGACGTGCTTCGGCACGATCGGCGATTCCGCCCCGTAAAGCGCGCTGAGGAGATAGGGAGCCGGCTTGGAAAGCCGGATCACGGCGGTGAGCGGGTCTGGCGTTTCGACCTTCGTGACATTGGCGAAGGTGCCGCGACCACGCGGGTGAACCTGCTTTAGAAGCTCGATGGAGTAGGCCACGTCATCCGACGTGAAAGGCTTGCCGTCATGCCACTTCACGCTTGGGCGGAGCTTGAAGGTGTAGTTCAACCCGTCGTCGCTGATCGACCATTCGGTGGCGAGCTGCGGCTTCGGCGTCAGGTCGAAATCGTAGGTCAACAGGCCCTCGGTGATCTTCGGGCTGACCTTCTGGGTGCCGCCGGCCGTATGGGCGAGCGTCAGGATCGTCGGCGGCTCCGGCTCGACGATGAAGTTCAAGGTGCCGCCCTTTGTCGGTGCCGCAGTCTCGGCAAAGGCGTTGAGCGGCAGGAGCGAAATGAGCCCCGTGGTGGCGAGAAGTTTGTTGAGTTGGCGTCTGCTGATATCCATGAATACCCCCTGAATTGCGAATGGACGCCTCCATCGAAGCGTCGTCGCCGGCATCATCGGGCAGCGTGGCGCAAAACCGGAAGAATGTTTTTCTCCTTGTCCGGGAAAGGAAAACTTCGCGTCGGTGGTCGTCGAATGCCTTTAATCTACTAAAAATATAGACAATTCTCAAAAATGAGTTTTTGCATCTCCGATCGGCGCTCGCGACGCAAGAAAATGTTCCCTCGGGGGGAACGGAAGCAAAGTCGGTTCTCGTCTTCATAGGCGGGTTTGTGGTGCAATCAATTCATGAGCACGTTCGCCGACTCCCGCAGAAAGACAATCCAGCCGACGCTTGCGCGGCTGCCGCCGCTGACATCGCTGCGGGCCTTCGTCGCGACCGCACGACATCTGAACTTCGTTCGCGCCGCAGAAGAGCTGCATGTGACCTCGGCGGCGGTCGGCCAGCAGATTCGCCTGCTAGAGGACTACCTCGGCCAACCGCTTTTCAATCGCGTGCGTGGCCAGTTGCACCTGACACCGGCAGGGCTGGCTTTGGTACCCGGATTGACCGGCGCCTTCGACGCCGTTCTCGCCGCGATGGCCCAGTTCGTCCAGAGCGACGATGAGCAGCCGATCCGCATATCCGTCGCTCCGTCATTCGCCAGCAAGTGGCTGATCCCGCGACTGGACGCGCTGCGCCGGGCGGCTCCCGGGCTGCAGGTGCTCGTCGATGCCTCGACGCGACTGACCAACCTCGATGCCGGCGACGCCGATTGCGTGATCCGCTACGGCAGCGGGCCGTATCCGGGGCTCATCGTCGATCATCTCTTTTCCGAAGCCGTGCTGCCGGTCTGCAGCCCGGAGTTCGCCGAGACGCATGGACTGTGGGGCAAACCGGAGGAGATCGAGAATGTGCCGCTCCTGCATGAGGAGGGAGCCGAGCGTGATCAATCCTGCCCGGACTGGAGCGGATGGCTGCGTGCTGCCGGTCTTCCCTATCGCCCGTCGCAGGGCGGTTTCCGGCTCAACCAGTCGTCGCTCGTTCTCGATGCCGCGCTGGCGGGGCAGGGGTTGGGGCTCGGGAAGATCAGACTGGCGGAAGCCGACATTCGCTCGGGGCGGCTTGTCAGCCCCTTCGGCGTGCCGCAGCCGGTCAGTTCGTCCTACTTCTTCGCGACCACGGCGCACACGGCGCGGCTGATGCGCGTCGATCTGTTTCGCGAGTGGCTGCTTGCCGAAGCGCGAGCGCTGCAGACGATGGACGAGATCATCGCACGCCGCATCCGACCGGCCGCCGACATGATGGCGGCCGAATAGCTCATTCGTCGACGGCCTCGTCGCCCTATTTGAGCGGGAAGCCCAGTTTGCGCGCCGTCGCGGCCAGCACATGCCGACCCTTCAGGGCCTCTACCGTGCCGATGCGGTTGCGCACCTGATCTGTCCAGTCGATCCCCGGCATTGCTTGCTCCGACTGGAAGCTTCGCAATGCCCTGTTGTAGCTGGCAAGATCTCGCCCGCGCGCGTCGTCCCCATATTGCTCGCGATGCAGCACCGTCGATTGCGGCAGGCGCGGCTTCACGTCGGCGCGCTGTGCGGGATCGGGAAAGCCGACCGTCAGGCCGAAGACCGGGAAGACGCCCTCAGGCAAGCCGAGCTCGCGCGCCACGGCCTCAGGGTCGTTGCGGATCGCACCGATATAGCAGGTGCCGAGCCCAAGCGATTCAAGGGCGACAACGGCGTTCTGCGCGGCGAGCGCTGCGTCGATCACTCCGAGCAGAAAGCTTTCGACATAGTCGAGGCCCTCTCCCGCCGAGCCGCGGTCAGCGGCGATCGCACGGGGCCGGGCAAGGTCGGCCAGCCAGATGAGCAGCAAAGGCGCCTGGGCGATCTGGCGCTGGTTGCCGGCAACGGCGTTCAGCCTGTTTCGTCGATCGGTGTCTTCGACCGCGACCACGCTCCATGCCTGTAGGTTGGAAGAGCTCGCGGCCGACTGCGCGGCGGCGACGGCAAGTTCGACCGCGGCGTGCGGAACCGGATCCGGCAGATAGCCGCGCACGCTGCGGTGAGAAAGCAGCGTATCGATGGTCTCGTTCCACTCCGTGCCGAGGTGTTGCGGCTGGCGATAGCGCTGCGCTGCCAGGGCCTCAAGCCGGTCGGTACCGGTTGCGTTCGCCGCAAGAGATGGCGTCATGGGGTGTCCTTTCCGGACCGTCATTCCGCCGCGCTGGCGTAGGGGTTGTGTGGGCGCGACAGGCCAAGGTGGTCGCGCAACGTGTGACCGGTGTATTCGCGCCGGAACAGGCCGCGCCGCCGCAGGAGCGGAACCACCTCGTCGACGAAGACCTCGAGGCCATGCGGCAGCACGTCGGGCATCAGATTGAAGCCATCCGCCGCGCCAGCACTGAACCACGTCTCTATGTCGTCGGCAACGGCGGCAGGCGTTCCGACGATCGTGCGGTGGCCGGTGCCGCCGTTCAGTGCCCGGATCAGGCCGCGAACGGTCAAGCCTTGCCGCCGCGCCAGCGCCAGCGTCGCCCGGAAGAACGTATGCCCGCCATCCGCCGGCAACGGGATCTCGTCGGGCAGCGGCTGGTCGAGTTCGAGCCTCTTCGGATCGACCTGCAGGACGCCCGCAAGTCGGGCCAAGCTGTATTCCAGCGGAATGAGGTCGCGCAGCTCTTCCTGCCTGCGCTTTGCTTCCGCTTCGGTGCTGCCGATGATGGTGGCGAGGCCCGCGAGCACGAGGATACTGTTTTCCGGGCGACCGTAACGCGCCGCGCGACGGCGCAGGTCCCTGGCGTAGTCCAGGGATTCCTCGAAGGATTGCGACGCGGAGAAGACGGCTTCGGCGTGTTCGGCGGCGAGTTCGCGCCCGTCGTCCGATCCGCCTGCCTGCACGAGAACGGGATGGCCCTGCGGCGGGCGCGGAATATTGTGCGGGCCATGCACGGAAAAGTGCTTGCCGCTGTGGGCGATCGGATGAACCCGGCCGGGATCGACGAAGCGACCCGTCGCGACGTCGCCGACGAAGGCCTCTTCCTCCCAGCTGTCCCAGAGCGCCTTGACGACGGCGGTAAACTCGCCGGCGCGTTGGTAGCGGCTTGCGTGGGCAACAGGCTTTTCAAGGCCGAAGTTTCTGCTCTGCGCCAGGTCGGCGCTAGTGACGATGTTCCAGCCGGCGCGCCCGCCGCTCGCATGATCGAGCGTCGCGAAGCGCCGGGCGATGTTATAGGGCTCGTTGTAGGTGGCCGAAGCCGTGCCGATCAGCCCGATGCGGTCGGTATTGGCCGCGACCAGGGCAAGGACGATGGTCGGCTCCAGCGAGGTCAGCGGCCGGAAGTCGATGCGGTCGGATATGGCGGCCTGATCGGCGAGGAAGACGGCGTCGAAGGTGCCGCGTTCGGCAATCTTCGCCACTTTGATGTAGTGATTGATGTCGAAGGAGGCGCGAGGATCGCTGCCTTCCATCCGCCAGGCGGCGGGGGAAAAGCCGGAATGCAGGATGTTGATGTTGAGATGCAGCTGTCGCCGGCTCATTGGAACACACCTGGCTCGGGATAATCGCCCGTCAGGAACCATGAACCGACGTTGCGGGTCTTGTACTCGGCCGGATTGTGGAGCGTGTGGATGCGCACATTGCGCCAGAAGCGGTCGAAGCCATAGGGCCGCACGGCCGAGCGCGCTCCCATCACCTCGAATATCTCGCTGGTGACCTCCAGCGCGACCTTGCCGGCCAGCACATTGGCGGAGGCGACCGCGATTGCCGTGGCGCCTCGTTCTTCCGCCGTAAGCGCTGCCCCCCTGGCATAGGCGTCGTCGATGGCCGTCAAGGCACGGTCGGCGAGCGCGGTGGCCGCTTGCACCTTGGTCCAGAGCTCGCCGTATTGCCGCTTGATCCAGGGATCGTCGGCGTGGCGCTCGACACCCGAATAGATCCACGGGCGGGACTTCGTGACGGTGTAGTCGCGCGCGGCGATAAGGGCGCCCTGGGCGCTGCCGATGAAGACGTTGAGAAGAACGCTCTGCTGCTGCTGGGGCGCCAGCAGCGATATGGCGTCCTTCGGACGTTCCGGCAGGATTTCGGCATCCGTGATCGAGACATCCTTGTAGAAGACGCGGCCGCTGCCGGTCTGCCGCTGGCCGATCCCGTCCCAGTCGTCGGCGATCGTGATGCCGGCCCGGTTCGCGGGGATATAGGCGAAGCTGCGGGCATTCGTCTCTTCATCCTCCCACGCGACCATCAGATAGTCGGCGACATGCGAGCCGGAGGCGAATGGTCGATAACCGTTCAAGAGAACGCCGCCTTCGACCTTCCTGCCGAAGAGGCTCCTGGAGAAGCTGTTCGTAGTGTTGCCCCAGAACCAGCGGCCCTCGGCCGAGCGTCGCAGGATCGCGGCCAGACGTTCGTCATTGACGTTGGTCAGGGCATTCTGGATCGGGCTGAAGTGATAGCCGAAGAGATGGCCAAGCGAGCCGTCGACCTTGGCAAATTCGCGCACGACCCGCAGCGCCGTGGAATAGGGCTGTCCCTCGCCGCCGAATTCCTTCGGAATGACGAGGTTGACGAGGCCGCTTTCCTTGAGCAGCCGCACCTGCTCGGTGGGGCGCCCGCCTTGTTGATCGCGTTCGACGGCATCGGTTGCGAAGATGTCGCGAAGTTCGACGGCCTTGGCGAGATAGGGATCGGTTCGGTCCGGCTCGAAGAGCACGGGCGGCAGTGCGGCTGGTTCGAAGCCTGCGGGCTTTACGGTCATCGTCGTTCCTCCGTCAGTCGTGCAGTCGCGGAAAGCCGTGTCGCTCGGCAAGAAGCTCGAGGATGCGGCTGGTCTTGGAGACGAAGCGCTTGCCTTTCCAGTCCGCGGCGTCGGGCGGCGGATTGGAGCCAAGCACCAGCACCGGCAGGGACTGGTTCTCCTCGTCCACCGCCTCGATCACCCGCGTGCGCGGACGGGGAAAGGGAACGCGGTGGATGTCGAGACGGCTCGCCAGCTCGGGGAAGCTTGCAAGAAGCCCCTCGATGGCGTTGCAATGCGGGCAGACGAAGGTCTGGCCGGGCTGTTTCGGATCCGAGAAGCCGGGGGCGATGAGAAAAAGAATGTCGCGGCTCATGTGTTTCCCCTCACTCGGCCGCGACGGCGCCGCCACGGGCGGCGAGGCTGTTTTCGGGGCGCTTGAGGCCAAGGTTCTCGCGCAGCGTCGTGCCCTCGTATTCATGGCGGAAGAGACCGCGCCGGCGCAGTTCCGGAACCACGAGCTCGATGAAATCGGAAAGCCCGCCCGGCATGATCGGCGACATGATGTTGAAGCCGTCGGCGCCGTAATTCTCGAAGCGCTCCTCGAGCTGATCGGCGATATCATCAGGCGTGCCGACGACCTGCCAGTGGCCGCGCGCGCCGGCGATGCGCAGATAGAGCTGGCGGATCGTCAGGTTCTCGCGCCGCGCGAGATCCAGAACGAGCGCCTGCCGGCTCTTGCCGGCATTGGTTGCGGGCGGATTTTCCGGCACGAGGCCATCCAGCGGATAATCCCTAAGGTCGACGCCCGACAGCTGCGAAATCAGGTTCAGGCCGACCTCAGGCTGGATGAGCTCCTGCAGCGACTGGAACTTCTCCTCGGCTTCCGATCGCGTGCGGGCGACAACGGGGAAAATGCCGGGCAGGATTTTCAGGTCGTCATGCGAGCGGCCGTATTTGGCAAGTCGGCCCTTGACGTCCGCATAGAAGCTGGTTGCTTCCTCAAGCGTGATCTGAGCGGCGAAGATTGCTTCCGCTGTCCGGGCTGCAAGCTCCTTGCCGGGCTCGGAGGCACCCGCCTGGACGACAACCGGCCGGCCCTGCGGCGAGCGCGGAATGTTAAGCGGCCCACGCACCTTGAAGTGCCGACCGTCGTGGTTGATCCGGTGCAGCTTTGCCGGATCGAAGTAGCGGCCGCTCTCGCGGTCGCGCGGAAAGGCATCGTCCTCCCAGCTGTCCCAGAGGCCAAGCACGACATTGGCGAACTCCTCCGCCCGTTCGTAGCGGTCGGAATGGAGTATCTGCGTCTCGTGACCGAAGTTGAAGGCGGCGTCGGGGTCGGAGGAGGTCACGAGGTTCCACCCCGCGCGGCCACCGCTCAACCGGTCGAGCGAGCCGAACTGCCGGGCGAGATTGTAGGGATCGGAGTAGCTGGTGGAGGCGGTGGCGATCAGCCCGATATTGCGGGTGACGGAGGATAGCGCGGACAAAAGCGTGATCGGCTCGAACGGATAGACACCGCTGTGAGCCTTGCGGCTTGCCGCCTCGACATCCTTGATGCGCGCGGCAACGCCGTCGGCAAAGAAGATCGTGTCGAACTTCGCCGCTTCCGCGAGCTTGGCAAGTTCCACATAGTTCTCGAACTCGGTGCCGACGGAGGCCTTCGGGTGACGCCACGCGGCGACGTGGTGCCCGGTGAAGAGCAAAAATGCGCCGAGCTTGATCTTGTCCTTGCGTTTCGCCATTGCGGTTCCTTTCAGCGATAGATGGCCGGCACTGGGAATTCGCCGGTCAGCAGCCATGTGCCGACGGTGCGTTTCTTGTACTCGGCGGGATTGTGGAGCGTGTGGGTCCTGACGTTGCGCCAGAAGCGGTCGAAGCCGTTGGCCGTGGTCGCCGAGCGGGCGCCCATGACCTCGAAGACCTCGCTGGACACGGCAAGCCCGACCTCGCCGGCATAGACGTTGGCGGTTGCGATATTGATCGCGGCGGCGCCACGGTCAACGGCGGTCAGCGAAGGGCCCTCGGCATAGGCCGCATCGAGGCTGCGGGCCGCCTTGTCGGCGAGTTCGGCTGCTGCAAGCGTCCGGATATAGAGGTCGCCGTACTGGCGCTTGATCCAGGGATCATCGACGTGTCGTTCGACGCCGGAATAGATCCAGGGCCGCGAACTCGTTGTCGTATAGTTGCGGCCTTCTTCCAGTATGCCCTGTGCGCTGCCCACGAAGACATTCAGCAGGACGCTCTGCTGCAGGAGGGAGGTGAGGGAGGACCACGGCGTCAGCGGCACGTCGGGCGAACTGATCAGTTCGTCGTCATGAACTTCGAGATTGACGAAACGCACTGTGCCGCTTCCGGTCAGCCACTTCTCCTTCTGCGCGGCCGAGCCGCGAAAAAGGATGAGGTTGAGCGGCAGATGGTGATAGCCAAAGAGGTGGGCGAGCGATCCATCGGTCTTGGCGAATTCCCTGACGATGCGCAGGATCGTCAGCCAAGAGGCGCCCTGGCCGCCGTATTCCCTGGCGATCTGCGCCGAAGGCAGCCCGCTTTGCTTCAGGAGCCTGATCTGGTCGACAGGCCTGCCGCCCTGTTTGTCTCGCTCGACGGCATTGAGGTGAAACGCCTGGCGGAGTTCGCCCGCCTTGGCCAGAAGCGTGTCGTCGGCATCTGTTTCGAACGGCATCTTGCCTCCCGGGAATGACGGTAAAAGGGCGCGTATGCCCCGCTATCTCTCGTCAACGGTTGGCTGGTCGGCCGTTCAAGTCCAGAAATATCTGTTTGATTTCGCGGAAAGAAATTCTTTCGCCAGGGGTGCCCAGTTTCCGCGTTTCGCTGGCGCGCTCTTCGGCGAAACCTCATCCTGTCGACGCATCGAAATTGAGCAGCTTTTGCTTTGGATCGAGCTGGCTGCGAACAGCCTTTCGAACGCAATTTTTCTTTCGCTGGCTAGAAGAAACTTTGACTTCGCCTTTTCGAACGCAGCACGGAAGCTCCCTTCAGCGGACCAAAATCCAACCATAGAGGAGCTCTACGCGTGTCCATCAACCGTCGCAGTTTCAACCAGCTGATGTTGCTTGCGAGCGCCAGCACCTTGCTCCCGTCGATCGCCTTCGGACAGAGCGCCGCGCCCGCAACGGGCGGCACCTTGAACTGGCTCTACCGGGTTGATCCCGGCAACGCGCTCTTTGCCATCAACACCTCGTCCGGCACCGGCCAGGCGATCGGCCCGAAGATTGTCGAGGGCTTGTTGACGTTCGACCTCGACGTCAGGCCGCAGCCGCTGCTGGCAACGGAATGGTCTGTTTCAGACGACAATCTTCGCTATACCTTCAAGCTCCGCAAGGGTGTGAAGTGGCACGACGGCAAGGACTTCACCTCCGACGACGTCGCCTTCTCGATCTTCCGGCTGAAGGAAGCGCATCCGCGCGGCCGCATCACCTACCAGAACGTGGTGGCGGTCGAGACGCCCGATCCGCTGACCGCCGTTATCGTTCTGTCGAAGCCGGCTCCCTTCCTCCTCTCCGCGCAGTCGAGCTCGGAATCGCCGATCGTGCCGAAGCACATCTTCGAGAAGCTGGCGCCGGGCGACGGGCAGACGCTGCAGACCGCTATCGGCACGGGCCCCTTCAGGCTGACGGAGTGGGTGGCGGGCAGCCATCTGATCTTCGAGCGCAACCCCGATTACTGGGATGCGGGAAAGCCCTATCTCGACCGCATCATTCTGCGCGTCGTCACCGACCCGGCCGCGCGGTCGGCGGCGCTTGAAACGGGCGAAGCCGATATTGGCGACAATCCGGTGCCGCTTGCCGATCTCGACCGGCTGAAGCAGGTCCCCAATCTCATCGTCGACACGACGACATACGCCTATTCGGGCCCGCAGCAGCAGCTGTTCTTCAACTACGACAATCCGCTGTTTGCCAAGCGCGAGGTCCGGCTTGCCATCGCCCAGGCGATCAACCTGCAGGAAATCGTCGATGTCGCGCTCTATGGCTATGCGCAGGTTTCGCCCAGCCCTGTGAGCACGGCCCTGCTGCAGTGGTACGACAAGAGCGTCGTGGCTCATCCCTATGATACGGCCGCAGCCGAAAAGCTGCTGGATGAGGCGGGCTATCCGCGCAAGGCGGATGGAAAGCGCTTTGATCTGAGGCTCACCTACAATTCCTATCTGCCGCAAGGCTATGCGGACGTCCTGAAGAGCCAGCTGGAAAAGATCGGCGTCGGCATCGAGATCAGGAAATACGACCTGCCGACCTTTCTGAAGACGGTCTACACCGACCGCGCCTTCGACCTGGTGGTTGAATCCCTTTCCAACACCTTCGATCCGTCGCTCGGCATCCAGCGTGCTTATTGGAGCAAGAACTTCAAGATCGGGCTGCCGTTCTCGAATGCCAGCCATTACGCCAACGCGAAGGCCGACGCGCTGCTCGAGGCGGCCGCAACCGAGCCTGACGAAAAGAAGCGCTGGGAGGTCTGGAGCAAGTTCCAGCACCTCATCCACGACGAAGTCGCCTCCGTCGACCTCGTCGCCGCCGGAGCCCAGATCGTCGCCAACAAGCGGGTCAAGAACTACGTCACCGGATCGCAGGGGCTCAACTGGAGCTTTGGCGATCTGTGGCTCGATCCGAACGCTTGATGTCGAGGGGTAGGAAACATGTCTAAATATCTGATAGATAAAAGCACTTTGATCGATTGGCTGGGCGATGGGCTCGAGCTGGCAGTGCTTGATATCCGCCCGGCCGAGGACGTCGGCTATGCGTCGCCGCTGTTTGCGACCAACCTGCCCACGGAGCGACTGGAAGCCGAACTCGACCGCTTCGTGCCGCGTCGGGTTGTCCGCACGGTTCTGGTCGATGGCGGCGATGGCACTGCCGAAGCGGCGGTCAGCCGTTTGCGGCAAGCCGGCTGGACGGACATCCATTTCCTGAAAGGCGGCATTCCCGCTTGGGTGGACGGCGGCAAGGAGCTTCCGACCTTCGATATTCCGGGCGTTCCCTTCGTCACCAAGGTGCGCGAGGAGAGGCAGACGCCGGTAATATCCGCTGCGGAACTGAAGACGCTCCGTGATCAGGGAACGGATGTCATCGTGCTGGATACGCGCACGCTTGCCGAATACGAGAAGGCGCACGTACCGGGCGCCGTCGGCGTGCCTGGCGCCGAACTCTTGCTGCGCTTCAAGGATCTCGTCCCCTCGGCGGAAACGAAAGTCGTCGTTTCCTGCGCCGGCCTGCCGCGCGCCATTCTCGGAGCGCAGACGCTGATCGATGCCGGTGTCGCCAACGCCGTCTCCTATCTCGACGACGGGACGCGCGGTTGGACGGATGCGGGTTTCGAACTGGAGACCGGGCGCACGGCATCCTACGGCGACCCAAGCGAAGAGGCCCGTCAATTCGCAAGCGAGCGCGGCGATAGCCTTTCTGCAAGCGATGACCTGACGTTCATCGATCGGCAGACCGCCGAGCGATGGAACGCCGATCCGTCACGCACGACCTACCTGCTCGATGTTCGTACCCCGGAGGAGTTTGCGCGCGCGAACCTTCCCGGATCGATCTCGTCCGAAGGCGGGCAGCTTCTCGGCGTGGCCTACCGGACGATCGCCGTGCGTGGCGCCCGCGTCGTCTTGGTCGACGATCTGCTGGGGTCGCGCGCCCGCATCGTCGCCCACTGGCTCGCCCGCCGCGGCTTCGAGATTTCGATCCTGCTTCACGATTTCGAGGCGGAAGAGCGGGCGGCCGCCTGAGGCGACGCTCGCCTTGGCCGGAACGGGAACCGAGCTTCGGATACCGCCGTCGTCAGCCGGCGGTATTGCGGCTGTAAACAGGAAACAAAGTCATGACTGATATCAATGGGGCCTGGGGCGCACCGCCGAGCGAGCGCTTCGAGCGTCTCGCGCAGACCTTCAGGCCAATATTCGCCCGTATCGGCGAGCGGGCTGTGGACCGCGACCTCGCACATGAATTGCCCTTTGATGCCTACGAGTGGCTGAAGACATCGGGCTTTTCGCGGCTGCGGTTGCCGATCGCCTGGGGAGGCCTGGGCGCGACCCTGCCGGAGCTTTTCGGTCTGATCATCGAGCTTGCCGCGGCCGATCCAAACCTCACCAACGCTTATCGCAGCCACTTCGGCTTCACCGAGGATCTGCTGAACGCGCCCGACAGCGCCTGGCGCGATGCCTGGCTGAAACGGCTCGGGCAGGGCGAGACGGTCGGAAGCGGATTCTCCGAACTCGGCGACACGCCGCTCGGCAGCTATTCGACGCGCTTGGTCCGCGATGGCGCCAACTGGCGTCTCGACGGCGAGAAATTCTACACCACCGGCTCGCTTTACGCGGACTGGATCACGCTCGGCGCGATCGACGGCGACGGGCAGCCGATCGGTGCGCTGGTGCCGACATCGGCTCCGGGTGTCGAAATCATCGACGACTGGGATGGCTTCGGCCAGTCGCTGACGGCGAGCGGCACCGCCCGTTTCCGCGATGTCGAGATCGCCGACGAACTGATCAAGCCGAGCGCGGTGCGCTTCAGCTATTCCGGCGGGTTCTTCCAACTGGTCCATCTGGCCTCGCTCGCCGGCATCGGTCGCGCTGCGGCAAACGATCTGGCGCGGCATGTCGCTGCCCGAAAGCGAGTTTACAGTCGCGGCAACGCCTCGCGATCGGCTCAGGACGCGCAGGTCCAGCAGGTGGTGGGGAAGGTGCGGGCCGCGGCCTATAGCGCCGGTGCGATCGTTCTCCAGGCGGCAAAGGCGCTGCAGCGTGCCTACGAGGCCAACCAAGGCGGGAATCAGGAGCAGATCGCGCTGGCCGGTCGCAATGCCGAGCTCGAGGTCAGCCAGTCGGTGACCGTCGTCACCTCCCTGATCCTTGATGCCAGCACGGTGCTGTTCGATGCGTTGGGTGCATCCGCCGCCAAGCGCGGCCACGGTCTTGACCGCCATTGGCGCAACGCCCGCACCATCGCGTCCCACAATCCGCGCATCTACCACGATCGCATCGTCGGTGATTTCGCCGTCAACGGCACGATTCCGGGCCCGCAGGCGGGCGTGGGCGTCGCAAGAGAAGAACAGGCAGAACGGACTGACGCATGAGTATTCAAAAACGTCGCATAAACCTCAACCTCGGTCTGAACTCCACCGGTTATCTCGCGAATGCATGGAAATACCGCAGCGGCGATCGGCACGATATCAACGATCCCGCCTATTACCGGCGCCTGGCGGAAATCGCCCACAGGGGGCTGTTCGACGCTGTATTCTTTTCCGACCATCCGGCCCTGATGACGGAACCGCTCGGACGCCCCTTCCACACGATCGATCCGCTGATCCTGTGCACGGCGCTGGCCGCGCAGGTGCCCGATATCGGCTTTGTCGTCACGATCTCTTCCACCTACAATTCGCCCTATAACTTCGCGCGCCGCACCCAGTCGCTCGATATCGTCTCGGGCGGGCGCCTGATCGTCAACATCGTCTCGTCGTTCAATCCCAATGTCGCCGCCAACTTCGGCAGCGCGGCACTGCCACCGCGCAACGAGCGTTATGCCCGCGCGACCGAATTTCTCGACGTGGCGAAAAAGCTCTGGTCGAGCTGGGACCCTCGCCGCGAAGACGAGGTTCCGCCCGACCGCTTCTGGGACAGCACGAGCGCCGTTGCTATCGATCACGACGATGCCATCTTCCAGGTGCGCGGCCCCCTCAATGTCCCACGTGGCCCGCAGGGCCATCCCGTCATCGCCCAGGCCGGTGCTTCCGAGGGCGGCATCGAGCTTGCGGCCCGGCACGGCGAAATCATCTACTGCAACATCCTTTCCAAGCCCGCAGGAAAAGCCTTCGGCAACAAGGTTCGCGAGAGGGCCGTTTCGCTCGGCAGGGATCCATCCGGCATTCGCATCGTCCCCGGCCTCGTCGTCATCCTGGGTGAGGACCGCAAGGAGGCGTTGCGCAAGCACGAGCTTTACAGTGGGACGGGATCGGAAAATGGCCTGCTGGATCGTTTCGTGCGCGAGCATGGATTGGACCGTGACCGTTTCGATCCTGATGCCGTGCTGGACTACGAACGTTTCGTGCCCGATCCAAACAGGCAGCAGGCCGTGGGGATGGGGCTTGGGCTCTCTGACTTGTTGCTGCATGAGAAGCTGACGGCGCGTCAGGCGGTTCGCCGCTCCGAAGGGCATCACCGGCTTCTGCTTGGTACGGCTGAAGACGTGGCGGCAGAGATGATCGATCTATGGGAAGACGGCACGGTGGACGGCTACACGCTGCAACCGCCTCGGGCGCCGGATGATATCATCGAGTTCGTCGACAAGGTCATCCCTATCCTTCAGGACCGAAACGTCTATCCGCGCCAGTACGAGGGGCGAACGATACGCGACAGATACGGGTTGTCCTATCCGGCATGAGACGGATAGGACATTTGGATACCCGTTAGCAGGTGCCACACCGGCTGCGAGTTGCTACCCCTCTAGCGCTTGCTCCATCCGCTCCAAGGCGTCGTCGAGCAGTTGCTGCGGGCAACCGAAGTTGAAGCGGATGAAATTGCCATAGCCGTCGCCGAATTCGGAGCCGGCGCTGAACCCGACCTTGCCTTGGTCGAGGAAGTGAGTTTGCGGATCCGGCGAAAGCCCGAGCGCCGTGCAGTCCAGCCAGGCCAGGAACGTGCCTTCCGCCTTGATGAGGCGGATCGCGGGGAAGCGACGGGCGATCTCTGCCGACAGATGATCGCGGTTGGCTGCGACATACGACAGCATGTCCGTCTTCCACTTGCCGGCGCTTGAGAGTGCCGCAAGCGTCGCCTCCAGCCCGAGGATATTGACGCTGTCGACCATGCCGAGGCGCGATTGCGCGAATGTCTCGCGCATCGCCCTGTTCTTGATGATTGCGAACGCAGTCTTCAGGCCGGCAATATTGTAGGTCTTGCTGGCGGCCATCAACGTGATGGTGCGTTCCGCTGCATCGTCGGAAATGCTTGCGATCGGAATGTGATGACGTCCGTCGAAGAGCAGTTCGCAATGGATCTCGTCGGAGATGATGAGGGTATCGTTTCGGCGACAAAGCGCGGCGATGTCTGTCAGTTCCTCTTTGGTGAAGACCTTGCCGGTCGGGTTCTGCGGGTTGCAGAGGAGAAGGGCCTTTGACTGGGCGAGTTTGCCGGCGAAGGCATCCATCTCCACCACATAGCCGGCATCGGTTGCCGTGAGCGGCGCCTCGATCCGCTTCAAGCCCCAATGAGCCGGCGCATTGAGGATCGGACGATAGACCGGCGTCTGTACCAGAACGCCGTCGCCGGGCTGAAGCATCGCCTTCAGCGCCATGTTGAAGCCGGGTTCTACGCCTGGCAGGAATACGATCTCTTCCGGAAGGATCGTCCAGTTGAACTTCTCCTGCATGTCGGCAACGATTCGCGCGCGCAGCTCGTCGCGCGCGACACCGTAGCCGAGAAGCGGGTGCTCAAGGCGGTTGCGGATCGCATCGACAATTTCCGGCGCCGCGGGAAAGTCCATGTCGGCAACCCACATGGGCAGGACATCGCCCGGATATTTGCTCCATTTGGAGCTCCCAGTGCCGCGACGCTCGTGAACGATGTCGAAGTTGACCATACGTGTCATAGCCCCCTGATCATGCCGCCATCAACCCGGATCGACGAGCCGGTAACGTAGCTCGCCTGGGCGCTGGCGAGAAATACTGCCGCGGCAGCGAACTCTTCGGGTCTGCCGTAACGACCTGCAGGTATATCGTTGCGTGAGGCGGATTGCACGTCCTCGATGCTCGCGCCCGTCTTCTCTGCCTTGATGCCGTCCAGTTCGCGGACGCGATCGGTGTCGATACGTCCCGGCAGGATCATGTTGACGGTGATGCCGTGTCGGGCAACTTCCGCTGCCAGCGTCTTGGACCACCCGGCGACGGCCGCCCGCACACCATTGGACAGTGCAAGGTTCGGAATGGGTTGCTCTACGCCGGATGAGCCGATCGTGATGATCCGGCCCCACTTGCGAGCAATCATGCCCTCCAACATGGCACCGGAGATGGTGAAGATCGATGTAGCCATGGCCTCGAAGGCTGCCAGCCAGCTTTCGCGAGACTGACCGAGCGCCGGTCCGGCTTTCGGTCCCCCCGAGTTGTTGACCAGGATATCGACGCCTTCCTGTTCGGTCAGCGATGCGATGAGCCTTGTCACCGACGCCGGATCTGCGAGGTCGACTGCGATCGGCGTGATGTTGTCGGAAGGCTCGATCTTGTCGGTGTTGCGGGCCGCGGCAAACACCTTGACGCCCTCGGCGGCAAGACCCTTTGCGATCGCAGCGCCCAGGCCGCGGCTTGCGCCGAGAACGAGTGCCTTTTTCCCGGAAATCTGCAGATCCATTACTTCAACGCCTCCAGCTTGCGTTCTTGTCGTTCGATAAGTTTGTCGACTTCCCTGATTGCCATCGCGCTGAGAGCCGCACCCGGGCGTCTTAGCGCCGCGCTGGCGATTGCTCCCCGCTTGGCGAGCACATACTTGCGCACGGCAAGGCCGAGGCCGGGTTGCTGCTCGTAGCGCATGAGCGGCAGGTAGGCATCGAAGACGTCCTGTGCCTCCTCGAACCGGCCGGCAGCGCTCAAGCGGCAGACGTCCACCATCATTTCAGGATAGGGGAAACCGGTCATGGCGCCATCGGCGCCGCGCTGCATTTCTTCCGGCAGGAAAATGCCGGCGTTGCCGCAGAGGATCGAGACGCGTCGCCGGCCCTTGGCTTCCGCTTCGCGCAGGTCCGTGATTTTCTGCAGTCCCGGCCAGTCTTCATGCTTCACCATGGCGATGCTCGGGTGGGCCTCGAGGATCGAGCCGAGTGTCCTGGAGGTGATTTGCACGCCGGTGGACAGCGGAAAGTCCTGCAGAACGACAGGAACGTCCGTGCCGACGGTTTCAACCACATTGCGATAGTAGGTGATGATCTGATCATCGGTTCGCAGGGAGGAGGGAGGCGCGACCATGACGCCGGCCGCGCCGAGATCCATCACCGCCTTGCTCAGTTCGCCGATTGCAGCAAGCCCTGGCGCGGACACCCCGACAACGACCGGCTTGCCTGCCGAGCGTTTCAGCGTCAGACGCGTGACCTCGATCGACTCCGCCTGGGTCAGTTTCGGGGCCTCGCCCATCATGCCGAGAATGGTCAGGCCGTCGGCGCCTTTCTCGAAGTAGAAATCGACCATCCGGTCGACACTCGGGCGGTCGAGCGAGCCGTCTTCGTTGAACGGAGTTACGGCAATGACGAAGACGCCCTTGCTGTCTGTTGTGATGAGCGACATGTGCTGATCCGATCCTATTCAAACCAGTGAGAGTTGCCGCGGCGGACATAGCGTCCGGATCCGGGCTGATTGATGATGGACAGGCCATCCCACGCGAGGCTTCCGCCCAGATAGGTGCGGGTTACCGTGACTGAAAATGCGCGGCCGTCGAAGGGGCTCCAGTGCAGCTCGTCGTTCGCCCGCGAAGAGTCCCATACCTGGGCCTTGCGCGAAAGGATGGCGAGGTCGGCATCGGCGCCGAGCCTGATCGCGCCCTTTTCGGGCCACAGACCGAAGAATTTTGCCGGCCGCTCGCAAAGCTGCTCGACCGTCACCGCGGCGGCATCGAGGCCGCGATTGTCAGCTGCCGTGTAGAAAGCCGGCAACAGCGTTTCCAGTCCGGGTACACCGGCGCCGGCGTCGAAGATCGACGGCGTGAACTTGTTGTCGACTGGCCAGCTGGAGTGGTCGGAGCTGACAAAGGCGACCCGGCCGGACAGCACTTCGTCCCAAAGCGCGTCGATCTGACCGGGACGGATCGGCGGGTTGACCTTCATGCGCGCGCCGAGCGCGGCGCCATCGCGCTCCGGGTCGAACCAGAGATAGTGGACGCAGAGTTCGCCGGTGGCTCGGAAGCCATCGGCGAGATAGTTATCGACCAGGTGGAAGCCGCGCGGTGTCGTCAGGTGGACGATATGGGCGTGGGCGCCGGCCGCAGCCCCGAGTTCGAGAAACTGCGCCGTCGCTGCCAGTTCCGCGGCCGGCGGTCGGCTCTCGGAGTGGGCCTCGATGCCATCCCGGTTGGCGGCCTTTGCTGCAGCGATATAGGCCCGGACGATCTCCTGGTCCTCGTTGTGTACACCCAGCGGAATGACGGTATCAGAGAGGGCATTGAAGACCGCCAGGATCTGGTCGGATGCGATACGGGGAAAGCGCGTCGGGCTGCTTTCAAACGTCGAAATCTTGAAGGCGACCACGCCCCCCTCGATCAAGGGCTGGATGTCCTCGGTCGTCTGTCCCGGCAGGACGGTGCCGTAAAGCGCGACGTTCGCGTGGGCATGCTCCTCGATCGCGGCAATCTTGTCGTTGAGACGCTCAAGCGAGTTTAGTGGGGCGGGATTGTCGTAAGGCATGTCGACGATGGTCGTCACGCCGCCGGCAATCGCCGACCTGGTCGTCGACCGGATGCCGGGAAGCCCGCCATAGCTGCAAGCATGCGTCTGGCCGTCGACCACGCCTGGGATGATCAGATCGTCGCCGGCCTCGAAGGTCTCGGTTGCGGCCGGCGCATCGCCGGTTCCAATGGCGGCGATCTTGCCGTCCCTGACGCCAATCCAGCTATTTTCAACCGGTCCGTCGGGCAAGACGGCAGTGCCGCGCACCACGAGGTCAAACATCATTGTCTCTTCTTTCCATAAGCCAGATCAAGATTGGTGCAGGCGAGTGCGACGCCTGCCTGGACCGGATCGATGACGGGAATGCCGAGGCTGTCCTGCATTGCCTGCCTGTATGATCCGAGACCGGCGCAGCCGAGAATGACGACATCGGCGCCATCTTCGTCGCGCAGCAAGCGAGCCGTGCGTGAGACGGTCTCGACAACGTCGCCGGCCATCAGTTCAACGACCGTCATGTTGATCGACCGATCACCCGCAAGGCGCCGGTCGAGCTCGAGCGCCTTCAGGTAGCGCAGATGACGATCGATGGAGGATTGCCCAAGCGAGATGATGCCGAAGCGGGAGCCGAGGCCCAGCGCCGCGAGGTAGGCGGATTCGGCGATGCCGTAGACCGGTCGGTCCACCAGCTTTCGAACCTGCGCGATGCCGGGATCGGAAAAACACGAGAGGACGAAGGCATCCGCGGAAGAGGCCGACACGGCCACGATTATGTTTGGAATGACCGCGGCAACGTGATCGTCCGTTTCAATGCCAGGCGGCGATTTGGCGAGCTCGATACAGTTGATGCGGTGGGATGTCGTCGCGCGGACAGGACCGAGGCAGGCCTCCATGGAGCGCGTGACGGACGCCGAACTGTTGGGATTAATGACGAGGATGTCGGACACAGCATGCACCTGTTGGGCACTTCCACTGGACGGGGAAGCGCATTGCGCAATAGATATATTACGTAGTATATCAGAGAAAGGCGACTGTCAAAGTCCTCTGTGAGGATGGCGCGCAAATGCCTGTGATATCAAAAGTCTTTGACTTGCCCGCAATGTCTGGCGACAAAGGCATCTGGCCCTTATTCGGGCAACTGGAGATGGGTTTTGAACAAGACTGACACCTTGGCAACGGCTTCCGAGAAGCGCGGCAAATCACTGACCGAGCAGGCCTATGCCATATTGCGCGAGCGGTTGATCCTTGGCGAACTTGCACCGGGCGCAGCCGTTTCCGAGCCGGAGCTCGCCGAGCAGCTGCAGATGAGCAAAACGCCGGTGCGTGAAGCTCTGGCGCGCCTCTGCGTCGAGGGCTTCATGGAGGCCTTTCCGCGGCGCGGCTACCGCGTGACGCCGGTGACGGTGCAGGACATGAACGATCTCTTTGCGGTACGCGGTATGCTCGAGGGCACAGCGGCGTCGCTGGCCGCGAAGAACCTGACGGAGCAGGAGCTGGACGCGCTCGATCGATTGGCCGATGCGAGCTACGTGATGGGCGAAGGGGTCAGCACAAAGACCTTTGTGACCTCCAATGAGGAGTTCCATTCCGCGATCGCACGCGGCTCGCGCAATCCACGCCTCCACGCTCTGGTCATGAGCCACCTGGAAGAGTGCGCCCGGCTTTTCTACATGGGGACGCGCGTGCGCGACATTAATCCCGAGACGGCAAACGACCACCACAAGATCGTGGCTGTGCTACGCGAGCGTGACAGCGAGAAGGCGCGCCAGGCGATGGTCGAGCACAACGAGAACACCCGACAGGGGTTGCTCAACGCGCTCATCTCCAATGCACACGGCGGCTTCACGCTGTAGCGATACAACCCGACCGCGTCGTCGCTACTGCTTGACGAGGTGACCGCTGGCCACTTCGCGGTAGATCGCCTTTGTCGGAACATAGTCCGCCGGACGCACGGCGCTGCCGAGTTCTACGCCCGGCAGACGGGTTCGCGAGTGCCGGCGGCTCGGATCTGCGACCGGAACGGCATCGAGAAGGCGTCTGGTGTAAGCATGTTGAGGATCGCCGAAGACTTGCGCCCGCGAGCCGATCTCGACGATCTCGCCCAGGTACATCACGGCCACGCGGTGGCTGACACGCTCAACGACGGCCATGTCGTGGCTGATGAAGAGGTAGGCGATCTTAAGCGTCTCCTGCAGTTCGAGCATCAGGTTTACCACCTGCGCCTTGATCGACACGTCGAGGGCGGAGACCGCCTCATCGGCAACGATCAGGCCCGGATTAAGCGTAAGCGCACGGGCGATGCTGATGCGCTGGCGCTGGCCGCCGGAGAATTCGTGCGGGAACCGACGCGCCATATCGGCTTTCAGCCCGACGCGCTCGAGGAGGTCGACTGCCTTTGCCTGTGCCTCTGCCTTCGGTGCCAGCCCATGAGCGATCATCGGTTCCGCAATGGCATCGCCCACCCGCATGCGCGGATTGAGGCTTGAATAGGGATCCTGAAAGATCATCTGCATCTGCCGGCGCTGGCGTGTTAGCGTGGCCGATGTCATGGCGCGGACGTCTGCGCCATTGATGCGGATGCTGCCGCTGACAGGCTCGACGAGCCGGAGCACCGAGCGGCCGGTCGTTGACTTGCCGCAACCCGATTCACCGACAAGCGACAGCGTCTCGCCTTGGTTCAGGTCGAAGGACACGTCTTCAACCGCGTGAACACGGCCGGTCACGCGTCCGAGGACGCCGCTCTTGATGTCGAACCGGGTGACAAGGTTGCGAACTTCCAGCACGGGTTTCGTCCCGGCGCCGGCAACTTCCCGCTCGGCGACCCGCTTGCCGCTTTCGACGTCGATCAAGGGGAAGGTCGCGGGGTTCTCGTGTCCAGCCATCGACCCGAGCTTGGGCACGGCAGAAAGGAGAGCGTGCGTGTAGTCGGTTTCGGGCTTGGCGAATATCTCTTCCGTTCGTCCGGCTTCGAGCGCGCGCGAACGGAACATGACGACCGTCCGGTCGGCGATCTCAGCGACCACACCCATGTCATGGGTGATGAACAGAACGCCCATCTTCTCTTCATCCTGCAGGCTTTTGACGAGCTCAAGGATTTCCGCCTGGACCGTGACATCGAGTGCGGTGGTGGGCTCGTCGGCAATCAGAAGTTTGGGTCGGCAAGCGAGGGCCATGGCGATCATGACCCGCTGCAGTGTGCCGCCAGACAGTTGATGGGGATGTTCGTCGAAGCGCTTGGCTGCGGCGGGAATGCGAACGCGATCCAACAAGGCGATCGTCTGAGCGCGCGCTTCGGCGGTCGTGACGGGCCGGTGGCGGCGGATTGCCTCGGCGATCTGGCGGCCGACGGTCATGACGGGATTGAGCGATGTCATTGGCTCCTGGAAGATCATCGCGATCTCGTTGCCCCGGATGTCCTGCATCTCTCGCTCCGGCAGGGCCAGCAGTTCTCGACCTTGGAGCTTCACGCTGCCCTCGACCCGCGACGTTCGTTCCGGCAGCAGCCGCATGATGGACATTGCCGTCACGCTTTTTCCGGAGCCGGACTCGCCGACGATCGCCACCGTTTCACCTGCCGCGACCGTCAGGCTGACATCGTTGACGACTGGCACCCATTGACCGCTGCGGCGGAAAGAGGTTGTCAGATGTTCGACAGATAGAATGGTCACGCAGGAAACTCCGATGGCGAGTGGCCAAGATCTCGTATATGGGGCCGCGTCCGGAAAACGTTGTAGTATACTACGTAAGATATTTCATCTTGCCAAGCGGCTTCCGATGGGGGAGGATGCTGCAATAACTCATCCGTGTAGAGAAGTCGGCGCATGACTGGTGATGTTCGCAGAAAGGTGCTTCTGACGGCGGTGGAGCTGGATGAACTTCGCAGATCCGGCCACGACGTGACGATCCTCGCGGTTCATTCGATCAATCCATACACGGGCGTGCCGTCTTTCAAAGGCCAGCGGATCGAGGGCGCGATCGATACCGAGGCCTATTCCGATTTTCAGGCTCCTGCTTCCTTCGAGCGTGGCCAGCGACCGCTGCCCGAGATCGACGTTCTTCAGGAAAAGGCCCGTCGCTGGGGTCTGCGGCCGGAAACCACGGTCGTCATCTATGACGGCGATAGAAGTATGACCGCCGCAAGGGCGTGGTGGGTCCTGAAATGGGCCGGGTTGCCCGATGTTCGAGTGCTGGATGGCGGCATGCCTGCATGGATCGCGGCGGGGCTGCCGACGACGGAGATGGTTGCGACGCCCGAAGTCAGCGATATTGCACTCTCGCCTGACCACATGCCGGAACTTGATGCCGAGGGTGCCTTGCGGATCGGCAGGGAGGGTGTGCTGCTCGATGCCCGCATACGACCAAATTACATCGGTGGGCCCGTGTTACCCGGCCAGCCGGCAAGGGGGCATATTCCCTATGCCATCAGCGCACCGGCGCCCGACAACGTGACCGATTACGGCAACTTCACCGATGGGCCGACTCTCACGGAAATGTATCGCGCGCTCGGCGCCGACGGATCTTCGGAGGTCGGAGTCTATTGTGGTGCCGGCATGTCGGCAGCACATACGGTTCTGGCGCTGGCCTCGATCGGAATAGAGGCTTCCATGTATCCAGGTTCATGGTCCGCCTGGATCAGCGATCCGACCCGGCCGGTGATCACGGGCGCCGATCCTCTTTAGGCCCGTTTGCCTTCGTTTCTGTTCTCAGAATGCGCGAATAATCGGCATATTTTTTCTTATATTGCATAAATAATGTGCGATTTTGGCGATTGTTTAAAGAGTCGCCAAGCCGGCTTTACAGCCGACTTTCGCATGATATATTTCGTAGTATATCACGGATTGGCGGATGTAGCGGCAATTCGCAGGGAACAGCTTGGCATGAAGCTACGGCTACGAAAGGGTGGTAGAATGAAGTTCTGGAAGGGATTTGCGGCGGCGTTGGTTGTCTTGCCGTTCGTTGCTGGCAGCGCTCAGGCGCAAAGCGAGGATCAGCTCAAGACGTTGGTCATTGCCGTTCCGTCCGATCCGGTCAGCCTGGAGCCGGGCACCAACAAGGCGGAGCCGATCGGCAGTGAGATCATTCTCAACGTCTTTGACACGCTTGTTGCGTGGACCGCGCCCGATTTCAAGCAGCTGGAAGGCCGTCTCGCGACGGGCTGGACTGTCTCTGCTGACGGCAAGGAGTTTGATTTCAAGCTTCGCGATGGCGTGAAATTCCAGGACGGAACGGCTTTCGATGCCGCCGCCGTGAAGTTTTCGCTGGAGCGAACCAAGGCGTCGAACTCATACGTCAAGGCGACGTTCGATCTGATCAAGGACATCGCTGTCGTCTCGCCAGGCGAAGTAAAGATCACGCTGAGCGCGGCCTATCCAGCCTTCCTCTCGATCCTGGCGCAGCCGCAGTCGGCGATCGTAAGCCCTGCCGCCGTGGCGAAATACGGTGACAAGTTTGCCGCCAATCCGGTCGGCACCGGTCCCTTCGTCTTCAAGAGCGCACAAGCTGACACCAACGTCGTTCTCGAGGCCAACCCCGATTACTTCCGTGGCGCGCCGAAGCTAGCCAAGATTATCTACCGTGTTATCCCGGATGCCTCGACCCGGCGGCTGGAGCTTGAAAGCGGTGGCGTTGATGTCGTCCAGCAGCAGGGGCAGCTGTCGGCGATCGCCGCAGAAGACATTGAAGCGCTGAAAGACAACAAGGACGTCAAGGTTCTGGAAACGTCCAGCCAGATCATCCGTCAGCTCGAGTTCAACAACAGCAAGAAGGATGGCCCCTTTGCCAACGTCAAGGCGCGGGAAGCAATTGCTCACGCGATCGATTATGATGGCCTGCTGCAGGGTGTCTTTGGCGGTACCGCAGAGCGCGTCTATGGTCCGCTGACCAGCAACAGCTGGGCCTTCAATCCGAAGATGAAGGAGCTCGCACCGACCTACGATCCCGAGCTCGCCAAGAAGCTGCTCGCGGAAGCCGGTGTCGACCCGTCCAGCATCAACCTGAAGCTCTATAGCTTCCAGGGGCCGCTGTGGGGCGCGGTCGCCACGTTCGTCCAGGCGAACCTTGCCGATATCGGTATCAATGCCACGATCGAACAGACGGAGTTTCCGGCACTGCGTGCTCTGCAGACCTCCGGCCAGTTCGATGTCGCACTCGACGGCCGTCAGCCGTGGTACAACGATCCTGACGCGCACATTACCATCGGTTACCTGTCATCGCTGGCCGATACAGCCATGACCTTCCGCATGCCGCAGGACAAGGATCTCGACGATCTCATCGTCAAGGCACAGCAGACGTCCGATATCGAGGCCCGCAAGCAGCTCTACTTCCAAGTCCAGGAGGAAGTCGCCAAGCGCGTGCCTGGCGCCTATCTGTTCAGCCCCAAGCTGATCGTGTTCACCCGCGCCAATGTCGAAGGGCTGGTCATCAACAGCGCGCCGCCGCTCAACGAATACTGGTCCGTCTACAAGAAATGACGTAGCCACGCTAAAAGACAGGCGACCACCATCTGGTCGCCTGTCGAAGAGGGTGGTCCCCGATAAGTGAGTAGGAAGGCATGGCGAGTTTCATCATACGCCGACTGGTCGCGCTGATACCCGTCATGTGCATTGTGCTGGTGATCGTCTTTTCGCTGGTCCGGCTGATCCCAGGCGATCCGGCGGTCACCTTGCTCGGTCCGGGGGCGACACAGGCACAGATCGACGCGCTGCGCGTCCAGCTCGATCTCGATCAATCTGTGCTACTGCAGTTCATCCATTATGTCGGTGGACTCCTGCAGGGCGATTTCGGCATCTCCCTGAAGACCGGTCAGCCGGTTGCCCAGGAAATCCTCTTGCGGCTGCCGGCAACGATCGAGCTTTCCGTCCTTGCCGTCATCGTCGCTGTTATCTTCGGCATTCCGATCGGCGTCCTGTCGGCAATCCGGCCGAACTCCTTCTTCGATCACGTCACGCGTGTGATGTCTCTGGTCGGCGTGTCGATGCCGGCTTTCCTGCTGGCGCTCATTCTCCAGCTGATCTTTGGCACCTATCTCGGCTGGCTGCCGGTGTCCGGCCGGATGAGCCCCTTCATCACGTCCGAGCCGGTAACCGGGTTCGCTATCTTCGATGGCATCATTACCGGCAATTTCGCGGCCGCGTGGAATGCGCTCCAGCATCTCATCCTCCCAACGACAGTACTGGCGGCCTTCCTCGCTGCAACGCTCGGGCGTTTCGTGCGCAACACGATGCTGGATGTCATGGGCGAGGATTTCATTCGCACCGCCAAAGCCAAGGGACTGCGGCGCAGCGACGTGATCCTCAATCATGGTCTGCGCAATTCCCTCCTGCCGGCGATTACCGTGATTGGTCTGAAGTTTGCCGAGATGCTCGGTGGCGCCATCCTGACCGAGACGATCTTTGCGTGGCCGGGAATCGGTCGCTACATGTTCGAGGCGATCAAGAACCGTGATTATCCCGTGATCCAGGGCACGACACTCGTCTTTGCCCTGCTTTTCGTGATCACCTCGATCATCGTGGATGTGCTTTACGGTGTTCTCGACCCGCGCGTCCGCAAGAAGATGAAGTGAGATCATGGGCGAATTCATCACATTTCTGAGGCGCAATACGCTCGCTGTCGTTGGGTTGGTGATCCTGCTTGCACTTGTGCTTCTGATCGCCGTCGGACCAATGCTTACCCCTTATTCGCCAACGAAACTCGATGTGTTGCACAAGCTTGCGCCTCCAAGCTTTGCCCATTGGCTTGGCACCGATGCGTTCGGCCGGGATATCCTGACTCGCATCATGTATGGGGGGCGGGCTACGCTTACGATCGGCGTCGGCGTCGTGGCGATCGCCTTCGTGGTCGGCGTCTTCTTCGGCACGCTTGCGGGCTTCGCAGGCGGCTGGACCGATAGCATCATCATGCGCATCGTTGACGCGATCCTGGCATTCCCGGCACTGGTGCTTGCCATCGCGCTGGCCGCCGCCTTCGGTCCGAGCCTGCAGAATGCGATGCTTGCCGTCGCCATCACGCTCGCCCCTCAATTTGCCCGCGTGGCCCGCAGCCAGGCCCTCAGTATCGCCGTGAAGCCCTATGTCGAAGCGGCGATTTCGCTTGGGCTGCCCAACAGCCGAATTCTTTCTCGGTATATTTTCGTGAACGGGCTGGGGCCGCTGCTGGTGCAATCGACCCTCGCGCTCGGCAGCGCGATCCTCCAGACGGCAAGCCTCGGATTCCTGGGCCTCGGAGCTCAGCCGCCATTGGCCGAGTGGGGTGCGGACGTTTCGGCAAATCTGCAATATGTGCGCGGCGCACCCTGGGTTGCCCTGGCACCGGGTATGGCGATCCTCCTGGCAGTTCTGTCGTTCAATCTGATCGGCGACTCCCTTGCCGACTGGTTCAACCCGCGCCGCCGCAGCGAACTCGATTGAGGGCACCTTGGACACACTGACGATCAGCCTCGAGAAGGTGGATTTCCTTCCGCCGAACCGCGTAACCGACGATACCAGCGTCCTGACGCTGAAAAATCTCGTGTGTGAACCGCTCTTGAAATGGGAGAACGGCTTTGTTCGACCGGCTCTCTTTGAAAGCTGGAGCCATTCTGCCGACGGTCGGGAGTGGCGCTTCGTGATCCGCGACGGCGCGGCCTTTCATGACGGAAAACCCTGCGTCGCTAACGACGTCCTGCAGTTCATCGGTGGCATTCTCGATGCCGTCGATACATTCGGCATGAAATGGTCGTATGCGCGCTATCTCGAACATGCCCGTATCACGGCCGACGACGACCATGTGGTGCGTGTTGAAAACCCCGAGCCGATTGCCGACATCCTCGACATCTTCTCGGAGTTTTACATTTGCCGCCTTGATCCGTCGGGAGCGCCTGTTCTCGGTACCGGACGCTACCGTGTGACGGAGTTCGAAGCGGGCAAGCGCGCCGTACTGGAAAGGACAGACGGCAGATCAGGCCCGGCCCGGATCGTTGCTGTACCGGAGCGCCATGCAAACGCGCGCTACGACACGTTGAAGCGTGGCGTGGTCGATGCCGTGCTCAATCTCGAGCGGATCGACGAGCGGGTGGCCTTCGATGAGGACTTCGCGTGGGGCAGGGCCGTCAATACGCTGTCGGTCATGTATTATCTCAATTGCCAACAAGGCATCTTCCGCTCGCCGGCGGCGCGGCTGGCTGTCAATCATGCGGTCGACACGGCTTTGATCGCAGACGAGATCTTCCACGGGCTGGCTGTTCCATCCTCCACCATCGTCAGCCCGTTTCATCTTGGCGCGGCAAGGGCCCAGCTTTCGCCGATCGGCTATGATCCGGCAAAGGCGCGCGAGTTGCTGGAGGGTGTTGATGCAAGCGAGACCATTCGGCTGCGTACGCCGACCTTCATGCCGGAACGGGCGCCCGAGGTAAGCCGCTTCGTGGCCGCAGCGCTCGAGGCGGTCGGGCTGAAAGTCGAGATTGAGACCGAGCTCGATCGTCCAGAATACGCCCGACAGATTGGTCGCAAGGAAATGGGCGACATGGCGATTTTCGATTCCTCGCCACATAGCACCTACCGTATCCTGAACGACAAGATCTCCAGCAAGACGAAAGCCGTTTGGTGGCAGGGCTATGACGATCCGCAGACGGAGGCGCTGATCGAGGCGGCCAATCAGGCTGTCGATGACGAAGCCCGGGACGTCGCCTATGCACGCTGCCTGACGCGGCTTCACCAAAATCCGCCCTGGCTATATCTGGTCCATCCTGTCGACGTCTTTGCCGCGCGCAGAGGCATCGGCGGCCTTTCGATCGACCACAAGGGCACCCTCAACATCCGCTAGAGCAGGACATGACGATGGAAAAAGACTACTCGATCACCTTCTTCTACTATGAAGATATTCATGCGGTTGCACCGTTTTACGAGAGCGTGCTCGGCCTCGAACTGGTGCTCGACCAGGGGCTTGCACGTATCTATCGCATCGCTGGCAAGTGCTATTTCGGGATTGTCGATGGCAATCGCGGTCACCTGAAGCATCAGGAAAAAAGTGCCGTGCTGCTGACCATCGTCGCTCAAGATGTCGAAGGCTGGCACAAGCGGATGAAGGACGCGGGTGTCACGGGGCTGTCGGAGATCTTGCGCGGCACTTACTGCGAGCACTTCTTCTTCGAGGATCCCGCCGGCTACGCCATCGAGATCCAGCGTTTCCACAATCCAGATGTGGCGAAGCTGTTCTGATGAGCGCCGGGCCGACGATGACGCTCGCGGAGTTGCGCGAAAGGCTCTTTTCAAAAGCCGAGGACCATGGCCGAGCGGCGCTGCTGGCGCTGCCGGACGGTTCGGTGGCTGATCTCCGAAGCGGCTATATTCCACTTCTCGTCAACTTCAGCTTCGAGGACAAGGCGGCCAAGGGATTGCGAAAGCTGAAGGATCAGGCTGCTCCTGAACCTGCCGTGTACTTCTCGGCGCTTGAGATGGCCCGCGATCATGCGTCACTGATACTCACCGGCGAGACAGGCAGCGGCAAGACGAGTTTCGCGCGTCATCTGGCGCTGGCAGCGGCCGGTGGGCGAACGGTGCCCGGCGAGGTGCCACGCAACGATCTCGGTGCCGTGCATGACGAGGGGTGGGAGATGGGAGACATCCTGCCGCTTTACCTCTCGGTCAAGGCCGGTGCGAGCCTTGCCGAGTTGGTGGACGACGCGCTGCCCGGGTTGGAAAGCCTGCTCGCCACCAGTGCATGGACGAACTCTGAAACGAGCCTCCTGGTGATCCTCGACGGTGTCGAGACTGCAGGCGAGCATGGTCCCGAACTCCTGAACCAAGCGCTGGCGTTCCAGGCGCGCTATCCCCGCATCCGGTTGCTCGTGCTCGGAGAACACTCGGTCGTCAAAGGCTGGGCCTTGCCGTCGTCCTTCACGCGCTACGATCTCCTGCCGCTTTTCAAGACGCAGCGGCGAGCCGCCGCCGATCGGCTTGCCGGTATCGATCTCGATGAACGAGGCATCGCGCTCGGCGAAGCTGCCGGCAACCCGGCGCAGTTTGCCATGGCGCTCACGAGCGGTGACCACGGGCAAACCGCGGAAGGCATTGTCGACCGATGGCTGGCCAAAGTCGCCGGCGATGCGCAGACGGCCACGTTCCTCTGCGGACTCGCTTTCGATGCGCTTGCGGGAAAGCTGGAGGATGCTGAGCTCTTTCCTGTCCTCCGTGTACGCCAACTGCTGGCGGCGCGGCATTTGGTTTCGTTGCCGGCTGAAGCGGCTGTGGCGGCATTTCGCACAGGTCCGGACCTTTGGGCGCCGGTGCTTCGCAGCCTTGCCAGGCGGCTTGCAGGATCCGATGCCGCAGGCGCCCTGGTCGGAGCGCTTGTCAGCGGAACCGGTGACGAGGTGCTTCGTGGTGCGCTCCTTGCGGCAGAGTTGCAGACTGAAGCGGGACCTCTCAGGGACCGCATCGCAGCGCATATCCGCGCCATTGTCGACCGGGGTGTCTTGTCGGCACCGGAGCGCGAGAAGGCTGGTCGAATTCTGTCCGTCTGGGGTGATCCCCGTGATCTCGAGGCCCTGGCAGATGTCCCCGCCGGTCGCTTCACCTTTGGCTCGAATACCCATCCGAACTCGGCGCCGCCTCATATGGTCGAGGTGGAAGCCTTTCACATCGGCCTCTATCCGGTGACCAATGCCGCCTACGGTGCCTTCGTGCGCGAGACCGACCGGCCCTGGCGCAGTCCTGACGGCTTCGCTGCGGACCGTCGCAACGCCCCCGCAACCGATCTCACCTGGCATGATGCCCGCGCCTATTGCGCCTGGCTTACCGATCGTTGGCGCAGGGAGGGGCGGATCGGCGCCGAGGAGATCGTGCGGCTCCCGACCGAGCCTGAATGGGAACGGGCCGCGCGCGGCGACCAACCGGATTTCGGTGATGAGACGATCGTCTATCCCTGGGGTGCGGCGTGGATGGCCGACGCCGCCAACTCGGAGGAGGCCGGGTTCAACAATACCTGCACGGTTGGTCTTTTCCCGAAAGGCCGGTCTCCCTACGGCTGCTACGACATGACCGGGCAGGTCTGGGAGTGGGGCACGACGTTGTGGGGCGAAGACATGGCGGCGCCGAGCTTCCAATATCCTTATCGCGACGATGGCCGAGAGGCGACAGACGCGCCGGCAGCAATCCGCCGTGTCCTACGCGGCGGTTGCTTCTCGAGCAACCGACTGAAGGCGTGCTGCACTTATCGCGGCAGCCTCGAGCCCGATGGCTTCTGGCGCGGCAACGGCTTTCGCATCGTTGTCGGCAAAACCCAGCCAGTATGACGCTGACGGGATCCCGAAGACCGCTCGCCCAAATGCATGGCGAGCGGACGGGCGCATCGATATTGAGCTGCGCCTGATCCATTTTGAGTGAAGTCCCTCTCAAGGGATTGTTTTTATTTCCGATTGGCTGGTGTGGTGCTGCGGGCGCTTTTGTAGCTTCGCTAAGTCTCTTGCGAGCGATGATCCTTGCTATGCTCCTGCATCGCTTGGAGAAATTTGAACTCAGAGCTTACTTTCTGGATTCTATGCCGATCACAGAGTGTCTTCGGCAATCCTATACTCTTTAGGGATGGCGCCATTAAATTTCATTATGCGCCACATGAGGAGACACAATGAAGAGGTTGATTCTGTTCTCATTGGCCGGCTTAGCGCTAGCAAGCTGCACGCCCACCCAACAGGGTGCCGGTATCGGTGCGGCTACCGGTGCCGTTGTTGGTGGCGCCGTCAGGAATGACGTTCGCGGTGCGGCGGTTGGCGCTGCGATCGGCGGAGTCTCGGGCGCTGTAATCGGCAATGTCGCGGGACGACCGGGCCAGTGCGAGTTCCGGGATCGTAACACCGGTCGCACGTATGTGGCGGCTTGCCCGCGTTGAGATGATGCCTGGCCGCTTGCGGCCGCGCAGCTTTTGTCGTGCTCTGGTCAGGTTACGGAGTCTGCTGGGGCTCGGCTTTTGCAAACGCGGTGCGCAGCCGGCACGGCGCGGGACGTTTTCAGCTAGTCTTAAAAAGCAATGGAATGGTTGGCGCATTGCATGAAGCTCTGACGGCGCTCGATGCCCGGCCAATCCGGTCGAGCACAGTCCGGCGCAGCTGATCGCCATTGCAGGCATGACTATCCGTTACTCGACGCCTTTTTCGAACATACGCTCATTCGAACCTCAATTCTAATGCCCTCGGGGCGCAATCCTTTGGTTCAATTGGAGGCAGGACATGGCCAATGCCAATGTCGCATCAAAGACCACGATGCAGCGGTTTCTCGACGGCGTCGAGAAAGTCGGGAACATGGTTCCACACCCTGTGGTCATCTTCCTGATCCTGATCGGCATCGTCATCGTTCTATCGGCCGTGCTCGGCGCCTTCGGAGCGGCGGTCACTTATGAGCGCATCAATCCCGATACCCACGCGGTTGAGCAGGCATCGACGGCTATACGCAGTCTGCTGAACATCGAGGGTATCCGCTTCATGTATTCCTCGCTTATTCCCAACTTCATGAGCTTTACGGCTGTGGGGCTGATGATTGCGGCGATGATCGGTGCCGGCGTTGCCGAAGAATCGGGGCTCGTCACGGCCCTGATCCGCAAGCTCGTCATTGTCTCACCAAGCTGGGCGCTGACCTACATTCTTGCTTTCGTCGGTATCCTCGCCAGTATCGCGGCTGATGCCGGCTATCTCGTTCTGATCCCGCTTGCGGGCGTTGCCTATCTGGCTGTCGGGCGGCATCCGCTGGCCGGCCTCGCGCTCGGCTTTGCGGCTGTGGCCGGCGCCTTCACCGTGAACATGCTGATCAAGCCGCTCGATGCCGTGCTGGTCGAGTTCACGAATGACGCTGCACACCTCGTCGATCCGAACCGCTCGATCGGTCTGGCCTCCAACCTCTGGTTTTCCATTGCTTCGGTGCTGTTCCTGACGGTGATCATCGCCTTCATCACCGACCGCATGATTGCGCCGCGGCTCGGCACTTACGATCCGGCCGCTGCCGAAGGTGGCGTCCAGAACCAGGGGGCAACGCTCTCCGAACAGGAATCGCGCGGACTGCGCTTTGCGCTGTTCGGCTTGATCGGTCTCCTCGTGGTCTTCCTGTTCCTGACGCTGCCGAGCGGTGCGCCGTTGCGCAATCCGGATACCGGCGAACTGATCGGCAACTCGCCGTTCATGAACGGGCTGATCGCGCTGATCATGCTGATCTTCCTGGTGACCGGCTGGACCTATGGTATCGGTGCTGGCACCCTTAAAACGCTGGCGGAAGTGATCGCGGCGATCGAGAAGTCGATCAAGAACATGGGCGGGACGATCTTCCTGTTCTTCGTCCTCAGCCAGTTCGTCGCCTACTTCACCTACACCAATATCGGCACGGTCATGGCACTCAGCCTGTCCGGCGTGCTGCAAGCAGCTAACATCGGTGCGCTGCCGCTGCTGATCGGCTTTATCATCGTCGTGGCGATCATCGATTTGCTGCTGACGGGGGCGATTGCAAAATGGGCGATCTTCGCGCCGGTTTTCGTGCCGCTGCTGATGAAACTCGGCGTCGAGCCGGAAGCTGTGCTGGCCGCCTACCGCGTCGGGGATTCGCCGATGAACGCGATCACGCCGCTCAACGCCTACTTCGCGTTGGTCGTCGGCTTCGCTCAGAAATACGACAAATCAGCCGGCGTCGGCACCATCGTATCGCTGATGCTTCCCTATGTCGTGCTGATGTTCGTGCTGTGGACCGGTCTCTTTGCGGTCTGGAAGGCCATTGGTCTGCCTTGGGGCCTGTAGCCACAGCCCTGAACGAAACAAGATGCAAACAATCGGATGGATAACATGAGCAACACCTCAATTCCTCTCGACGTCGCTGCGGCGGAAGAACATCTCATGCGCTTCCTCTCGGTGGAAGGTATTACCGGGCAAGAGAAGAACATCGGTCTTGCCGTCGTCGATGCCCTGAAGAAAATCGGCGTGCCGGAGTCCGCTATTCGCTTCGACGACGTCAACAAGCGCATTCCGCTGCCGACGGAAACAGGCAACCTGATCGTGGATATCCCAGGAACGCGGCCGGGACCAAGGCTGCTTTTCTCGACGCATCTCGACACAGTGCCGCTTTGCGCCGGTGCCAAGCCGCGGCGCGAGGGTGACCGTATCGTATCTGATGGCACGACAGCACTTGGCGGCGATGCGCGCACAGGCGTTGCCCTTCTGGTCGTCGTTGCCGAGACGTTGATCAAGAACAAGTTGCCGCATCCGCCGATCACCCTGCTGTTTACCGTGCGCGAGGAAAGCGGCCTGCACGGCGCACGCGAGCTCAATCCTGCCGATCTTGGCGGCGCAGCCATGTGCATCAACGTTGACGGGCAGATGGCATCGGACCTTATTATCGGTGCCGTTGGCCAGGAAAACTGGGAAGTCGAGATCACCGGCCGCGCATCGCACGCCGGCGTGGCACCTGAGAAGGGCATCTCGGCAACGATGGTCGGCGCAATGGCCCTGGCCGAAGCGCGCCGGGCCGGCTGGTTCGGCAAGGTCGTCAAGCCGGACGGTCGTGGCACGAGCAATGTCGGCATTTTCGGCGGCAAGGACAATAAGCCGGCAGGCGACGCCACCAACGTCGTGACCGACTACGCCTATCTCAAGGGCGAGGCGCGCAGCCCGGAATCCGTCTTCGCGACCAAGATTGCCAACGGATACAAGGAGGCCTTCGCCAAGGCTCAGGCCGAGGTGACTGCCGACAACGGCGACACGGCAGAGGTGAAATTCAGCCAGGTCGCGTCATATCCGCCGTTCGAACTCGGCAAGGATACGCCGGTTGTCAAACGCGCCACCAAGGCGCTGAAAACCCTCGACATCGAACCCGTCTATGTCTTTTCCAATGGCGGGCTGGATGCAAACTGGCTCGACAAACACGGCGTTCCCACCATCACCATCGGTGCAGGCCAGGCCGAGATCCACACGATCAAGGAATATGTGAACCTGAAGGAATACGAGAAGGGCTGCCGGATCGGCGTGCTGATGGCAACGCTGGAGGACTGACAGCCTGCCGGCCCTCGCTTCGCGCGGGGCGATGAGGTCGGGTTTGGACGAATGATATCAAAACGCCCCGCCTGGGGCGCCGGGTCAACGACGCGGAAATTTCATTGCGGGGGTGAACGCGGCGGCGCTGGCCGGCGCGTTGGCCGGTGGTTTTGAAAGGGCTCGAGCGGGCCAAATAAGGAGCGGCGCGATTGAGCCCTATAGCATACACAGCCACCATCATTGCGGTTGCCGTCGTTCTGTTCGTGTGGAACAAGCTGCCGGTCGTCTTTGTGGCCATGCTGACTGCGCTGGCGCTATGGGCAAGCGGCGTTCTGACAATCGGTCAGGCACTCGGCGGCTTTGGCGACCCCGCGGTGATCTTCATTGCCTCGCTTTTCGTCGTCAGCTCAGGGTTGGAGGTCACCGGCGTTACCGCCTGGGCTGGACAGCTTCTGATCCGTGGCGCGGGTGAGGAGAGCCGGGCCCGTCTTCTGATCCTGACGATGGTACTGGTGTCGCTGCTCACAGCGCTGATCAGCGTCAATGGCGCTGTTGCGGCCCTTCTGCCCGTGCTTGTGGTCATCGCTGTCCGCCTCAAGCGGAATTCGTCGCAGCTGCTCATGCCGTTGGTGTTTGCCGCACATGCGGGCTCGATGCTTGCATTGACGGGCACGCCGGTGAATGTGCTGGTATCGGAAGCTGGCCAGGATGCGGGTGTCGGTGGCTTCGGCTTCTTCGAATTTGCCCTGGTCGGCGTGCCGCTGCTGGCTGGAACGATGGCGATTATCGTGTTGTTTGGAAAACAGCTTCTGCCCGAGCGCAACGGTGCGACGATGCCGGCCGATTTCAGCCGCCACGCAAAAACGCTGGTCGAGCAATATGGGCTTGCCAGTGGCATCTATCAGTTACGGGTGCGTGCGAGCTCACCGTTTGTTGGCACTGCTGCGTCGGCAGTCGATCTCTCCACACATCCGGGGCTGCAACTCGTTGCAATCCAGGAAGGGGAAACGGCCGGGCCGCTCCGCCGTCCCAATGTCGGCGAGGGGGATCACTTTCTGGTGCGGGGAGATGCCGAGACGGCCGCTGCCTTTGCGACCCGCATGCACCTGGCCTTCCGTGACGAGCAGACCGATGGTCAGGGGGAAGGCACCTTGTTCAACCGCAGTTCGGGCCTTGCCGAAGTCGTCATCCCGCCGCGCTCCGGTCTGATCGGCCAGAGCGTTTTCCCCGGCATGGTCACCGAAAGCGGCGACCTGATCATCCTCGCTGTACAGCGCGCGAGCGCCGAGATTGCGGCCGCCAACGCGACCAAGGACAAGGGCGGCATCGTCCTTCAGGCCGGCGACACGATGCTGTTGCAAGGGACCTGGAAGGCGCTCGATGTTCACCTCGACGATCCTGATGTTCTGGTGGTCAATTCGCCGGAACTCGTACGCCGGCAGGCGGTGCCCCTTGGGCCCGGCGCACGCCAGGCGATCGTCATCCTGCTCGCCATGGTTCTGCTTCTCGCAACGGGTGTCGTCCCGCCTGCCGTGGCGGGTCTTCTCGCTGCCGGGGCGATTATCCTCTCGGGGATCATGAGCGTCGAACAGGCCTATCGTGCGGTGGGCTGGACGACCGTAATCCTTGTCGGTGCCATGATGCCGCTGTCGACGGCGATGGTGCAGACCGGGGCGGCAAAGCTGATGGCCGAACACCTCGTCAATTTCGTCGGCGATGCCGGTCCTATTGCCTTGCTTGCCGGTCTCTTCGTGCTGACCGCTATCATGGGGCAGCTCATCAGCAACACCGCGACTGCGCTGATCGTCATTCCGATCGGTGTCGCAGCGGCGACGGCGATGGGGATCTCGCCGCGCCCCGTGCTGATGAGCACGGCGGTGGCCGCTGCGGGCGCGTTTCTGACACCGATTGCGACCCCGACAAACCTGATGGTCATGGGACCGGGCGGCTATGCCTTCAGCGACTACTGGAAGCTCGGCCTGCCGTTGTTGCTTTGGTTCTTCGTTGTCTCGGTATTTCTGGTACCGTTGATCTGGCGCTTCTGAGATTGCAGACCGCTTCCGGGCGGTTTGCATACGCCCAAGCGTGCGATCGCACCGCTCTTGGCGGTCAGTCTGAGATCAGGCGCGCAGCGCCTTCCTGATAAATAAGGGCAATCACGCGCCGCCGGTTACGGCGCCGCTGCGTCGCTATTGAGATTTCACCAGCCCGGAGAACCCTGCCACCGCCAAAAGGCTCAGGGCCCAGCCGATAATCGACTGCAGGAAATAGTATTTCAGGGTGAAGGTGCCGTTGGGCTTGAGTGAGTCCGGCCGCCAGTATTCCTTCTGTCCGATCGACGCCACGGGCAGCAGCACATCCAGCGAGTACATGAAGGCGTTGAACTCAGGATAGCTGGCGGCTTCCGGCTGGCTGCGGAAACAGGTCAGCTGATCCTGGCCGATCTCTGCGCGTCCTGCCAGGTCCTGTCCGCTCGTCGGCATGAAGCGGCTTTCCGTCCGGGGCAGATCGCACATCGTCCACTCGGGCGAACGCAGCACGACGGGGCTGTTCGGCTTCATCGCCCCGGTATTGTAGGCGATGGCGAAAACGGCCGTACCGGCCGCCCAGAAAACCATCATCCACACCAGCGCCAAAAGCGGCTGGCGGCCATAGCGAAGGGTAACCGCAAGGATCGCGTCGCTGGCCGCAAGCGTCGCCCGCAGGGCCGGGTTTTTGGCTCGGCCGCGGCGAGCGCGTCGCTGCAGCCGTTCCTTGGTGATCAGCACCGCGCGGGCGTCCTCGTCATGACCCATTTCCCGCAGCACCGTCGCGAGATGCTCGTAGGGCTGCGGCCAGAAATCCGCCTTCCAGCGATCGGGGGTCTGGCGCGATAACCAGTCGAGCCGGCTGTCAGCATCGACCGGGCCCCCGATGAATGCGCCGTACCGGCAGCGGTTCAGGAGCAGATCGCCGGTTTGCGGCCAGCTTGCCTGTTCGTCGTCTATGGCGCCGATCGTCGTGGCGGTCAGGTCGAGAGTTCCGATGACCGACGCATTCTGGCGCAGGAAAAAGGCGCCATCGATGGTGGTGCGGTTGAGCCGCAGCGCATTGCCGCCCGGTTGCGAAAGCGAGGCCGCGGTGCAGTCGACGTCACCGCCGAAACGGGCACCGAGAAAGCGCGCCTCGCCGATGATCGTTGCGCCGCGCAGCGCCAGATCGCCGCCAGCGACAACGGCGTCGCCGTTCAACGCGACCTCGCCAGGGCGCTCGATCCGCGCGCCGACAGCGTTGACATCGCCACCGAGACGAACGCCCGAGAGATTGATGCCGCCCCTGATGTCAGCACCGCGCAGCAGGACGCCGCCGCGGGCCTCCAATCCATCCGCTTCGATGACGATCCCACTGGGCCAGCTGATCGAAGCGCCGTCCGCCTCGATGTTGCCGCCGCTCCGCGCGCTCGAGAGGCGGATTTCGCCCGTGACGGTGGCGCCGCGCAGCGAAAGGCATCCGCGGGCCTCCAGTCTGTCAGCCTGCAGTCCTGGTAACGCCGAGCCATCGAGGAAGAGGTTGTCGATGACGGCGGAGCGCAAGACAGGTGGGGCTTCGAAGTGGCAATCCTTGAGGCCGATGTCGCGGGGAATCCGGCACCCTTCAAGGTCGAGAATGCCTGATATCCAGGCGCCGCTCAGCCTCAATCCCTTTTCATGCAGCCGGTAGCCATCGTTGCCGAGGATGAGATAGCGCAGCAGTTCGGCGCGCACAGTCCGCTCCGCGTCGATCTTCTCCGGACGCAGGCCGTCCCCTAACCTGTCAAAGTCCCCCAATTGCAGATGTGCAACCACCTTTGCTTCGGCCGCACTGAGCGGGTGAAACTCGGCAAGGCTGGGCGCAACGGGAATGGCGGGTTGAGACTGCGGGATTTTTTCATTCATGAGCTGGCCATCCATTCAGCCACAACCAGCGATGCTGCCTTAAGACGATGGCGTCGAAGAGAAATCGACCGGACCCAGGCGTCAGCCGGTTGGCCGTGGCGACTTGGCATTTCATATGCTCATTCACCTCCACCATTGCGTCGCGAAATGCGCCTCTCCGCAACGCAAGCGCGGCAAACCACTGCCGCAAGCGACGCCCAAATCGCGCATCCAGCCAGGAAGGATTTGGCGCTCCTCATGCTGCAGCCTGGATTTCCCGCCGCAGGAATGATCCATCCAGTGATTGATTTCGCCGTTTTACATGCAGGTCAAGAGGTTATGCCGAAATCCATCGCACAGCGACGGTATGCAGGACAAGAAGCATAACTTCTGGATTCAATGCCGATCACAGGGCGCCGTATGCGGTGCTAAGCTACCGCTATAGTTCGTCAAACCTGTTTCGCGGGGCGGAAAGGGCGGACCAGAACGGGCGGGCAGGGGGATTCATGAGGTAAGCTTGCCTGCCCGGACTGAGTGCTGACACTCCACCGTCATCCGTCGAAAGCCTGCGCCCATGCCAGAAGACCATGCAACATCGCAGCCACGGCGATCGGGATTGCCGCAAAGCCTCCTCTTCCTCTGGGGTTTTCTCTTTATTGTCTGGCTGGTGATAAATTCGTCGATCGAGTTGCCGATTGCTGCTGTCGGCGCGCTGGTCTCCTTTGTGCTGGCTGCGATCTTTGTGCGCCGTGGTGATGTCTGGCGGATCGCGGTGACGCCAGCAAAGATCTTTCATTTCGTCGCCTACACCGGCGTTTTCCTGGTCGAGCTGGTGAAGGCGAACATCAACATGCTGCGCTATGTCTATGCGCCGCGTATCGATATTCACCCTGGGATCGTGAAGGTGAAGATGCCACTCAAATCGCCGATCGGGCGGCTGGCGCTTGCCAATTCAATCGCGCTTACGCCCGGGTCGCTGGTGATGGACCTCAGAGGCGATGCGCTCTTCGTTCACTGGCTCGACGTCAAGACGACCGACACGGAGATGGCGACACAGATGATCATCGGGCCGTTCGAGAAGCATTTGGGAGAGGTGTTTGGCTGAGATCATCCTGCGGATCGCCGTCGTCCTGATTTTTTTCAGCATCGTCTTCGGTGTGGTGCGGCTCGTGATTGGTCGCACGGCGATCGATCGAGTGGTGGCCATCGACATGCTGACGGTCGTCACGATCTCGCTGATTGCGCTCTATGCCCACATATCCGGGCGTTTCGTCTATATCGACGTTGCTCTCGTCTATGGACTTCTGAGCTTCCTGGCTGTTCTCGCGATCGCTCGCTTTCTGGAAAAGGGGCCGTAACAGCCATGCTCGAGATGCTGATCCTGTTGGTATGCGGCAGTATCCTGGTTAGCGGCGTGCTGGCCGTCGTGCTCAGCAATCTCATGGCAGCAATGGTGAGCGCCGGCCTCGCAAGTCTGTTTGCAGCAGCATCCTATGTGCTCTTGGCCGCACCTGATGTTGCGATGGCCGAGGCTGCGATCGGCTCCGGCCTCGCGACGCTCATTTTCCTCTATGCGATCCGCAAGACCCGCGGCGCGGGAGCGGCCGATGAGTGAGCTGATCGGCAGCATCGTCATCCTCGTTGGCGCTTTTTTCCTCTTTTCGGCGGGTGTCGGTTTACTGCGCATGCCCGATGTTTTCACGCGTATTCAGGCCGGCACGAAGGCGTCGACGCTCGGCAATATCCTCGTACTTGCCGGCCTCGGGATCTATCACCCGGACTGGTCGTTAAAGCTTCTGATCATTGCGTATTTCGTACTGCTGACCAATCCGCTGTCGTCGCATGCCCTGTCGCGGGCCGCCCACGCAATTCGTGCGCCGATGGCGGCGACCACCGTGGTGGATGCTCTACGCGATGAAGATGACGGCGGCGTTGAAGAGGGTTCACGATGAGGCGCGCATTCAGCCTGCTCGCCGTCCTGGCATTCGGCGTCATCTTTGCGGGACTTGTTGGAGGTTATGACGAGCGCCAGACGCTCTCCGCTCTGGCCGTGCACTATCTGACGCAGGTGCCGTTGGATCTTGGCGCGCCCAATGTCGTTACCGGAATTCTGATTACATTTCGCGGCTTTGATACGCTCGGGGAAGTCGCGGTGCTGTTCATGGTGGCGGCGAGCGTCGGGCTTCTGCTGGCCGATGATATCGACGAGGAACGCCGACCTATGGCCGCGCGCCGGGGACCGAGCGAGTTGGTGCGGAATGGCGCGGAAGTGGTGCTGCCTCTGATCTTCCTGTTCGGCGCCTATGTAATCATGAACGGCCATCTGTCGGCCGGCGGCGGGTTCCAAGGGGGCGCGGTCGTTGCCTCTGGCGTCATGCTTCTCATGCTCGCCTATCCCGCGGGACTGATCCACCACGGGTTCCTGAGCATCACGGAGTCGCTCGCCGGCGTGTTCTACGTCTTGATCGGCATTTTCGGCATCGTCTTCGGCTTGGGGTTCCTCGACAGTCACATCCTGCCGCGCGGCAATTTCGGGACACTGTTCAGCGCCGGGGCGATCCCGCTGATATCGGCGCTCCTCGGCATCAAAGTCGGCGCGGAATTGAGCGTCATAATCGATCGGTTTCGGAGCTGAGGCGGGAGATAGGAGCGTCATGGGGCTGCCAATATCGGAGATCCTTCTCGTCACGGGATTCCTGCTCGTTCTCATCGGCTTCTGGGGCATGTTGAGGCACCGGAACATATTGCGCATCATCATCGGCTTTTCGCTGATCGATACCGGCATGCATATCGTCTTGGTGGCGACCGGCTATGTCACGGGGGGAACCGCACCGATCATCGATGAAGCGCTAAGCAAGGCAGATGCCGCGGTGCGCGCCGTCGATCCCATTCCCGCGGCGCTTGTCGTGACCGCGATCGTCATCGGCTTCTCTGTTACCGCGATCATGCTCTCCTTCGCGATCCGGCTTCACGCCGTCAGCAAGACCCTCTCGATCGATGCCCTGACGGAGTCTAAATGGTAGATAGCCTTCTTCAGCCGCTGACCATTTTCCTGCTCGGCCTCGGTGGGGGCTTTCTCATTCCTCTGCTCTACCGCATCGCCAAGCCGTTGCCCGCGGTGGGATTCGTCGTCGCGCTGGTGGGGATGACCGTCATTTCATGCGTCTGCCTGTGGCGTGTCCATGACAGCGGGGCGCCCATCGAGATACTGACCGCAGGCAGTGTGCCGCCGTTCTCAATCAATCTGCGCTTCGGCGTGTGGGAAGGCTTCTTCTCAGTCTGCGTCAACATCGTTGCTGTGCTCGGCGCCTGGCATCTTTGGGAGCGGCTGCGCGGGAGCTACCCGGCACTGTTGCTCTACCTGATCCTGATCATGGGCATCAACGGCATGATCATGACCCGCGACCTCTTCAACCAGTTCGTCTTCCTCGAGATCATGTCGATTGGGACCTATGGGCTCCTTGGGCTCGAGCGGACTCCCTCGGCGCTCGCAGCGAGCTTCAAATACATCATGGCAACCGTGCTTGCCTCCTCTTTTTTCCTGCTGGGCGCCGGGCTTCTCTATCATGTAACCGGCACCCTCAATATCGACGGAATGATTGCGAACCGGGCAGCAATCACTGGACCGATCGGCACGACAGCACTGCTGTTCGTGCTTGCTTGCCTGGTGCTGGAGCTGAAGCCGTTCCCGGCAAACGGATGGGGACTGGATGTCTACGAGACGGCGCCGAGCGGCGTCGCGGCGCTTGTATCGGTCGGTGTATCGGCCGGCGTGTTCTTCACGCTTTTCAAGCTGTTGCCGCTCTTTGCCGATCATCTCGGAATCCTCGTCGTGTCGGGCGGGGTGACCTTTCTTCTGTCCAATCTCGTCGGGTTGACCCAAACCAGCGTGCAACGAATGCTGGGTTATTCCTCGATCGCGCAGATGGGCCTGCTGATGCTGGCGCTCGCGCTGCTCCACCAGCTTGGCGCCGAACCGTCGCTGCCGATGGTGGTCGGTGGGCTCTTCATCAATCACCTTTTTGCGAAAGCTGGGCTGTTCTGGCTTGTCGGCATTGTCGAGCGCCGCGAAGTCGCGGGCTGGTCCGATCTTGCCGGCAATCGGCTGGCTCTTTCCATCCTTGCGGTGTTCGTCGTCGCGATTGCCGGTTTGCCGCCATTTCCAGGGTTCTGGGCGAAGTGGGAACTGGTGATGCAGGCGGCGGCTGGCGAGCGATATGTCTGGATAGCGGTCGTTCTTGTCGGATCGCTGCTTGAAGCAGCTTACATGTTTCGCTGGTTCAAGCAGGCGACGCGCCCGATGTCGACCCAAGCAGGCAGCAGTTTGGCGCCGCATGGCGAACTGCTGATCCGTCTTTCGTTGATCAGATTGGTGCCGGTGATCGTCGGCGCGATCTTGCTGTTTGCGAGTGGGTATGCTGCGGCAGCGATCGCAGGCGTCGCGTCATTGTGGATCGTGGCCCCGCTTTGCGTCGGTGGCCTCCTTTACCTTCTTGATGGGCTTGGCGGACGGGTCAAGTGCATCCTGATGCTGGCGGCCGTGCTGGTTGTCGGCCAGTGGATCATTGCCGATATGGTGGGCCTGAGCCGGCTCTTCGCCGTCCTACTGTTTGCGGGCAGCCTGGTCATCGCCTTTGCCAGCCTGTATCGCGCCGGTTCTCGGCCCGGCTTCTATCCGATGATGGCGATCCTGCTGCTGTCGATCGCCAGTCTGCTGCATGCGGCGACCAGTCTCGAGTTCTTCTTCCATTGGGAGATCATCACGCTCGCGTCGTATTTCCTGATCGCCCAGCGACCCGGCGCCCACCCCTACGTGCTGCAGTTTCTGCTGTTTTCGCTGGTGTCGGCCTTTTGCCTGCTTGCCGGCTTCGGCATTGCTACCAGCGCCAATGGGAGCGGGACGCTAGCGGCATTTGCCACCGCTGGTCCGGCTGCGGCGCCCGCCTTCCTGTTCCTGGCGATCGGATTTCTGATCAAGGCCGGCGCTGTTGGCGTGCATGTCTGGCTGCCCGGTGCTTATGCGGAGGCGGATGACGATCTGTCCGCCATGCTTTCGGCAGTTATCAGCAAGGTCGCGGTCTTCGGCTTGTTCATGGTGACCTATCTCGCCATTCGCTCCGAAGTCGGGCTCGAGATGGCGCATGTCATGGGCTGGATCGGATTGCTGACGACGCTTGCCGGCGCGGTTATGGCATTTCAGCAAAGCGATCTGAAGCGAATGCTCGGCTACTCCAGCATGAGCCAGATCGGCTACATCATCACGGCGATCGCCTTGATGAGCCATCTCGGCTGGGTGACGGCCTTCTACCTCGTCGCCAATCACCTGATGGTCAAGGGCATCCTCTTTCTTGCGGCAGCCGCCGTGGTCCTGAGGACGGCCACGCGGCTGTTCGATGAAACAGGGGGGCTGGCCAAACGGATGCCGCTTACCTTTGTGTCGGTGGTCATCGCGCTCATCTCGATGTCAGGGCTGCCGCCGCTCGCCGGTTTTGGTGGGAAATGGCTGCTTCTAAGCGCGATGGTCGACCGGGGCTGGTATGGACTTGCGATCGGTGGCCTGCTCGCGACCTTTATTGGCTTCCTCTACATGTTCCGCTTCGCCTATTCGATCTTCCTGGGGAAAAGAAGCGCGGAGCATGATCAAGTGGCGGAGGCGCCTTTGGCGATACTGCTTCCCCAGTTCGTTCTGGTCCTGGCGATCTTCCTGCTGTCGTTCTTCCCAAAGCTGGTCATGGATCCGGTATCGGCCGCGATCGATCCATACTTCGCCTCGACCCTGGTCTGGCAGGGCATGTCGCTGGAGACCATCTATGGCTATTGGAACCCCGTGCCGGTCATGGTCATCAGTGTGGCGGTCGCGGCATTGTTGCTGGGGCTCTTCCTCCTGATCTACCGAAGCGGGCGAGGGCGCTCTGTGCCCATCAGCACCGCACATTTCTATGGCTTCTATCGCGCGGCATTTGCGCCACTCGTCACACCCGTTGCCAATTTCATCTGGGATGGCGTCTGCACTCTGACCACGGGAGCGGCGGGAGTTGTTCGCCGCATCTACACCGGCAACGGCCAGACATATGCATTGCATGTGCTCTACTACGTCATTGCCGTGTATCTGCTTGGCACGCTCGGTCTTCCGGCGGGATAACCAAGTTCGCCGCCAGCTCGGACGGCATCACGCTATTGTCCGGCTGCGGCCTGTGCCAGGCCGCCGATAATGCGGCTCGGTAGGAATATCACCAGGGACGCTGCACCCTCGATGACGGACGCGCCGTCGGCGAGCATCGTCTGGCCGGCCGGTCCCTGATCCTCCCGCAGCACGCTACGCACCAGGGCATCGTTGTTCACCACCTCCATCAACGTTGGTGAACTGGCGAAGACATTATGCCGGCCGCCATCAATGTCGGACACATCGATGACTGCGATATCTCTTTTCTGCAGGATCGCGACCTCGGAACCACTACCGACGCGCGGGTGGCCACCCGCCAAGCGCCGGGAGATTCCGAGCGCGCGATCGCGCCGCGAGACGAGAATCGTGAATGGTCGCGGGATATCGCCGATATCGTCAAGTTGGCTCAAGAACACGTCGACGTCGATGTCGGGGGCGGCCAGCACCACGCCGCCCAGGCGCTTCAGCGTGCCGGTACGGCCCCGGAGAGCCAGATCGCGCAAGGCTTCGGTGACGACATAGGCGCCCATCGAGTGGCCGACCACGACAATTCTCTTCGCGTTGGTCTCCGCGGCGATTTCGATCGTTTCAGCAAGTCCACGCCGGCCCACAAGCGCGCTGTCGCGGTCGAAGACATACAGCGGGATCGACGCTCCCGAGGGCCAGGCATAATGGAGCGCGACCGACTTGACGTTGTAGTCGTAGACGATCTGGGCATTGCGGAAGACGCTGTCGGCGAAGTTGTTATTGTAGCCGTGCACGAAGATGAAAATTTCGCGATCTTCGGGCGCGCGCTGGGCCAGCGCCGCATTCAATTGCCGAATGAACTCTTGTCGTTGCGCGATCGGCTGGTAGGTCCGCGCCGAAAAATGCCGACTGGGATCGGGCACGCGCCCGCTTTTCTCGACGCGTCCGGGAACGTGGTTCTGTGGAATGCCGATGTCGAGTTTCGCGAAGTTCAGTATTTTGGAACGCTCTGCCGAATATGGCAGCGAAAGATTGTCGGATCGGGCGCGCGTGGTGGCAACGTAGATCGGGACGGTCGCGCGTGGCCCCGCTGTCGATGCAGACGAGGCCGGAGATGCCGTCGGCAGGCCGAGCACGGCGCGAGGTCCCCCACAGCCGACCAGAGTCAGTAGCACGATTACAATAACCGACAATCGTATTGGTGACATGGCTTGGCTTAATTCCCTGGCAAGCTCTTCAAATCGGTGATCGGCAAGACATCTCGCAGACAGTCGGTTCGGATCGCTCACCCGGGTTGCATTGGGCGAAGCACGCCGCAGTTCTAAGCTATCTCCAGCGAGTCCGGAAGATGAATTCCGGAGGTATTGGCGGTATTTAGCATTTCGTGGCCGGCGGGCGACAGAATGTGAATGTCTCGCTCCTACGCCAGTAGATATCGCTTAAACAATAGACTGCTAAAATCTGGACGGTAGGCCTGTTTGCGGGATTCTATGCTGATCACTTCGCTTCTTGAACCGCTCTATAGTTCTTAAAGGAGCACTGCGCCTTCGGGTTCCCGGGACGGCGCACGCTGATCCGGGCGTTTAAGGGAGCATCGTCACTTGGGTTCCTACTCAGGACTTCTAGCGTTCGCGTCGATCACCGGGACCTATGGATTGACGAATAGCGAGCGCGTTCCTTCGCCTCGTCTTTTCGCCATTGCGACCGGATCGCTGAGGCTATCCCTTATGAGGCGGGCCGCCGCGGGAGGGAGCTTGCAGCGAGCCACTAAGTGGACGCGAAAAGCATCGATTCGTGGCAAAAAATGCATTTATCCAATTGATTCTATTTCATTTCCGCAATCGTCCACGCGGGGCACCGTGTCGGCGCGTCGATAAGCATTCGGGGGAACAACCCATGAAAATACGCCTTGCTGCATCAAAATCCCATGCAATGTCCGCCGCTGTTCTGGCCGCCTTTATCCTTGCCGGGTGCCAACGAGAGGACGAGGCGGGGGAGCGCCCGCCACGACCGGTCAAGACCGTCGCCGTTTCGTTCAATCCTGAGGATACCTACGGATCGCTGGTCGGCGAAATCCGGCCGCGAACCGAGACCAGCTTCAGCTTCCGGCAGGGCGGAGAGATCAGAGAGCGCGATGTCGAGGTGGGTGACCTTGTCGAAGCCGGCACTGTTCTCGCACGCCTCGATACAGAGGATGCGCAGGATTCTATGCGGAAGGCCGAAGCGAATCTGTTTGCTGCGCAGGCTCAGTCCCAGAACGCCGAGACCGAGCGGGCGCGGCAACAGCAACTCTATCCCCGCACCTCGACCCGCCAGGCTTTTGATGCGGCAATTGCGCAGGCGAGCACCGCGCAGGCCGGCGTTGATGCCGCCCAGGCTGCTCTGCGGATCGCCCAGACGAATCTCGACAATCGCGTGCTGAAGGCAAATGCTCCCGGCGTTGTCACCGCGGTTGGGGGCGAGGTTGGGCAGGTGGTTGGCGGCGGGCAGATGGTGGTCCGCGTGGCCCAACTTGGCACGCGCGATGCCGTCTTCCAGGTGCCGGAGGCAACGATCCAGAGCACCGGTGGCGAGGCGCGTGTCGAAGTGCAGCTTCTCAGCAATCCCAACGTGAAGGCGACGGGGTCGGTTCGTGAAATATCGCCGACGGCCGACCCGATAACGCGCAACTTCACGGTGCGGGTCGGACTTGACACCGCGCCCGACGAATTCCGTTTCGGCAGCGCCGTGCGCGGCACTATACGGCTATCCGGAGAGCCGGCAGCACGGTTGCCGACTACCGCGCTGTTCAATCAAGGTGACCGCAGCGCCGTGTGGGTCGTCGATGCCGCCAGCAAGATGACCAAGCTCGTGCCGGTCGAGGTGCATCGCTTCGATACGAAGGATTTCCTCGTGACCAAAGGTCTGTCGAGCGGAGACAACGTCGTCGTCGCCGGGGTGCAGCAGCTTCGCCCGGGCATGCCGGTCCGCCTGCTTGAAGGAAGCGCCGAATGAACGAGGGCTTCAACCTATCGGGCTGGGCGATCCGTCGACAGAGCCTCATCATCTTCCTGGTTGTCCTTGCGGCGATCGCCGGTGTGATTGCCTATATCAATCTTGGTCGTGACGAGGATCCCGAGTTTACCTTCAAGACAATGATTGTCTCGGCCGGATGGCCGGGCGGTACGATCGAGCAGACGACCGACCAGATCACCGATCGGCTCGAGCGGACGCTGGAAGAGGTTCCGCACCTCGACAGCCTGCGCAGCGTGACAACGGCTGGCCAGTCGATTGTCTACGTGACGCTGGACGATTCGACGCCCCCGGATCAGGTGGGTGAGTCCTGGTATCAGGCCCGCAAGAAAGTCGGCGATATGGTGTCGACGCTGCCGGCCGGCGTGCGCGGGCCGTTCTTCAACGACGACTTCGGCGACACCTTCGGTATCATCTATGGTTTCACGTCGGATGGCTTCAGCGATCGCGAGGTGCGCGATTGGGCTTACGAGGCGCGAAACCGTCTGCTGAAGCTCGACAACATCGGCAAGGTTCAGCTGATCGGCACGCAGGACGAGACGATCTATATCGAGTTCTCGACCGAACGGCTGGCAAGTCTTGGCCTCAGCGCGGCGACAGTCATCGGCACGATACAGGCGCAGAACGCCGTTCTGCCCGCCGGCCTTATCACATCAGCGCAGGATCGCACGATCCTGCAGGTCTCCGGCAGCCTTTCCGACGAGACCACGCTGCGGCAGCTGAATATTCCAACCGCGTCCGGGTTCGTGCGTCTCGGCGATATTGCCAGCGTCGTGCGGGGAACGGTCGATCCGCCTCAGCCGCGCTTCCGGATCAAGGGCAAGCCCGCGATCGGCATTGCCATTTCAATGGCATCCGGCGGCGACATTCTGCAGCTCGGTCAGAATATCGACGCGACGATGCAGAAGTTCGAGGACGACCTGCCGATCGGCATCGAGGTGACACATGTCGCCAGCCAGCCGGCAGTGGTCAAGACCGCGATCCGTGGCTTTACGACGTCACTGGCTCAGGCCGTGGTGATCGTTCTTGGCGTCAGCTTCCTCGCGCTCGGTGTGCGTGCCGGCATCGCCGTCGCCGTCTCCATTCCGCTCGTCCTCGCCCTGACCTTCCTGTTCATGGACATTACCGGCATCGCGCTCCAGCGTGTTTCGCTCGGAGCGCTGATTATCGCGCTGACACTGATGATCGACGACACGATGGTGACCGTCGAGACCATGATGGCGAAGCTCGAGCAGGGCTATGAGCGCATCAAGGCGGCCTCGCATGCCTATACGTCGACGGCATTTCCGATGCTGGCGGGAACGCTGGTGACGATCGCCGGTTTCATTCCGGTCGGCTTTGCCAGCAGCTCGTCGGGCGAGTATGCGCGATCGCTCTTCCTGGTGATCGGCTTCTCGCTGATCGTGTCCTGGCTGGTCGCCGTCTTGTTGACGCCGATCGTCGGCCTTGCCGTTCTCAAATCAGGCACGGCGACGGGCGAGAAGCAGGACGGCGCACTGCTGCGCGGATTCAAGAACGTTCTTTATGCCTGCATGCGGATGCGTCTCGTCGTTGTCCTCGCCACTGTCGCCTTGTTCGCGTTGGCGCTCGTCGGATCAACGGCGATGAAGCGGCAGTTCTTCCCGGCATCCGATCGGCCTGAGCTGATATTGCAGTTGACGCTACCGCAAAGCGCATCGCAGGAGGCCACGGCGGCTGAAGTGTCGAAAGCTGAAGAGGTTCTTGCCGCTGACGAGGACGTGGCCGACTGGAGCTTCTATATCGGCTCCGATCCCGTTCGCTTCTATCTGTCGATGGATCTGCAGGCACCGGCGCCTTCCCGTGCGCAGGCGGTGGTGATCGCCAAGAGCGTCGGGGCGCGTGATGCGTTGCAGGCACGCCTTCAGAAGGCGCTCGACGAAAAGCTGCCTGACATCATCGTGCGCGTATCGCCGCTGGAAATGGGACCGCCGGTTGGCTGGCCCGTGCAATATCGCGTCACCGGTCCCGACATTCCCGGGGTTCGCAACGTCGCCTGGCAGGTCGCGGATGCTATCAGCAAGGTGCCTGGCGTGGTTCAGCCGAACCTCGACTGGAACGAACCTGTCCGCAAGATCGTCATCAACGTCGACCAGGATCGTGCCCGGCTGGTGGGGCTGAATTCGTCGGTGATTGCCCAGACGCTCTTTGCGACAGCATCCGGCGTTCCGATCACCCAGGTACGGGACTCGATCTACCTGATCAATGTCGTTGCCCGGTCGACTGCTGAGGAGCGAGTCGATATCAGCACAATCCGTTCGCTGCAGATCCCGGTCGGCCCCAATCACACGGTGCCGCTCTCGAGCATCGCGACGATCGACTATCAGACCACGCAGCCGGTGATCTGGCGCCGCGACGGTTCGACGACGATCACCGTTCAGGCGGATACGGCGGAAGGCGTGTTGGCTGCCGGTGTTGTTGAGGCGGCAGCCGGCGAGATCGATGAGGTGCGCAAGGCCAATCCGCGTTACCAGATTGAGGTTGGCGGTGCGGTCGAGGGCGCGGAGGAGGGGCTGGCGTCGGTTGTTGAAATGCTGCCGGTCATGGCGATCATCATCCTGATCGTGCTGATGTTCCAGCTGCAAAGCGTCCAGCGTCTGCTGCTCGTCATCAGTGTCGTGCCGTTGGGATTGATCGGTGTCGTCCTGATCATGCTGATCACCAACACGCCGGTGGGCTTCATCGCGGTGCTCGGCATGATCGCGCTGATCGGCATGATCACCCGAAACTCGGTGGTGCTTATCGACCAGATCGACATCGCGATCGAGGAGAAGGGCAGGACGTGGCAGAGCGTCATCGATGCGACCGCCCATCGTCTGCGCCCGGTCTTCCTGACTGCGGGATCGACAGTCCTCGGAATGCTGCCGATCATCCGCGATCCGTTCTGGTCGCCACTAGCTTTCACGGTGATTGGGGGACTGGTGGTCGCGGCGGCATTGACGCTGATCTTCCTGCCGGTGCTCTACGTGCTGTGGTTTCGCATTCCCGCAGACGCCGAGCCCGAAAAGGCCAAGGCGGACGCGGCTGAGCCTGCCGCCGCCAAGGCATAATAGCTCTTCCGGTGATGTGCCCGATATCTTCGGTGTTTTCGCTATCTCATTGTCCGTGACCGGTTTTTCGGTCACGGACATTCGACGTTGCCTGATAGGGGCGGCAAAAGAAAGAGACGCAATGCCAAGCTCCGGGATTCCCTGCTAATTCCTTCAGTATATTCCCGGCTATGATTTATTTCTTAGCGTGTCAGTCCAAAGCCCTGTTGAGGGGGGAGTAATCATGTCTGATCTGATTGCAATTGTTTACCCGACCGAAGCTAAAGCCGAAGAAGTGCGTCAACGCTTGTTCGAATTGCAGAAAGAGTACTTGATCAAAATGGGTGATGCCGTCATCGCCACAAAGACTGAGGCCGGTAAGATCAAGTTGAACCAGCTGGTCAATACGACAGCCGCAGGTGCTGCGTCTGGCAGCTTCTGGGGCTTGCTGATCGGCGTCCTCTTCCTCAATCCGCTTCTGGGCGTGGCGGTCGGCGCTGCATCCGGCGCCATAGGCGGCGCCTTGACCGATGTCGGCATCAACGACGCTTTCATGAAGGAACTCGCAAACAATCTTCAGCCGGGCAATGGTGCCCTGTTCGTCCTGATCCAGGAGATGACGGCCGATAAGGTTCTCAAGGAGATATCGCCTTTTGGCGGCGTCGTGCTCAAGACCTCTCTCGATGAAACGAAGGAGCAGGTCTTGCGTGACGCGTTGCAGAAAGCAACAGCGACCAGCTGACTTGCGGTAGCGGGCGGGATTTCGGCCCGCGTGGAAGGGCAGGCGATAGCCGTCGCCCTGCGCGCGGTGACGGACCGGCTTTTGATGCGATGCCAGGCCCCGACGTTTGTAGCGGGCGGGGCCGGCAGTAAGAACAAGAATTTAGGGGCGGGCATGCTCGAAGCAAGTGGCAGTCGCATGATCGGGTCGATAGCGACCGGCATCCTCGTACTCGCTCTGCTTTACGTCGCGCAATCGATCTTCGCGCCGCTTATCTTCTCCCTATTTGTCATTGCGCTGGTGTGGCCGTGCCAGGCTGTGCTGCAGCGCTGGCTTCCCAAGCTTTTGGCTCTTCTCATCACGTTGATCATCACGATGGTGGTTATCATCTCCATCGGTTCGTCAGTCGCCTGGGGGTTCAGCAAGCTCGCGCAATGGCTTTTTGTCAACGCAGAGCGTTTCCAGACGATCTATGTCGACTGGACAAACTGGCTGGAAGGGCATGGCCTCGCGGTGGCAGGCCCACTGGCTGATCGCTTCGATGTCAGCTGGCTGGTGCGCTTTGTGCAGGGGATGGCTGGGCGCCTAAACAGCTTCGCCGGCTTTGCGTTGCTGGTGTTCATCTTCGTCATGCTCGGCTTGCTCGAGGTGGAGGATTTCAATGCCCGGCTTACGGCGCCTGCTGCCCAACCTCATGGTATGCGCATCCTGTCGGCCAATCGCATCATCGGTGCAAAGCTGCGCCGCTTTATGATCGTCCGGACGTTCGCAAGCATCCTTACTGGATTGGCGGTCTGGCTGTTTGCGTTGGCGGCGGGGCTGGAACTTGCCGCTGCCTGGGGCGCGATCGCCTTCGCGCTCAACTATATCCCGTTTATTGGCGCGTTCGTCGCAACGGCGCTTCCGACGTTGTTTGCCATCGCGCAATTCGATTCATGGCAGACGGCCGTCATCATCTTCGCGTGCCTGAACGTGATCCAGTTCATCATCGGCAGCTATCTGGAGCCGCGGCTTACGGGCGCTTCGCTGGCCATATCCCCCTTTGCCGTCATCTTCGCGGTGTTCTTCTGGAGCTTCATGTGGGGGATCTCAGGGGCCTTCATCGGCGTACCTATCCTGATCGCGTTTATCGTTTACTGCGCGGGCACGCCGTCCGGAAAGTGGGTCGCCACGCTGCTCTCGAGCAGCGCGATGGCTGCGACAGACCGCGAGCCGTAAGGGAGAAGCGGCTTGTGTGGGGACTATTTTTCGACATGAATACAATATGATACCAGCACTTGGCGATCCTGCCGGTGCGTGGTTCATCTGACAGTTGAGGAAAGGGGGGGAAAGAGCTAGATTGCAGGTGGGAGGAACAACGGCTGCCCTTGCTGGCATGCCCGAATAGCCAGATGAACGCTGATAAGCGCGGCAACACCTGCCGTGTGCGACGAGACACTGCGTTCAAAGCCTGCAGATAACACACGCTTGCATCATTCCGACGTCACCAGGCCCTCACTTGTGGGCCCGAGAGGAGAGTACGAATGAACTGCATATCTGCTATTCGCCCTATGGCGGCAGACTTGGCACTCAATCACGGGCTCGAAACAAACGTCGCCGTTTCGAGTGGTGTTCAGCATTTTACGCCTGAAGACGACATAAGCTGCAATGGCGGCTGCAATGTGGTGGCCTGCGATACGGCTGTCGACGATGCCGTTTCATCGGTTGGACCGCAGGCTCAAGCCGCATCGAGAGAGATTGACTATCTCGTCGACGATTTGCGGCCGAAGCTCAGCGCTGCTTTCCAGGGCCGGAGTTCCGCCTCACTCAGTAGCCGAACTCGCTCTCCCATCAGCCAACGGGAGGTGACGCGATGACGGAAGATCTTACGACCCATGTCAGATCACCGGAGCCGCAGTTGGATTGTGAGAGGTTTTCCGGCTCGGATGGCGAGGCAGCCGATACGACAACAGCTGAAGAGAACGCACAGTATCTTCCGTCCTTCGAATTCTCGACCGATGGGCTCGCCCGACCTGATCAGTTTGCAGCTTGGCGCGATAGTTTCTCGCCAATGCTCGAACTGGCCGACGAGGACCCGACGACCACCTACTTCGGCGGGCGTCAGAAGCTTTGGGATCTTGGAAGTCTGCTGCTTGCGCAAATCAGTACGGATAGGCTCTCGTTCTCCAGCCTGCCTGGCTATGTCCGGCGCGATCCCGTCGATCACTGGACGATGACCGTCTTGCAGTCGGGCCAGATCCGCACCGACAGAGGACGAAGCGGGTTTGCCGCGGGGCCTGGCGAGGTCCAGATCCATTCGCTTGGTCGCTCCTTCAACGGTACCGTCGACAAGAGCGAAATGCTCATGCTGTTCGTGCCGCGCGATCTATCCGTGGAAACAGCCGCGACGCTTGGCGCGGCGGAGTTTTCCACGCTTGGCACCGGCATGGGCGGGTTGTTCTCTGACTACCTCATTGACGTATCCAATCGCTTGCCAACGTTGACCCAGGCAGACCTTCCGGGGCTGGTCGCAGCGACACGGGCGATGATCCTTGCCTGTGTCTCGCCATCCGCGGATCATATAGAGGCCGCCGAAGGGCCAATCGCCAATGTGCTGCTCGAGAGGGCGCGGCAACTGGTGCACGGCCGGCTGCTCGATCCGAAGCTGGGGAGTGAGCTGGTCCGACGGGAGCTCGGCATTTCGCGGACGCGGCTCTATAACCTGTTCGAGCCCTTTGGCGGCGTGATGCATTACATTCAGCACCGCCGCCTGCTCAGTGCCTATGCTGCGCTGACCGATCCCAATGATCGGCGCCTGATCTTCCAGATTGCCGAAGAACGGGGGTTCAGCGATGGCGCCGAGTTCAGTCGCGCTTTCAAACGCGCGTTTGGCTACAGCCCAAGCGAAGTGCGCAATCGAGATGGCGGGGGCATTCCAATTCGGCGGGATCTCGACGATTGCCCGTCCGAGGAGCGTCTGGGCGTGCTTCTTCGACGATTGCAGGGGTAAGCCTAGGTTGTCGCGAGGCGCGGCCTCGCGACATGTCCGCAGCGCCGGCAATGAAGGCTTCGTCCGACAGCTGTCATTGGGGCTGCGTTACCGGCGATGGTCCTAAGTCGAGGGAGCGGCAGCCTTCACGTCATGCGCCATGACTGCCGCCTGAGCGGCGGCCGCTCCGCCAGATTTGTCATCGCCGCCCACCTGCACCGTAGGCTGGGCGAAGGTTATTCCATTCGCCAGGAAGGCCTCGCGGAGCTTGGCGTAGGCCTTGCGCCGAATATAGGTCTGCATTCCGGGAACGGTGGTCATTCCGAAACTCAGGACGATGCCGTAGTCTCCGAATTCCTCGACGCCTTTCATTTTCAAGGGTTCGATGAAGAGCGGTCCCAGCTCGCTGTCTTCCTTCAGTTCGGCACCGACCTTCTTTGTCAGTTTGCGGGCGTTCTCGATATTGGTGTCGTAACCCACCGAAATCCGGAACTTGTCGATCACCCAGTCGCGGCTCATGTTCTCGACTGCGCCGAGGTCGCCGAAGGGCACCGTAAAGACCGGGCCGCGATGATGCCGCAGCCGGACCGAGCGCAGGCTAAAACCTTCCACCGTTCCCTTGTAGTCCTTCGCCTGGATGTACTCGCCGACCCGGAAAGCATCGTCGAGCATGTAGAAGACGCCGCTGATGATATCCTTCACCAGCGTCTGCGAGCCGAACCCGATCGCGACGCCGAAAATCCCGGCCCCGGCAAGCAGTGGCCCGATCTGAACCCCCAGTTCCGAGAGCACGATGAGGCCGGCGATGACGAGGACGACGACTGCGATTGCATTCCGGAAAATTGGGAGAAGCGTGCGAATGCGAGCGCGGCGCGCGGCATCGGCAGGAGAAAGCGACGCTGTGTCGGATGCTGTCAGCAGTGAACGGTCGATCCAGTGTCTGACCAACTGCCAGACAAGATCGGCAAGAAGCAAGACGATAACGCTCTTCAGACCTCCGTAGACAAGCGCCGCGATCCAGGGATCCTGCCGCCCCGGCGCTTCGGGGTTGAGATGCCATACGAGCGCCAGCCAACCGAGCGCCACGCCGACGACCGCGGCCCGGATTCCGTGCGTGACCAACAGGTGTCGCAAGCCGCCGGTGTCGGAAGAGAGCGCCGTGGTCACGCGTGCCGTCCCTCTGAGGACGCGCGGAAGGGCGATGGCGTAGATACCAAGCCAGAACAGCGCCTTCATGTCGAGGCACCAGGCGACCCAGAGCGCCACGCCGAACGCCGTCGCCGCAGCCTTCCACGACGCCGACGTCTCCATCGTCGACCAGACGGCCTCCACGGCCAAAACCAGCACGATCACAGAGAAGCTGACGGCGATCGCATTCGCAACATCAGGATCGATGCCCTGTGGTCCCGTGATTGCAGATGTTGCGATGCCAACCACCACAATGCCGATGAGTATGGACAGACGGCGCCGCTGTGGAGGCGACATAAGCATCAATGGCATCAAGGCAAGGGCCAGACGGATGACAATGAACGCGATGATGTAGGCAAGCAGCGTCAGGCGGGCGAGTGGGGGCCAATCCACGGCGAAGAAGATCGTGGCCGTCACGAGCGAGAATATGCCAATGGATCCAAGCCTCACGAGTGTGCTGTCGCTGCGCACCACGAGCCGTCGCCAGACCATTTCGGCCGCAAGCCCGATGGCGATAAGACCCGCGAAGATCGCGAAGACCGGCGCATACCCCTTCGCAATGGCTTCGCCGCGCGTTCTCGCTGCGGCGGCGTTCAGTTCCCCGGGCACGCGCGGAAGAGCACTCAGGACGTTGTTGACGCGCTCACGGATCGACGCTTCCCATTTTGCAAAGCCAAACTTGCTCGTGTCGGAAACAGACGCGGCCTGTCCGGCCTTGTGGCTCTCCAGCCAGGATTGAACCTCGGGGTCTGCGAGCAGCTGCAAGAGCTGATCGACTTTCTGATCAGGCGCAGTGGCGGGCAGCGGTGCTGCCGACGCGATGGACGAGAACAAAATTACCAGCCCGACGACTATCCATCTCATGTCAGAAAGCCTCTTGTGAACAGCTTATTCGAACACTGTCTGGCGGGCTTTTGCAATCGTCCGATTGGTGAAGCCTATCATGCGGCAGATGGGGGCTTGTTCAGGGTCACAGACGTGAGCTGATTCCCGATCGTGGCGGTGGTTGCGCAGAGCCTCAGCGCGATGTCGAGCTTGTTCGATCTCTTGCGAGGAAGGCGGGCTTCGAACAGCTTCAGGACTTTCGGAAACAGCTCGGCGTCTGAGACGATGCTTCGGGGCAGAGCCGCGTTGAGCAACGCAGGCAGATCGTGAAGATCATCGTGTCCCTGGCTCTTCATCGGATCCCAGGCCTCGAAATAAAGACCGCGAAGCATCATGGGCAAATCGTTGCCAACCTTGGCGTTGTCATCCACCGAAAGCCTGTCTCGTACCCCGTGAAGGATCGTGCGCAGCACCTCATATGCGACGCGCTGCTCGCAGCCGAGCAGTTCGGAAAGTTCTCGGATCCAGACCGTTGCCTGCTGCGCGGCATCCGGAAAGGTGAGAATGGGGCTGTAGCGCATGCGATCCTCCGTATTGCGGTTCCTTCAGCAATTTCGATTTGCGTGAAGAATGTCAGTGTCGTTCTTGATCTTCGTTCACAGCACCATCGGCGGCAGCAGGAAAAGCGTGAGCCCGAAGATGGCGTAGACCGCCAGGGCGAGAACGCCGATATACCAGGTGCCGTGGCCGCCGTTGGACAGGAACGTGGCCGCCATCGTGGCGATGAGCATCATGGTCACCGCGCCGGGCCAGAACTGGAGCGACATCGGCGCAGGGCCCAGGAAATAGCTCGTGATGACCAGAACGGGTGCGACGAACAGGGCGATCTGCGCCGCGCTCCCGAGCGCGATGCCGACGCTCAGGTCAAGACGGTTCGAGCGCGCGGCCGAGAAGGCCGTGGTCATCTCGGCCGCGCCTCCGACCAAGGCGACGATGATAAACCCGACGAAAGCCGGCGTCATACCCATCTGCTCCGCGGCAGCTTGTACGGAGCCCACAAAGACCTCGCTCACCAGGGCGACCAGCAGCGTGACGACGAGCAGGATCGCCACGGAAAGCGACAATGACCAGGAAGCGTGTTCTTCAGCCTCGCCGACGCTGGCGAACAGTTCGCGGTGTGTCTTGAGGGAGAATAGCATGCCCAGCCCGTAGACGGCGATGAGCAGCACCGACAATCCAAGGCTCAGCTTGCTCGACACTGCGGAGGCCTGATCGACGTTCTTGATCAGAGACGGAACCAGGACCGCGACGGTCGCCAGGAACAGCAAGCAGGACTGGAAGCGGGCATTGATGCGATTGAAATCCTGCACGTGGTGCTTGAGGCCGCCGAGCAGGAAAGCCCCTCCCAGCATGAAGAGGGTATTTGTCACGATCGCACCGGCAATGGATGCCTTCACCAGCTGGTATTGTCCTGCCTGGAGGGCCGCGAGCGAGATCACAAGCTCGGTCAGATTGCCGAGCGTCGCGTTAAGCAGACCTCCGACCGCGTCTCCGGTTCGCACAGAAACGGCCTCGGTCGCACGACTAAGCAATGCTGCAAGCGGCACGATCGCCAAGACCGACAGGCCAAACAGCAGCGTATGAGCATCCGGCGACGCTAGTTCGATCAAAAGAACAGCGGGCACGAAGACGAGAAGCGCCAGAAGCGGCGCCTGTCGCAGTTCGCCTATCAGCCGCGTTGCCAATCCGGACGGCTGGGGCGATTTGCTGGAATGGATCTGCTGGACGTTGCCCATCGCTGCCTCCGAGAACATTCATCTGCGACGGCGAGAATAGGAGCACGATTGCAACGCGCATTGACGGGGATCAAAGCAGGGATGCCGCATTGATCAATCCTATCGTCCCTAGCCGTGATTTCGCAGGAGTACATTGAAGGAGATCAACGACTGGTATCGGCCGTCGCAGTATGATTGCCCAGGAAAGCCGGGAGGTGGCGAGGATGTCAGATCTGCTGAAATACACCCTGCATGTCGCGCTTGTTTCATTCATGCTCGGCAGTCTGGTCGATGTGGGCCTCAAGCTCGATGTGAGAGAAGCCTGGGCGGCACTGCACGACCGGCGGTTCGTCATATCCAGCGGTCTCTCGGCCTTTGTCGTCGGGCCACTGCTTGCCCTGTTTATCGCGCGCGCACTCGCATTGCCTGGGCCTTACGCACTCGGGCTGTTGCTGCTTGGGCTGACGCCGTGTGCGCCGTTTCTGCCCCTGCTTTCAGATGTCGCGAAAGGCCATCCGGCCTATACCGCAGCGTTCATCGTGATCGCAGCGCTTGGCACAATCGTCGTGATGCCAATCGCGGTGCCCTTTGTAGCGCCGGATCTGCATGCGGGCGCGGGCGTTATAGCGCGGCCTCTGCTGCTGTTGGTGCTGGCGCCGTTTGCCATCGGCATCGCCGTTCGAAGCCTCTCCAAAAGATGGGCCGACAGAAGTGATCCGATCATCAGAAAGCTGGTCGCGGTCAACATTGTCATACTTCTGGCCGTTGCCGTGCTGCAGAACTGGCAGGACATGCTGAGTGCGGTTGGCACCTGGGCGATCGCCGCGCAGTTCATCTACTACTTCGCACTGGCGGCTTGTTCCTATGCGCTTTCGTTCGGGCTGAGATACGACAAGCGCAGCGTCGTTACGCTTGGAGTGTCCACCAGGAATGTCGGCGCTGCGCTTGCGCCCTTGTCCGCCGTTCCAGACGCGGACCCGCGGTCCAGCACAATGTGCATTCTTGCCGCCTGCATCACTCTTCTGGTTGGATTTACTGTTGCAAGACTGCTCAGCCGGCTGGCTCCGGCTCCTCGTCTTGAAATCAATCGCGGCTAGCGGGGCTCAACCGTCTTCCGGTGCCACCCAATCCTTGCGAGTCGGGCGTCCGTGCAAGTTTCAAATCCTCTGGAAGGACGTAGATTTTTTCCAGCATCCGGTCGAGGAGGTCCAATTCCTCGAGCAGCGTTGGGCGGCGACTATCTGGCAGCACCTCCAGTGCATATTCGATCACTGCCCTCATGCGGCGCGCAATCTGGAAGTTCTCGGCGCCGTAGAGCCGTATCTCGCTGAAGGTCAGCTGCACGAAGTCCTCCCAGTTCGGCGTTCTGCAGATCAGCCGCAATTTGCCTGATTTCCCGCGGAGCTGGTCGCCAAGGAGATGCCGTCCGCCGACGAAACACAACAGGCGTTGCAGTTGGTCGATCGCCAGCACCGCTGTCGTCGGATCGTTGATTGCCTTCGACAGGGCCTTGATGCCGATATCGACGATGATCCTGAACGCAAACGTCGAGTCCTGTTCCAGGGTGCGTTCAGGCCCGAGAGCGACCAACGCCTTGAGCTTGCGTTCGTCGGGCAGGTTTTGACCATACAAACGGAAGAGGACTTCACCAGTGCCCACGAAATCACCGACCCTCGGCACAAGTTCGATGATCGAATCCGTTCCGTCGGCGAGTCCGACGAGGCCCCGCATGTTGACGGCAACGACGATGGCAGGGTTGGCTTTGTGGAAGATGACTTTATCAGGCGTGCCCACTGCCGTGGTGGGGCTGTCATCGGAACCATCAGCGAGGTCAGGATAAACATCCTTGATGACATCATGTCCCTTTTCACCGACCCTCAAGATGATGCTGACAGGACGCAGCAGGCGCGCAGCATAGTCTATCAGGTAGAGAAACGCCGCGATGGACAAGAAGCCAAGCAGCCCCGCCATTCCCGAGACGCCGTGAGGTACGGTCGTATCAAGTCTCGAAAGAGCACCGGCGGCAAAGAGCAATGTGAAGATGAAGAGGCCAACGGTAAAGCGGATGGCGTTGTCCTGCAGAAGGGTGGTCGCGATAATTCTGGGCGTCAACTGACCGCCGGCAACCTGAATGGCAACCAGAAGGGAGCCAAAGGTAAAGACAACGAAGGTCAGGGTCATCGTGACGATCGTCTCGAGCATGCGTTGCGTGCCCGCGACGCCCCATGGCCAGACGTCCACAAAGACCGGCCACGCATCGAAGGCGTAGACCAGTCTGATGGCGCCGACGTATAGTAAAAGGGCAATAAATGGAACGATCCACAGCGAGGATCTGACGTAGCTTCTAAATCCGTACCAATGATTCCAACCCATCGCGGCGTATCTCGCTCTTGAGCGCCAAGTAAAACTGCCTTCTATCAAGCATGCCTTATCAATTCTGCGACGCATTGAGCCCGATCAAGCGGAGGCGTTCTCATTTTGATTTAACTCAATGTGGGACAGCGTCAGACTGATAGCCTTTATCACAAGTTGGCACTCCCGGTCTGCGGGATCGCGCGCTTCGCAATCAAATAAGTCGGAGAGCCGGCATCGAAAGAGCTACGCATGAAATTCACGAGCAAAACCAAGTACATCTGCGTCCCGACTCGCCATGGCCTTTTCAACGTCGTTGATGCCGCGACCGGCTCGCCGGTCGAAGTCGATGCCACGGCGATCTTTCTCACACGCAGGGAAGCGCATCGCCTTATCGCAAGGCTCGATCGGGCTGCTTCACATGGCAACGACGATCAACGTCTGGTCGTCCCGCAACAATCCCTCGGGGCTACCCGTGAGTACGAAGGGGGAAGGCAATGGTACATGCAGGAGCTGTTGAAGAAGCTGCCGCGGCACCCTCAAAATCGGACGTGCAAGATCAGCTAGAGAGGATCCTCGCAAGCGAGGATCTCCGTCTCCCGACGCGTGCGCAGAACTTCCTGCGGTATGTGGTCGAGGAGACGCTTGAGGGACGGTCGCACTACCTGAAGGCCTACACGATCGCCGAGACGGTCTTTGCGAGAAGAAACTTCGACGCGCAGAATGATCCCGCGGTCCGCATCGAGGCTTGCCGGATCAGGAGAGAGCTGGAGCGCTTCTATCTGCTGTCGCAACAGCCTGAACCTGTCCTGATCACGATTCCCAAAGGTGGCTACGTTCCGTCATTCGCGACCAATCCGGATTTCGGAGTGCAGATTGCGGCGGTCGCGACGAACCCCCCGCCCATTTTGGTGAGGCGCGCCGAGTGGCTCAATGGTCCTTCGAGGCAATCGGCCGGCCTCAAGAGGGCATTCGTTGGATTTTCGATCATCGGGACCGCGACAATCTCTGTTATTGCCCTGCAACTTGCCTCAACGCCACCGGTACAAAAGCCGGCTGAGGTGAAGGCGGCGCCAACGATCGTCGTGGAGCCTATCGATGATGCTGGCGGCAGCGGCCAGGCAGCGGAGATCTCTCGCTTCCTCAGAGACGAGCTTGTCGTCAAACTCGTGTCGGGCGGAAAGCTGACGGTGATGCTGCAGCCTGCAGCATCCGGCGCCAACGGGGATGAGCGCTACTTGCTGCAAAGCAGTGTAAGGGAGAACGAGGAGCGGCTTCGTCTCACAGCTCGCCTCGTGCGCCAGAGCGATGGAGCCGTCCTCTGGTCGGACAGCTACGACCTGAACCAGCGCCCGGACACATCGCTGGGGACGGAGGAGGCGGTGGCAGACCAGATCGCACATGACATTGCGCAGCCACTCAAGATCGGGTCGCCTCTGACGCTGCCCACAGTTTCGCTATCGAACAAAGAAGACCCCAAGGGTAGCAGCGCGGCGCATATGGCGATGCCTGCAGGCGTTGAACCTCAATCCTTGGCGAGCAACAGGGAAAAACGCACTGCGATGGGCGGTCTATCATTCTAGGGAGCGGCGAAGGTAGGTGAGGCACCCTCTATGAACGATGTTTAACTATCGCCATGCGAAGTGCCATGTCATGATCCCGCCATTACCAACAGGTGGACAATGACGAACCTCATAAAGCGTTACGCAACCCCATTCATCACTGGCTTGTTTCTTGTTTCATTGATTTCTGGAATCGCGCTCTTCTTCCATGTCGGCCAAGGCTGGTTTCATGGTATGCACGAGTGGCTCAGTATGGTTCTGATCGCTCCTTTCGCTTTTCACCTTTGGAAGAACTGGAAGGCGTTTTCCAGTTATTTCCGACGGGCGCCGATGGCGATTGCGTTGGTGATCTCGCTGGCTGCCGCCCTCTATTACGCGGTGCCGTCGGGAGCCGAGGGTGGCCGTGCTGGCGGCCCTCCTCACTTCGCCTTTGCCAGCGCCATCCTGAAAAATCCCGCATCCCAGGTCGCGCCGCTTCTAGGGACGACGCCCGAGGCGCTTGTCCAGAAGTTGACCAGTGCTGGATTTGCCGCCGCAGCATCCGAGGCAACCCTCAGTGATATAGCGGTGCGCTCCGGCAAGGATGAGGCGGCGCTTCTTCAGATATTGGTTGCGAAGCCTCAATGACATCCATGTCGATTGATGGTGGCGAGTGCCTCGTCGGCGATGACCTGCTCTTCGTCAGTGGGAATGACGAATGCAGCAATGGTGCTGTCCCTGGCATTCAACACGGTTGCGCTGGTTTTGTTGGCTGCCTCGTTCAGGGAAAGGCCCATCCATGACAGGTGCCGCTCGATCCCCCGGCGGATCTCAGGCTGGTGCTCGCCAATGCCGCCGGTAAAGACGATCGCGTCGACGCCGCCAATCGAAACGGCGAGACGGCCGATTTCGCCCGCAGCTCTGAAGCAGAACAGATCGATGGCTTCCCTGGCGGCGGGGCGGAAGTCCTCAAGGAGGGCTTGGGTATCGCCGCTTGTCCCCGAGACCCCGAAAAGCCCGCATCGATGATAGAGAAAATCCTCCAGCTTGTCGGCATCCGACAATTCGGATCTGAGTAGATGAAGCAGGACGCCGGGATCCATAGCTCCCGGCCGCGTGGCCATCGGGACGCCATCGAGAGCTGAAAAGCCCATGCTGGTGTCAATGCTCACTCCATCGACCATGCCGCAAAGGCTGGCGCTGTTTCCAAGGTGAGCGCAGACAACTCTGCCGCCACCTATGTCTGGCGCAAGTCTATGCAGACAGGCCGATACATGTTTGTAGGAGAGACCGTGGAAGCCGTATCTCCGCACGCCCGCCTCGTGCATCGAGGTGGGGATTGCCAGTCTGGCCGCCAAGCTGCATTGCGAGGCGTGAAAGGCCGTGTCGAAGGATGCGGTTTGCACGACTGGCGGATAGAGCGAGAAGATGGCGTCGATTACTTGCAGCGCCTGCGACTGCTCCCGAGGCGCCAGTCGTGACAAGCCTTCGATTTGGGACATCGTGCTCGCGTTGAGCGGCGTCGGCCCGTTGAAAAGGAGTCCGCCGTGTACGATGCGGTGGCCGACAAATGCCATGTGGCAGTCAGCATGCACCAGACGATCGATAACATTCGCGATTACCTGGATGCCAATGCCGTCTGCGGTAATCGGCAGGTCGATTTCCTGGACATCCTCACCCACCTGATATGTGAACCGCGGGCTCTGACCGAAACACAAAGTGCCTCGGCCGACACGCTTGGCCACCCCGGAGCCGACATCGAACACGCCAATCTTCAAACTCGAAGAACCGGCATTGAAGACTACTCCCACTTCCCTGGTCATGCTGAACCTCACTTGGTCGCCAGCTACCGGGAGCTGGCTTCCGCAACGGCGGACTCCAATAGCTGCAAGGCGTAATCTGCCGTCGACTTCTCATCATCGGCGCAGAGCTTCAACGCGCGGCACCGGTTCTTCAGATCTCGCAGGATCCGGCGCCGAACTCTCTCGATGACAGGCGCATGCTCCTTCTTCAGAAGCTCCTGCAGGCAGGCGACGGCGACCAGCTCTGACACCAGCAGCCTGCCTTCCACTTCGCCCTGCGTGGGAACGGCGAAGTGTTCGCCGGCGGGTTTGAAATCCCGGTCAGTGCACAGCATTGTGGTTCTCCTTTGCCTTGGTGTCTTCGTCGCCAGGGTCGAGCGCGCGCCTGACCTTGCGAAGGATCACAGCCCGGCCTTTCTGATCGGCGGCTTGGCTCAGACGGTCGGAGAGGTCGAGGACGAAGCTCTGGAAGTCGTTATGCCAATCCGGGCGACCAAGTTGCTCGGGTGCAAGCCGGACATGGGCTGCATCTTCGATCAGACGCGCGCCCTCCCTGGTCAGGGAGAAGCTGTCATCGAGCCGGGGCTCCATCACAGGGACCGTCAGGGATTTTGACAGGCGGCTCGTGAGCGCGCTACGCGCTTCCGGCTCACCATGGACCAGAAATACTCCCTTGCCGATCGGCGCCCGGGCCGAAACCCATTCCTCCAGATCCGAGGCATCCGCGTGACCACTATAGGCGTCGAAGGCTACGATCGTCGCCTGCACCTGAATCTCGTCGCCCTGGATTCGCACCACGCGGGCACCATCCTGCAGGATGCGTCCAAGAGTTCCCGATGCCTGGAAGCCCACCAGAAGGACGGTGCATTCCGGTCGCCAGAGCCAGTTTCGCAGACGGTGACGGATACGCCCCGCTTCGCACATGCCGCTCGCCGCAATGATGATGTGGAAACCACGGACCAGATCGAGCGCCTTCGACTGCTCGGCGGACTCGGTGAACCTGACGTTCGGCGCGTTGAGAGCACGTATGAAGGCGGCCGCGTTGGCAAGCTCTCCGGCCTGGGCCTTGAACACCTCGGTGGCCCTCGACGCCAGTGGCGAGTCGATCATGATCGGCAAACGCGGCAGGCTGCCGTCGTCCATCAACGCGATGAGATCCGTCAAGACCTCCTGGGTCCGCTCGACGGCAAAGGACGGGATCAGAAGCGCGCCGCTTGGGCTGTGCGCCTTCGCGACGATTTCCTTCAGGCGGTTGCGGCGTGCATCCTGCGTCAGGTCCTCGCGCTCACGGTCTCCATAGGTGCTTTCGCAGATGAGATAGTCGATGCCTGAAGGAGCCTGGGGCAATCCCTCCAGCAGTTTGAAGCGGGTGCCGACGTCGCCGGAAAATAGCAGGCGTCGCGCATCGTCTGCGCCCGGCACCTCGATCTCTATGGAGGCGGATCCGAGCATGTGGCCGGCGTTCCAGAAGCGGAACCTGATCCCGTCGCCCATGTCCCGCCATTGCAGGTACGGCACGCTGATGAACTGGGGCAGCACCATGCGGGCGTCGTCGGCGGTGTAAATGGGCTCCACGGGAGCGCGTGAGCGCCTGCGGCTGCGGCGGTTGAGCTGCTTGACTTCGGACTCCTGGATATGTCCGGAATCCTGCAGCATGACCCCGCATAGTTCCATGGTCGGCCGCGTGGCGTAGATCGGCCCGCTGAAACCCTCCTTCGCCAGCTTCGGAAGGAGACCCGAGTGATCAATGTGAGCGTGTGTCAGGAGAACGGCATCGATCTCCGTCGGATCGAAGGGGAAGGGGCGGTAGTTAAGCTCTTTTTCGCTTTTCGAGCCCTGGAACATGCCGCAATCGATCATGATCCGGCGATCTGCAGCCTCCAGAATGAAGCAGGAGCCGGTGACAGATCCGGCTGCGCCATGGAAGGATAATTTGGGGTCCGGCATGTTCCACCTGTCAGCGTTCGGGCAGAGCATAAAGGAGAGGGGCATGCCGTCCTTGATGAAGGTCAATCTGTGAACGGCATGCCGAACTAAAACTGTGTCAGACGCGATCTTCCTCACCGACTGGCGGTGGCAGCGCCACTCCATAGTAGGGGTCGATCCATGTCAGATGGTCGGAAATCGCCGTTACACCCGGCACATTCTCCGCCGCGACCTTCGCAGCCAGTCTTTCCCGTTCGTCGAAGATGGTGCCGGCCAATTCCGCGACACCGTTTCTGACCCGGCAGCGGATGAAGCCATTCTTGCTCGAGATCTGCTTTGCGAGCTCGGCTTCGACGGCGAGCTGTATCTGAGCATCGGCGGTCGATGGAGCCGACGGTCTCTGCATCCTTGTCAGCGCGCGAAGCAGATCCGACCGCGCGATGATCCCGACCAGCTTCCCGTCCGAAATGACCGGCAGTCGCTTCACGTCGTTTCGTTCCATCAACTGTGTCACGCTTCAGCAGGAGGTCGTCAGGTTCGGCCCAATGTTCCTTCGCCACCGGCTGCCTCCGTCGTTTGCCCGACCACGTCCGTCTAGTTCGCTCCACCACTCGACGGGCGCTGATCGAGGGCGCTCGCGTCGCGGATCAGTTCGTATTTCACCTGAGTGACGCGCAGGTCGCGATACCAGTCGACGAGCGCGCCCCAGGGGTCGGACACCTTGTTGAGGCCGGCGATGAAAGCGACAACCGTCCCGATCTCGATCTTGCCCGTGATGACGTAGTAGCCGCCGAGCGCGAAGATCCCGGCGTATCCGAGCTGAAACATCAGGTTCATCAGGAAGTTGAGCGAATACTTCAGCTTGTAGATGCTCATATTTGTCGAGAAGAGACGTTGCACGCGGGCGGCCTGATGCTTCGGTGATTTTGGCGAGGAATGGTCGACCATTTCCTCACTCAGGTGCCGCATGACGGTGATCTTCGTTTTCACGCGCTGATTTATCAGCCCCTGAAGAACCGGGACGAGGATGGCCTGGGGAACGAATACCGCGATGACGGCCAGGGCAAGCAGCGGCTGCAGATAGATCATGTAGCTGCCGACAGCGAGGAGCACGCCAGCCTGCAGCACCGGTTCGGATATGCTGGTGCCAACGAAACCGCCAACCGGCTCGGCCTCAGCAAGCACGATCGACATTTCGATGCCCTCGGCTACCGTCGTGAGCCCCTCGGCATGGCGCTCGCCGGCATCGATGACCACCATGCGCAACCAGCGGATGGCAACTTCACCAATCCAGCCACGATATACGTTGAGAACGAGCTTGATCCCGCCTTCGCTCAAGACCAGCGCCAGGTAGGCGGCGACGAGAACGAGGATTGCGTTTAGGCTGGCTCCCTGCGTCGCGTCATTCACGATCCGCCGCTGGACCTCGAGCGGAAGGATGCCCACGGCAAACAGGAGAACTGACAGCAATACCAGCAGCGCCTGGTGACCCCGCCCCATCCTTGAAATGAAGCCGGAGAGCTTTCGCGGCATCGTCGCATCTGCCTTGTCGGATCGCACGTCGGCCTCCGTCTCCTGCTGCATCAGCGCCTCGCGTTGGCTGCTCTCTGCCCCCATCACAGTATCCTTTTGCTAGCACATTCAGCCAGATCGCAGCATTCTCTTCATTGATACATCGCAATTGGGCACCCGCAGGCCGCGCCGCGCCTACAAGCCCCATCTCCGGACAAACCAAAGTTTCGCAAGATGCGCGAATACTGCGTAGAGAAGCAGGATGACCACGAGCAGTGGCCAATACGGAAGTGGCAGCGGAACGAACCCAAGCGCTGCGCCGAGGCCAGTCGTGGGCAGGATGACACCCACGGCCGCAACAAGGAGACTGGCGGTCATCAATGCCGTGCTGGCGGAGCTCTCGATGAAGGGTATGCGCGACGTCCTGATGACGTGGATGATCAGCGTCTGCGTCAGCAGCGACTCCACAAACCATCCTGTCTGGAATAACGCCGGGCTTGCCCAGGCATTGAAGACGAACAGCATCATGGCGAACGTGACGTAGTCGAAGATCGAGCTTACGGGGCCGAGCAGCACCATGAACCTGAAGACGCCGGCTATATCCCACCGCCTTGGCGAAGCGACAAATTCATCGTCGACCGTGTCTGTCGGAATGGCTGTCTGCGAGAGGTCGTAGAGCAGATTGTTGGCGAGCACCTGGATTGCGGTCATAGGCAGGAATGGAAGAAAAATGCTCGCGCCCACGACGCTGAACATGTTTCCGAAATTCGAGCTTGCGCCCATCCTGATGTACTTGGTGATGTTGGCGAATACCTTGCGGCCCTCGATCACGCCATCGCGAAGCACGAGCAGGTTTTTTTCCAGGAGGATGATGTCGGCCGACTCCCGGGCAATGTCGACGGCACTATCGACCGATATGCCAACGTCGGCGCTCTTCAGCGCGGGGCCGTCATTGATGCCGTCGCCCAGAAACCCGACGACGTGTCCGCTTGCCCGCAGGAGCTGAACGATACGCTCCTTCTGGTCGGGCGTGAGTTTGGCAAACACGGTTGCCCTTGCCGTCGCGGCCGCGACTTCGCCGTCCGTCATCTTGCTGAGCAGCGGGCCGAGAACAATATCCTGTGCATCGATGCCGACGTCACCGCAGATCTTGCGGGTGATGACCTCGTTATCGCCCGTCAGGATCTTTACGCGTACGCCACTGGCTTCGAGCGCGGCGATCGCCTTCGATGCGCTCTCTTTTGGCGGGTCGAGGAAGGAGATGTAGCCGAGAAGAACAAGGTCTCTTTCGTCTTCGACGCCGTAGCTCGGCCTCGTTTCATTCATCTCCCTGTATGCTACCGCGACCACCCGAAACCCGCTCTTGTTCAGTAATACGGTCTCTTGCTTTGCCGTCTCCAGGTGCCCGGAATCGAGGGTGCCGATGACGCCTGCGTCCTCGTATCGTGTAGAGACGTCGAATATCTCCTCAACTGCCCCCTTGCAGATGAGGACATGCTTGTCTTGTTCATCGGAGACAATCACGGACAACCGGCGGCGCGAGAAGTCGAACGGGATCTCTCCCACCTTCTTGAAATGTTCGTCAACGCGGAGCGCTTCATGGACGTCGCCATGCTCCAGGACGGCGACATCCAGAAGATTCTTCAGTCCGGATTGGAAATAGCTGTTGAGGTATGCGTAGTGCAGCACACGCGGCGAGTCCTCGCCATGAATGTCGACATGCTGCTTGAGGATGATCTTGTCCTGCGTCAGCGTGCCGGTCTTGTCGGTACACAGAACATCCATTGCGCCGAGGTTCTGGATTGCGTTCAACCGCTTTACGATCACCTTGGACTTCGCCATCGCCAGGGCGCCTTTGGCGAGGTTAACCGTCACCGCCATCGGCAGCATTTCAGGCGTCAATCCGACAGCGACCGCCACCGCAAAAAGCAAGGCCTCCAGCCAATTTCCTTTGGTGATGCCGTTGATGACAAAGACGAGGGGGCCGAGGACAACGGTCACGCCGATCATCAGCCAGGTGAACCGCCGGATGCCGCAATCGAATGCCGTCTCCTCCTGCTGCGCCGCGACCTTTTCGGCCAGTGCGCCAAAGAAGGTGTTGGCTCCTGTCCGGATCACCAGGGCCCGGGCGAAGCCGCTTACAACGTTCGACCCCATAAAACAGAGATTGCTCCGGTCCAGAGCCCCCTCGATATTGTCATGACAAGGAGCCGCCTGCTTTTCGACCGGCATTGCCTCGCCGGTCAGCGCGGACTGGTTGACGTAGAGATCCGTGGCCTCGAGCAGGCGGACATCGGCCGGCATGAGATCACCCGCCGAAAGCTGCACCACATCTCCAGGCACGAGGTCTTCGACAGCAATTTCTTCTAACGTGGAATGCACATCCCGGGGTCGATGCACGGTCGCAGTGGTCTTCACCATCGCGCGCAACTGCGCCGCCGCCTGACTGGAACGATGCTCCTGGATGAAGGCCATGCCGACAGAAAGGACCACGATTGCGAATATGACGATCGAGGCTCTGACGTCTCCGAGCGTATAGGACACGAATGCGAGAACCAACAGCAGCGCATTCAGAGGGCTCTTGGCGCGAGACCAGATCTCGGCAAGCAGCGGCATACGCTGCTCCCGGCTGACAATATTCGGCCCGTATTGATCGCGCCGGAGCTGAGCCTCGGACGATGATATGCCTACTTGGCTTGAACGAAGCAGCTCGCAAGCCTTGTCCTGCGAGCTCCCGCTTATGGTCGCGAGGTCTTCCAGATCACGCGTGGCAGCGGTACTCGCCTCGAAGTTCACTGTCCCCGCCCTCACGTTCATCGATCGCGAGCCTCCAGTTCATCCGCGCATCGGGCGCCGATTAGATACGGCATCGACTAGGCGAATGTCATGAGTTGATGCCGGTCTCCAACGTCGACCACCTCGATGGCGAGGATCTTGCCGTTATCGTCCTGCACCGAGACCTTTTGCGGCCGATCAACAACGTGGGTCATTCCCTTGACGGAGATTTCGAGGGCATCCTCTTTCGGTTCGTATGTCGCACCGATTAGTGAAGCCGAGCGCACCAGAACTTGGTCGCCGAGCGCTTCTCCGAGGACCTCGATCTTGATTGTTCTTCCCTCGACGGCCTTTCCAAGCCGCGAGAAGTATGCCGGCCAATCGGCCTTCGAAAGCACAGTGACGCCCATCGTCTCGTCTCCTCCTGATCGCTCCTCAGCGCAGTATCCGGCAGCTGAAAGCAGTGCATCTGTCGTGCGTGATGTCTCGTTGATCATTGGCCTGATCCATTCCTGTGACCTCCGCCAGCGCGGGAAGGCACAGCGCGTCCAAAGGCAGGTAGCGCAGGGTGGTGCCACGGATGCGCGCCACCCTTATGCGGCCTCAGCTGGCTGTGATCTCGATCTTCCGATCATTGCGCTTTGCATTTGGGGTTTTCGGAAGCGTGACCTTGAGAACGCCCTTGGCGAAGGCTGCTTTCACCTTGTCGGCGTCAACATATTCCGGAAGCTGGAAGGACCGCTGGAATGAGCCGTAGTGCCGCTCCGAAACATGATAGGACTTGTCCTTTTCTTCCTTCTCTTCGGACTTTTCTCCGCGGATCGTCAGGACGCCGTTGGCCAGCTTGACTTCGATGTTCTTCTCGTCAAGTCCTGGGACCTCCGCGGTGATTTCGAAGGCATCGTCCTTCTCGACCACATCGACAGCCGGCGACACGACCCATTCGTTTGCAGCCCGCCCTGAGAATGAGCGGGTCAGCGGGCGCCATGAAGACGGACCGAAGTCGTCGAACAGGCGGTCGATCTCCGTCCGCAGTGATTCAAAGGGCGACCAGAAACCGCCTTGAGCCGGGGCTGGCGGTTTGGGTTCTGTTTTGACAGGGAATGTATCTGGCATGATCGTCTCCTGTGTACCGGGAGATCCGGAAGCCGAATCCCACTACAGTTGCGCTCGAAACCGAGCCCAATGATCAAAGCATGTCCGATAATTCGGAACCTTGATCCCGGTCAAAGAAGAAGGTCAGTCGGTTCGCCATACTCCCGCGGTCTCAACGACCGAGGAGCATAGTGATGTTTGTCCGACACCCCCAACGCCATCAAATGCAGCTTGAGCCGCCACAGACTCTCGAACAGCACAGTTCGCTCCCCGACTTCATTGTTGAAAAGAGCAGCGAGAAACATTGGGAGGTGTCGGTCAGCACTCAACGCGGGCTTCATTGGATTTCAGCCAACTATTCCGGCCGTGTTGCCGACGAAAGCGGTCGGCTATGCTCGATGTCATTGTCCGAGGTGAACGATTTTCTTCGCCGGGTGCGCAGGAACGGTCTTCGCACTCGGTATTGCGGTCCCCATAGGGTCGAGATGCTGTGATTGTAGCGGCGGAGCAATGGCCTCGCTCTCGATTGGCAAGCCGCATGAAATTCGCGCTGGAGCTATTGCCGGAACCTCGGCGGACAATTTCGTCTGGTTTGATCAAACGCAATGTGACCTCGGCAAAACGGGAGGATTCTCAGCGGAAATCTCGTGGAAGCTGTTCAACGGAGAAGTGTCATGAACGATCTCGCAATACGGCAGGACATCATCGACGAACTTGGCTTTGAGCCGAGCGTCGATGCAGCCAATATCGGCGTCGCTGTGGAGGAGGGCGTTGTCACTCTTTCAGGCCATGTCGGCAGCTATGCGGAGAAGATTGCCGCCGAGATGGCCGTTAAGCGGGTCAAGGGCGTACGCGCGCTCGCCGAGACACTTGAGGTGCGGTACGCGGGGCGCAAGCAGCATGCCGACGACGAGATCGCCGCCCGCGCTCTCGATATCATTGAATGGGATGCGCTTTTACCAAACGGTGCGATTGACGTCAGAGTTCAGAAGGGCTGGGTGACGTTATCGGGCGAGGTTCCGTGGCACTTCCAGCGAATTGCGGCGGAAAAGGCAGTGATGAAGCTCGGCGGTGTCATCGGCGTGACGAATGTCCTGTCGATCAAGCCCGCGGCGTCGATCCCCGACGTGAAAAGCCGCATCGTGGGTGCGTTGAAGCGCAACGCGGAGGTGGAGGCAGACCATATAGAGGTCGCTGTTGCCGGCGGTAATGTTACGCTGAAAGGCGGCGTTGCCGGCTGGCGTGAGCGCACCGCCGCGGAGCGGGCGGCCTGGTCGACGCCCGGCGTTATCAGCGTCACCAACAACCTCGCCGTCACCGGCTGAGCCCATTCGTACCCAACATTGGTGGGGCTGGATCCAGCCCTGCTGAACGCGCGGAGTCGCCAACATGCACGCCCAAGATGGCTATAGATGGCTGCGATGGTTCTTGCTCGATCACGCGTTGCTTTTTGTCCTCATCCTGATGATCGCGACGATATTGAGCGTTCTCTTCTACCGCGCGGATGGCGATTTCACCCGATCAGATTCTCATCTCCAAAGATCGGTCGACGATCGTCTTTGATTGAACGGAGCGATTGAAATGTCGATGGCCCTCAAAAACATGACGCATGCGGAATGCCTTCAAATGCTGACAGCCGCTCATTTCGGCCATTTGGGCTGTAGCAACGACGGGCAGCCTTACATCGTGCCCATCTACTTCGCGTTCCAGTCGAGAGTGGCGTACAGTTTCTCGATGCCGGGGCATAAGGTGGATTGGATGCGGCAGAACCCGAAGGTGTGCCTCCAGGTAGAAGAATGGAAGACCAAGGGAGGCTGGCAAAGCGTGGTGCTGGACGGCACTTTTCAGGAGTTCCCGGATAACGATGCCTGGCACGAGGAACGGCTTCACGCGTGGACGTTACTCCAGAAACACATGAACTGGTGGGAGATCGGGTCGATGAAGCCGGACGAGGTCGCGCCGGCGCACGCATCACCGCATCTCTTTTACGGCATCTATATGAACGATATCTCCGGCCGCGTTGCGATCCAGACCGACTAGGGTTTTCCGGTTCGTTGTCGTGGAGCGCCACATCGCCAGCGCGCCACTGTCGGACGCCGCTCGGCATGCCGAAGCGCCAGACTACTGGAGGGTTTGGGGCATCTTTGCGGATACCTGCCCGGGCGGAACTCGGGCGATAAGCAATCGCGAGATGTCATCGATGCTGATTGCACCATCCTGGTAGATTGCGATCGCTGCCGCGCAGACGTGGGACGAAATCGTCTCGTCCAGTGGCAGATGATAATGCCTGTACCAGTTCTGTACCGCGACAGACAGTTTCTTGAGGTCGGTTGATGTCAGCGCGGGATGGTTCATCGGTCGTTCTCCGCTTACGTTCTCCTCATTGTTTTCTCATCCGGCCTCGATGGCCTTGACCCATGTCAAAACGTGGCGCGTTGGGTTCTCCTGAGTTGAGAAGATTTGTTCGTCGCAGGGCGGGGCAGCCTTGTCACACAACGTCACACATTTGCACCAAGAGACACAGAAGCGGCATCACGATGTGACGTTGCGGCCATCTACTGCAGTCATCATGATTGGAGGAAGCAACATCATGCTGGCGAGCAATCTCAATATCCGCCCCCTCTTTGAAGAAGCAGCAACGGTGGACGAACCCTGCGGGCTCGCGATGCTTTTCGTACGCAACCCTATCGAGCGTGTGGCGCCAGGACAGATCGTCTTTTTCGAAGGCGATCGCGCGCTCCACCTTTTCGTGATCCGCGAGGGCAACTTGCGCATCTGCCGCCAGCTTCACGACGGGCGCCGGGTTATCACGGGATTTCTCGCGAAGGGCGATGTCGTCGGTGTCTCATTCAAGAACCGCTACCTGTATAGCGCCGAGGCCTTGGACAACGTCTCGTTCCAGCGGCAGACAAAAGTGGAATTCGAAAAGCAGCTGCTCGCGAGGCCCGACTTGCGCCCCATGCTTCTGACCCAACTTTGCGACGAGGTTGCAGCAGCTCAGGACCAGATGGTGCTCTTGTCGTGCCGCAGCGCGGAAGAGCGCCTGTGCAGCTTTCTCCTCGCCCGCCTGCAGAAGAGCATGGCGCAGAGCTACGAGCCGAACGTGATCAACCTTCCCATGACGCGGCTGGACATTGCGGACTATCTCGGACTGACGATCGAGACAGTCTCTCGCACGATTACGAAGTTGGCCGGGCAGGGCATCCTGTCGGCTGGACGCAGGCATGAAATACTCGTGCTGAAAAAGTCGGCGCTTGTGCAACGGGCCGGAGAAGACGAAGCTGACGGCGATGACACCGTTGACGATGCGCCAAGGCACTATCATCACTAGAAAGTAGGCTTCAATGCCAGCTGATGTCACAGCTCCGTTTGCACCGGCACAGGATCTCGATGTAATCGCGCGCGTCTTCGACGATATCAGCGTCATCATTCACGGCGTGGATGGCGTCATCAGTCACTGGACCTCCGGCTGCGAACGTCTTTATGGCTGGAAGCGGATGGAGGCCGTGGGGCAGGTGGTCCACAGGCTGCTCCGCACGAAGCTGCCGCGCTCGATCGAGGATATCCGCAGGGATGTCTACGCCGGCCTGACCTGGGAAGGCGACGTCGTTCACCATCACAAAGACGGACATCCCATGACGATTGCCACGCGCTGGGTGGTCTTCGACGCGAATTCGCCTGCGCCCGTCGTCATCCAGACGAATACGGATGTTTCGGAAACGCGCAAGGTCCAGGAGGACCTTGCCGGGCGCGAGGCGCACCTGAGATCCATCCTCGCAACCGTGCCGGATTCGATGGTCGTCATCGATGAAACAGGATCGATTGCCTCCTTCAGCAGCGCCGCCGAACAGCTGTTCGGCTACTCCTCCCGCGAGGTGATCGGCCGAAACGTGCGCATGCTGATGCCGTCCCCCTACCGCGAGGAGCACGACAGATACATTGCCGACTACCTGCGCACCGGAAAGGCCAGGATTATAGGGCTCGGGCGTGTGGTCAAGGGACGCAAGAAGGACGGATCCATCTTTCCGATGGAACTGTCGGTCGGCGAAACGGTGACCAACGACACACGGATATTCACCGGATTCATTCGCGATCTGACAAGCCGCCAGCGTATCGAGGAGGAGCTTCGGCAATCACAGAAGATGGAAGCCGTCGGACAGCTCACCGGTGGGATCGCCCATGACTTCAACAACCTTCTGACCGTGATCAGCGGCAATCTCGAGATGCTCGAAAGCAGCCTGCACGATGAAGCACAGAAGGAACTGCTGCGAGAGGCGCAGGATGCGGCGGACGACGGCGCCAAGCTTACCAGCCAGCTTCTTTCCTTCGGTCGGCGTCAGCCCCTCGATCCGAAAAGCGTCGATGTCGGGTCTCTCTTGTCCAGCTTCTCCGAACTTCTACGGCGGACGTTGGGTGAAGCCATCGAGCTTCGAACCCGCATTCGGGGGAGTGGTCATACGGCATTGGTGGACAGCTCGCAGCTTCAAAACGCCTTGCTCAACCTGGCGCTCAACGCCCGGGACGCGATGCCGACCGGCGGAAGCCTGACGCTGGAGATCTCGCGGGCTCAACTGGATCGGGACTATGCGAACATGTACCCCCAGGTGAGGCCGGGCGATTATGTCCTGGTGGCCGTGACGGATACGGGAACCGGGATGTCCGAGGAGGTGAAGGCACGGGCCTTCGAACCGTTCTTCACGACCAAGGGAGTGGGGTCAGGCACCGGCCTTGGTCTCAGCATGGTCTATGGTTTCGTCAAGCAGCTGGGCGGACACATCCAGCTCTACAGCGAGATCGACAAGGGAACGACGATCCGCATCTATCTGCCCGCAGTCGGCGCTGCGCCGATGCGCGATCCCCGGGATGCGGCAAGGCCGGATGCGCAGCTCGGCGGACGCGAGAAAATCCTGGTCGTGGAAGACGACGAGCGCGTGCGGCGGATTGTTGTTGCGAGGCTTACCAAGGCCGGCTACTCCGTTATCGAAGCGTCGACCGGCGCACATGCGCTTGAATTTCTGTCGAAGGACGAGCCGATAGATTTGCTGTTCACGGATATCGTGATGCCGGGGGGGATGACGGGGGACGAACTTGCGCGCAGGGCCGTGTTGCTCCGACCCGATCTGAAGGTGCTGTTTACGTCGGGCTATGCCGAGCCGAGCATAGCCCGTCGCCCGATACCGAAGGCGAGCTGGTTGAAGAAGCCCTATACCGCGCAGGATCTTGCGATCCGCCTCCGGCAGCTCCTCGACTGATCGCCGCCATCAGGCCGGCGGCTTCATGCGGCTCACCATATGACGAGCGATCTGGATATCGCTATGCACACCTCTCACACCGGGCACGCTTTCTGCCGCGACTCTTGCTGCCTCGCGCTCCATCGGCGTTTCAACGTCGCCGTGAAGGCTTGCCAGTCCGTCCTGCACCGAGACCTGCACGTTCGCGGGTCCAATTGCCAATTCGGTTTCCAGCCTGGCCTTCACGGCCGTCCGGATCGCATCGTCGCCGAGAGCAACTAGGCTCGAAGGCTCGTTCATTATTGCGTGCATGAGGTCACTGCGGCTAACCATGCCGACCAGACGGCCTGCGTCCACGACCGGGACGTGCTTGATGACATGCGCAAGAAGCAGATCGGCAATTTGCGTGATCGTTGCAGTCGGTAGCGCGCTGATGACCGGCGTTGTCATGACGTCCTTGATGCGCCAGCTCCGTGCCTTGATGTAATCCGCCAGCGCATCATTGCGATCCCGCGTGTTCGGAACCGGACGTCTGCCGCCCGCGGAGGAGATGCGGCGCAGGAGGTCGCCCTCCGTCACGATCCCAACGAGTTGTCCCTTGTCATCGACGACCGGGACTGCCCCGATCCTACTTGCGTTGACGATGTCGATCGCACGCCGGACGTTCTGATCTTCTCCGATCGTTTCGACCGGACTGGTCATGATGTCCCTCGCAAACATGGTGGCACCTCCTGTTGGCAGCGCGGCCGATGGCGGAGATCTTTATTGGTTGAAGGCCCGCAATCGGGACTCGATCTCGGAGACCCGCATCTTCGTGAAGTCTTTCGCGATCTCCGCAACGATCGCGCTCGTCGACGCAGGCTTGAGATGTGATCTCAGAAACCCCATCGCGCGTGGTGGAGCGATCAGGAGAAGCCGCTTGACCGCGCCGCTGGCAATGTCGCTATCCATCTCCGCGGCCACGCCGGCGAGGAAAGCCTGTTCCGCGCGGTCGTGCAGATCAGGAGCCTCGACGGCGCTCCTGATGCCGCTGACGGAGCCGTAGACCCGCCCCGGTCGATCGTCCCCCAGATCGTGTGTTGCCGCGCCTTCGTTGATTGTCGTTCGAACTTCGACAAGGTTGAAGTCTTGCGCATCCCCGTCGTTGCGCAAGAGCAGTGCCTTCGATCCGTCACACACGAGAATCCAATCCTGCGCGCGAATTCGTTCCCTACTCATCTCCTCGTCCTCCTTCGCAGGGCCAGTTTTGACTTCGTAGATCCAATCTACCGATCGAGCAGCGGCGCTGCATTGCACTGGATCAAACTTGCGTCACCAAGCGCCCATGGGCGAGGGCGGCAAGTTTTATCGGCGATGCGGTCTACCGCTTCAACACGAAAAAGGTCTTGTGATCGTCCCGAAAAACTCCGAGGAGCAGGACGTCCGTCGCGGCCTCTGACAGGTCGACCACCATCTGCGGCGTCGTCGCGTTGGTCTGGTTAACGCTGATGATGACGTCGCCTGGCTGCAGGCCGGCGGCTGCGGCGGGGCTGCTGTCTGAAATAGAGGAAATCACGGCACCCTGCACCTTTCCGAATGCGTCGGATGCGCTATCGAGGGTCTGCAGCGTGGTCTGGTCGAGCAATCCCGCGCCATCCACATAGTCGACAGATCCACTCGTCGCGTCCGCCGCGGAGGCGGTTCCTAGTCTTGCCGTGATCTCGGCTTTGCCGCTGCGTCGTAGGACAGTCAGCTTCACGACGGTTTCCGGTGGAAGGGCCGATATCCGTGCGCTGAGTTGCGCCGCGCCGGAGATCGACACGTCGTCGACGGCAGCGACAATGTCACCTGCGATGAGACCGGCCTTTTCGCCCGGAGATTGAGGGAGGACCTCATTTATCAGGGCTCCGGTGGTGGCATCGACGCCAAGGGCCTTTGCGAAATCCGCGCTGCTATCTTGAACCTGCACGCCAAGCTGGCCACGGCGAATTTCTCCATGAGCAACGAGTTCGCGCATGATCACACTCGCGGTGTTGATCGGCACCGCGAATCCAATGCCTATGTTTGCTCCGGACGGTCCGAGGATTGCCGTGTTGATGCCGACGACCTTGCCCTCCAGATCCACGAGTGCACCTCCGGAGTTGCCGGGGTTCAAGGATGCGTCGGTCTGGATGAAGCCCTCCTGTGAACTCAACCCCAGCCCGGATCGATCCAGCGCGCTGACAATGCCGAAGGTCGCGGACTTGCCCAAGCCATAAGGGGTGCCGATTGCGACAACGTAATCGCCAACCTTCAGAGAACTGGAATCCCCCAGCACGGCCTGCGCCAAACCAACCGCCTTGATCTTGATAACGGCCAGGTCGGTTTGCCCGTCGGTTCCAACGGTCGCCGCGTCGTAGGTTTCGCCACTGGCGATCGTCACCTTGATGGAGGTGGCGCCTTCAATGACGTGGTTGTTCGTCAGGATGTAGCCGTGCTGCGCATCCGTTATAATCCCGGCTCCCGTGGTCTCGGAGGTCTGGCCCACGGCGGTGCCACTCGACGACGGTCGGCTCTGTGCTCCTGGTGTCAGGTATAGCGTATCATCCTGTTGGTCTGCCGATTTTCCGCGCACCGATATGCTCACGATCGTCGGAATGACACGGCTGAGCATCGGTGCAAGAGACATCGGCGCAAGAGATGCAGAGAGCGGTTGTCTCGCATCGGCAATATCAAACGAGCCGAGGATGAAGAGCAGTGCACCGACGGCCATTGCCACGCTGCGCAAACGGTAGGGGACGCAATCGCCGGCCATGGCTCATCTCCTGTCTCGAAAGAGTGCAGGAACAGGCTTAGGACAAAGCGTGGCAGGCGCATTGATCAAGCGCAAACTGGCATGTGGCAGTCTGTCGACGAGCGGTAAAAGTCGCTTGCCGATCGATCGGCGCCGTCCCCTATTCGTGGCGGAATGGGACGTGTTTGGGCTGATCGGCGAGAGTGATCTCGAAGACGTGCCCCGACCTGGTCGTCGACTGCCGAAGGGCGCCTCCGTGCAATTCGGCGATCCGCGCGACGATTTTCAAGCCGATGCCCAAGCTGTCGGCGTGATCGGTTGTCTTTGCTTCGGCTCGGATTTCGCCCGCATGCCGATCCTCGACGCGGATCTTGTTGCTGCCCACGTGCACAACGATGGCCGTCCCCTTGGGTGTATGGCGTACAGCGTTTTCGACGAGGTTGCGCAAGGCATCCTTCAAGAGAGCGGGTGCGCCCCGGATAGATGCAGTCGGCACCTCGGGACTGAACTCGAGCGAATGATTGTGCTCGTAGACCCAGGGGGCGAGCTGCTCGACGACGGAGGACGACAGTCCAACTAGATCAATGGCTTCGAAGATACCGTGGTCAAAGCTATCGAGACGGGCGAGGGTGGTCAGCTCCGCGACAAAGCACACGAGGTCGTCCAGATCGGCTTCTGCCCTGCGGGCGCGAGGATGATCGATGTTGCCGAGCTCAAGCTTCATGGCAGCGAGAGGCGTGCGGATCTCGTGCGCGATGCCCGATGTGAATAGCTTCTGCGAAGCCATCAGTTCGCCGACGCGCTCAAACGCGCGATTCACGGCGATCGCGAGGTGGGCGACCTCCCGTGGCATTCCATCGAAATTCAGGTGCGAGCGAGCATCCATCGGATCAATGCTGTCGGCAGCGTCCGCAGCGGCGCGGACAGGCTTCAGCGCCTGACGGACGGACAACAGGGTAGCCCCGAGTACCAGGACGAGCAGAATGCTCATTGGCACCAGCATATGTTCGATGACTTCGTTCCAGAATACGGAGGAGACCACATTCTGCGGATCATCGATCGTTGCGACATCAACGACGAACCGTTGATTTCCGATCAGGAACGCGCGGCCGCCGACCAAGGCCAGTGGCTTGCCGGGTCGCAGAGATCGGAGCCAGAAATCCGGCGGGTTGACGTCGGCTGGAAGGAAGCGGTTTTCGCAGGCTTCGTCGCAAGACTCGAATACCAGCGCGCCGCTGGCGTCGCGAATTCGAGCGACGTAGCCGGTCGATCGCTCGTGGTAACGCTGCCTGACATTATCGGGGAGCCGATATTGCACGCTTTGGCCATCGATGGTGATGCCTGCGGCCAGCCGCTCGGTCTCCTGTTCGACGAACAGACGCGACAGCTCGCCGACATTCCAGTAGTAGTCCGAGAAAATCACGGCAAGCTGCAGGACCATGGCCAGCACGGCGAAGAATGCGATCCGTTTTGTCAGGATCGCGCCGAGGGTAGGGTGAGCGCGGCTCACGCGCGTTCCTCGCGCATCATGTATCCGACGCCCCGGACCGTTTCGATCGACGAGCCGGTTGGATGGCCTTCAAGCTTCTTGCGCAGCCTGGATACCGCCAGTTCGACGGCATTGGTGCTTCTCTCGTCGCCGTATTCCGAAAATGCGTGCTCTATCTTGGCCTTGGAGACAACCCTGCCGCCATTGCGCATCAGGAGTTCAAGCAGATCCTTCTCTGAAGGGGCGAGCGCGATGTCGACGCCTGCACAGGCTACCCGTTGCGAGGCGACCTCGAATGTGAGGTTGGCGAATTCCAATGTCGGCATGGTCGTGTGCGGGGCACGGCGTATCAATGCACGAATGCGCGCGATGAGTTCTCCGTTGTGGAAAGGCTTCGCGAGGTAGTCGTCGGCGCCTGCGTCCAGGCCAGCGATACGCTCGTCGATCGCTCCGCGCGCCGTCAGTACGAGGACGGGCGTCTGAACTCTTGCTGCTCGCAGTGATTTCAATACGTCTATTCCGTCTTCATCGGGCAACCCCAGATCAAGAAGCAGCAGATCGTAGTCGGCACCGTCAAGCGCAAGACGGCCCTCCTGTGCTGTCTCGAAAGCGTCGATCTTCCAACCCACGCTTCTGATGGCTTCGCAAAGCAGTTCGCGAAGCCGCAAGCTGTCCTCGATCAGCAGAATTCTCATGCTCTCTTTCGACCAGTAACCATCGACCAGACCAGATTTTCCCTGTGCCTCCAGCTTTCGACGACGGCGGCGCCGGCATGGATGAAGGCGAGCACCATGATGCTGTTGGCGATCGTACCATGCAATTCCTTCAGCCACTTTTCTCCCCAGAAGGCGTCGAGCGTCGTCATCCAGCCGGTCAGGGCGGTTGCTGCCAGCAAGGCCATCAGGCAAAGCATCATCACCGAGGCAAGCGGGTTATGGCCGACATATCGCTTCTCGTTCCTGTCGACGATATCGAGGATCTGACCAACCACTTTCGAAGGGGTGGGCAGGAAATCACTGAAGCGGGAATGTTTCGTGCCGACGAAGCCCCAAACAACACGGATGATGATAGCGGCGGCCACGACATAACCGGTGACGCGATGCCAGTATTTGCCCTCCTCAAGGATGAAGAGGTTGAGCACACATGCGGCGACCACGGTCCAATGAAACGCCCGGACAATGGGATCCCAGACCTTCACCGTGCGCTGGGCGGAGGTGGAGGGCACTGAGCCCTCCTTCTTCTTAGAGACGGATGTCATATCAGTCGCCCTTCTGGGCAATGGCGCCGGACACCGGATTGAAATAGACCTCTGCCCGATTGCCGCTCTTGTCCTTGCCGTAGATCTCGTAGCAATTGCCCGTGATCTCGAAGGTCTTCACCTTGTAGCCCATGGCGTCGATCTTCGCCTTCATGGCGTCTTCCGACATCCACTTGGACTTCGGCTCGGCGGTGCAGCTCGGGCTGGCGAGCGCCAACGCGGGTGTTGCGGATACGATGGCGATAGCGGCGATAAGCTTCAGCGTCATGAAAAATGTCCTCTGTTGGTGCCCGTTGCGGGCGACGGGGACATCGATACGGCTGCCAAGCTGTCGGTTTCCTGTCGGCGTGTCGTTTTGCCGATATCAGGCAACAGAGGGCTGTCCGACGCTCCGATAGATCATGTAGGCGGCGACCGCGAAGATGAGTGCTGCGAACAGGCTGTTCAGAACGCCCTTGCGCGCCGAAAGATGCCTGGCGAGATTGGCGCCGACCAAGCCTCCGACTACGCCGCCAGCTATGAAAACCGCCGCAAGCAGCCAGTCCACATATCCGGACAGGGCATAGTTCAGCGCTGTCGTCAGCCCGAACGCGGTAACCGCGACAAGCGACGAACCGATCGCGAAGATGATGGGCATTCCCGTCGACGCAATCAGGCCGGGAACGATCAGAAAGCCCCCGCCGATGCCGAAGAAACCGGAGAAGATGCCAGTCAGTCCGCCAAAGCCGGCGACTTTGTGCACGTTTTCTCGTGAGCATTGCGCCCCCGGGTCGCCGTCTGCGCCCCGCTTGCGGAGCATCAGAATGCCGATGACGAGCATGAGAAGAGCGAAGAGGAAGAGCAGCTTCTGTCCATCGATCATCTTCCCAATACTCGAGCCAATGAACGCACCGATGATGCCTGCTACACTGTAGATGCCCGCGCAGCGCCATTTGACGTTGCCAAGCCTCGCATGCCCGAGAAGGTTGGCGAATGCGTTGGCGGCGACCGCGAAGGCACTCGTTCCAATCGCCAGGTGAGCGCTCGGAACCCCGACGAGGTAGACCATCAGGGGAACAGCAAGGATTGACCCACCACCGCCGAACATTCCGAGTGTGAATCCGACAACTGCGCCGGAAACGGCCCCGAGATTATATTGCATTGGATCGAGGTACATGGCGATGATCTTGGGCCGTCGGACGGCCTCTCCTGATACTCAACGCAGCTGAAGCTGCGTGCTTTGCCCGGATTGGACGATGCGATAGGCGAACATGCCGGCCAGCATGGCGACGGCGAACAGGGCGGTCTCCCAACGGCCGGTAACGAGCGATGCGATGGCCGGCCCGGGGCAAAGGCCCACGAGACCCCAGCCAAGGCCGAAGAGAGCCGCGCCGAGGACGAGCCTGGTGTCGATGGAGCGGCTGGTCGGCACATGGAATTGGGTATCGAGCGCGGGGCGGGATCGAGACCTCTTGATCGCATAGGCGATGGATGACGGGATCAGTGCACCGCCCATCACAAAGGCAAGCGAGGGATCCCAGTTCCCGCCAACATCGAGGAAGGCGAGGACGCGGGCCGGGTTGACCATGTCCGAAACGACGAGGCCGATGCCGAAAAGGATGCCGCAGAGGATCGAGGCGAGAATTCGGTTGCTCATGCCACGCCTCCGATCAGATGACGCGTCACGAAAACCGTCAGTGCCGCGACGGCCATGAAGGTGCCAGTTGCCACAATCGAACGCGGCGACAACCTTGCGAGGCCGCAGACGCCGTGACCGCTGGTGCAGCCCGAGCCGAGCCGTGTGCCGAAGCCCACAAGCAAACCGCCGGCGATCAGCAGCAGCGGCGACGAGGATATCGTGAGTTCGGCGTGCCTGATGTAAGCAAATGCCACCCCGGCGCCGCCAATAATTCCTCCCATGAAGCCGATGCCGAGCGGGCTGACGCCCGCTCCCGTCCACCCGAAGGCTGAGGCGACCAGGCCGGATATGCCGGCGATGCGGCCATCCAGCAGCAGATAAAGCGCCGCCGAGAGGCCTATGAGCAATCCGCCGGAGAGCGGCCATATGTAACTGAGTTGGGACATGTGTGCCTACAGCGCGTTGATCGGGATCTTCAGGTATTGGACACCGTTGTCTTCCGCCGGAGGCAGCTTGCCCCCGCGCATGTTGACCTGCACGGACGGCAGGATCAGCTTCGGCATCGCCAGCGTGGCGTCACGCGCATTGCGCATCGTGACAAATTCGTCTTCGGTCACGCCCTCGTGGACGTGGACATTGCCATCGCGCTCGGCGCCCACGGTCGTTTCCCAGGCGTAGTGATCGCGGCCATGCGCCTTGTAGTCATGGCACATGAACATGCGTGCCTCCGCCGGAAGCTGGGTCAAACGCTTGATGGAACGGTAGAGCGTCCGGGCGTCACCACCCGGGAAATCGCAGCGCGCGGTGCCATAGTCAGGCATAAAGAGTGTGTCACCCGGGAAAACGGCATCGCCGACGACATAGGCTAGACAGGCCGGGGTGTGGCCGGGCACATGAAGGACTGTGGCCTCCAGATCGCCGATCTTGAAGCGATCGCCATCCTGGAAGAGCTGGTCGAATTGGCTTCCGTCTCGCTGGAATTCTGTCCCGGCGTTGAAGATCTTGCCGAAGACCTCCTGAACGCGAACGATTTCGCGACCGATGGCGAGCTGGCCACCGAGCTCCGCCTGGAGAAGCGGTGCGGCGGAGAGGTGATCCGCGTGGGCATGCGTCTCCAGCAGCCAGTGCACTTCTAGTCCCTCGGACCGCACGTAGTCGATGAGAGCCCTCGCGGAAGCATTCGTCGTTCGACCGGATGCCGGATCGTAGTCGAGCACACTGTCGATGATAGCGCAGGCCTTCGAGTTCGGATCGCGAACGACGTGACTAACGGTGTAGGTCGCCGGATCGAAGAATGAGCGGACGATGGGGCGCTTGGAGTGATCCGGCAATCCTTGGCGGACGATCTCGAGCGCGTGGGTGAGGTTTGGATCGGTAGCGGGAGTTGGCATGGTACTTTCCATTTGATGATTCTAAAATATATATTTACATTAAATGTGCAAGTGTATATTTTCGTTGTCACCATAATGATGCGTTGAGCAAGCGGAGAGAGAAATGGACGGATCGAGCGATAGGGCGGGGATCGTGCCGGCGGCATTGCGGATCAATGACGTCGCGCCCGGGTTCTCGGCCCGCTCCACCGCTGGCGAGGTATCGCTTTCACAATATCGGGGGCGTTGGCTGCTGTTTTTTTCCCATCCCGCGGACTTCACCTCGGTATGCACCAGCGAGTTCATCGCTTTCGCACGCGCTCACCAGAGCTTTGCTGGGCTTGGCTGCGATCTCCTCGGGTTGTCGGTCGACAGCCTTTACTCTCATGTCGCCTGGTTGCGGGATATCGAGCGCAGCTTTGGGGTCAAAATACCGTTCCCGGTAATCGAGGACTCGGCGATGGTGATTGCGAGAGCTTACGGGATGCTGGACAGCGCGTCGGCGAACAGCGGAACCGTCCGGGCAACCTATGTGATCGATCCCAAGGGCGTCATCCGCGCGATTGTTTGGTATCCGATGAATGTCGGCCGATCGGTTGGAGAACTTCTTCGCCTTGTCGAGGCGTTGCAGACTTCGGAAAGGGAAGGGGCGGTGACGCCTGAAGGATGGCAGCGCGGAGACGCTCTATTCGAGCCTGCTATGGCTTCCATGGAGGAAATCGACGAGATGCCCGAAGGCGAAAGCTGGTACTATCGAAAGCGACGCGCATGACCGGCATGGTTCCTTCCCTCGAAGAGATGCAGGACAAGGCCGCGGAGGCTGCGGAGTTCATGCGTGTTTTCAGCACGCCGAGCCGGCTGATGCTGCTCTGCTACATTGCGCAACGCGAACGCTCCGTCAGCGAAATCCAGGAGGATCTGCACTTCAAGCAGCCCGCGCTGTCACAGCAACTCGCGGACCTGCGCCAAGCGGGCCTCGTCGAGACCCGCCGGCAATCGCGCCAGATCTATTACTCGATCGCCGATGGGCGCGTCGCGATCGTGATGAACATGCTCGTGCAAATGTTCTGCGAGACGCCCGCGGCTGTAGAGCAGCAATCGGCCGCTGTTCCTGCCGCCACTCGCCACGCCTCAGGTGGCGGCGGTACCTCCTCGCTGGAGGAGATGGCGCATTGGGCGCGGCTTGATGTGCCCACTGGCTAGAAGGTGAAGGGAAATGAACAGCAGCTGATATCGTGGCGAACCGGTCCCCCAGGAGCGACCGAAAGCCTGATTGACGCAGGCGAATCCTGACGTATTCTCGCCCGATCCAGCATTTCGGGTTCGTTAGACAGTAATGATCCAGGGACGGTCCTGATGATGACGGTGGGGTCTCAAGCCAAAACGCAAATTCTTGTTGTCGACGACGATCCGCGCATCCGGCAGATGCTTCAGCGGTACTTCGAACAGGAGGGCTATAAGGTCACCTGTGCCGCGAACGGCAAGGAAATGAGATCTGCCCTCGGCGCGGCGAACTTCGATATCGTGCTCCTCGATCTCGTGCTTCCGGATCAGGACGGGATAGACCTCGCTCGTGAAATACGAAGCGGCTCAAATGTGCCGATCATGATACTCACCGGTCGCGAGGACGTCGTCGATTGCGTCGTCGGCCTGGAGGTGGGCGCGGACGACTACGTGGTCAAGCCGTTTCACCTGCGTGAGGTTCACGCGAGGCTGAAGTCGATCTTGCGCCGCTACAAGGCGTCTCCCAACCCGATTTCGAATGGGGACGACGTACTTGTTTTCGAGGGCTGGCAGCTCGACAGGGATAAGCGCAAGCTTCTCAACCCCGAGAGTATCGAGATCGAGCTTTCCACCGGCGAGTTCGAGATGCTGGACGCATTTGTGCGCAACGCAGGCCGGGTCCTCAGCCGCGACATGCTGATGGACCTGACGAGACACCGTGAGCGAGACGCCTTCGACCGGTCGATCGACACGCAAATCTCGCGGCTAAGGCGAAAGATCGAGATCGATCCGGCTCGACCCGAACTCATAAAATCCGTTCGATCGGTCGGCTATGTGTTCACAGCGAAGCCGGGCCGCGTTCCTGCGGTCGAACGCGATAGATGAGGCCATGATTCCAGCGCCGAAACAGCTCGGGGCCTTCCAACTCTTCAAGGCTTTCCGGCAGCTTGTTCCAAACGCGTATGAACTGGCAAGCGGACGCCTGGACCTCCAGGCTCGCAAACAGGCTCTCGGCAAGATGGTTGTGGTCGGCCGCGCTAAGCGCGATGAAGATCGGCACATCCATGAGCCAGCCGACTTCCGGATGCATGAGGAACCGGAACACCGCCAGCCCTCTCACTCTCCCCGCCAGATCGCTTGCTCCGATACACCGCCATCGTCGGCTGCCGTCGAAGAGGCCATGCCAATCCTTTTCCTCGAAGGTTGGCGCCACGCTGCAGACCAGCGCAAACGCCGAAAGCGCATTGTCCGGTTGCAGTTCGCAGATGACATAGTTCTCCAGCATCGCGTCCTCCCCTGCTTTGTGAGCTTTAGTTGTCGCGCAGCCCGCATCCGCGAACATTGTCCTAGATCAATGAACGGCCGGGGCTTCCTGTCACGCTCTGTCGGCCTGGATCTGCAAGGGGAGGGACGGCGTGGACGCACCTGACATCGCTTTGGGCGGCAGTGCTCTTGTCGGAGTTCGCATGATGGATTTCGCCAGGCGCTATTGGCCGCTTGTCCTGTTTGCTGTCTCGGCGGCCTGTGTTTTGGTCGGTGTCGCTCTGGAGTTGCTTGGTGTAATCCCGATCGCCAACGCTTTCCTGGTCTTCAGTAACATCCTGGTGCTGTCGTGCTTAGTCATCGAAATCGTGGGCAAGCTTCGTCAGGGAGAATTCGGGCTCGATCTGATCGCGGCCCTGGCCATGGCGGCGGCCCTGTGGTTCGGCCAGTATCTGGCCGGAGCGATCGTCTCCGTGATGTACGCCGGTGGTCATTTTCTCGAGTTTTACGCTCATCGTCGCGCCGAAAGCGGCATGACGGATCTGCTCTCGCGGGTCCCGCGAAGCGCGTTGCGGATCACTGGCGAGGAATTCGCGGAAGTGCCGATCGATGCGATCGTCTCGGGAGATCGTCTTCTCATTCGACGGGGCGACGTGGTGCCCGTTGACGGGCAGGTGGAGAGCGCCACTGCGCTCGTCGACCAGTCTGCCCTGACCGGCGAGCCACTGCCCGTGCGCATCATGCAGGGGGAGGCGGTCGCAAGCGGTGCCACGAACGCGGGTGAAGCGTTCGACATGGTGGCATCGAGGGCCGCCAAGGATAGCACCTATGCGCATATCCTGCGTCTGGTTGAGAAAGCCAAGGCATCCAAGGCACCTATCTACAGGGTGGCTGACCGGATGGGGCTGTGGTTCCTAGGGCTCACACTGGTGGTGGCGGCCGTCGCCGTCGCCGCCTCGGGAGACAGTGCGAGGCTCCTTGCCGTTCTTGTTGTCGCGACGCCCTGTCCGCTGATCCTTGCAGTGCCCGTTGCGCTGGTCGCCGGCATCTCGAAGGCGGCGCGTCGAGGGATCCTGGTCAAAGGTGCCGGTGTGCTCGAGGCGCTGTCAAAGGTGGATGTCGTGGTATTCGACAAGACGGGAACCCTGACGGTCGGAGCGCCCGAGGTTGCGGAGGTGCTTGGGACGCAGCATCCGGATGAACTGCTGCGTCTGGCCGGATCGGCGGAACTGGCATCGGCTCACAGCCTTGGCCGGGCGATCGTATCGGAAGCGCAACGGCGGGGCCTCGCGCTGAGCAAACCAGAGCAGGCCGCCGAAGTCCCGGGGGAGGGTGTCGAAGCGTTGGTCGACGGCAGGAAGGTCCTCGTCGGCGGCCCTGCATTCGTGAGGTCGCGGGGCGTAGAGCCGGATCTTTCTGCAACGGGCGTGTCGGCGAGTGCCTTCGTGTGCGCCGACGGGCGCCTTGTTGGTGCGATCCGCTTCGAGGATCGTCTGAGGCCGGAGGCCGCCCATACTGTCGAACGTCTGCGCGCGTTGGGGGTAAGGCGGACCGTCCTGGCGAGCGGCGATCGGCTCGAGGTCGCCAAGGCGATCGGTGACTATCTTCGATTTGATGCCGTCGAGGCGGATCTCAGTGCGGCCGACAAGGTCGGCATCGTTCGCAGGGAGAGCGAGCGCGGCCATGTGATGATGGTGGGCGACGGTGTCAATGACGCGCCGGCGCTGGCAGCAGCCAGTGTTGGCTTGGCTGTGGCGCGCGGTAATCTTGCGGCGGCAGCGGAAGCCGCTGACGTGGTCCTTCTCCAAAACGACGTCGGCGGCGTGGTCGAGGGGCTGAGAATAGCCCGCCGCGCCAAATCCATTGCGCTTCAAAGCGTGGGCGTCGGTATCGGGCTGTCGAGCATCGCGATGATCGTCGCCGGTGCCGGGTTCTTGCCGCCGGTGCAGGGCGCGCTGATCCAGGAGGCGATCGATGTGGCCGTGGTCCTGAACGCGTTGAGAGCGCTCAGCTAGTGTGACAGGAGCGTCGGGATCCTCAGGTTGTCGAGCAGCCCTCGTGTAACCCCGCCCACAATGGCTTCGCGAAGCTTCGAGTGCCCGTAGGCGCCGGCGACAAGAAGGTCGGCGTGGCCTTCAAGCGCGGCATCCTGGATGGCGGTTGGGATGTCTTCTCCGTTGCCGTGCAGGGCGGCCAATTCGACTTGGAGACCGGAATGTCCCAGTGCTTCGAGATACCGATCAAGGATCTCGTCGCTCCACAGTGCTGCGTCGCGGACACGAATGACCGTCGCGCGCGTGGCTGTCTGCATCATCGGATAGGCGTTGGAGAGGGCGCGCGCCGCCGTCGCGCTCCCGTCCCATGCGATGGCGATATTGTCGATGCGGCCGTAGTATTCGCCTGATGGCAGCAGGAGGAGCGGCCGGCCGCTATCAAAGAAGAGCCCCTCGATAACCGGTCGTGCCAGTTCGCTATTTTCCAGGATCGTGACGTCGTAGGCTCGCGCAAATTCTGCCAGCCGCAGCGTTGCGGACATCGCCTCCACCTCAATCGGGATAAGTCTGACATCGAGTGCAACGCGGGCAGCGCGTTCCTTCAAGTGCCTGACAAGCTGGGCGGCAACCTCACGATCGAACCGGTCCGCCTGAAACTCGTCGTCGTCGGAGTAGGTCGCCGCCGCTTCATGGCCGTGACGCCGCGCTGCCGCAAGACTCGCAACGAGATCAGCGCCTTGATGCAAGGCAAACTGGATCGCGTTCTCGATGATCGCGAATGAACTCGCTTCCGGATGCGTCGTCAGTGGCAGATGGAACTGCGGCCTCATTGCGTTCTCCCGCGACAGAGACTGGGACATTCGAAATCCCGCAGCCCCGGCAGGCGCCCGGGCTGCGGGGTGGCGTTACCGCGACAGAAACAGTGGAACCCGGCTATCCTTCAACATCGAGCGAGTGACACCACCAAACAGGCGCTGCTGTATCCGCGGATGATTGTAGGCTCCCATGACCACCATATCGGCGGCGACGTCAACGGCATGCTGGCGCAAGGTTTCGTCGATCCGGCGGCCGCCGCTTGCAACCCGCTCGACTTCGACCTTGACGCCATGGCGGGTCAGAAACATCGCGATGTCGGCTCCCGGCTCCTCGCCATTTTCCCAACTCCTCGCAACGGGGTCCACGAGCGTCACATGCACGGCATCGCAGCCCTTCAGGAATTCCATCGACTGGCGCGTGGCGCGCGCCGCCTCGTCACTGGAATCCCAGGCGAGCAATATCGACTTGGGAGAGGACGAGACCGTTTGCATGCGCGGATTGATCAGGATCGGTGTCGGAGATTGGAACAAGGCGCCATCGACGATGCGGCGCTGAAGCGGCTCGTCGCCGGCGGCTTGCGCGCCGACCAGCACGAGGTCGGCATAAAGTGCGTGCTGGGCGATATCCTCATCTGCCCAGGCGAACTCGGTATAGATCTCCTGCACATCGAAGGAGAGGCCGGAGCTCTCCAGTAATTTCTGAACCGCCTTCGTCTCTTCGGTGAGGCGCTCGATCTCCTTGCGCTGCTCGTCCAGCCATACGGTCGAGATGGCTTCGTAGGTTGCGATCGCCGGCACGCCGCCCAAGCAGACTACCAGTGCGGTCATGTGCGCGCGTTGTGCTCCGCAGAACTCGATCGCCTGCTTGATGTCCTGATCCCAACGCTCGACGCTGAAAACACACATCACGGTCTTGATGCTCATGGCATTGCTCTCCTTGTTTGGTCAGAGAGAGCCTAGGCCGTTCTTGCCGACTGTCTTTGATGCTTGTCAAAGTGGGGGGTGCAAAACGGCAGATCTGACTGCTGCGCTCGTGGAGGAGCCCCAAAGATATGTGGCGGCAAGGTTGAAATGTCCGCCGGTTTGCAAAGTTAAAATGTCACTTTGGTCTGCCGCTCGGCACCACGACCAGCCCCGATCTGACCGGCTGATCCGGTTGCAAGATCAGATCGGGCGGGTGAGGAACACCCCTTCGGCTTTAGCTCTGAGACTATGCGACGACGGGTTACTCCGTGGCATCGAGCCTGGCCAGGGCAGCCTTGCGGCGTTCGATCACAGCCGGATCGTTCATGAAATCCTGACCTCGCCCCGGCTTACGGCCGCGGGGCGTGTAACCCCGCTTCTCGCTGTTGGTCTTGACCTTTGGCACAGGCATCTGGTCCTGCCGTTCCTTGATGTAGCTCAGCACATCAGAAAGCCGCTTGTTCTCGGTGATCGCCGCATACGTCACCCGCTGGTCTTTGTCGAACACCCGATACGGCAGTGAGTGTCCCTTCCAGCGTACGTCAAACCGGCCATCTGCATAGGCATAAGTCTCGACATGGCGGCCGACCAATCCACGCGTCACATCGTTCTCTTCCAGCATGATCCGCTTACGGTCGAACGACAGGGTAAGCTGTGCGCCAACATAGCGCTGCTCACGCTTGCACAGGATCTCCTGCAATCGACCCGGCGCCAGATTCATCGGCCGGTGCAGGTCTTCGGGCCGGGCAGGGGCAATCGCAAACCGCGCATTGTAATGCTCCACGAACGTTTGCAAGAAATCGTTGCCCGCCTCCATATCGCCGATACCGGCCAGCCGCAGCTCCTTGACCAGCCGATCCTGCAATGTCCGGTTCATCCGCTCGACCCGGCCTTTGGCCTGACTCGAATTTGCGCAGAGAATCTCGATGTTTAGCTCGCAAAGTGCACGCCCGAACTGGGTTATGCCCTGGCCAGCCTTGGCATCCTTCTTCGCCACCCGGAACACCGAATGCTTGTCGGAGTAAAAGGCGACCGGTGCCCCGTGATGCCTGAGGTACAGCGCCAGCGCTTCAAAATAGCTGAAGGCGCTTTCCGAGCGCACAAACCGCAACTGCATCAACTTGCCCGTCGCATCATCGACGAAAACCAAAAGCGAGCACGGCGGCCCGCGATCCTCAAACCATCGATGCTCCGAGCCGTCGATCTGCACCAGCTCGCCATAGGCCTCGCGTCGCAATCGTGGCTGATGAAACGTCCGTCGCTGCTTGCGCGACAGCCACACGCCGGCCTCCGACATCCATTGGCGCAACGTCTCGCGCGACACACGCAACCCATCACGCTCGGCAAGCTTCTCGGCCGCCAAGGTCGGCCCGAAGTCCACATAGCGTTCCCGAACAAGCGTCACCGCATAATCTCGAACCCCGTCGCTGATCCGATTGTTCGATGGCTGGCCGATCGCCTTGTGCCGGATCGACGCCGCACCGCCAGCGCTGATCCGATCCAGCAGCCGACGCACCTGACGCTCGCTCAGCTCAAGCACATGTGCCGCCGACACCAGCGTCATACGGCCGGCGATCACTTTCGACAAAATCTCGATCCGCTGCAGATCGCGCTCGCTCATCGTAATCAATCCCATCCGCAATCTCCCACGTCATCAAACGCGGGGAGAGTGACATTTTAACTTTGCAGGATCAGGACATTCTAACTTTGCGGTGGAGAAGCTAACCCAAGTGCGTCATGCCCGTCTTCAAGGGTAGGGGATCAGCCTCCCTCTTGCAAATGCGCCATGAACACTTCGGTCGGTGTCCTGTA
>NZ_LXKO01000006.1:0-943 GCF_001692185.1 Rhizobium sp. AC44/96
CCGGCCTGGATGGCGAGACCTTTTTCAGATGATCTTCGTGAGCGAGTTGTTTGCGCGGTGACGCGCGAAGGGCTGTCGTGCCGCGCCGCGGCAAAGCGTTTCGGCATTGGCGTCAGCACGGCGATCGACTGGGTGCGGCGGTTGCGCGAGACAGGCAGCCCAGCCCCCGGCCAGATGGGCGGGCACAAACGACGGACGATTTGCGGGGAACAGCGGGTCTGGCTGATCGAGCGCTGCCGCGCGCAGGCTTTCACCTTGCGTGGGCTGGTTGCAGAACTGGCGGAGCGAGGCCTAAAAGTCGACTACAGCGCCGTCCGGACCTTCGTGCATGAGGAGGGGCTGAGTTATAAAAAAAGACGTTGGTCGCCAGCGAACGCGAGCGGCCCGATGTCGTCGCGCGACGAACGCGCTGGCTGAAGCATCGCCATCGCATCGATCCTGCCCGTCTCGTCTTCATCGACGAAACCTGGACGAAGACGAATATGGCCCCGCTCAGAGGCTGGGCACCGCGCGGCGAACGACTGCTCGGTCGGGCCCCCTTCGGTCACTGGAACACCATGACCTTTGTCGCCGCCTTGCGCGTCGACCGTGTCAGCGCCCCATGGATCATCGACGGCCCGATCAATGGGGAAAGATTCCTGATCTATGTCGAAAAGGTGCTGGTGCCCGAGCTCAGGCCCGGCGACATCGTGGTGATGGACAATCTCGGCTCACACAAAGCTGGAGCGATCCGGGCAGCCATCCGCAAAGCCGGCGCCCGACTGTTCTTCCTGCCGCAGTATTCTCCCGATCTCAATCCCATCGAAATGCTCTTCGCCAAGATCAAGCACAGGCTCCGCCAGGCGCAGGCCAGAACCAGAAACGCCGTCTCCGACGCACTCGCAATCATCCTCCAAACAGTCACCCCGCAGGAGTGTCAAAACCACTTCAGCGAGGCTGGATA
>NZ_LXKO01000007.1:0-160469 GCF_001692185.1 Rhizobium sp. AC44/96
TTCCAGCGCCTGCTGGATCGACAGGTTCTCGCTCAGGCCTTCCATGACCAGCGCATTCAGGCGCGGATCGTTATAGGCCGTCCACCAGGCAACCGTCGATACATCGCCAAGTTCCTTGGCGCCGCCTTCGTTGAACTTCGCCGGTAGGGGCATCTCTGGTGGAACATGATCCGGGCCGCTGACGCAGCCCGCGAGAACGGACGCTGCCGCAAGGATTGCATACAGGCGCATAGGATCCCCCCACAAACAAACGGCGCTACGCATTCACTAATGAACCATTACCGTTTGTGGTTAATTTTTCATTTCCCCACACCCATTGTGCACGAGAAAACGACTTTGGCCAAGAACCTCTAGTGATGAAAGGTTTTGGTAACGAAAAGCGGAAGCTTTCATAATAAGGATTGAATTCTAATCGATAGGATGTTATCTAATTGCATGGAAATGAATTCGAACCAAACCTGGGCAGAGTTTGCACCCATGCTGATGATTTGTGGGCGCGGGTGGCGTCGTGCTTTGAACAATGCTCTTACCGAGCACAATCTCTCCGATGCCAGCGCGGCACCGCTGATAGCGCTACTCCGGCAAGGCGACCGCATACCGCAGGGCGTGCTGGCTGAACGGGTAGGCGTGGAAGGGCCAACCCTCGTTCGCATCCTCGACAGTTTGGAAAATGACGGATTGATCTGCCGGGTCCCTGATGAAACGGACCGGCGGATAAAATTGGTACAGCTCACCGAAGGGGGCACAGCGGTCGCCAAGCGCGCCGAAAGCTGTGCGGCAGAGCTGCGGGAACAGATACTAGGCGATCTCGATCCTGAAAAGGTCGCGGCCACTCTAGCGGTTCTGCGCGCCATCGCGGCCAAAACCGCGACGCTAACCGGGACACAGGACAATGAAGAATAATAATGTCGCGATGAATCCCAGCCTGGGAGACGTCGTTTTTTCCATCAAGACTTTCGCTGCAGCGATGCTCGCGCTTCTGATCGCGCTCTGCTTCGACCTGACCAATCCCTATTGGGCAGTGGGCACCGTCTATATTGTCGCTCATCCGTTGTCGGGCGCGAGCACCTCGAAGGCCATTTACCGATTGATCGGCACCGCACTGGGCGGCGCCGTCACCGTCATCCTGATCCCGAACCTCGTGAACTCGCCAGAAATGCTGACGCTGGCAATCTCGTTGTGGATGGCGTTCTGCCTGGGCATCAGCCTGCTCGATCGCACGCCGCGCAGCTACAGCTTCATGCTTGCGGGCTATACGACTGCGCTGACCGGGTTTCCGATCGTTGCCAATCCCGACACTGCCTTTACCTATGCCACCGCTCGCGTCGAGGAGATTGCGCTCGGTATCATCTGCGCGGCTGTCGTCAGCCGCCTGTTCTTTCCCCGCCATGCCGGACCTGTGCTTGCCGCGCGTATCGACGCGTGGCTGAAGGATGGCGCGGAGCTTGCCATCGGCACGTTGAGCGGCAGGGGCCGCGACGCCTCGCTCCAGGCCGCGACACGTCGTCTGGCCGCTGACGCGGTCGACCTGCACAGCTTCACGACACACGTTGCCTACGACACATCCGGCCTGCGCGACATGGTCGGCAGGACGCGGCTGCTGCAGCAGCGAATGGTTGCCATGTTGCCGATCGTCTCCGGTCTTGTGGATGTGCTGCACGCCTTCAGCAAGGCTACCGATGGCAAGTTGACACCAGCCGCCAACGAACTGGTTGCCAGGGTCACCAGCCTGCTCTCGAGCCGCTCGCCGCTCAGCGAAGACGAACGCCAGGAGATGCTGGCGCTCATGGAAAAGGCCGAGACGGAGGGCCGCGAGCAGCAGGAATGGAACGGGCTCCTGGCTCACAATTTCACTGCCCGCCTGCGCGACCTCGTACAGATCTGGGGCGATTGCCTTTCGCTGCGGCAGGACATCGAGTCCGGCTCACGCCATGACTTGCGGTGGAAGCGGTTCGGTACGTCGTTTGATCGTACGCCGATCCACCGGGACTATGGCATGGCCATTCACTCCGGCGTGTCGGTGATCCTCGCGACCTGTATCGCAACCGCGATCTGGATTTATACGGCCTGGCCGCAGGGAAGTGCCGCTGCGATGATGGCCGGCGTCCTGTGCTGCATCTTCGCGACAATGGACGACCCGGCGCCAGCCATGCTGAAGTTCCTCAACGTTGCGATCATCACGGCCATCGTTGCCTTTGTGTTCGAGTTCGCGCTGATGCCGCTGATCCACGGCTATGTCCCGCTTGCCGCGGCCCTTGGTCTGGTGCTCATCCCCGCAGGTCTGATGATGACGCGTCCGTCTGTTGCGCTCTACGGCCTGGGCTTCTGCGTGAATTTTCCGAACATGCTGAGCCTGCAGGACCGCCTGACGCTCGATCCGGCATCCTTCATCAACTCCAACAGCGCGATGATCCTCGGATTGGTCATTGCCTGCGGAACCACGGCGCTCGTGCGTTCGGTCGGGGCGGAGTGGACGGTCCATCGTCTTCTGCGTTCGGGGTGGGCGGACATCGTTGCCGCAGCCCGCCGTCCGGAGGGCGCCGATTTCACCGGTTTGCTCTATCGCATGGTCGACCGGTTTGGCCTCGCAGCACCGAGACTCGCCATGATACCGGCGGAAGCCGCAGTCGCTCAGACCGATATCCTTCGGGATCTGCGCAACGGCCTCAACACCCTCGAACTGCAGCGTCACAAACAACTGGTGACACGGGAGAAGCGCGCCGCAATCGACAACGTCCTCAGCGGTATCGCGGCTCACTACCAGGAAAAGCAGAAGAAGCGCGACGCCGAGCCCGGCGAGGAGCTTCTCAGAACACTCGACGAAACACTGACGAGCCTTGTCGATCACGGCAAATCGTCAGCCGTTGAAAGCGCACGCCGTGCGGCGACCGCGCTCAGGTACAGCCTCTATCCGGACGCTGCCTCGCTGGTGCCGAAAATCACCAAGTCAGACGACCAACTCGTAAAGGAGCACGCGGCATGAGACCGGAAATCGATCTTTACGGCGTCTTTATTCCCACCCTCGGCGCAATCGCTTTTGTTGCCTTCCTGCTCAATGCCGTTCTCAGGCGAATGCTTGCTTTCGTCGGCTTCTACCGCCTGGTCTGGCATCGGCCGCTCTTCGATACGGCCATGTACTTTTGTCTTCTCGGCGCTCTGGCGCTGTCTCTGAATAAGGTCCCACTGCTATGAAATCGTTTCTTGCTTATTCCGGTCGTTTCCTGGTGACGGGCGTTGTCGTTGCCTTGGCCGGCGTCCTCGGATGGCATCTGTGGGACTATTACATGGATGAGCCGTGGACGCGTGACGGCAAGGTTCGGGCGGACGTGGTGCGGATCGCCTCGGATGTCTCCGGCATCGTCAGCGAGGTCGATGCGACCGATAACCAGACCGTCCACAAGGGCGACATCATCTTCCGTATCGATCAGGCTCGGTTCGGATTGTCCCTGCGCCAGGCCGAAGCACAGATGGAAAGCAGCAAGGCTGCGCTCGATATGGCCAGAAGCGACCTGGAACTCTATCGCAAGCTGGGTGAGAGCTCGGTGACGCGGCAGAAGATACAGCAGGCCGAAACCGCCGTTCAGCAGGACGAGGCAGCCTATAACCAGGCCGTCATCAGCCGCGACACGGCGCAGCTCAATCTGGATCGGTCCGTCGTACGCGCACCCGTCAATGGCGTGCTCACCAACTTCTCGATGCGCCCCGGCAACTACGTGACGGCGGGTACCGCCGTGACCGCCCTGATCGACAGCGACTCCTATTACATCTCGGGCTACTTCGAAGAGAACAAGCTGGACCGCATCAAGGTCGGCGACGAGGCACTGGTCTATCTCATGGGCAGCAAGGACCCTCTCAAGGGTCATGTCGCCGGGGTTGCCGGTGGTATCGAGGATCGCGAACGCAGCGATACCAGCGCGCAGCTGGCCAACGTCACGCCGACGTTCACATGGGTACGCCTGGCCCAGCGCGTTCCAGTGCGCGTGTCGCTGGACCAGTTGCCCGATGGGACTGCGCTTGTCGCGGGCCGGACCGCCAGCGTGACCATCATCAATTGATCTTCCGGGGCGGTCCGCAAGGATCGCCTCGCATTTCGCGAAGTTCACGGTCGAGCGTCCTTGAGGGCCTGTGAACGAAGGCGCGGCCAACGGTCTGCTGCAAGCCTGAACAATAAAGCGGACGCGCGTGTCTAGGAGGCCGTCGTGGACGATTCCCACGTCATCGAAATCACCGCTTGGCTGATGCAAAGCGGGCTGAAGGGCTTGGCGGAAGCCGATCTGCTCGCGGGCTTCTGCGAGCGCTGCGGGCAGTACGGCTTGCCTATCGAACGTTCGGTCGCCGTCATGGACACCCTGCATCCCATCTACGAGCGGCGCGCCTTTCGCTGGGATAGCCGCCAGCTCGTTGAAAGAATATCGGAATACGGCTTCTCAACCCCCGACAATATCGCCGACAGCTGGCTTCGCTCCGCGTTCCACTATCTTGAGACAGAAGGCGTCAACGAGGTCCGACAGCATCTCGATGATGTGGAGCCCGCCAATGATTTCTATCTCCTGAAGGAGCTGAGAGCGGAAGGCTTCACCGATTTCGTGGCGATGGCCCATCGCTTCGGCGACCAGGGGACGATCGGCGAGATCGACTGCTTCTTCTCCCACTTTGCGACCCGCACGGCCGAAGGCTTTTCGGAATGCGACCTCAAGGCTCTGCGCGACCTGCTGCCCTGTCTCGCGCTCGCCGTGAAATGCGTGACGGTCAGTGGCGTCGCTGGTACCATCGCAAAGGTCTATCTTGGGCAGGATGCCGCCAACCAGGTGCTGCATGGCAAGATCACCCGGGGGCGGAGCGACCGCATCTCGGCTGCCCTGTGGTTTTCCGATCTCGCCAATTTCACCCACATCTCGGACACGGTTGATCCGGAAGAGATCATTCCGATGCTCAACGATTACGCCGATGCGGTCATCTCCTCCATCCAGGAGGCAGGCGGCGAGGTGTTGAAGCTGATGGGCGACGGTACGCTTGCGATTTTCCGGGGCCGCAAGCCGAGCGAAGCCTGTGCGGCAGCTCTGACGGCCCGGGCATTGTTGGATAAGCGTCTCGCCGATCTCAGCGCGCAGCGCCGCATCGAAGGGCGGCCGGTCACAGACGTCTATCTTGGCCTGCATCTGGGCGACGTTTTCTATGGAAACATCGGCAGCAAGGACCGGCTTGATTTCACCGTCATCGGCCCCGCGGTCAACGAAGTGAGCCGGATCGTATCGCTCTGTCGGTCGTTGCAGCGCAAGGTACTGATGTCGGCAAGCTTTGCGGCCATCGTGCCGCCGACACAGATCGACAACCTGCTATCGATCGGCCAGCATGTTCTTCGCGGCGTCAACCGCGCACAAGAACTCTTCACGCTGATGCCGGGCCTACAAAAGACATCAATCGATATCTGGGATCCTGTCGCTCATGCGTCTCGCTTTGTTGACGCATTCCTGTTGCGCATTTCTCCTAAAAGTGATCCCGACGTCGGTTTGGACCTTGGATCGGACGTCGAAACACGTCTATCGTGTATTCGCGCAGTTATTCACTATCAAGTTTCTATTTGATGCTTGACGCTTATAAAACTCAGGAAATGTTTCAACTGTTACTCCAGTAATCGCAGATACGGAGATACGAATGAACTATCTTCAGTCCATCCTGCATCAATCCCCTGAAATCGCGCTTTTTCTTTCACTTGCCGGCGGTTACTGGATCGGAAAGTTCCAGTTCGGCAAGTTTCAGCTCGGCGGCGTTGCCGGTTCGCTGCTGGTTGCCGTCATCATCAGCCAGGTCGGCGTTACCATCGACAACGGCATCAAGGCGGTGCTTTTTGCCTTGTTCATCTATGCCGTCGGTTTTGAAAGCGGCCCGCAATTCTTTCGTTCTCTCGGGCGGCAATCGCTGCGCGAGATCGTCATGGCAGCGGTTCTGGCGATCAGCGGCCTTATCACCGTTATCGTGCTCGCCCGCATGTTCGGGCTCGACAAGGGCCTGGCGGCAGGTATCGCGGCAGGTGGATTGACGCAGTCGGCCATCATCGGCACCGCGAGTTCCGCCATCGGCAAGCTCGGCCTGGCTGCCGACGAAGTGCAGCGCCTGCAGGCGAACGTCGCGATCGGATACGCGGTCACCTATATTTTCGGTTCGTTCGGCGCGATCATCGTCTGCGTGAACATTCTCCCATGGTTCATGAAACGCGGCATCAGGGACGACGCCATCAAGGCCGAAGCGGAAATGCTTGCTGGCGGGCATAGTTACGGACCCGGCGAAACCGCTGCACTTCCCGAGCTTGTCGGCCGACTCTTTCGCGTTCAACAGGCCGCCGGCCGGACGTTGTCCGAGGTGGAGGGCTTCTCGAAGAGTACTGCCATTTCGGTCGAGCGGGTAAAGCGCGACAATGCGCTTCTCGGCGTTGAACCTGATCTGACGCTGGAGGCGGGGGATATCGTGCTCGTCGTCGGGCGCCGGGCAGGGGTCGTGGACGCAAGCACGCAGATCGGCCCCGAACTGCAATCTTCCGAGGGCATGGATGTCATTATCGTCACCCGCGATGTCGCTATATCCAATCCTGGTATCGCCGGTCACACCGTTGCTGAGATACGCGCGGCAACGAATGACGGCGTACGGCACGGCGTCTACGTGATCGAGGTCAAGCGGGGCGGGCAGAAACTGGCGTTGAACGACCAGATGCATATCGCCGCGGGTGACGTCGTCAGCCTCTACGGGACGTCCGAAGATGTGCAACGGGTTGCCAGAAAGGTCGGGTCCGTCATCGTCCCAAGCGATAAGACCGACTTTGTCTTCCATGGGCTGGGGATCGTGCTCGGTCTGCTGGTAGGTCTGCTTGTGCTCAGGATAGACTCGATCCCGCTGACGCTCGGCAGCGGGGGAGGCGCGCTTCTGGCGGGTCTTGCCTTCGGCTGGTATCGGAGCCGCAACATGACGGTCGGGAATATGCCGACCGCCGCTTCGACGCTCCTGCGCGACCTTGGTCTGGCTGGTTTCGTTGCTGTTGTCGGTCTGCAATCCGGCCTGCAGGCCGTCTCCACGATCGTCAGTAGCGGTCTCTCGATCTTCCTCATCGGTGTCGCCGTCACGATCATCCCGTTGCTGATCACGATGGTGGTCGGCCGCTACATCCTGAAATACGACAACGTCGCTGTTTTCGCTGGCGCCTTGTCGGGTTCACGCAGTGCGAACCCGGCTTTCGGCGAAATTCTCGACAAGGCCGGCAACTCGGTTCCAACCGTGCCTTTTGCCATCACCTACGCTCTAGCCAACGTGTTCCTTACCCTTCTGGGCCCTCTCGTCGTCGCATTTGTCTAAACCCTATACGGAGTAACCTGGCATGACCGACTACAGCCAATATGCAAAGCTGAGCCCTTTCGAACTCAAGGATGAGCTGATCAAGCTTGCGTCCAGCAACAAGAACCGGTCGATGCTGAACGCCGGACGCGGCAATCCGAACTTTCTTGCCACGCTGCCGCGCCGTGCGTTTTTCAGGCTCGGGCTGTTTGCTACGGCTGAGTCCGAATTGTCCTATTCCTACATGAACAAGGGCATTGGCGGGCTGCCCAACATCGACGGTATCGAGGCACGGTTCGAGCGCTTCACCAGCGAGAACCTGGAGCTGGAAGGGGTGGCATTTCTTCAGCGTGCGCTGAGCTACGTCCGGGACCAGCTTGGGCTGTCGGCGTCGGCGTTCCTTCATGAGGTGGTCGAGGGTATCCTCGGCTGCAACTATCCGGTTCCGCCGCGCATGCTTACGGTCAGCGAGGAGATTGTGCGCCACTACGTCGTCAAGGAGATGATCGGTGACACGCTGCCCGGCGCGAACATGGACATCTTCGCCGTCGAAGGCGGCACCGCGGCGATGACCTATATCTTCAATACCCTGAAACAGAACGGCATCGTCAAGCGCGGCGACAAAGTCGCCATCGGCATGCCCGTGTTCACGCCCTACATCGAAATTCCGGAACTCGACGAGTACGGCCTGGTCGAGGTCGCGATCAACGCCGATCCCGCCATGGAATGGCAGTATCCCGACGCCGAACTGGAGAAGCTGAAGGATCCCGCCGTCAAGGTCTTCTTCTGCATCAACCCGAGCAACCCACCCTCCGTAAAGCTCGATGACCGAAGCCTGGAGAAGATCGGCGATATCATCCGCAACGAGAGGTCCGATCTCATCGTCCTGACCGACGACGTTTACGGCACCTTTGCCGACGACTTCCGCTCGCTGTTTGCGACGTGCCCCAACAATACAATTCTTGTCTATTCGTTCTCCAAGTACTTTGGCGCGACCGGATGGCGTCTCGGCGTTATCGCCACGCATAGCGATAACGTGCTCGACAGGGCCTTGGCTGCGTTGCCGGAAGCGACCAAGGCGGCGCTGGATACCCGATATGGTTCGCTTCTGCCGGACGTTCGCTCGCTGAAGTTCATCGACCGGCTGGTTGCCGACAGCCGCACCGTGGCGCTGAACCACACCGCCGGCCTGTCGACGCCACAGCAGGTTCAGATGGTCCTGTTCTCGTTATTCGCGCTCATGGACGAAACGGACAGCTACAAGACGGCGCTGAAGAAGGTCATCCGCCGGCGTGAGGCCGTCTTGTATCGGGAGCTCGGCGTGCCGGTTGAGCCTGACTCGAACGGCGTCGACTACTATACCCTCCTTGATCTCGAGGCGATCTCACGGAAGCTCTATGGCGACGATTTTGCCGCGTGGATCATGAAGCAGTCCGGTGCGGGCGACATGCTGTTTCGCATCGCCGACCAGACCGGCATCGTTCTTCTGCCGGGCCGTGGCTTCGGTGCTCACCAGGCCTCCGGGCGCGTGTCATTGGCAAACCTCAACGAATTTGAATACGCCAAGATTGGCAAGGCACTAAGGGCGATGGCTGATCAGTATTATGAGGAGTTCAGCAAGTCGAAGGCGAAGTAGGCGGATAGCCCGTTACTGGTGTGGGAGTGTGCCGGTCGGTGCGCTCCCACCGCCGCATTTGGTGAGGATCCGCGCGATCCTGGCAGCGAGCGCATCTATATCTTTCGTGCTTGCGTTTGCGATCCCGAAAAGCAGTCCGGGCCGCGGTGCGCCCAAGTAGAAGCGCGACATCGGCTGAGGTGCGATGCCATCCTGGCGAAGGGCATCGGCGGCGGCGGCATCGTCTGCCGTCCTGTTGTGAAACCAGCTGGCAAGCTGCAAGCCACCACTTCCCTCGGTGACGTCGAGCAAGTGGCCGCAATGGTGGCGAAGGGCGCTGACGGTGGCTGCCATGCGCTCGGCATATTTCTCATTCATCTGCCTGAGATAGGCTCGCAAGCGACCTTCTCGAATGAAGTCGGCCAAGGCGGCCTGAATGTGGGTCGATACCACGGCACCACGCAGCTGAAGTGCTGCCTGTGCTTCATCGATCAGCCACGACGGTACAACCGCATAGGCGACACGCAGCCCCGGCGCCAGGATTTTGGAGAAGGTGCCCAGGTAGGCAACGACCTCATGCCGATCTATGCCCTGGAGAGCAGCGATCGGTCGTGATCCATATTGGAAATCGCTGTCGTAATCGTCTTCGAGCACGAGCGCGCCGCTTGATCGCGCGACATCGAGCAATGCCAGGCGCCGCTGTAGGCTCATCGTCGTACCGGTCGGATATTGATGCGACGGCGTGGTGTAGATGGTCCGCGGTGGTGGCAAGCCAACAGCCCCGCTCACGTCCATCCCTGCGTCATCGCACGGCACCGGTATGATGCTGGCGCCCGTCTTGGCCAGGATTACTTTTGCCGTGGAATAGCCAGGCTCCTCCATCCAGGCGACGTCTTTGCCTCCGACGGTGAGCCTCAGGGAGGCAAGGAGGTCGATTGCAACTCTTGTGGAAGGGACGATGAGCACTTGTTCCGGCCGCGCAACGACGCCACGCGTGGTCGACAGGTGCTCGATGATCTCCTCCCGGAGCTCCCGGATACCGCAGGCTTCTCCATAGCCGAGGTCGTGGACGCGCGGCCAGCGGGCTCGGGCTCCGAGGCACCGCGCCCAAGCCTTGTGGGGGAAGTCCGTGAGATCGGGCACGCCGGGTTCCAGTGACCGCTGCTCTGCCGCGACGTTCGGCGCCGGTCGGATCGACCTTGGCGCCGCGTCTCTTTTAGCGAAGGCGGACATGGATAGCGGCGCGACACGGCTCGCGGATCCTGTTGTCGTGTTGAGATACCCTTCTGATTTCAGCCGCTCATAAGCGCTCACCACGGTCGACCGGGCGATGCCGAGCGACGTCGCCAGCACTCTGGTTGACGGGAGCCGCTGGCCGGTTGCAATCTTCCCGGACAGAATGCGATCGCGCATATGTCTGTAGACCTGCTCCTCGAGGTTACCGGAGGCACGATCGAGCGGAAGCCACGGTGGCGGCAAGGACGGCATGTTCGTTCCCAAAGTGGTATGGTCAGAATGATGGAAGTGGCTATTTACGTCAGTCCTCTTGTGGAGGAAAGGAGGAGGTAGATAGACGCGGTTCGAATGTTGCCTGTCATCACACGGGTTGCTGAACTGCATAGCGGCGACAAGGACTTTCGATGGATCTCTCACAGTGGAAGGGCGTGGAACGCCCTGATCGCGTGGTTCTGGACGGGCGCTACACGCGCCTGGAACCGCTGGACCCTGCAAAGCATGGCGAGCAGCTGTTCGCATCGGCCCAGCAACCGGGAGCCGATGATCGCTTTCGCTATCTTTTCGAGGAGGTGCCCGCTGATCTTGCCGCGTTTACGCCGTGGCTGGAAAAGGCTGCAGCTTCGCCGGACCCGATGTTCTTTGCCGTGATCGACAAAAAGACCGGGCGTGCTGAAGGTCGACAGGCGCTGATGCGCATCGATGCGGCGCATGGGGTGATCGAGATCGGCAATATCCTGTGGGGACCGGCAATCGCGCGCACGCGGGTCGCGACCGAAGCTCTCTATCTCTTTGCAAGCTATGCCTTCGATACGCTCGGCTATCGGCGCTTCGAGTGGAAGTGCAACGACCTCAATGAGCCGTCCAAGCGCGCAGCGCTCCGGTTCGGCTTTGACTTCGAAGGCGTCTTTCGGCAGCATATGGTGGCGAAGGGCAAAAATCGCGATACGGCCTGGTTCGCGATGATCGATGGGGATTGGCCGCGGCTCAAGGCCGGCTATGAGGCATGGCTGGCGCCGAGCAACTTCGACGAGGCAGGCAACCAGAAGAGCAAGCTGACGTTCGGCTGATCGGTTGGGCGACGGATGCAGCAATTTGTTCGCCGCGTCGCCTTGTTCTGTGCGGGGCCGGATCAGTGTCTTGGCAGCAGCATGTCGGCGGTCTTCAGGATCTCGTCCGGCGAAACGCTGAACGTGCTCTCGCTGCCCTCGCCGACGACAAATCCGTAACGCATGTCCATGGCGTCGGCATAGTCCTTCCAGATGTTGTTGAAGCGGTAGGGAGGCTGAATGGCAAGAATGGCCCCTTTCGGGGCCATTGATAGAAAGCCGTGAGCGAGACCACTCCCTTCGACCGAGCAGATGAGCGCCGCGCCGCAGATCTTTCTGATGATCTCGGGAGCGCTGAGGCGGCTCGGATCGACCACTTCAAACCCTTCCTTGAGCAGGCGGTCTTCAATCTCGGCTTCATTGGCCAGCAGCCGCAGGTCGCCACTTGCCCGTCTCGTGATGAAGACACGGTGATCTTTGCTGTCGCCGCCAAGAGCCATGGCGCGCGCTCGCAGAGCGGCGATGCGCGCGCGCCTGCTTTCCGTCATGCCATAGTCTTGGAATATCCATGCATTGCGGATCACCGCGGCATCCAAAACGGGGAAATTCAATTTGAGGATTTCGTAGTATTCCTTGGCATGAGGCCAGGTCGCGGAAAACGTACCTCGTGCGAAGAAGGTGGGTGCGAACGTCTCGGCGAGTATCGCGGTTGCTGCAACGTCCCGGAGAAAGTGCCCGAAATACTTGTCGCTGAGTGAGGTCGATGGCAGCGCGCATTCGTCCAAATGAATGGAACGCGCCCATATTGCCCTGGATTCGGGCCGGATCACTTGCCGCCAACGCAGGCCGCCGGCGTAAAGATTACCATCAAAATAGTGCGCATTCGGGATGCGGTACGCCAGCGTGGCAACATGATGAACAGGGCCGCCGGAAATGCGGCCCTGTTCATGTTCTTTTGTCGTTTCGGGCTGTATGCCGCGAACGCGCTCTGGCTGTCCGGGCAGGTGAGTTGCCGGTTCGCGCACGCCAAACTCGTCTTGAGAGACAACGATCGTCTGAGCTACAACATCTCCAAGCGTAGGGGCGCCAAACGTCCTTCGACGCAGCTGATACAGATAATTTCTATAATGCAGCACTAGGTTCTCCACTTCGGTGACAATGCCCTTGTGTCACCTACCAAGGCCGCCAGGAAGGCTTCGACCCGGATGCTAGCTTAAATGAACACAAACAGCGAGTTGCCCGTTGGTTCAATACTGCAACTTGATTATATGCGGCTAATTGTCGCGTCTAAATTGGTATCCGCTGATCTATCCATCAGCTCGTTTGTCGCTCGAGATATACACACCGTGCGGCTGGAGTCGATCGGGTCGCCACTGTTCCGGTCTCTGGTCCGACAAAGATGATAGCACTCGATTTTCCGAACGTCATCACAGCCAAGAGAAGGTGGCTATCGCTTTGTCGGCGGTACCGAGCATTGGTATCTGAGTGCGTGAGGCGAGCCAGTCGTGAGCCGCGGGCTACTTGTCTCGCAGTCGCGGCGAGGACGTACTCTAGCTCGATGCGATAATTGTCTGGCATCCATTAACTGATGTGGGGGTATTTTGCGCGTCTATATCATTCCCTTCAATCGCTTGCGTATGCGCGCGCAGTGCCAACCCAGAGCATCCACAAAGGTGTCATCAGACATGAGTGTAACTGAAACAACGTCCACGTCTTGGTTCGGGCGACTCAAGAACGCGCTGATCGGTTCTCTCGTCGGAATCGTTCTGCTGGTCGCATGCGCCTGGCTGCTCATCTGGAATGAGGGCCGCGCTATCGGCACATACCGTGCGCTGGCCGAAGGAGCGGCGCAGGTCGAAGCGATCTCGAGTGAGGCGGTCGACCCGGCGAACGATGGCAAGCTCGTCCACATCAGCGGACCGGTCAAACCGCGCGGTTCGCCGCGAGACGGCGAACTGGGTGTCTCGGCCGACGGTGCCGTGGCGCTTTCCCGGCAGGTCGAAATGTACCAGTGGGTGGAAAAATCGGAGAGCAAGTCCGAAAAGAAACTGGGCGGCAGCGAGGAAACGACAACAACCTATTCCTATTCGAAGGAATGGCGCTCGGATGTGGTGCAATCTGGCGATTTCAAGCAAGCCGAGGGCCATCAGAATCCCGATAGCATGCCGGCGAACTCGACATTTGCCGTTGAGCGCGCCAGTGTCGGAGCGTTTTCGGTATCGGGCCAGACCATTGCGGACATCGGCAGCTACTCCGACCTCACGCTGACGGACGACGATCTCGCGCATGTCACGCAGGCGCTCGCCAGTGACAAGCCGTTGAAGAGCACCGCTCACGGCTTCTACGTCGGACAGAGCGCCTCATCGCCCGAGGTGGGGGATCTCCGTCTTTCCTATCAGAGGGTCGATGCAAGGGAAGCAAGCGTCGTCGGCAAGCAGAGCAAAGACACGCTGGTGCCTTACGAGACGACAAACCACCGCGACATCCTGCTCAGCGCAGCGGGCGACACCGATGCCGCCCAGATGTTCAAATCCGCAGAGGCAGAGAATGCGTTCATAACGTGGCTTGTCAGGGCAGGCGGCCTTGTCGGCCTGTTCGTCGGCTTTGTCTGCATCTTCTCGATACTCAGCGTGATCGGCGATGTCGTTCCGTTCATCGGATCGATCGTTGCCTTCGGCACAACGCTTCTGGCATTCGTGCTGACACTGGTCGTGGGCCCGCTGCTAATTGCCATCGGCTGGCTGGCATATCGTCCGGTGCTGTCCATCTGCATCATCGCTGGCGGTGTCGCGCTGGCGATGCTGGCGATGCGCTATCGCAAGGGGAAAGCCGCGCAATCGTCGGCATGACGGCGGCAGCTGCCCTAGTCTTGGAAGAACAGACAATAACTGGCGCATCGAGGTTGCTTGGCACCAGGAGTGATCATCGTGAGATGCGCTTCTGGGGTCGCATTTCACCGACTACGATGTAAGCCCTTTCACGAAACATGACTTTGACGAGGGCAGCGGACGCTCCGCTGGCACATTCAGCTTGAACAAAGTCATGAGGAAGGACCAATTCGCTTGGAAGCCGGTGCAAGCCAAATACGTCAAGTTGCGTTGATCGCTTTATTCGATCTAGCGTGAGACCGCGTTTCCCAACAATCACAAAAGTGAAGTGGGCCTCGTCAGTGGTCAATGCTTCAGCATCGAGACGAGCGTTCAGACTTGCCGCGACACTACCTCCGCTGTTCAGCCGGTCTTGGTAGGGTTGTAGCAGACAAACAGTTTCGACATCCGCTCCCGTTAGCGTCGACGCCATGATGATCTTGCCGATCGGGGCGGCTCGTAGACCATCGCCTATCGATGTCGCGTCAGCGCAGGATGCGGACATTGCCATCGCGCACAATGCAGTGAGTAAAGTGCGCCTATTGAGCCTTCGGGATGCCGCTGCTTTTCCTCTCTCGGTGCCAGACCTTCGCACCTAATCCTGCTACGCGCATCAAGAAATGTCGCGATCAGCGCCTCCAGTTTATCGCGTCATGATGGCATTTTTTCTGAATTCCCGTTAACTGGTTGTTGTGGCGGCTGCAACTGCCGCTGGAATAGACATATCGGGTTGGTCACGGAAATGATGAAGGTTATTAGAAACGTCGCGACCGCTGAAAATGCGCCATATTTGCTCGCCTTGACCGTACTGATCGGTTTGGTGCCAAGGGCTCTGATTGTCGCTGGTGCGCCAGGCTTTGCAGTGGGGACAGCCTGCTTCATCCTAAGCTTGGCTATCTGCGCGGTCGGATTTCTGTCTGGTCGATTTCGCCTGCTCTGGGCGTTATGGTGCGCTTGCTTCGGGGCTATCGTTTGGTCTTTTCGGGATGGCCAGTCCTCTGGGATTGATTTTGGTTTTGCCATCCATTTTGGCTCGATAGCGTGCCCGTCCTTCACCGTTGCGAAGCGTTAACTGCAGTGGCCAAAAATCTCTCAGGGGTAACGGGCATGAAAGTGCTTCCGCGTTACGGTCGGCCGACCTAGCCATCAGGACGCCTCCGTGACACCGCGCTTCACCCAATTTAAGCTGGTAGGACCAGCGATAATCCTCATTGCGATCCTGCTTACAGGGCTCGCGGCCGTTCCTTACTATGGGGTGGCGCGCCTCGACGCGAAGATCCGCGAGCGGCAGGAAACGCTGGTCAAGCGGAACATCTCGATATGGATCTCGGACGTGGAGTTCGCGCTCACGGCGTGGACGATCTGGGACGAGTCCATCGCCAAGCTTGACAACAGTTACGATCCTGAATGGGCCGATCGCAACATCGGCAGTTCGCTGATCGGGACGTCTAGAACCCGCTTCGCCGCCATTCTGGATGCCGGCGATCATATGATCTACTCGAAGACCGCGGATGAGGTGCTGAACCGCCCGTTCTTCCTTCGTGGGGCGGAGGTGATCACAAAAGACGCGGCGTCACTCGTCGCACGCGTTCGCGAGCGCGAAGCCGGCGTGAGGGCGACGGGTATTCCGAACCCCGTCGCTTTCAGCAAGATCGAGGTTATCGGGAGCGATGCGGTGCTCCTGACGGCCAGCCTGTTCCAGCCAGACTTCAGGACGGCAACGCCGCGCGGTGCGCGTGCGCCCGTCCTCGTCTCAGCGGTTCCGATTGCTGGCAGTTTGCAGGAGTTCCTTGGGAATCGCTTCCTTCTCGATGATGCGGCCATCGGCCCACTCAATGCCGTTTCACCCGATCGCGCGCGCGCCGAGATCGCCGTCGGACAAGACGGGCAGCCGGAGGTTCTGTCTTGGCGGCCTCTGACGCCCGCTCGCGACCTTCTCATGCAGTCGCTTCCTCTCGTGGCGACGGTTGCGATCGTGCTTGTCGCTGGCGGCCTGTTCGTCGCGCGGCTGTCGCGGCGTGCGGTGGTGTCGCTGGTCGAGGCGGAGCAGCGTATGCGTCACGCTGCGACGCACGACTTTCTCACCGGTCTTGCCAATCGTTCGATGATCGCCACGGAGTTTGCAAGGCTCTCCAGTGCGGGCAGCCTCACGGTCGCTTGCCTTGATCTCGACGGGTTCAAGAGCGTCAATGACAGGTATGGACACGCCGCGGGCGACGAACTGCTGAAACAGGTGGCCGCGCGTCTCCGGGCCGCAACGCGGCAGGACGACATGGTCTTTCGCCTTGGTGGCGACGAGTTCGCAATCCTCATGCCCTCCGTTCCACTCGGCGAGGCCGAGTGGCGTTGCCGGCAGCTCTCTTCGCTCTTGTCCCAGCCATATGTGCTTGATGGCACGGAAGCATTGGTAGGGGCCTCCTTCGGACTTGGCGAGGTTCCTCCTAGCGCCGGTGAGTCTTGCGATGATGCGCTGAAAAGGGCGGATGGGGCACTTTATGCGGCCAAGGCAAAGGGGCGCGGCACGGTTGTGGTCTCTTCTGGCGCCGGGTTCGCTTCAAACGCGGCCAATTCGCGATCCCGTCTTCGCTGAGAGCGGGCTGTCGCGCCACAGATGATCGCGGCGAACATGCCAACGGCCGGCCCGCCTATGCCTCAGCGGCCGTTGTCTCGCCCTTGGCTGTCGGCTTGCGTAGGACGATCAGTAGCAAACCAGCGACAATCAGCGCCGCGCCTTCCAGATGATAGAATTGTAGCTGTTCGCCAAGGATCAGGTAGGCGAGGATCGCGATGAAGATCGTCTGGATGTAGAGGAGGACGCCGGCGCGGCTCGCCCCCAAGGTCTCGATGCTCCGGTTGAAGAGATAATACATGAGCGCGCCGCCGGGAATGGCCACATAGGCAAGCGCGAGGAGCCCGCTACTGTTCAGCGTGGTGCGATCGTCCGATGCAAGCTCGATCAGGTAGAGGGGAAGCGCTGTGATAACCGCCGCACCGAGAAGCAGCACCAGGAGCGAGAGCCGATCGATATCGAACTTCGCGCGTCTGAGAAGAACAGTATAGAGGCTGAAACAAAAGGCTCCGGCGATGATCCAGAGCTCTCCCGGGTTGAAATCCAATCGCATGAGCGCGGCCGGGCTGCCTTTCACGATGATGACGACGATGCCAACGAAGGCGAGGGCGGACCCGATGACCTGCCAGCGCCCCATTGGCTCTGCCAGAACGAAACGGGCGAGGATCATCGTGATGATCGGGATGAGGGCGATGATGATGCCGGCCGTGGTGGCGTCCGCATGTTCCAATCCGACGAAAATCATTCCCTGACAGATCGCGAGCCCCATGCCGCCGATCACGATCAGCTCCAGCGCCCGCTTTTTCAAAAGCGCGACCATGTCGGCAAAATGCCTCCGGACCATCGGCATCAGGATTGCCCAGGCTATCAGGACGCGCCAGAAACAGAGCGCCCAGGGCGGCATCTCGGGAGAAACCCATTTGGCGGCGATATAGACGCCGGCCGACAACAGCCAGCACAGGACACCAACGGAATAGGCGAGCGAAAGCGAATTGCTTGTCGTCTGTTCCGCCCTGACCTCATCGCGATGGACTGCCAGGAGATGCATAGCCATGGCTGCATGTTATGCCACAGTTTACAACCGCCGCCCATAGGGCGGGCGTCCGCCTCACAGTTCTATGCCACCGCAGGCGTCATTATCCCCGTGCAATTACCGTTTCACCTAACGTGTCGGGAGGCGGCGCGTTTCATAACTTTGGGGTAGTCTTCAGAATAATGGCGCACCCAACAGGAAGCGCTATCACTCCCCGCAAAGCTTTGATTCAACGAGCAAAAACCGGAAGCGACCGACGCTGTGTGGACCACTGATTTCGCCATCGCGCCAGGCCAAGTGGTCGCCTTGTGTTAGGTTATTCGCAGCCAGCCTGCCAACCAGGTTTGCCCCAGCGACAAAACGGAACCGACGCCCATCGTTCCAAACAGGAAGTACAGCGTCCTCATGCGTCGGTGATAAGATTTCAACCCGGCTCCGAATGCAAAGCTCAGGGAAGGGAAGAAATAGGTTTGCAGCAACATGGCCGCCGAAGCGATGACCATTGGCAGTACCGGACTATATGCCGGAATGTTCTTCATCATCCATTCTTGCCAGTGAAACGCAGCAACGAACATCAGGCCTAGGAGGAGGCAGACAATTGGCATCACTATATTGAGATTATGAAGCGGCCACCGACTTGGATTGAGCCAGGAGAACCATAGCTTAGCCGAGTTGAATTCGTTCATGATGTCTTGCTCTAGCGCCAAGACCCATTTTCGGTCGCCCCGTAGTGTATATTGCATTGCCTCAGGGCTGTTCGACAGCGTGATATCTGCCCATGCACCATCGCCGCCCTCTGTTCGCAACCGGATCGCTTCAATCTCGGTTCCGCTAACGAGGCTGTCCGACAGAGCATCTTCGATCTTGTCACTCGAGATCCTTCGCTCACCCTTGAAGCATATCACGATGTCTACTGCGCGGTCGGTTGCCAGGTGTTTTACCATGCGTCGAAGCAGCTGCTCGGTAACTAGGAAGCTGCCTCTTACGGTCTTTTGCGCCTGATACATGGTTCCCCGACTCACTTGCAGTACAGGTTGTTTCCACAATTCATAGCACAACCGTGTGGGCCTATCAGCCGTCCTTGCGAACATGCCAGTTAGTGACTTTAGGGTCAGATCTGCGACAGCGGCTCGGCATAGCCTCCCGTCTGAGAGCGGCTGCTGCCTGCGCGTACGAGTTCATGACCTAGAGCTTGGCCTGGGCTTGCTCGCCAATCGTCTAGGCCTCGTGTGGTCATCCGTCGCGTGCCCGTCGTGTAACAGATGGCTTGCGCCGAAGGTCTTGGGACCGCGGATGTTTTTGCTCTTCAATGCATCAGGAGGATAGTGGCGCACCCGACAGGATTCGAACCTGTGACCTTTGGAATCGGAATCCAACACTCTATCCAGCTGAGCTACGGGTGCATGCCTGAGGCGGTTTGAATCGCCCGTCCGATGGGTGGTTCTTAGCCTAGCTTCTCGCCAGCATCAATCTCCAAAATTGAAAAGTGCGCCGTTCTTGCAAACGGCGCACCGATTGTTGTCAGACCTGCATGGCGCCGGGGCCGGGGATGGCCTTGGGGGGCACCTTGCCGAGGATGATCATCCCGAGCACCTCGTCCTTGGTCACGTCCTCGGTGCGGGCGTGGCCGACGACCTGGCCGTTCTTCATGACCGAGACGCGGTCGGCGAGGTCGAAGACGTCGTGGATGTCGTGGCTGATGAGGAAGATGCCGATACCTTCCTTCTTCAGCTGCTTGATCAGCTCGCCCACCTGCGCCGTCTCCTGCGGCCCAAGGGCTGCCGTCGGCTCGTCCATGATCAGGATCCGGGCGTTGAAGAGGATGGCGCGGGCGATCGCCACGGACTGCCGCTGCCCACCCGAGAGCGCCTTCACCGGCTCCTTGAAGCGGCGGAAGTTGGGGTTGAGGCGGCCCATGACCTCGCGGGTCGAGGCTTCCATGGCGACGTCGTCGAGGGTGCCCCACTTGGTGCGGATCTCGCGGCCGAGATAGAGGTTGGCGGCGGCGTCGACGTTATCGGCGACGGCAAGCGTCTGGTAGATCGTCTCGATGCCGTACTTCTTGGCATCGCGGGGATTGCGGATGTCTGCCGGTTCGCCGTTGATCAGGATCTCGCCGCTGTCGCGCTTGTAGGCGCCTGACAGGATCTTGATGAGCGTCGACTTGCCGGCGCCGTTATGGCCGAGAAGGGCGACGACTTCGCCGGGGTAGAGATCGACCGAGGCATTGTCCACGGCGTGGATGCCGCCGAAGGAGATCGAGATGTTCTTCAGTTCCACAAGGGGAGCGCGTTGATCAGTCATATCTAGGACTCCTCTTACTTCGACCGCGAGCGATAGACGGTGTCGAGCCAGACGGCAACGACCAGCACGGCGCCCACGACGACATTTTGTATGGGGGTATCGACGTTTGCGAGACCCATGCCCGACTGCAGCGACTGCATGACCAGCGCGCCGAGCATGGCGCCGGCGATGGTGCCGGTGCCGCCGGCAAGCGAGGTGCCGCCGATGACGGCTGCCGCGATGGTGTAGAGCTCGTAGGTCGTGCCCTGCGAGTTGGCGGCGGCGTTGAGGCGGGCGGTGGAGATTGCCGCGGCAACGGCTGCCAGGAAGCCCATCAGCGCGAAGATGCGGACCGCGACCCAGCGGGTCTTGATGCCGGCAAGTTCGGCTGCTTCAGGGTTGCCGCCGATCGCGAAGACGTAGCGGCCGAAGCGCAGGCGGGTGGCGATAAAGGTCATAACGATGCCGACGAGAACGGCGATAAGGACGGGCACCGCGATGCCGTAGGAGATGAAGAGCCCCGTTTCCGGCCAGGCGATGTTGTTGGCCTCGGCGTATTTCTTGGCGATCGCCACCGGCCAGTAATAGATTGTCGAGACCCAGATGGCGCCGAGCACCAGCGCGCAGCCGAGTACTGCCAGGAAATATTCGGCCCAGAGCGGCCGGCGCGGGAAGTTGAAGCGCTTGCGCTGGTGGCGCGAGCCGATGATGCCGACGATGATCAGCACACAGGCGACCAGCCCGATGATCCAGCTCCAGGTGGCGCCGACGGAGCCTTCGGCACCGCCGCCCATGATGCGGAACGTCGTGTCGAGGGGGGCGACCGTCTGGCCCGATGTGACGTACCAGGCAAGGCCGCGCCAGGCGAGGAAGCCGCCGAGCGTGACGATGAAAGAGGGGACGCCCAGGAAGGCGATGATGACGCCCTGGAAGAGGCCGATCAGCGTTCCGGCGATCAGGCCGCAGACCAGCGTGATGAGCCAGGTCCAGGAATTGTCGAAGCCGAGATATTGCGGCAGGAACTTCGCCTGGACGACGCCCATGATCATGGCGACGAGGCCGAGCATCGAGCCGATCGACAGGTCGATGTTGCGGGTGACGATGACGAGCACCATGCCGGTCGCGAGAACCGCGATCTCGGTCGTCTGGACCGAGAGGTTCCAGAGGTTGCGTGGCGTCAGGAAGAGCCCGCCGGTGTAGAGATGAAAGCCGATCCAGATGACCAGAAGTGCTGCGACCATGCCGAGCAGGCGCGTGTCGATCTCGGTTGCGCGCAGGAAGCGCGTGAAAGCGTTGCCCTCCGCCGAGCGCGGATGGCTCGATGAGGATTGCGTGATGTTTGCCATGGGTTTGCCGTTTCCCCCATTGTTTGGACTTCTGGCGCGGGTGCCCGAAAGCCCTTGCCGAGGTGCCCTGTTCTTCAAATCGACCACCGAGAGACTTCCGAAGCGGCCGCTCGAGGAGCGGCATCGTTGCGGCAGGGAATCAAAGCGTTCGCGGTGCGTTGCGAGGCGGGGAGCGCTTCATTGGGGCTCCATCCGCATCCAGCGCCGCGGCGAGATCGCCACGGCGCCGGTGTGTTGGTTCAGCTGGCGAGGATTAGTCGCAAGCCTTGACGCTGCCGGCCTTTACGCCCTGGCAAGCTTCAGCCTTGGAGATCCAGCCGGCGTCGATGACGACGTTCAGGTTGTCCTTGGTGATTGCCTGCGGCTTCAGGAAGATCGACTGCATCTTTACCTTCTTCGGGCCGCCATCGAAGGTGGTTACACCGTCGATCTTGTCCATGGTCTTGCCGCCAGCGAGGTCGAGCGCGATTTCAGCAGCGCGCTTGCCGAGTTCGCGGCTGTCCTTCCAGACGGAAACCGTCTGGGTGCCGAGCGCGATGCGGTTCAGAGCAGCCTTGTCGGCGTCCTGGCCGGAGACCGGAACGGTGCCTGCCATGCCCTGTGCGTCGAGAGCAGCCACAGCGCCGCCGGCGGTGCCGTCGTTCGAAGCAACAACGGCGTCGACCTTGTTGTTGTTGGCGGTCAGGAACTGTTCCATGTTGCGCTGAGCGTTCTGCGGCAGCCAGCCGTCGGTGTAGGCTTCGCCAACGTTCTTGATCTTGCCTGCGTCAACAGCAGCCTTCAGGACTTCCATCTGGCCGGCGAACAGGAAGTCCGCGTTCGGGTCGGAAGAAGAGCCCTTGATGAAGACGTAGTTGCCTTCAGGCTTGACCTTGAAGACGCCTTCAGCCTGCAGGCGGCCGACTTCCTTGTTGTCGAAGGTGATGTAGAAGGCAGCAGGGTTTTCGATCAGGCGGTCGTAGCCGACAACAGGAATGCCTTCAGCGGCAGCCTTTTCGATAGCAGGACCGATTGCGTCGCTGTCCTGAGCGAGAACGATGAGGGCGTTTGCGCCCTGCGAGATCAGCGATTCAACGTCGGTGAGCTGCTTTGCGGCAGACGACTGTGCATCAGCGGAAATGTACTTTGCGCCCTTGGCTTCGAGGGCCTTCTTGATGGCGGCTTCGTCGGTCTTCCAACGCTCTTCCTGGAAATTCGACCAGGAAACGCCGACGACGAGGTCGGCAGCCATTGCGGCGGTATGCACCGATACGAGGATGGCAGCACCTGCCATCAGCTTCAAAATTGACTTCATAATGTCCTCCCGAGTGGATTGCGGCCAGCCCCAGCCAGTGGTTCCTCCGGCCGCCGCGGTTCGCTGACGAGAAGGTTCAAATTATTTTCTCGACAGTCGAGAAATTTAGTGTCAGAGATTTTTTCAACTGTCAACACCGCACTACCAGCTTAATTTTCTGCGCGGAAAGGTTGCTGGAGATACGGTGTGAACGAGGGCGGAATGCGAGGGGGAGAGGGCCGGCATATATGCTGACCAAGTCGAGCACGGAGTTGGTCCGGCAGAGAAACAGCGTGCTCGTGCTGTCAGCGCTTCGCAGACACGGCGCGCTGGCGCATACCGAAATTGCGGACTTCACGAAGCTGTCCTCGGCGACCATCTCGGCCATTACCGCCGACCTGGAAAAGGCTGAGATCATTGAGAAATCCGAGCAGCAATCGGCCAGCGGACGAGGGCGTCCGCGGGTGCTGTTTCGGCAGCGGCGCGACTGCGGCTATCTCATCGTCGTGGTCATTTCATCGGATGGCGTGCAGTATTCGCTGGTCGATTATGCCGGCAAGCTGATCGACCGGTTCAGCGAGGAACGGTCGCATGATCCGGCGGGCGCCGAGCGGTTTGTCGCCTCCGTCCAGGACGGGCTTGCACGCATTCTCTCGCGCTCGAAACTTCCGCAGGAGAAGGTGCTGTTGATCTCCATCAGCAGCAAGGGACTGGTGCATGCCACCGATCCCGTGCTCGTGTGGTCGCCGATCTTCGGTGGCGATCAGATCGATTTCGAATCGGCTCTTCGGCCCGCCTGGCAAGCTAGGATCATCCTTGGCAACGAGACGCAGCTTGTCGCAGCCGCGCTCGGCGCGCATGAGGAGAATGCGAGGCCGGCCGAGTTTCGCTCGCTTGCCGCGCTGTCGCTCGGGCACAGCATCGGGCTCGGCATTGTCAGGCGCACCGGGCCGGGGGAGCGGGAAATCTCGGCCCCGAACTTCGGACATATGCTGCACATGGCGAATGGCGGTCTTTGTCGCTGCGGCAGCAAGGGGTGCATCGAGGCTTATGCCGGCTTCTATGCCATTCTGCGCATGGCCTTCGAGGTGCCGCTCGACACGATCCCGGCGAAGTTCGTGCCGGTTGCCGAACTCGACAAGATTGCGGCGCAAGCCCGCCACGGGCATCGCATGTCGTCCTTCGCCTTCAGGCAGGCCGGCATCGCGCTTGGAAACGGGCTTTCGCGTCTGCTCAGCCTGACGGAACGCATGCCGATCGCGATCACAGGTCCCGGAACCCGCTATTATGACCTGTTGCGGCAGGGCATCGAAGAGGGGCTCGGCCAGGCGCATGTGGTGCGGATGGAGGGGATGCCGGAAATCCGTGTCGTGGCGGACGAGTCGATCCTCGTCTTTGAAGGACACCTGGAAAGGGCGCTGTCGGTTATCGATCAGGAACTGGTCATGTCCGGCACGCAGGCAGGCGAATAGTCGTGCATTTCATGGCGCATCATCTTGATGAAACGAGAAATGGCCGGGTAGGGGCCCGGCCATTTCACAGTTGGCTTTCGGTCGGGAGAGGGCCGTCAGCCGATCTTGATGAGCTTGCCTTCCTTGACGGACTGCACCGCCGCGTCCGCAAGGGCGAGTGCTGCCAGGCCGTCGGCGCCGGAGGGCGAGATCTTGGCGCCCTTCTCGATGGCTGCGATGAAGCTTGCGATTTCGTTGGCATAGGCTTCGGTGTAGCGGGTCATGAAGAAATCATGCAGCGGCGGGCGGGTGTAGCCTTCGCCGTTGGCAACCTCGATGGAAACGGGGCGCTGGTTCTCGGCCGATACCATGCCCTTCGAGCCATGCACCTCGATGCGCTGGTCGTAGCCGTAGGTAGCGCGGCGGGAATTGGAGATAATTGCTTGCTTGCCGGATTTCGTCTGCAGGATCACCGAAACGCTGTCGTAGTCGCCGGCTTCGCCGATCGCCTTGTCGACGAGAACGGCGGCCGTGGCGCTGACGGCAACCGGCTCTTCGCCGAGCAGGAAGCGGGCCATGTCGAAGTCGTGGATCGTCATGTCGCGGAAGATGCCGCCCGAACGCTTGATGTAGTCGACAGGCGGGGCGCCCGGATCGCGCGAGGTGATCGTGACCATTTCAACGTCGCCGATTCGGCCGTCGTCGATCGCCTTGCGCACAGCCATGAAGTGCGGATCGAAGCGGCGGTTGAAGCCGACCATCAACTTTGCCTTGGTCTCGTCGACGACCTTGATGCAGGCCCGGACTCGATCGACGTCGAGATCAACCGGCTTCTCGCAGAAGATGGCCTTGCCGGCACGGGCGAAACGCTCGATCAGATCGGCATGGGTGTCGGTCGGGGTGCAGATGACGACCGCGTCGATATCCTTGGCAGCTTCGATCGCTTCGATCGTGCGGACCTCGCAGCCATAGGCGGATGCGATCGCTTCGGCCGCCGGCGGAAACGCGTCGGCAACGGCGACGAGCTTGGCATTGGTATCGCCGCTGACGGCCTTTGCATGCACCTTGCCGATGCGACCGGCGCCGAGAAGACCAAATCGGACTGTCATGAAAACCTCCCTTGGTTCGGAATGAATGAACCGAACTTAGCTTATTCTGGAATTTTCATTCCATTTAATGGGCGCGGCGTCAAGCCGTCGCTCTTTCACATTTGCAGAAACCACCCTAAAGACATTCGACAGGTTTACACATGGGAACAAGATGCAGCTGATCGATCCGAACCATCCCGCCTATCGTCCGGTCTGGGCGCGCATGCTGATCGTGGCAGTCTGTTTCGGCTGGGCGTTGGTGGAGGCCTTCAAAGGCGACCCCTTCTGGGCGGTGCTGGCAGGCGGTGCCGGTTGCTATTCCGTGTACATGCTGTTCTGGAGCTACAAGCCACCGGCCGCCGCAGAGCCGGAAGCGCCCGCCGTAGCGGAAGAGCCTGCAGCACCGGAAACGCCTACCCCCAAGGACGCGGATTAATTGCCGTCAGCGGCTTAGTCGCCGTATCGCCTCGTCGATCAAAAGGTTTGCGATCGTCATCCGCGCTGACGCCGGCTCACGGAATTTCGGGTGCACGCCGTCAGGGTGATTCGATTTTGCGAACGAGCGCCGCTTTTCGCCGAGACTCTGAACAGTGTCACGCGCCGAGATCGCGAGCTCGGCTGCGACATCCTGCGGGGACGTCCGGGCGAGATGCGCCGGCATGGATGGCTCCGGTTCGGGCTCCGGGGGAGGCGGGACGATCGCCGCAGGCTCGATCACCGCGACTGTCTCCGGTTCGAGGTTATCCAGATAAGCTTGGCCAGGTTGGGCGGAGGCGACAGAAATGCCTTCCATGACGTCGAAAGCGAGGCCGGTCGGAAGCCCATGGATGCGGGGCGATACTACTATCGCTTCATCATCAAGGTCCTCATCCGCTTTCAGGCGGTTGAGCACGGACTGGAATACCGATTGGCCAAACAGCATCTGTGCGGCTCCTTTCAACGGGCGGCATTAGAACCGGTCAACATGGAGCAGAACTTGTCAGATGCCGCCGACCTTTTTGCTTTCGGCCAGAACCATGTCGTAGAGCAGCCTTGCGCTTGGCGGCAGGGCGCGCTCCTTGGCGGTGATCAGGCTGTAGGGCCGGACATTGATCTCGAAATCGATCGGCAGGATCCGGACGTCGGCCGCTCTCGATCGTTGCGCGGCGAGAAACTGGGCGACGTCTATGGCGATCGGCGCAATGGCATTCGTCTGGCAGATGATCGCACAGGTCAGCAGCAGCGACGATGTGTTGACGATGTTTTCCGGCAGCGGGACGCCATGGCCGATGAACAGATCCTCGACGGTTCTGCGCAGCAGCGTGCCGGGTGGCTGGAAAACCCAGTCGTACTGCGGCAGGTCCTCGAGGCTCGCCACCTTCTTCTTCAGAAGCGGGTGACCACTGCGGACAATGAGGCAGGCGCGCTCGATGCCGATCTCCTGGACCTCGAAGAGCCGCGGATTGAGATCGTCCGGGATCCGGCTGATGATGAAGTCGTGACGGGCGGCGAGGAGTTCGCGCGCAAGGACGTTGCTCGTCTCGACCTGTATGTTCACTTCAATGCCGGGGAACGCGCCCCGCACCTGTTTGATGGCCGGGACGACGAGGCTCATGGCCGGCGCCGTCACCGCTCCGATGAACACCGAACCACCTTTTCCGGTCTTGAGTTCGCCAATCTCGCGGCTTGCTTCGCGAAGCTCGAGCATGATCTTTCGGGCCCGTCTGGCAAGGGCCGCGCCGAAGGTCGTGAGGACTACTCCGCGGGCGACGCGCTCATACAGAGAGGTCTTAAGAATCGTTTCCATTTCCGACAACATGCGCGACGCGGCCGGCTGCGAAATGTTCAGAGCCTCGGCAGCCGCCGAAATCTGCCCGCTATCTTCGATTGCGACGATCATGCGCAGGTGATTCAGCTTAAGTCCCGACCTCAAAAGGCCGTCATCGCCAAAAATATCGGTCTGGATATCCACATGATCGACCGCTGAGGGGTCGGAAATAATCGCCATGGTTGCAGCCTCCCAACTGCGTTCCATTAAAAGTAATACTTTTTAACGATATACCAAATTTGTTATGCCTTTTGCCAGTTATTCTATTTGACAGTTATAGGAATCCATACCAGTTTGCCGCCGTGTGCTGGTTGGCACTCAACACGTGAGAGCGTGGAGGAGACCTACTTCGTTTCTCACCATATGAAGTATTATCCAAGACGAAACCTGCCACAGTTTCGGGGCGGGCGATTTTTCGTCCGCGCGTTTATTAACTAAGGGAGAGAGAGATATGAAAACCATTATCTCATTGATGGCAGCGGCGGCCTTCGGCGTCGCGTCGTTCGTTATGCCGGCTATGGCTGCCGACAAGGGGACTGTCGGTATCGCAATGCCTACGAAGTCGTCCGCGCGCTGGATCGACGACGGCAACAACATCGTCAAGCAGCTTCAGGAAGCCGGTTACTCGACCGACCTGCAGTACGCTGACGACGACATTCCGAACCAGCTGTCTCAGATCGAGAACATGGTCACGAAGGGCGCGAAGGTTCTGGTCATTGCCGCTATCGACGGCACGACGCTTTCCGACGTTCTCCAGAAGGCCCACGACGCTGGCATCAAGGTCATCGCTTATGACCGTCTGATCCGTGACTCGGGCAACGTCGACTACTACGCGACGTTCGACAACTTCAAGGTCGGCGTTCTGCAGGCTGGTTCCATCGTTGACGCCCTCGGCCTCAAGGATGGCAAGGGTCCGTTCAACATCGAGCTTTTCGGCGGTTCGCCGGACGACAACAACGCCTTCTTCTTCTATGACGGCGCAATGTCTGTTCTGCAGCCTTACATCGACAGCGGCAAGCTCGTCGTAAAGTCCGGCCAGACCGGCATGGACAAGGTCGGTACGCTGCGTTGGGATCCGGCAACGGCCCAGGCTCGTATGGACAACCTGCTCTCGGCTAACTACACCGACGCGAAGGTCAATGCAGTTCTGTCGCCTTACGACGGTCTGTCCATCGGCATCATCTCGTCGCTGAAGGGCGTCGGCTACGGCTCTGGCGATCAGCCGCTCCCGGTCGTTTCCGGTCAGGACGCTGAAGTTCCTTCGGTCAAGTCGATCATCGCTGGCGAGCAGCACTCCACGATCTTCAAGGACACCCGTGACCTCGCAAAGGTTACCGTCGGCATGGTCAACGCTCTGATGGAAGGCAAGGAGCCTGAAGTCAACGACACCAAGACCTACGACAACGGCGTCAAGGTCGTTCCGTCCTACCTGCTGACCCCGGTTGCAGTAGACAAGACCAACTACGAGAAGATCCTCGTAGAAGGCGGCTACTACAAGGCTGACCAGCTGAAGTAATCGTACCAAGTTGGCCGGAACCCGCTTCTTGCGGGTTCCGGTCTTCACTTTTATGATCGCCGCGCCCCTTTTGGCTGCTGGCGCTGGATGTTGACCATGGACAATACAATCCTCGAAATGCGGAACATCACCAAGACGTTCCCAGGCGTGAAGGCGCTTGAGAATGTGAACCTCAAGGTTCGACAAGGTGAGATTCACGCATTGGTGGGTGAAAACGGGGCCGGAAAGTCGACCCTGATGAAAGTTCTCTCCGGCGTTTACCCCGCCGGCACCTATGACGGCGAGATCGTCTATGAAGGTGACGTCCGCAACTTCAAGGTCCTGAAGGACTCCGAAGAGATCGGCATCGTCATCATTCACCAGGAGCTGGCGCTCGTGCCGCTTCTGTCTATCGCCGAAAACATTTTCCTCGGCAACGAAGTCGCCAAGAACGGCATCATTGCATGGCAGGAAGCCTTCAAGCGCACGAAGGAACTGCTGAGCAAGGTCGGCCTGAAGGAATCGCCCGAAACGCTCGTCACTGATATCGGCGTCGGCAAGCAGCAGCTCGTCGAAATCGCCAAGGCACTGTCGAAGAGCGTCAAGCTGCTGATCCTCGACGAGCCGACAGCGTCGCTCAACGAAAAGGACTCCGATGCGCTGCTCGAACTCCTGATCGAGTTCCGCAACCAGGGCCTGACGTCGATCATCATCACGCACAAGCTCAACGAAGTGCGCAAGGTCGCCGACCAGATCACGGTCCTGCGCGACGGCATGACGGTGAAGACGCTCGACTGTCAAACCGAAGAGATCAGCGAAGACATCATCATCAAGAACATGGTGGGTCGTGAGCTGGCGGATCGTTATCCGCCGCGCTCCGTGCCGATCGGCGAGACTATCCTCGAGGTCAAGAACTGGAACGCGTTCCACCAGCAGCACCGCGATCGCCAGGTTCTGCATGACATCAACATCAACGTCCGCAAGGGCGAGGTGGTCGGCATCGCCGGGCTGATGGGCGCGGGCCGCACCGAGTTCGCGATGAGCGTTTTCGGCAAGTCCTATGGTCACAAGGTTTCGGGCGAAGTCTTGATGCACGGCAAGGCAGTCGATGTCAGCACGGTTCGCAAGGCGATCGACTCCGGTCTCGCCTACGTGACCGAAGACCGAAAGCATCTCGGCCTCGTGCTGGGCGAGAACATCGTTCACAACACGACGCTTGCCAACCTTGCGGGCGTCTCCAGTGCCACGGTCATCGACACCATCAAGGAATCGAGGATTGCGTCGGATTATCGCTCGAAGCTGCGTATCCGCAGCTCCAGCATCTTCCAGGAAACGATCAATCTCTCGGGCGGAAACCAGCAGAAGGTGGTTCTGTCCAAGTGGCTGTTCTCCGATCCTGACATCCTGATCCTCGACGAACCCACTCGCGGTATTGATGTCGGTGCAAAATACGAAATCTATACTATCATCAACCAGCTCGCCGCCGATGGAAAAGGCGTTCTGATGATCTCATCGGAAATGCCGGAACTGCTTGGCACGTGCGACCGCATCTACGTCATGAATGAAGGACGTATCGTTGCGGAACTGCCAAAGGGAGAGGCGAGCCAAGAAACCATCATGCGCGCTATCATGCGCTCAGGGGAGAAGAAACAATGACTCCGGTCAACCCTTCAGCCACCGAGGAAAGCAACGTCGTATCCGTTGCCGACTATATCCGCGCCAACATCCGCGAATACGGCATGCTCATCGCGCTCGTCGCGATCATGGTGTTCTTCCAGTTCTACACGGGCGGCATCCTGTTCAAGCCGGTCAACCTGACGAACCTGGTTCTGCAGAACTCCTTCATCGTCATCATGGCGCTCGGCATGCTGCTCGTCATTGTGGCCGGCCATATCGACCTTTCGGTCGGCTCCATCGTCGCCTTCGTCGGCGCGGTCGCGGCTATCATGACCGTCAACTGGCAGATGAACTTCGTGCTTGCGGGCGTTCTCTGCCTGATCATCGGTGGCGCCATCGGCGCTGCGCAGGGCTACTGGATCGCGTATCACCGCATTCCGGCCTTCATCGTCACGCTAGCTGGCATGCTAGTCTTCCGCGGCCTGACGCTGTTCGTCCTCGGTGGCAAGAACATCGGTCCGTTCCCGAAGGATTTCCAGGTCATCTCCACCGGCTTCCTGCCGGGTGACATGATCGACGTCGCCGGCACTCCGCTGCATTCGACATCGCTGGTTCTGACCGTGATCGGCACCGTCGTGCTCTTCTATCTCGCCTGGCGCCGCCGCAAGGTCAACGAAAGCCACGGCATCGATGTCGAGCCGATGAGCTTCTTCCTGGCCCAGAACGGCATCCTGTCGGTCGCTATCCTGTTCCTCGGCTACCAGCTGTCGAGCTACAAGGGCCTGCCGAACGTTCTCGTCGTCATGCTCGTGCTTATCGCGGCCTATGCCTTCGTCACGCGTCGCACCACGATCGGCCGTCGCATCTACGCCATGGGCGGTAATGAAAAGGCTACCAAGCTTTCGGGTATCAACACCGAGCGCCTGAGCTTCTTCACCTTCGTCAACATGGGCGTTCTGGCCGGTCTCGCCGGCATGATCATCGCGGCCCGCCTGAACTCGGCGACGCCGAAGGCCGGCGTCGGCTTCGAGCTGGACGTTATCGCGGCCTGCTTCATCGGCGGTGCCTCGGCATCCGGCGGCGTTGGCAAGATCACCGGTGCCGTCATCGGCGCGTTCATCATGGGTGTGATGAACAACGGCATGTCGATCGTCGGTCTCGGCATCGACTTCCAGCAGATGGTCAAGGGCCTCGTGCTCCTCGCTGCCGTCTTCTTCGACGTCTACAACAAGAACAAGGGCTAAGCGCTTCGGCGCTGCCCACGCATTCGCAGTGAAATGAACTTGCACATCCGGCTCCTTCGGGAGCCGGAACGGCGGAGCATATTCCGCGCTATCGAAAGAAGGATGAAGACCGTGCTTATTTCGCAGATCAAGGGTTCGAACGGAGAGGTCATCGTCGCCGTGCGCGAGCCGGGCGGTACCGCGAAAGCCGTCAAGAACGCCGCCAGCGTCTATGCGCTGGCAATGGAAGCCGCGAATGGCAGCAAGTCGCTGGTGTCAGTGATCGAAGCGCATGGCCTGGGCGATGCCGTCGATCTCGAAAAGGCTTACGCCGAAGGCCGCTTCCTGCCGCCGATGACGCATCCCGACGCGGCGCATCTGCACCTGACGGGCACGGGCCTGACGCATCTGGGTTCGGCGGCAACGCGCGACAGCATGCACAAGAAGACCTCCGAGGCCGCCGAGGAAACCCTCACGGACTCGATGAAGATGTTCAAGATGGGCCTTGAGAACGGCAAGCCGAAGGACGGCGAAAAGGGCGTTCAGCCCGAGTGGTTCTATAAGGGCAACGGCTATGGTTCCGCTGCACCGGGCGCACCGCTCGTTTCTCCGTCCTTCGCGCTCGATGGCGGCGAAGAGCCTGAAATGGCCGGGATCTATGTCATCGCTCAGGACGGCACGCCGTTCCGCATCGGCTTTGCGCTGTCGAACGAGTTTTCCGATCACGTCACCGAACGGATCAACTACCTCTACCTCGCGCACTCCAAGCTGCGTCCGGCAAGCTTCGGCCCGGAAATCCGCATCGGCGCTGCGCCGAACGATATTCGCGGTACCTCGCGTATCAAGCGCGGCGACAAGGTGATCTTCGAGAAGCCGTTCCTGTCCGGTGAAGCGAACATGTCGCACACCTTCGCGAACCTCGAATACCACCACTTCAAGTACGGCCTGTTCCGTGTGCCCGGCGACGTTCACGTCCACATGTTCGGCACGGCGACGCTGTCGTTCGCCGAAGGCATCAAGGCTGAAGAGGGCGATGTCTTCGAAATCGAAGTCGCCGAATTCGGTCTGCCGCTGCGCAATCCGCTGAAGATCGACGCTGAAGAAGAGATCGTCGTCAAGCAGCTCTGAGTTTCTGATGGCCGGGCGCGTATGCGTGTCCGGCCATTCTTTCATAAGCGGTAGAGGAGGCTGTTTCAGCCCATGACCATTTATCAGAACCTGATTGGCGGCGAATGGATCGGCTCGGACGCGACCGAGAATATCAACCCGTCCGATACCAATGAAGTCGTCGGTCTCTATGCCGATGGCTCGGCTGAAGACACGAAGAACGCGATCGCCGCCGCCAAGGCAGCTTTTCCCGCATGGTCTCGCTCCGGCATCTGGGAACGCCACGTCATCCTGAAGAAGGCTGGCGACGAGATCATGGCCCGCAAGGACGAGCTCGGTGCGCTGCTGGCCCGCGAAGAGGGCAAGACCCTTCCCGAAGCGATCGGCGAAACCATCCGCGCCAGCCAGATTTTCGAATTCTTCGCAGGCGAAGCCCTGCGCCTTGCCGGTGAGGTCATTCCGTCGGTGCGCCCGAACATCGGCGTCGAGATCACCCGCGACCCGCTCGGTGTGATCGGCATCATCACGCCCTGGAACTTCCCGATCGCCATCCCGGCCTGGAAGATCGCGCCGGCGCTCTGTTATGGCAACACCGTCGTCTTCAAGCCGGCGGAACTGGTTCCTGCCTGCTCGTGGGCGATCGTCGACATCCTGCATCGCGCGGGCCTGCCGAAAGGCGTGCTCAACCTCGTCATGGGCAAGGGCTCGGTCGTCGGCCAGGCCATGCTCGACAGCCCCGACGTATCGGGGATCACCTTTACTGGATCGACGGGCACCGGCCGGCGCGTTGCCGCTGCCTCGCTCGAACATAACCGCAAGTTCCAGCTGGAGATGGGCGGGAAGAACCCGATGGTGGTTCTTGATGATGCCGACCTCGACGTTGCCGTCGAGGCCGCCGCCAATTCCGGCTTCTTCTCAACCGGCCAGCGCTGCACGGCCTCGTCGCGCCTGATCGTCACCGAAGGCATCCACGACAAGTTCGTGGCGGCGCTGACGGCAAAGCTCGAGACCCTTGTGGTGGACAACGCCTTGAAGGCGGGAACCCATATCGGTCCTGTCGTCGACGAGAAACAGCTGAAGACCGACACCGACTACATCGAGATCGGCAAACAAGAAGGCGCCAAGCTGGCCTTTGGCGGCGAGCTCATCAGCCGCGAGACGCCCGGCTTCTACCTGCAGCCGACGCTCTTTACCGAAGCGACCAACGAGATGCGTATTTCGCGCGAGGAGATCTTCGGACCTGTCGTCTCTCTTATCCGGGTCAAGGATTACGAAGAGGCGCTGGCGACGGCCAACGACACGCCGTTCGGCCTCTCCTCCGGCATTGCGACGACGAGCCTGAAGCACGCGACGCACTTCAAGCGCAATGCCGAGGCCGGCATGGTGATGGTCAACCTGCCGACGGCAGGTGTCGATTTCCACGTTCCGTTCGGCGGGCGCAAGGGCTCGTCCTACGGCCCGCGCGAGCAGGGCAAGTACGCGGCAGAATTCTACACAATTGTTAAAACCAGCTACACGCTGGCTTGACGACCAACTGGTGATCCGGGCCGTCACGAGGGCGGCTCGACATCCCTTAAAAGGCAGAAGAAAATGTTCAAGAAAGCGGAATGGCCGCGTAAACTTCGATCGCAGGAATGGTACGGCGGCACGAGCCGCGACGTGATCTATCACCGCGGCTGGATGAAGAACCAGGGACATCCGCACGACCTGTTCGACGGACGCCCCGTCATCGGTATCCTCAACACCTGGTCCGACATGACGCCGTGCAACGGCCATCTGCGCGAGCTTGCCGAAAAGGTGAAGGCTGGTGTGTGGGAAGCCGGCGGCTTCCCGATGGAAGTTCCGGTATTTTCGGCTTCTGAGAACACGTTCCGCCCGACGGCCATGATGTACCGCAACCTTGCGGCGCTCGCTGTCGAAGAAGCGATCCGCGGCCAACCGATGGACGGCTGCGTGCTGATGGTCGGCTGCGACAAGACCACGCCGTCGCTGATCATGGGCGCTGCTTCCGTCGACCTGCCGTCGATTGTCGTCACCGGCGGTCCGATGCTGAACGGTTATTTCCGCGGCGAGCGCGTCGGTTCGGGCACGCACCTGTGGAAGTTCTCTGAAATGGTGAAGGCCGGCGAGATGACGCAGGCCGAATTCCTCGAGGCAGAAGCCTCGATGAGCCGTTCGTCGGGCACCTGCAACACGATGGGCACCGCATCCACGATGGCGTCGATGGCCGAAGCGCTGGGCATGGCGCTGTCGGGCAATGCTGCGATCCCGGGCGTCGACAGCCGCCGCAAGGTCATGGCGCAGCTTACCGGCCGCCGCATCGTGCAGATGGTCAAGGATGATCTGAAGCCTTCCGACATCATGACCAAGCAGGCCTTCGAAAACGCCATCCGCACCAATGCGGCGATCGGCGGTTCGACCAACGCCGTCATCCACCTGCTCGCCATGGCTGGCCGCGTCGGCATTGACCTGACGCTCGACGACTGGGACCGTTGCGGCCGCGACGTGCCGACCATCGTCAACCTGATGCCGTCGGGCAAGTACCTGATGGAAGAGTTCTTCTACGCCGGCGGTCTGCCTGTCGTGCTGAAGCGCCTCGGTGAAGCCGGCCTGTTGCACAAGGATGCGCTCACGGTGTCGGGCGAAACCATGTGGGACGAGGTCAAGGACGTCGTCAACTGGAACGAAGACGTCATCCTGCCGGCCGAAAAGGCGCTGACGCAGTCGGGCGGCATCGTCGTCCTGCGCGGCAACCTCGCGCCGAAGGGCGCAGTTCTGAAGCCGTCGGCAGCTTCGCCGCATCTCCTGACACACCGCGGCCGCGCCGTGGTCTTCGAGGACATCGACGACTACAAGGCGAAGATCAACGACGACAATCTCGACATCGACGAGACATGCGTCATGGTCATGAAGAACTGTGGTCCGAAGGGCTATCCAGGCATGGCCGAAGTCGGCAACATGGGTCTGCCGCCGAAGGTGCTCAAGAAGGGCATCACCGACATGGTGCGCATCTCCGACGCGCGCATGTCCGGCACGGCCTATGGCACCGTCGTTCTGCACACCTCGCCGGAAGCCGCTGTCGGCGGTCCGCTGGCGGTCATCAAGAACGGCGACATGATCGAGCTCGACGTGCCGAACCGCCGCCTGCATGTCGACATTTCCGACGAGGAAATGGCGCGCCGCCTGGCGGAATGGAAGCCGCAGCACGACCTGCCGACCTCCGGCTACGCCTGGCTGCACCAGCAGCACGTGCAGGGTGCCGACACCGGCGCCGACCTTGACTTCCTCAAGGGTTGCCGCGGCAGCGCCGTGGGCAAGGACAGCCACTAAGCGTTCGGTTTCGATCGCGCGATTAACGAAGAAGGCGGAGCGAAAGCTCCGCCTTTTTTGGTTTTGTTGGGCAGAGCGACGATTGGGGGCACCGGATCGCGAGGAGTCCGAGCCATTGAGCTAGGTGCGGAGGCTTCCATCAGTTCGTCTTTTGCCGTGCCGGTTTCGCTCTGATACGCAGCAGCTTGCCGTCTGCCTGATCAAGTTCGAAGGCGTTCGTCTTGCGAATCAGGTCACTCAAGTTCTTGGAATTGTACGTCCGATAACTGAAACCGGAAGGCAGTCGGACAAGTCGTGTGCCGACGCCATTGAGCGCAACCCAGCCGTTATCGCTGTCCATTTCGGTGATGACTTTCAGGATGATCGGTGTCGCAGCGCTCGGTGGTCGTAACGAGGCTGCCAGTTGTGCGCCGGTGGCAGTGGTTGGTGTCGCGGGCAGATGCAGGTTCTCGATGTTGATGAAGCGTCGGCAAGCATTTTGGAAACTCTCGGGTGTCTTCTTGTTGCCGAAGCCGAACACATCGATCCCCTGTTCTCTGATCCGTAACGCAAGCCGGGTGAAATCGCTGTCGGACGAGACGATGCAGAAGCCATCGAAGCGGCCGCTGTGGAGCAGATCCATCGCGTCGATGACAAGCGTGATGTCGGACGCGTTCTTGCCAACCGTGTAGGCAAATTGCTGTTGCGGGATGATGGCATGCCTTGCCAGCACGTCGATCCAGCCTTTCGACCGTGCATTGGCGAAGTCGCCGTATATGCGGCGCACGCTCGCATCGCCGATCTTTGCGATCTCCTCGAACAGTCGGTCCGCGATCTTCGCCGGCGCGTTATCGGCATCGATCAGCACGGCAAGGCGCGGCAAGTGAATTTCTGGCATGCGCACTACCTTCTCTTTGAGAGACTGACGAAGGATGAGTGAGCAGGGGATGGATCGCAACTACCGCGATGATTCTATAGTTTATAAATCGCCTATAAATGGTGTCCGCATTGTGACTTGGCTTATTCTCATCGGTATCGACCTGATGCTCGAAGAGTGGGCGGTTGCGTCCCGAGCCAGATAGAAGGCGGAGATGCAGCTTCGGCTTGCTCGAGAAGCGATGCGATGGCCACCGCGGCTGCCTGGATCTGACAGCGCAAATTGAAATGAGGGCGCCGCTCGGTATAAACCTTCAGGTGCCTGGCTTGGAGGAGGTGCGGTATGGAGCTTACGGGCGGTTGTCTTTGCGGCAACGTGCGATTTGTGGTGTCGGGGCAGCCCTACCGGGTCGGCATCTGCCACTGCCTTGATTGCCGCAAGCATCATGGGGCGCTTTTTCACGCGTCCGCGATATTTCCTGAGGATGCCGTGACGATCGATGGTGAGACGCGTGATTACGCAGGGCGGTTCTTCTGCCCCCGCTGCGGCTCGCCGGTTTTCGGGCGCACGGGTGACGAGATCGAGGTGAACTTGGGATCGCTGGATGCGCCTGACCAGTTGATTCCGACCTACGAACTCTGGACGGTCCGCCGCGAGGCGTGGCTGCCGCCGTTTCCGCTCAAGAGGCGATACGACCGCGACCGCGACGCGACGAGCCGCTTTGAGGACTAGGCTACGCTCTGGCCGGAGCTAGGCGTTGACAGGCGCGGGCAGTTTTTCGACCGGTTCTGCTTCGGCGTCGAAAAGCGCGCGGATTGCCGACCACTTGCGCCGGAAGGCGGCGATGCAGGCGGGGTCGAAATGCGTTCCGCTGCAGGCAATGATTTCGTCATAGGCTTTTTGCGGTGACCACGCCGGCTTGTAGGGTCGGGCGGAGCATAGTGCATCGAACACGTCGGCGACCGCAACGATCCTGGCCTCAATCGGAATTTCCTCGCCGCTCAGGCCCTGCGGATAGCCGCTTCCGTCCCATTTCTCGTGATGTCCGCCGATGATGGCGACGGCCACTCGCGACAACTCGGCGGAACTGTTGCGCAGGATGCCGACACCGATCGGCACGTGCTGGCGCATCTGGTCTATCTCATCGGGGGTGAGCTTGCCGGGCTTCTGCAGAATGGCATCGGGTATGCCGATCTTGCCGATGTCGTGCAGGGGTGCGGCCAGATAGATGTTGCGGCGCTGCAGCCTGTCCAGACCAATGCCTTCCGCAATCAGTTCGGCAACAGTGGCGACGCGCTCGATATGGTCGCCGGTGTTGCCATCGCGCGAGGCCATGGCCTGCGCGAGGCACCAGATGATCTCCTGCTCGCGCATGTCGGCGCGCCTGCTGGCGTTGCGAAAGGCGAGGTCGAGGCTTCGCGCCCGATCGGCAAGCTCGACCTGGGCGTTGCGCAAAGCCATGAGGTTGAGAATGCGCGCCTGCAGCTCGAGCGGGTCGAATGGTTTCGTCAGGAAATCGGTGGCGCCGGCATCAAGTGCCTCGAGACGCACGGAGCGTTCTGTCTGCGAGGTGATCATGACCATCGGGACGCTCTCGTAACCGGGCTGCATCCTGAGGCGTCGAATGAAGTCGACGCCGTTCAACCCTGGCATCATGTAATCGACCAGCACGAGGTCGAAATCGATGTCGCGGCTGCGCTCCAGGGCGGCGAGGGGATCGCCGAAACTCTCGAGCTCATAGGCGGCAAAGCTGCGCACAGCAGTTTCCAGCGCCAGGCGGCTCGATTTGCTGTCGTCGACAATGAGGAGGGGCATGAAAAGGCCTGATGATAGGTACAACGCAGATGGCCGGCTTCCCCCAAGAGCCAAGTCCCGATGACCCGATTGCCATCGAGCCTGAAATCATTTCCATCGAAACCGCCGCAGTCGCATGCAACTGCATTCGCCGTCCTCAACATCGGACGGCGAAATTAAGATCGCGTTATTTCGAAATAGAGGATTTTCTCTAGTGATGCGTGCGCGTGCAAATAAAACTGCTTTTTACGGTTGTTGTAAAAAGCCAAGAATTTTCAGGGGCGCGGCCATCAGCTCTGGCTTTGCATCTGCCCCTGTTCCTCGACCTTTACGGTGACCGTCAGCTTTTCGCCTGGCGTACCGATGCGCATGCCGGAGACAGGGGCGGCGTCGCGATAGCAGAGGCCCGTTGCCATCCTGACGTAACGCGCATCCGGGCAGATCTTGTTGGCGGGATCGAAGCCGACCCAGCCAAGTCCCGGAATGTGGGCCTCGCCCCATGCATGCGTTGCGGCCTGCTCGATCTTCTCTTCCATCATCAGGTAGCCGGAGACATAGCGGGCTGGAATGCCCATCGTCCGCGCCGCGGTGATGAAGATATGCGCGTGATCCTGGCAGACGCCGCTCTTCTTCTCCAGCGCCTGCTCGGCCGTCGTTTCCGTGTCGCTGGTACCCGGGCGGTATTCGACCGTTTCGTGGATCGCGGCCATCAGCGCATGCATGCGCGCCAGATCGTTTTCGCCCGTGATCCCCTTGATCAGCTCGCGGACAAGCTTGCCCGGCTTGGTGCGGGGTGTGTCGCGCAAGAACAGCCAGAGCGGGCAGAAACCGGTGTGCTGTCCGATGACGCCGTTGCGGTCCTCGGTTTCGACCTCGCCCTCGGCAACGATGCGCGTCACGCGCTGTTCGCCTTCGAGCGAGACAAGATTGATGTGGTTTCCAAACTGGTCGTCGTACTCCACCTCCGGCTTGGCGCCTTCGACATGAAGCGCCCAGTCATAGACGGATTGCCCGGCGATCGTGGGTGGCGTCAGACGCAGCCGCTGCAGCGAAAAGGCGGCTGGCTCGTCGTAGCGGTATTCGGTGACATGGCTAATCTTCAGTCTCATCTCATGACCCGCTCATACGTAGAATCGATAACCGTCGGAAATTTCCATGCCGAGCTGGTTGTTGCGCGTGACGAAATCCTCGAGGAATTCGTGCAGGCCCTGATCCATCACATCCTTGATCGCGCTGGTCTTCAGCGTCTTGTGAATGGCATCCGCCGTATCGTGAGCCGGCAGACGCATGCCGTAATCCTTGGCGAGATAGCCGAGTTCGCTGACGATCTTCTCGTAGCAATAGGCAAGCGAACGCGGCATCTGGCCATTCAGGATGAGGAAGTCGGCGATGTTCGTCGCGCGATACTCGCCGTCGTAGGCCCAGCTGTAGGAGCGGTGCGCGGAGACCGAACGCAGGATCGATTCCCACTGCACGTTATCGATCGAGGTGCCGACCGCCGACACCGCCGGCAGCAGGACATAATATTTCACGTCGAGGATGCGGCTCGTATTGTCGGCGCGCTCGATGAAGGTGCCGATACGGGCGAAGTTGTAGAGCTCGTTGCGCAGCATCGAGCCGTGGAATGCCCCACGGATCACGCCGACGCGATGCTTGATGACGTCGATTGCCTCGGGCAGTTCCGAGGCCTTCAACCGCTTGGACAGGAGTGCCTTGAGCTCGATCCAAAGCTCGTTGGTCGCTTCCCAGGTTTCGCGGGTGAGGGCCGTGCGTACCATGCGGGCGTTGTTGCGACCGAAATCGGCGCAAGAGAGCACGCTCGACGGGTTCGAGCGATCCCTGAGCAGGTAGTCGATCGCATCGGCGCCTGTCAGCTTGCCGCGGCCCTCGTCGTAGGCTTCCCGGACGCCCGCGCTTTGAAGCACGCCGTCCCAATCGTCATCTCCCGCACCGCTTCGGGTGAGCGACATGCGCAGACCGACGTCTATGAGGCGCGCGATGTTTTCGGCACGTTCGATATAACGGAACATCCAGTAGAGTCCGTTTGCAGTTCTTCCGAGCATCAGTCCTCCAATACCCAGGTATCTTTTGTGCCGCCGCCCTGGCTGGAGTTGACCACCAGCGAGCCTTGCTTCAACGCCACGCGGGTCAGTCCGCCCGGAATGATCTGCACCTTGTCGGATACGAGAACGTAGGGGCGAAGGTCGACGTGGCGGGGCGCGATCCCCTTGTTGACGAGGATCGGGACGGTCGAGAGCGAGAGGGTGGGCTGGGCGATATAGTTGTTCGGCCGCGCCTTCAGCTTTTCGGCGAATTCGGCGCGTTCCTTCTTGGAGGCCGTCGGGCCGACCAGCATGCCGTAGCCGCCGGAGCCGTGGACTTCCTTGACGACCAGCTCTTCCAGGTGTTCCAGCACGTATTTCAGGCTGGAAGCCTCCGAACAGCGCCACGTCGGCACATTTTCAAGAAGCGCCTTGCGACCGGTGTAGAACTCAACGATTTCAGGCATGTAGGAATAAATCGCCTTGTCGTCGCAGATGCCGGTACCCGGCGCGTTGGCGATGGTGATATTGCCCGAGCGGTAGACGTCCATGATCCCGGGAATGCCGAGCGCTGAATCGGCGCGGAATGTCAGCGGGTCCAGGAAGTCGTCGTCGACGCGGCGATAGAGAACGTCGATCGCCTCGTAGCCGCGGGTCGTGCGCATCTTCACCTTGCCGTCGATGACGCGCAGGTCCGAGCCTTCCACCAGCTCGACGCCCATGGTGTCGGCGAGGAAGGAGTGCTCGTAATAGGCCGAATTGTAGATGCCGGGGGTTAGCACGGCGACGCGCGGCTTGCCCTTGCAGCCGGGAGGCGCCAGCGATGCCAGGCTTTGGCGCAGGAGATAGGGATAGTCCTCGACCCGCTGCACCTTGTTCTCATGGAACAGCTCGGGGAACATCTGCATCATGGTTTCCCGGTTTTCCAGCATGTAGCTGACACCGGACGGGGTGCGGGCATTGTCTTCCAGCACGTAGAACTGATCTTCGCCGGTGCGCACGATGTCGGTGCCGACGATGTGGGTGTAGACGCCGCCCGGCGGGCGAAAACCGATCATCTCCGGCAGGAACGTCGAGTTCCGCTCGATCAACTCGCGCGGGATGCGACCGGCGCGGATGATTTCCTGCTTGTGATAGATGTCGTCGAGGAAGGCGTTGAGAGCGATGACCCGCTGTTCGATGCCCTGGGCGAGCTTGCGCCATTCGCGAGCGGAGATGATGCGGGGGATGATATCGAAGGGGATGAGCTTTTCGGAGGAGTCTGCGTGTCCGTAGACCGCGAAGGTAATGCCGGTTTTCCGGAAGATGTTTTCCGCGTCGCGGGACTTGGCAATCAGGTGCGCTCGATCTTGGCTATTGTACCACTCAAAGTATTTCTCGTATGGCTGACGCGAACTTTCGTCCCCGATGATCATTTCATCAAATGCCAAAGGTGTGGCTCCCCTTTTTTCTTCATTTGAATACAACGCAAATAGCAATGCAAGAACCATGCTCAGTTCGAAGGCGAGATTCGTAAAATCCTTCCGCATGGCCAAAAGAGCCAAAAAACTGGGCATTCATCGAGATCTGGCGTGAAGGTAACATTCGTCAATCGCCGCCATTCGCCCAAAATGTGAGCAGATGCTTGTTTTTGCTTCTCGTTTCGATTCAATTTCGCGCTGCCGCCATTTTCCGCCTCGCCGCAAGCATCAGTGAAACTTCAGGTAAGCATCAACTCTTCGCCTTTGACGAAGCGCCCGCCGTCCGGCTATCAGCGCGCCAGCCGTGTTCCAGAGGTAGTCCGTGTTGCTCGATCGTTTTGCGCCCGCCATTTTTGTCCTGTTGTGGTCGACCGGCTGGGTCGTCGCCAAGTATGCGGCAATTCACTCCGAGCCGTTCACCTTCCTGGCGATACGCTACAGCTTGTCTGCGCTGGCGTTTCTCGGGCTGTGTGCTGCAATGCGGGCGTCATGGCCGGGAAGGGCGCTTGCTTTACGGGCGATCTACTCAGGCTTCTTTCTTCATGGTTTCTATCTTGCCGGTCTCTGGTGGGCGATCGCGAACGGCGTTCCGGCCGGAATATCGGGGATCATTGCCGCACTTCAGCCGTTGCTGACGGCGATGGCTGCGCCGTTCCTGATCGGCGAGCGATTGCAGCCGACGCAGAAGCTCGGTCTGCTGCTCGGCTTTCTCGGCATTGCGATTGCCATATCGCCGAAGCTGTTCGATCCCGCCACGGCCAATCTGGCGCATGCCATTGTGCCGCTGGCGATAAACCTCATCGCCATGTGCTCGGTGACCTACGGAACGCTTTACCAGAAGAAGCATCTGCAGACGGGAAACCTGCAGACGATCGCGACGCTTCAGTATGTCGGGGCGCTGATCGTCACCGTACCCCTCATGCTCTCATTCGAACACATGCACTTTGACGGATCGCGACAGGCGATCGCGGCGCTGATCTGGTCGGTCTTCGGGCTGTCGATGGGTGGCGTCGGGCTACTGCTCTATCTCATTCGCCGTGGCCAGGTGTCGCGTGCGGCCTCGCTCATCTACCTCATGCCGCCGACAGTTGCGATCGAGGCCTTCATTGCCTTTGGCGAGCCTCTGACGGTGCCGCTGGTCTTGGGAACGGTCATCGTCGTCACCGGCGTCTATCTCACGAATAGAAAGGCTGCGGCACCGCTGCTGGCGCGGGAACAGGCACAATAAAAAAACGGCGGGATTTCTCCCGCCGTCGATTGTCTTTCAGTGCTGTCGCTTATGCGCGTTCGCGGCGCTGGCCGCCGTTACCGCCGCGCGACGGACCACCGCGGCGGTTGCCACCATTGCCTTCGCGACGTTCGCCACGCTCGCCGCCGCCGCCATTCGCATGTGCACCGCGGTCTTCGCCGTGCTTGCGAGCAGGGCGGCCGTGGGCGTTGCGCGCGCCGCCGCCGGGATGATGGCGGTTTGCGTCGCCGCTGCCGTGGTTGCCATGCTGTGGGCGCTGTTGCTTGCGGGCTGCGCCTGCACCGCGGAAGTCCGACGTCGTTACCAGATCGTTATCCGGACCTGCCGTCATCGGTGTAGCCTCGCCACGGCGCTGGCCGCGGAAGTCTTCGTTGCGCTGGGTCTGGCGTTCCGGACGCGGACGACGCTCGCGGCGCTCCTCGTTGTTGGCGCGGACTTCGTCACCGGCTTCGGGGCGCGCACGACGCTCCGGACGGCGGGCACGGGCATCGCCGCGACCTTCGCCACCACGACCTTCACCGCCACGACCCTGGCCCTGACCACGGTGGCCATTGCCGCTGCCGCGCTTCGGCGCCGCGTTCATGTTGGCCGGGGCTTCGCCGCTGGCAACCGCGATCGAGATGTTCATCAGGCGCTCGATATCGCGCAACAGACGGGTTTCATCCGGTGCGCAGAAAGCGATCGCGATGCCGTCGCGGCCGGCGCGGGCAGTACGACCGATGCGGTGGACGTAGGCGTCGGGCACTTCAGGCAGATCGTAGTTGTAGACGTGGCTGACAGCCGGGATGTCGATGCCGCGAGCGGCGACGTCGGTCGCGATCAGCGTCTTGATATCGCCATCCTTGAAGGCCTTCAGCGCGCGTTCGCGCTGACCCTGGCTCTTGTTGCCGTGGATCGAGGCGACGGAATAGCCGACGTGCTCGAGATGCTTCATCAGCTTCTCGGCGCCGTGCTTGGTGCGCAGGAAGACGATGGCGCGGCCATCGGGGTTCTCGGAGAGCGACTTCTTCAGGAGGTCGGTCTTGTCGTTCTTGCCGTTGACGAAGTGAACATACTGCTCGACCTTGTCGGCAGCCTTGCCCGGAGGCGTCACTTCGACCTTGACCGGATCGGTCAGGAAGTCTGCGGCGAGATCAGCGATCGCCTTCGGCATGGTGGCGGAAAAGAGCATCGTCTGGCGACGCTTCGGCACCATCTTGGAGATCTTGCGCAGGTCATGCACGAAGCCCAGGTCGAGCATCTGGTCGGCTTCGTCGAGTACGAGGTAGCGCACGGCAGTCAGGCCGATGGCGCGACGGGCGACGAGATCGAGAAGACGGCCGGGGGTGGCGACCAGGATGTCGGTGCCCTTTTCAAGCTGCAGCTGCTGCTTGTTGATCGATACGCCGCCGACGACGACGTTGATGCGCAGGTGCGACTTGCGCAGGAAGTTCTTCAGGTTCTGGGCGATCTGGTTGACCAGTTCGCGGGTCGGCGCCAGGATCAGCGTACGGGTCGTACGGTTGTCGGGGCGGCGTTCTTCCGGGATCAGCTTTTCGATCAGCGGCAGGCCGAATGCGGCCGTCTTGCCGGTGCCGGTCTGGGCGAGACCGATCAGGTCGCGGCCTTCGAGAAGAAGCGGGATCGCCTTTTCCTGGATGGGGGTCGGCGTTTCGATGCCGAGCTGGAACAGTGTGGCGACGATCGGCTTGGAGACACCAAGCGATTCAAAATTGGTCAAGTCATAACCTTTTTAGGGCGCGCCAAAACAATATCGCCGGAATGCAGCATGCGATCCGGTTTTACTCTGGCGTCAAGAACCCCGCGTGAAGTGGGAACTTGTCTTGTTGGAAAAAGCTTTCCAGCGCTTCTGCCGCGTCTTGGGATGCGGTCTATTCGAAATGCGCTTTTGCCCTTCTTCCTGCATCCTATTTGCTGGCAGGGGCACGCTCACGCGGCGGCCGGAAGGTGAAAGCTGGCCTGCATTTGGTCTAGTTCGGCTGGAATGTCAAGGGGAACGCCCGATAAAGGCGCCAGAGCGCCGCCTGGCAAGCGGCGCTGCGAGCCAGGTTCAGGCTCAATAGGGGCAAACACTGACCCTGTAACTATCTCCCCAACTGCCGCGCCGCCATTCTGTGTGGCAACGGCGATAGGAATGATAATAGTAAGGCCGGTACTGTGAACGGTACACCGGATAGCCGCCGCCGTAATAGCCTGTGTAAGGCCGGTAGGCCCGATAGGGATATCCGTAACGATAGCCGTAGGCATACGGGTAGCCGTAGCCGTCGGGATATCCGTAGGTGTAGGGATAGGGACGGACCGCCTGCGAGAGCAGCACGCCGCCAACAGCGCCTGCCGCAACACCGCCCCAGAAATCATCGTGGGCCGCTGCCGGTGTCAAGGGCACGATCGATGTGCCGGTCAAAATCAACGCCATCAGGCCCGCCGCCATGCTTTTATGAAGTACGGACACGTTCGTCTCCTTTCGTGGACGAGGCTTGTTCTTCACGCCGCCAGCAGAAAGCGCACTGGCAGTGCTGGCCGGTGGTTTGCGGCTTTGCGGCAAATAAACAACGCGCCAAATGGTAGCACAGTTCCGCGGGATTTGCTTGCGGACATATTGGCATGAAGTCCCTGAATGCAGGGCGTTCCTGCCGTTAGACTTGAAGCCGGCGAACATTGTTTTTGTGGGTGGCCGTCATGGTTAATGCCTTATTAAAAGGCTTGCGAGTATGTTCCTCCCGACGGACCATTTCCTTAATCGATTTGCGCGGGAGCTTTTTTTGAGATCAAGCGGGGACCTTCTCGAACTGGCATGCCGCCGGATCGCAGATCTGGGTACCCCGGCCTATGTCAAGAACAGCGAACTCAGATATGTCGCGGTCAACCAGGCCTATGCGGATTTCTTCGGGAAGGACATTTCCGACTTCATCGGCTGCCGCAGCCTCGAGCTGTTTGATCGCCCGGAGGAAGAGGACCGCGAAGACAAGGAGCGCCGGGCGCTTGTGTTCGGCACTGAGGAAAGCGCCAACTGCTTCGACGCGGCGGGGATTGGTCACGACCGGGTGCGGATCGAGAGCTTCATGCCGTCGGAAGGGCGGATCTATGTACTCGGCCTCTTTGAGACGCAGCGTAGAGGCGCAGAGCGCATAGCGGGCAACCCTCAGGCGCGCATTGGCGACGAGGCGTCCGAGGTCGGGCTGTTGCGCGCGATCATGGAGGCGCTGCCGGTCGCGGCCTTCGTTCGTGACGAGGAGCACCGGCTCGTCTATGCAAACCAGTGCTACGAGATCTTCACGGGTAAATCCCGCGCTGACGTTCTCGGAAAAACCGAGCAGGAAATATTCGGCGATCATGCGGGAGATGTCATTCGCCGCGGCAATGTCGCGGTCCTGGAAAGCGGCGAAGCGACTGAGGTCGAGAGCCTGCTACCCGGTGCCGGCGGCAAGCTCTATCCCGTGCTTGCCCGTATCAATCGGGTCGAAGGGAGCGAAGGCAAGCGCTATGTCGTCGGTTCCTTCTCCGACGTCTCGCTGCTGAAGGGGCGCGAGCAGGAACTGATTGCAGCACAGGCCCAGTCGGAGGTTCTGCACCGCGACATCGCCAGTATCCTGAACTCCCTGCCGGTCGGCGTTCTCATTCTCGAGGATGATCTGACGATCCTTTATGGTAACGCGGCATTCTATGACATCTCCGATCTGCCGCAAGGCAGCTTCGACAATCGCTCTTTCCGGGAACTCGTCGAGTATAATCACGCGCTTGGCCGCTACGGGCAGGGAGTGACTGCCGAGGAGATGTTCGAACGGCGCGTCACACAGTTCCGTGCGGAAGAGCAATCGCCGGCTGCCGAGATCAATTGGAGCAGCACATCTCTGATCGTCGATAGCCGACGGATATCGAGAGGGCGCATTCTCCTCACCTACGCCGATATTTCTGCCATCCGCCTGCACGAAAAGGAAATCCACGCGGCTCGCGAAGCCCTGGAGAGCCTTGGGGAACTGATGCAGGATGCGACGCAGGCGATGTCGCAGGGACTGTTGATCATCCAGGACGGCAAGATCCTGCTGGGCAACGATGCGCTCGCCGGGATGCTCGATATTCCGGACGACTATCTCGATGCCGGACGGGACTGGAGCGAGCTCTTCACATTCTGCGCTGCGCGCGGCGATTTCGCGGATGATCCGGCCGTTCTGGTCGATGGGCTACGCAAGAGCCTTGTCGAGGGGCAGCCGGTCTCGGTGATGTTTCGCGTGTCCGATGGCCGCTGGGTTCAGATGGAGGTCGCCGTCAGCGAGCGACGGCACTGGGTCGCGCTCTTTACCGACATAACGGCCACCAAGAGCCGCGAAGAGGAGCTGCAGCTGCTGTTGGCGCGAGCCGAGGCGGCCGACAGGGTGAAATCCGAATTCCTCGCGAACATGAGCCATGAAATCCGTACACCCATGAATGGCGTGCTCGGCATGGCGGAACTGTTGGCCAAGACCAATCTCGATACCCGCCAGAAGACCTTCGTCGACATCATCGTGAAATCCGGCAATGCGCTGATGACCATCATCAACGACATCCTCGATTTCTCCAAGATCGACTCCGGGCAGATGACACTTCGAAGGATGACCTTCGATGCAGTCGAGGCGATCGAGGACGTGGTGACGCTGCTATCGTCGCTTGCCGCGGAAAAGGGGATCGAACTTCTGGTGAGGGCGGCACCGGACCTGCCGGCCGCCATCATCGGCGATGCCGGTCGCTTTCGCCAGATCGTTACCAATCTTGTCGGCAACGCCGTCAAGTTTACCGAGCGTGGCCATGTGCTTGTCGATATTAGCCACACCGTCGGCGCGGCGGACGAGATCATGGCAAGGATCCGCATCGAGGACACCGGCATCGGCATGCCGCAGGACCGTCTCGATTCCATTTTCGGGAAGTTTTCGCAGATCGATTCCTCTTCGACGCGACGTCATGAAGGAACGGGCCTGGGGCTTGCCATCACGGCCGGTCTCGTTGATCTGTTCGGCGGCTATATCGATGTCGAAAGCAAGCTGGGGCAAGGATCGGTCTTCACGGTCAGCCTGCCGTTTACCGTTGCCGCAGCCAGGATCGATCCGAAGCCGCTGCCGATCAACGTCAAGGGCGCGCACATTCTCGTCGTGGACGACAATGCGGTGAACCGCCAGATACTGACCGAGCAACTGGCTCTCTGGGGCTTTGACAGCGCCGCTGCCGAAAATGGCATCGAGGCGCTGGAGATCCTTGAGGGAGCCCATGAATTCGGCGTCGGGATCGACGCTATCGTTCTCGACTACCAAATTCCCGGTATGAACGGCGCGGATATCGCGAGAAAGCTGCGCACGGACGATCGCTTCAACGAGCTACCGATCATCTTCCTGACTTCGATGGATATCTCGGGTACGGAAAAGGAGTTTGCGGCACTCAACGGTCAAGCCCATCTGATGAAGCCGGCGCGGGCAAATGTGCTTCGCAATACGATCGTCGAGGTGGTGCGGGCCAACAGGATCCGCCTTGCGACCGCCGACGGCAGCATCCGGCAGATTTTGGAGGCGCCAGCGCTGCCGGAGCCAGACGCTCCGCTGCAGGCGAAACCGGAGCCCGCGGCATCGTTTATCGATGTACTGGTCGCCGAGGATAACGACGTCAACCAGATCGTGTTCACGCAGATCCTGCAGGCCACGGGGCTGAAGTTTCTTGTCGTCAACAACGGCCAGGAGGCAGTCGAGGCCTGGGAAAAATACACGCCGCGCATCATCATGATGGACGTCTCGATGCCCGTCATGAACGGTCACGACGCGACGCGCCGTATCCGGTCGATGGAACGGGGGCAGGGACACCGCGTCCCGATCGTCGGCGTTACGGCGCATGCGCTGGAAAGCGACCGGGAGCTTTGCCTCGACGCCGGCATGGACGACTACATGTCGAAGCCGATCAGCCCCGAGCTTCTCGAGGAAAAGATCAGCCTGTGGCTCGGCAATGGGGCGCAGCAGGTCGGCGGTGCGGCAAGTTAGGCGCTGGCCTGCAAAAAGAAATCGTGACACTGCGATCCGTTTCCCGTCCACGCTTCGTCTTTTGTATGTCCACATGAGAGGAGACATTCAAATGGCCGACAATTCCGTTGTTCTCGTCAACACGCTGAAGGTTGATCCGACCCGCCAGAAAGAGCTGATATCGATGCTGGAGCACAACATTGAAACGGTTATCCGCAGCCTCGACGGCTGGAGGGGCAGCCGGCTGATCGCTTCCAAAGACGGTACCAGCGTTGTCATCTATTCCGAATGGGAGACGCCGGCTGCCGTGCAAGCGATGCGGAGCGATGTTCGCATGGTCGCCTATTTCCCCAAGATCCGGGAACTGGCGAACTTCGAGTCGACGGTTGGCGAACTCGTATTCGAACGGGGTCGCTGAGGGGAGCCATGAAAGGGACCGGTGTAACCTTCGGACTCTCGAATGGGGATTGTCCTGTGAGGCTTGAAGCATGACTGATCAGGAGTTCGAAGACAGCATTCAAGCGCTGAGGCCGCGCCTGCACCGCTATTGCGCGCGGATTACCGGTTCTGTCCTGGACGGCGAGGATGCCGTTCAGGATACGCTCGTCAAGGCCCTGCGGGCGCACAGGGAGGGGACGGAGGTCGACAACCTGGAGGTATGGTTGCTGCGCATCGCCCACAACACCTGTATCGACCACCTCCGCCGTGGGAGGCGTCAGGTGGTCGTTCCGCTGACCGACGATATCGAAGATCGTCCCATGCCTGAGGCCGACGTACTCGCCATTGGCTTTCGCACCTTTCTGCAGTTGCCTGAACTCCAGCGCTGCGCGGTCATCCTGAAGGATGTGCTTGGCCACTCGGTGGAGGAGGTTGCCGAGATAGCTGATTGCACACCGGCAGCGGCCAAATCGGCGCTCCAGAGGGGACGAAAGACCCTGCGACATCTGGCGCAGATGTCAGGGGATGTTCTGGTGCCGATGATGTCGGAGGCCGACTTTCAGAAAATGAGGACCTATGTCCAGCTGTTTCAGCGCGGCGAGTTCGACGCCATTCGCGCGATCTTGGCGGAGGATGTGAAGCTTGATCTGGTAAACCGGCTCAAACTGGAAGGGCGCGAGAAGACCGGCGTCTACTTCTCGCGATATGCCGCCGAGCCGAAATGGCGGTTCTCAAATGGTGCTGTTGATGGACAACCGGCAATGCTGGTGTTCGACAGTGTCAGCCGTTCGGAACATCCGTCGCATTTCGTCATCATTGAATGGCGGGGCGACGAGATCGCGGCGATCCGCGACTTCCTTTTCGCCCCCTATGTCACCGAAACGACCGACTGGGTCCAAACTGCCTGATGGCTCCCAGCCGCGGGCGCTAGGACTTGACGCCACACAGCATCTCGCGCTTGCCGGCAAAGCCGCTGCGGCGCGAGACGGCAAAGCCTGATGCAATCAGGTTGCGCCTGACAAAGCCTGCCGCGGCATAGGTGGCGAAGGTGCCGCCGGGCCGCGTCTTGGCGCAGACCAGCTGCATCAGTTCCTGCGACCACATGTCGGCATTGCGCGACGGCGCGAACCCATCGAGATACCAGGCATCGAACCCGGGATCTGCGGCTGCAACGCCATCGATTGCCCGACCGCAGACCACGCTGAGCGTGGTCTGGTCATCCAGGTCTAGCCGCACCGTCGCCTCGGGCACTTCCGGCCAGGCCGCGACCAGTGCCTTGCGCTCGGTGTCGATCTCGCTCCAGTGCGACAATGCGCGATCGATCTCTGCGCCCTGCATGGGGTAGAGCTCGAACGACATGAAATGCAGGTGCTGGCCTCCAACGCGGTGCTGCTTCCACTGACGCCAGGTCTCTGCGAAATTCAGGCCGGTGCCGAATCCCAGCTCGCCGATCAGGAGCGAGGCGTGGTTCTGCCAGCGCTCAGGCAAGCCGTTGCCTGCCAGGAAGACATGGCCGCATTCGAGCCGGCCGTCGGTTTGGCAATAAAAATGATCGCCAAAGGCCGGCGAATAGGGCATATCGCCGTCGCGCCATTCAAGCGGCTGGTTTGTTTTGCCAATCTGATCGGGATCCGTATCTGTCATGCCAACAGCCGATAGTCCGGCCTTGCCCTCGGGTCAATCGTCTGCAGCGCTGCTGATCGTCGGCGGCGGGATAATGGGCCTTTGGGCCGCCGTTCATGCCGAGCGTCTTGGCATCGAAACGATCCTGATCGACGCCGGGCAACTCGGCCATGGCGCGAGCGGCGGATTGCTGGGCGCGCTGATGCCGCACATGCCGGACAAATGGAACGGCAAGAAGCAATTCCAGTTCGATGCGCTGGTGTCGCTGGAGACCGAAATCGCGGCAATCGAGAGTGCGACCGGTCGTTCCGCAGGTTACCGGCGCTCCGGTCGCCTCATACCTCTGCCGAAGCCGCACCTGCGCAATATCGCTCTCGGCCATAGCGCCGATGGCGAGCGTCAGTGGCACGCCGGCGCCCGCCGTTTTCACTGGCATGTCCTTGATGCCCCGCCCGTTGGCGGTTGGCTGGAAGCGGGAGACGTCGAAGGTGGTTTCGTGCATGACACGCTTGCCGGTCGGGTGGCGCCGCGCGCGCTTGTGGCCGCGCTTGCCGCATTCCTGCGTGACGCAAAGCATGTGCGTATCGTCGAGAACAATGCGCTGGCGGATATCGACCTCACGCGCAATGTCGCGGTCACGGAAGCCGGGGATATTGCCTTCGGTCATTGTATCGTCGCCGGCGGCCACAGCTCTTTCCCGTTGCTCTCCAGCTATACCGATGGACTGACGCAACCCTTGGGGCAAGCCGTCAAGGGGCAGGCGGCCTTGTTGAAGGCCGATGTCGATCCGTCGTTGCCGACGATTTTCCGCGACGGGCTCTATGTTGTTGCCCACGAGGGTGGCCATGTCGCCATCGGCAGCACGAGCGAGAACCGTTTCAGCGATCCCTACGCCACGGACGCTCAACTGGATGCTCTGCTGGCCAGCGCGCGGGAGCTCGTTCCGATTCTGGCGGATGCACCGGTGGTCGAGCGTTGGGCGGGTTTGCGCCCCAAGGCTATCGACCGGGATCCGATGGTGGGGCCGCATCCCGACCATGAACGGCTGGTCGCGCTGACCGGCGGATTCAAGGTGAGCTTCGGCCTTGCCCACCGTCTGGCCGAATCTGTCGTCAGTGAGGTTGCGGGGCGCAAGCCGTCGTTCGAGCTGCCCGAAAGCTTCCATTTCGCCAGCCATATTCAGGTCGCTTCACGCTAAACGTGAATTAGCGTTTGCTGCCTTTCGTTATTCTGTCATGCAAATCACCTATCTGCATGCGCAATGGCAGCGCTGTGGAGCGGCGCGCCAGTTTCCGACGGAGGAACCGCATGCGCTACGCCATTTGTTTTACCCCCGCTGCAAGCGATCCCTTGTCGCATGCCGCCGCAAACTGGCTTGGGCGAAATGTGTTCTCGGGCGACATGGTCGAGCCCACGGCAATTCGCGGCCTCAGCATTCACGAAATTGCGTTCCATACCGCGGTGCCGAGACGCTACGGATTTCACGGTATCCTGAAGGCGCCGTTCCGGCTTGCGCCGGATGTTTCAGAAGCTCAACTTTTGCGCGATCTGATGCGGTTTTGCGGCACGCTGACGCCGTTTCACATCCGCCAGCTCGAAGTCGCGCGCACGGCCGCGTTCTACAGCCTTGTTCCGTCGCTGCCTTGCGAGCACATCCACTATCTTGCCTCGGCGATCGTGCAGCAGTTCGACCATTTTCGTGCGCCGCTCAGCGATGCCGATATCGAGCGCTGCGATCCCGATGGTCTCTCGGCCGCGCAATTTGCCAACCTGCATCGCTGGGGATGCCCGCATGTCATGGACGAGTTCAGGTTTCACATGCCGCTGACCGGGCCGGTCAGCCAGCAGGACATGCCGCGCATCGAGCAGGCCTTGCGCGGGGTCTTCGACCAGGTGCTCGCCGAGCCGGTGAAGGTCTCGAATGTCGCGCTGCTGTTCGAGGAGGGCAATGGCGGGCCGTTCCGGGTGCATTCGCTGCATCCGATGGGGAAGGTCAGCGCGCGGCGGGAGCGCGTTGCGGTCCCGGCCTAAGGGGTTGTGCCGTAAAGGCAAAACTCTGTTGCGTACTTTCCGTCTCGACATTCGCTGCCCGGATGCTACCGTTCGCCCGACTTTCAGAAGGTGATTTCATGGTATCCGAGACTTATCCGCGCAATCTCGTTGGTTACGGACGCAATACGCCCGATCCGAAGTGGCCGGGCGATGCCCGTGTCGCCGTTCAGTTCGTCATCAACTACGAGGAGGGTGGCGAAAGCTCGATCCTCGATGGTGACCCGGCCTCCGAAAACCTGCTGTCGGAAATCGTCGGTGCTGCCGCGTGGCCAAACCAGCGCAACCTGAACATGGAGTCGATCTACGAGTACGGCTCGCGCGCCGGCTTCTGGCGGCTGTGGCGCATGTTCACGGATCTGAAGGTTCCGGCGACCGTCTACGGCGTAACGCTGGCAATGGCGCGCAATCCGGAAGCCGTCGCGGCGATGAAGGAAGCGGGCTGGGAGATCGCCAGCCATGGCTACCGCTGGTTGGAATACAAGGACTTCGCCGAAGATCTCGAGCGCAAGCACATTCAGGAAGCCGTGCGCCTGCACACCGAGCTGACGGGCGAGCGTCCGTACGGGATGTATCAGGGCAAGCCGTCGGACAACACCTTGCGGCTCGTGCAGGAAGAGGGCGGTTTCCTTTATTCGTCGGACTCTTACGCCGACGATCTGCCCTACTGGGTGAAGGGCGTGGATGACAAGCCGTTCCTGATCATCCCCTATACGCTCGAAACCAACGACATGCGGTTTGCGACGCCGCAGGGGTTCAACGCCGGCGATCAGTTCTTCACCTACCTCAAGGACGCTTTCGACACGCTCTATGAGGAAGGCAAGGAAGGCAGTCCGAAGATGATGTCTGTCGGCCTGCACTGCAGACTGGTCGGGCGTCCCGGGCGTGCAGCGGCTCTCAAGCGCTTCATGGAATATGTGCTGAAGCACGACAAGGTATGGATCCCGCGACGGATCGAGATCGCCGAGCACTGGCATCAGCACCACAAGCCGGAGACGATCTGATGATCTCCCGGGACGAATTCGTATCCCGCTTCGGCGGCGTGTTCGAGCATTCACCGTTCATTGCCGAGCGAGCCTATGACGATGGCTTCGTAGGCGACGAACTCACGGTCGATCGCGTTCACACGGCGCTCGTCGCGATCTTTCGCGCCGCGAGCCCGGAAGAGCGGCTGGGCGTGCTGCGCGCGCACCCTGATCTGGCAGGGCGGTTGGCGATCGCTGGCGAACTGACCGAAGACAGCAAACAGGAGCAGGCCGGCGCGGGTCTCGACCGGCTGAACGCCGACGAACATGCGCGCTTCACGACACTCAACACGGCCTATGTCGAGAAATTCGGCTTTCCCTTCATCATCGCTGTGAAGGGACTGAACAAGGACGACATTCTGGCGGCGTTCGAAACGCGGATCGACAACAGCCGCGACGAGGAATTCGCGACGGCGACAGCGCAGGTGGAGCGGATCGCGCTGCTGCGGCTGACGGCGCTGCTGCCCGAGCGCTGAGGCCGGTTTGCTCTTTCATGTCCGTGGCTTATAGTTACGGGCGAGAGGTCTGACGCGATGAAACCATCGGAAGCGCTGGAAAAGAACAGGCAGGCGATCCGCGAAGCGACGACGCGCTTCAACGCGACGAACCCGCGTGTCTTCGGCTCGGTGGCGCGCGGCGAGGACCGGGCGGATAGCGATCTGGATATTCTGGTCGATACGCTTCCCGGCACCACCCTGTTCGATCTCGGCGGACTGCTGGAGGAGTTGAAGGATATTTTGGGGGTGAAGGTGGATCTTGTAACGCCGGGAGGCTTGCCTCCGAAGATTCGGGACCGGGTGCTAGCCGAAGCGGCAAGAATATGAGCGCAGGCAGATTGGTTGACTACATTGATCGGATGCAGGCCGCCGCAGAACAGGCGCGGATGCTGACGGATGATATGGAGCTGCATGACTTTCTATCAGACGTGCGGACCCAGCTTGCGGTTACTATGTCGCTTGTACTGCTCGGCGAAGCCGCCGCGCGGATCGCTGCCGATGACCCAGACTTTCTGCGTGATCACGCCGAGATACCGTGGAGCAAGATCCGGGGTATGCGCAACCTGATGGTTCACGACTACTACCGAGCCGATCTGACGGCGATCTGGAGCACCGTGAGGAGCGACCTTGAGACATTGATTTCCCAACTCGATTCCTTACGCCACTGGCGTATTCAAGGCGAATAACCGTGACTGAATTCCTCGACATCCAGCCCCTTACCAAATCGGCCTTCATGCCGTTCGGCGAGGTCATCGAAGCCGATCCTGCGACGATGCGGTTCATCAACAATGGCACGACCGAGCGCTTTCATGCGCTGGCGTCGGCGGAAGCAGCAGGCGAGGGCGCGCGTGTTATCATCAACCTTTTCCGTGGCCAGCCGCGGGCGTTTCCGTACGCGGTGGGCATGATGGAGCGTCACCCCTTCGGCAGCCAGAGCTTCTCGCCGATTTCGGGCCGTCCCTTTCTCGTCGTCGTCTCGGAAGACGAGGGCGATCGGCCGGGCCGTCCGCACGTTTTCCTGGCGCGCGGCGACCAGGGCGTCAATTATTTCAGGAATGTCTGGCACCATCCGCTGATGTCGCTGGGCGCCGTCAGTGATTTCCTCGTTGTCGATCGCGATGGACCGGGCAACAATCTGGAAGAGTTCTTTTTCGATACACCCTTCATTATCAGCGAGCCCGCCTTATGACCGGACTGACCACACATGTTCTCGACACCGCCTCCGGCAAGCCGGCCGAAGGGCTGAAGATCGAGCTGTTTCATCTCGAAGGCGACGTTCGCCACCATATCAAGACGGTGATGACCAATTCCGACGGCCGCGTCGATGGCGGACCGATCCTCTCCGGCGAGAGCTTCAAGGCCGGCACGTACGAACTTTTGTTTCATGCCGGCGATTATCTGCGGGGAACAGGCGTGGCGTTGCCGCATCCCGCCTTTCTCGATCTCGTGCCGATCCGTTTCGGCATCGCCGACGAGCGCGGGCACTATCATGTGCCGCTGCTGATCTCGCCCTATGGCTACTCCACCTATCGCGGGAGCTGATCGATGCGCTTTGCGGCGATCGCGGATGTCCATGGTAACCATCTTGCGCTCGAGGCGGTGCTTGCCGACATCAGGGCGCAGGGCATCGACGAGATCGTCAATCTGGGCGATTGCCTGAGTGGGCCGCTCGAGGCGGGCAAAGCCGCGGACACGTTGATGGCGTTGGATGCGGTGACTGTGCGAGGCAACCATGACCGCTATCTGATCGAAAGCTCGGCGGATGCCATGCCGTCGTGGGAGCAGCACGCCTATTCGCAATTGGCGCCACGTCATCTGGACTGGCTGCGCAGCCTGCCGTTCAGCGCGGTCTATCGCGACCTGGCCTATCTCTGCCACGCGACGCCCGAGGACGACCAGACCTATTGGCTGGAATCCGTCTCGCCCGAAGGGCATGTGTTCGTGAAGCCTCTCGAAGAGATCGAGGCACTGGCTGAGGGTATCCGGTTTCCGCTGATCCTGTGCGGCCACAGCCATGTTCCCCGGGTCGGGCGCCTTTCCGATGGCCGTTTGATCGTCAATCCCGGCAGCGTCGGCTGCCCCGCCTACAGCGATGACCTGCCTTACGAGCACAAGGTCGAGGCGGGCCATCCGCTGGCGTCCTACTGCATCATCGAGACGTCTGCTGAGGGGTGGTTGCCACAGTTCCGAACGGTCGCTTACGACCACATGGCGATGTCGCGGCTCGCAAAAGAAAACGCCCGCCCGGATTGGGCAGGCGCGCTTGCGACGGGCTGGGTGCGCTAGGCTAGGCTAGCTTACTGGCGGCCCAGGATGATCGAGGAGTCGACATCGTTGATGTCGCGCTTGCCGCAGAGTGCCATGGTGACGTCCATCTCCTTGCGCAGGATGCTGAGTGCCAGCGACACGCCTTCCTTGCCCATGGCGCCGAGACCGTACAGGAAGGGGCGGCCGATATAGGTGCCCTTGGCGCCGAGGGCGATCGCCTTCAGCACGTCCTGGCCGGAACGAATGCCGCTGTCGAGGTGGATTTCGATCTTGTGTCCGACGGCATCGACGATCTGCGGCAGCATGCTGATCGAAGAGGGGGCGCCATCAAGCTGGCGGCCGCCATGGTTGGACACGATGATGGCATCGGCACCGGTTTCAGCCGCGGACTTGGCGTCCTCGACGTCGCAGATGCCCTTGATGATCAGCGGGCCGCCCCACTTTTCCTTGATCCAGGCGACGTCATCCCAAGAGAGCTGGGGATCGAATTGCTCGGCCGTCCATGAGGAGAGGGAGGAGAGGTCGGAGACGTTCTTGGCGTGGCCGACAATGTTGCCGAAGCTGCGACGCTTGGTCTGCAGCATGTCGAGGCACCAGAAGGGGCGCGTCGCCATCTGCCAGATGTGCTTCGGCGTGAACTTCGGCGGTGCGGACAGGCCGTTGCGCAGGTCCTTGTGGCGCTGGCCGAGGATCTGCAGGTCGGCGGTCAGCACCAGCGCCGAGCACTTTGCGGCCTTGGCGCGGTTGATCAGGTTCATGACGAAGTCCTTGTCCCGCATCACGTAGAGCTGGAACCAGAAGGGCTTTGTCGTCACCGATGCGACGTCCTCGATCGAGCAGATGCTCATCGTGGAAAGGGTGAAGGGAACGCCAGCTTCCTCGGCTGCGCGGGCTGCCAGCATTTCGCCGTCCGCGTGCTGCATGCCGGTCATGCCGGTCGGCGCGAGGGCCACCGGCATCGAGACCTTCTGGCCGATCATCGTCGTCTCAAGCGTACGGTTGGTCATGTCGACCAGAACGCGCTGGCGCAGCTTGATCTTGGCAAAATCGCTCTCGTTCGCCTGATAGGTCGACTCCGTCCAGGCACCGGAATCCGCATAATCGAAAAACATCTTCGGAACGCGGCGCTGGGCGAGTGATTTCAGATCGGCAATGGTGAGAGGCGTGGCCATGGATAAGACTTTCAAACCTGAACAATGCAACGGGCCATATCACATAAAAATTGCATTCGAAACGGTATCTTTTGCCACGCGCCGGTACGTGCTCAGGGGATGAGAAGCAGGCTGCCGCTGCTGCGTCCAGCCTCCAGCTCAGTGTGCGCGACGGCCGCGTCCGCAAGCACGAATTCGCGGACTGGAAGCGACAGAATGCCGAGCCCGATGGCGTTGATAACGGCAACGGCGGCCTCGGCATAAAAGTCCGCATCGGTGCTCGCGGCCATGATGCTTGGGTGCGACAGCGAGCGGTTCGGACGAAGCGCCTCGATCGCCACCGGCGGTATCGGCCCTGCTGCCTGGCCGAAGCTCGCAGCCATGCCAAAGGGACGGGTGCATTGGATGGTCTTTGCCAGCATCGCCCCGCCGATGCCGTCATAGCCAACGTCGACGCCGCGCCCGCCGGTCAGCGCCATGACTTCGCCGACGAGATCGGCGTCGCGGCCGATGACCAGATGATCGGCGCCGTTGGCGCGCGCCAATGCCGCTTTCTCTTCGCTGCTGACCGCGCCGATCACGGTGGCGCCGAGGTGCTTTGCCCAGCCCACGAGAAGCGTGCCGAGCCCGCCGGCGGCTGCATGGACCAGAATGGTCGATGCCGAGGTGACGGCATAGGTGCGGGTGAGCAGCATGTAGGCCGTCATCCCCTTTAGCAGGGTAGCGGCGAACTGCGTCGAGGCGACGTGGTCGGGCAGGCGGATTGCCCGGTGCGCCGGCAGCAGGCGCGTGGAGGCGTAGGCACCGACGGGAGCGCCCATGTAGGCGACGCGGTCGCCGGGCGAGAGCGTTGTGACCTCGGAGCCGACCGCCTCGACCACGCCGGCGCCTTCCGCGCCGATGATGGCGGGATAGGACGCCAGCGGATAGAGGCCCTTACGGTGATAGATATCAAGGAAGTTCACGCCGATGGCGTCGTGGCGGACGCGGATCTCGTTTGCTTCAGGCGCTTGTGGCTGCTGCGGCACGACAGTGAGCTGCTCGATGCCGCCGGGAGCAGTCAGGGTGATTGCGATGTCCATGCTCGGTCTCCTGGAGTTGGCTTGGAGTCCAAGATGGAGGCTGGCTGTGTGATTGAAAATTACCTATGATTTCACATTCAATGGGAAAATATGATCAATGATGGATTGGGAAGATCTGCGGCATCTACTGGCGCTTTCGCGTCTGGGGACCTTGTCGGGCGCAGCCCGGGCGCTTGGCGTAGAGCATGCGACGGTATCGCGCCGCGTGGCGCATCTCGAACAGGAAATTGGTGCGAAACTGGTCGACCGGCGCGGACGGCGGATCCAGCTGACGGCCGAGGGCGAACGGGTCGCAGCCATTGCAGAGCGCATGAGCGCAGATGCGATGACGATCGAGCGCGGCGGCATCGGAGCCGATCAGCGCCACGTCGGCGAAGTCCGCATCAGCGCACCGCCGGCTTATGCCGGCGTGGTTCTTGCGGCGCCGCTCGTGAGGCTGCGGCAGCGCCATCCGGGCATCCGTGTCACAGTCATCGGGGAGACGCGCTATGCATCGCTTGGGCGGCGGGAGGCGGATATCGCCGTGCGGCTCAGCCGACCGGAGAGCGGCGATCTCACGGTCAGGAAGATCGGCGAACTCGGCTTTCATGCCTATGCGGCACCTTGTTACGCCGAGACGACCGACGAGCGCGACTGGACGTTCGTCGGTTATGACGAGGCGATGGCATCGTCGCCACAGGAGGAGCGGTTGGCGGAGATTGCCGCCGGACGGCCGATCGCAATCCGGGCTTCGACGCTCGAGTTTCAGCTGACGGCAGTGAAGGCTGGAGGCGGCGTGGCCCTGCTGCCGGATTTCATCGCCGCGGGCCAGGGGCTGACGCAGCTGCCGGTTGAGGGCGCGGCAATCACCCGTGATCTCTGGCTTGCCGTGCACACCGATATCAAGGATGTGCCGCTGGTGCGGGCCGTGACGGATGCCTTGTGCGGGCGGTGAGGCCTGCCGGTTGAGCCGCGCGCAGGGTCGCGCGCCGCGTTCGAGCGTCGGTCCGGTTCGTTTCTTGTGTTTGGTGAATGAGGGGTGTCGGGACCAGCTAGTCCCGCTCGTCCTTGGTGCAATCGATGCAAGGAGGAAGTGATGAGAGAGTTGATCCTGGCCATGTCGATGTCGCTCGATGGCTTTGTCAGCGGTTCCGCGGGCGAGACCGAGTGGATATTTTCGGGTGATCAGGAGGCCATTGCCTGGAAACTGGAGAAGGCCTGGGGTGCCAGCCTGCACATCATGGGCAGCCGCACATTCCAGGGGATGGCCGGCTTCTGGCCGACGTCCACGAACGCCTTTGCTCCGCCGATGAACCAGATACCCAAGGCGGTCTTCTCGAAGCAGGGAAACGCGATCTTGTCGGCCAAGGCAGAGAGTGCGCCTTCGACAGAACTTCAGCCGGGAGCAGAAAGCTGGGCTGATGCCTACGTGGCGAGCGGCAACCTCGCCGACGAGATCTCCAAGTTGAAGGCTGGAGAAGGCAAGCCGATCATCGCCCATGGCGGTGCGACCTTCGCGCGGAGCCTCATCGCCGAGGATCTGGTCGATCAATATATGCTGACGGTCTACCCGCTGGCCCTGGGCCAAGGCCTGCCGATTTTCTCGGGGCTTGCCCAGCCGCGGCGCCTGGAGCTGATCAGCTCGCGCGTTTTCCCAAAGGGCTCCATCGCCCAGATCTACCGACGGGCGTGACGAGGGCCTGCGTCCGGGGCGCCTGAAGTGTCGCTTCAGCCGCTACTCTCACGCCCGCTGCGCCAAGGCTCTGCCTGAGCGATTATCTTCGGATACGGCGGAAGTCCACGACGCGGCCATTTCGGCGATCGAGGGAGATTTCGAAACGCTGGGCGCCACGCCATGCGCGGTAGACGAAAAAGCGGCCGCGGCAATCGATGCGGCGCACGTCGCGGAAGCCACGGTCGCGGATCCGCCATTCCCCTTCGCGGCAGGTGATCGGCCGGCCGTGGTTGAGGTTGGTTCCGATATTGATATTGATGGTGACGGCATGCGCCGGGGTTGGAACGGCAAGCGGTGTTGCAAGCAGGCAGAAGACAAGTCCGAGTGTCGTGGCTGTGCTTTTGGGCAATGTATACTCCTCCGGGACCGATGGAAGCGTCGAAAAGTTCTCCAACGCTGTTGCTTGAGGTTTCTTGGAGGATTGTCGGGCTTCGAGCGATCACATGCCGCTCGATCTAGCGTGGCAATCTCCTTGCATGCACGAAATCAAAGCGGCGGCCAATCTCGCGGTGAGGCATTGAAGCTGGCCCAAACCGCTGCCATGGTCGCGACGTTAAGTGGTACACGCCTGCAGAATACCCATCAAGTCAACAGCCCGAGATCGCGTTTTAGGATGCCGCTCAATGGCTTGTTGTAGCCGTTCTCTCTGGCGGTTTCGCTATGCCGACATCCACTGTCAAAAACCAGACGACCTCGAGCGGCCGCCACAACAATCTCATCCTTGGTGTAACAAATCTCGCTTGCCTCCCGTACTTGCCATGAGACGCCCGCAACCCGGCGTCGAGGGACGACCATGGCGACGATCGAAGACTACGACGAAAGACCGCCGGGAGCGCCAAGGACGACGTTCATTCAACGCCATTCGGCGCTGACTCGTCTCACGCACTGGATCAACGTGCTCTGTCTTAGCCTGCTTTTGATGAGCGGACTCCAGATATTCAATGCGCATCCGGCCCTCTATTGGGGGCAATATGGCGCCGACGCCGATCCCTCATGGCTTTCGATCGAGGCGGTCGAAGAAGGAGATGGTTTCCGCGGCATTTTGCGAGTTGGCAGTCTCACTGTAACGACGACCGGTATTCTGGGCATTTCGGGGGCCGGTGACGATGCAGCGCAACGAGGTTTCCCGTCGTGGTCGACGATACCGAGCTATCAGGACTTGGCAACAGGTCGCCGGTGGCATTTTTTCTTTGCCTGGCTCTTCGTCATCAACGGGCTGGTTTACACCTTGCATGGCGTCGCAACGGGGCACTTCCGCCGTGATCTGGCGCCTAGCGCGGAGGAGATGTCGCCGCGTCATCTCAAGCAAGAGATTGCCGACCATGCGCGGTTGCGCTTTCCAAAGGGTGAGAAAGCGCGTCACTACAATGTCCTGCAGAAGCTGGTTTACCTCGCCGTGATCTTCGTTCTGCTGCCGCTAATGCTGGCGACCGGTTTGACCATGTCCCCCGGCATCGACGCGGGATATCCGTTTCTGCTCGATGTCTTCGGCGGGCGGCAGTCAGCGCGCTCCATTCACTTCATCTGTGCATGGTCGATCGTTCTCTTCGTCATCCTGCACGTCTCAATGGTCATTCTCTCCGGCCTTTGGAACAACCTGCGTTCGATGATCACCGGTCGCTATGCCATTGAAATTGCAGGAGACGATAAATGACCTTTTCGATCACACGCCGTCGTCTGTTGATCGGATCGGCCGTGGGGCTCGGGGCTATCGGCCTGACTGGCTGCGATGACGTTTCCCAGGATGCCAACGTTCAAAATGTTCTCGCAATGGCAGAGCAACTGACGCTGAAAAGCCAGCGGCTATTGGTTCCCAAGAACAAGCTGGCTCGTGAATTCTCGGAGGCGGATATTTCGCCGACCTTCAAGCCAAACGGGACCAGTCAGCCCGATAGCGAAGAGTATGCTCGCCTTGTGGAAAATGGGTTCGCCGATTGGCGGCTAAAGATCGACGGTTTGGTAGAGCGTCCCGTCGCCCTTTCTCTTTCCGACCTGAAGCTGCTTCCATCGCGCACACAGATCACCCGTCATGACTGTGTTGAGGGCTGGAGCGCCATCGGCAAATGGACCGGCACACCTTTGGGGCCGTTGCTGCAGAGCGCGGGCCTGAAGACTGGTGCGCGCTATGCTGTGTTCTATTGTGCTGATCAGCTTGAACAGACGATGGACGGCAGCGGCACTTATTACGAGAGCATTGATCTCATAGATGCGTTCCACCCGCAGACGCTTCTTGCCTATCAGCTCAACGGCAAGGATCTCGAGGTCGCCCACGGCGCGCCGCTGCGCCTGCGGGTCGAGCGGCACCTCGGCTACAAGCACGCGAAATACCTGATGAGGATCGAGATCAAGGACAGCTTCGCCGGCCTGTGGGGCGGCAAAGGCGGGTTCTGGGAAGATCGTGGTTACGAATGGTACGCGGGAATCTGAGCGGCTTTACCAACGGGCAATGGTGCCCACAATGAGGAGAAGACGATGTTGAAATTCACCCTGGCTGCCATTGTTCTGGCATCGGTATCGGTCACGCCGGTGCTTGCCGCAGAGACTATGATGAAGGCGAAATGCGACAATGCGTCGATGATGAAAATGCAGACGAAAATCGACGGAATGACCGATCCGATGATGAAGGAAAAGAAGGAGATGGCATCCAAGGAAATGATGATGGCTCACGATTCGATGAAGGCCAAGAAGATGGACGACTGCAAGATGCACATGGACAACGCAATGAAAAGCATGGGCACGATGTAATCCTTCCGCATCGATACAGGCTGCCACTGCGGCGGCCTGTATCGATGTTGGAATCCGAGTAATCGCGGCCGTCCGGTCCCGGCTGCCCTAGATTGTGCTCTTGAAAGCGACGCCGGCCACGTAGGTCTCGACGATTGCCCGGTCGTCACCCATGGTCTGAAGCAGGAAGAGTTCTTCGGGCAGTGTCTTTACCACCTCCATCTTCAATGCCATGGCAGGCGTAGCGGCGGCGTTCAGGACGACGACGTCGGCGTCGGTGCCGTTATCCAGCGTGCCGATCTTGTCGGCCAATGACAGTGACAGGGCGTTGCCCAATGTCATGAGGTAGTAGCTTTCCAGCGGGTTCAGGCGTTCGCCGAGCAGTTGCTGGATCTTGTAGGCCTCATCCATCGTGCGCAGCATGGAATAGCTCGAGCCGCCGCCGATATCCGTGGCGACGCCGATACGCACAGGCTTGTCGCGCCGCGCCAGCGCCTTCAGTGGGAAGAGGCCGGAGCCGAGGAAGAGATTGGAGGTCGGGCAGTGAACGGCGACCGAGCCGGCTTCGCTCATCGCATCCGCTTCGCGGTCCGAGAGATGGATGCAGTGGCCGAAAAGCGTCTTGTCGCCCAGCAGGCCGTAGCGGGCGTAGATATCGGTGTAGTCGACCGCCTCGGGGTAGAGTTCGCAGGTGAACTTGATCTCGTCGTGGTTCTCCGAGAGATGCGTCTGGATATGCAGGTCCGGAAATTCGCGCGCCAGCGCCTGGCTCGCTTCCATTTGCGCCGGCGTGGAGGTGATCGCAAAGCGCGGGGTGATGGCGACGTGGTTGCGTCCCTTGCCGTGCCAGTCGGCGATGATCTGGCGGGTCTCGTCATAGCCCATCTGCGGTGTATCAAGCAGGCCCTGCGGCGCGTTGCGGTCCATCATCACCTTGCCGCCGACCATGCGCATGTTGCGCTTCATAGCCTCGGAGAAGAAGGCGTCGGCCGAGGTCTTATGGACGGAGCAATAGGCAACCGCCGTCGTCGTGCCGTGGCGGATCAGTTCGTCGTAGAAATGGGTCGCGATGCGCTCAGCATGTGCGCTCTCGACGAAACGGCATTCCTCCGGGAAGGTGTAGGTGTTCAGCCATTCCAGGAGGTTGGCGGCATAGGAGGCGATCACTTGCATCTGCGGGAAGTGCAGATGCATGTCGATGAAGCCGGGCATGATCAGATGCGGGCGGTGGTCGATCTCGGCAACATCTCCGGCCGCCTTGGCCTTGACCTCGGCGTATGGCCCGGACGCGACGATCTGGCCGTTCTGCATCAGCAGCCCACCGTCGGCTTCATAGCGGTAGCTCTCGGTGTCGGTCAGGCTCTGCGGGGCACGCAGGAAGGAGAGCAGGCGGCCACGGAGAAGGGTTTGTGTCATGGGCGTTCGCCTTTATCGATCATGGTTTTCGTTTGTGTCGTGCGGCGCGGCTCTCTGGTATCTCGCGAGACTGGCCGTTGAAGCTGCTTCTCGACTTGCGTCAGGGCGCAGGCTGGGCAGCGATCGCTGCCGGAGACGCGGCGCAGCCGTATAGTGTCTTGTCCTGAAATGCCAGCGTTGCCTTGAAAGTGTAGTGGCGGTCGGACATGCCGTCGGAGCAGGCTTCCTTGGTGAGTGTCAGCGTGAACGGCGCAGCGCCGCCTGGGACTGTCCATGTTGCAGCGCCTTGGGCAACCGCCGGGCCGGGATTTGCGCTTTTGACATCGTCTTCGCCCGGCCGGCTGAAGGTCACGCCGTCAGCCCGAATTGTCACGGCCCAGAACGGCTCCGTCCCGAGGGCGTTGAGATCCCCCGAAAAGTCGCTCGCCGTTGTCGCCTCCGCCAAGGCCGTCGTCGCGATCTGGCCGCAAAGGGCCAGCGCAGAAAGCAGAAGCAGGGCGCGGGGGATGGTCATCATTCCTTCTTGCCTTCGACAGCGCTTTCGAACCAGGCGACCAGCAGCTTGCGCTCGTCCGGCGTGATGTCGGTCACATTGCCGGGCGGCATTGCATGGCTGCGGCCCGCCTGAATATAGATCTCGCGCGCATGGGCGGCAATTTCGGCATCGTTTTCAAGGACGACGTTCTTTGGCGGCCGCGCCAAGCCCTCATAGACGGGCTCGGCGGCATGACACATCGAACAGCGCGTCGAGACGAGCTGCTTCACCGCGGGAAAATGCGGGTCGCCGGCAAACTGCTGGAAAGCGGGCGCGACGGTTTCGGCGGCCGCGTCCTTTTCGCCGGTCAGAACCTTGGGTACGGTCGACAACCACATGATCAGGATGAACAGGATGACGGTGGCGATCCACGTCCATGTCGGACGACCCTTCCGGGCATGCGTGGTGTTGAACCAATGGCGAATGGTCACGCCCATCAGGAAAACCAGCGCCGCGATCACCCAATTGTAAGCTGTGCCGAAAGCCAGCGGGTAGTGGTTCGACAGCATGAAGAAGATGACGGGCAGCGTCAGGTAGTTGTTGTGCAGCGAGCGCTGCTTGGCGATCGCGCCATACTTCGCATCCGGTGTGCGGCCGGCGATGAGATCGGCGACGACGATCTTCTGGTTCGGGATGATGATCATGAAGACGTTGGCCGACATGATCGTGGCCGTGAAGGCGCCGAGATGTAGGAAGGCGGCGCGGCCGGTGAAGAGCTGCGTATAGCCCCAGGCCATGAACACCAGCACGGCATAGAGCACCACCATCAGGCCCCAGGTGTTCTTGCCGATCGGCGACTTGCAGAGCAGGTCATAGATGATCCAGCCGACGGCGAGCGAGGCGAGCGAGATCGCGATCGCGACGGGAGCGCTGACGTCGAGCACGTGGCGATCGATCAGGAACAGATCGGCGCCGCCGTAATAGACGATACAGAGCATCAGGAAGCCGGAAAGCCAGGTGAAATAGCTCTCGTATTTGAACCAGGTCAGGTGCTCGGGCATCTGCGCCGGCGCCACCAGGTATTTCTGGATATGGTAGAAACCGCCGCCGTGGACCTGCCATTCCTCGCCATAGGCGCCGACGGGAAGATGCGGACGCTTCACCAGGCCGAGATCGAGCGCGATGAAATAAAAGGACGAGCCGATCCAGGCGACTGCGGTGATGACGTGGAACCAGCGGGCCGCAAAGGCCAGCCATTCCCACGCTATGGCGTATTCATACATTCAGTTCCCCTGTTCTTCCTCCGATTCAGCACCATGCAAAAAGTTCGGGCCGGAGGAAAGGGGAAACACGTCAATCAGCGCTCTTCCCCAGGCTGACTAAGTGCGTGCGTCCATTTTTGTTTTCCCGAATGCAGCGGCCTGCGGGATACGGACGGGCGCCCAGCCCGCGGCGGCATCGCTCCCCGGTGGGAATTTGGCGGTCCTTGAAATGTTAAGATTCGATTACACTTCTGTTTGAGGCCACCGCGATGAGGTCGGAACCGCATCATCACGGCGACGCATTCATCGACGGAGAAGATGCCGATGCGCAGTATTCTTGTGTTTGTGATGATTGCCTTTGCATCAGGGGTTTACGCCCATGACGCGCCGACGGGCTGGAGCTACGAGCCCTTCTGTTGCAACGGCAACAACGAGACCGGCGACTGTCAGATGATCCCTCCGAAGAGCGTTGCAATTACCCCGCGGGGCTATCGGGTGACATTGCTGCCCGGCGATCACCGTCTTGTTACTCACGCGCACGTCTTTTTTCTACCGATGACCAAGGCGATGAAGTCAGGCGATGGCGACTACCATCTCTGCCTGTTTCCGAACGAGGATACGCCGCGCTGCTTCTACGCGCCCGAGATGGGATATTGACGTCTGATTACTGTCTGTCCGCCTTCATTTCCGCCAAAATCCAGTTGCGGAAGGCTCGGATCTTGGCAACGTTGCGACGGTTTTCGGGGTAAGCCAGCCAATAGCCGCGGTCGTCGGAACATTGCAGTTCGAAGGGGCGGTAGAGTTTTCCGCTGGCAAGTTCGTCCGGATAGAAGGCAGGCGTAAGGATGGCGACGCCTTGGCCGGCCACGGCCGCCGCCGCTTCGAAGGCCTGAGCGCCGTAGAAACTCTTGATGCGTTTCTCAAGTCCCGCGCTGCGCACGCCAGCCTCCTCCAGCCATTGCAGCCACCATGGATCGGAGGGGTCGAAGATCTTCAACTTCAACAGGTCAGCCGGTTCATGGATACCGCCGATGCTTTCGGCCAGCGCCGGGCTCAGCATCGGGGTGAAATAGACCTCCATCAGCTTCTCCACCCGCAGGCCAGGCCACACGCCGTTGCCCGAGCGGATGGCGACATCGACAGCTTCGCGGCTGAAATCGACAAGCGCGTCCGAGGTGCTGAGCCGCACGGCGATATGTGGATTGGCGAGTTGGAAGTTGCCCAGCCGGCGCGCCAGCCATTGCGAGGCGAAGGTGGTCAGGCAGGTGATCGTCAGCGTCACCTCCGTTTCGCCGCGGGCTTCGGCAATGGCCTGCTGCAGCGTCTCGAAGGCTTCGGCGACCCGCGGCGCCAGCCGTTCACCGGTTTCCGTGAGCGAGATCTGGCGCGGTCGGCGGAGGAAGAGTGGTTCGCCGATATTCTCCTCAAGAAGCTTTACTTGGTAGCTGACCGCCGTCTGGGTCATGCCCAGTTCCTCGCCGGCCTTCGTGAAACTGCCAAGCCGCGCCACAGCCTCGAAGACACGCAGGGCATTCAGCGGAAATTGCTTCGACAGCTTCATAGATAAGTTCTCTTTATGTATGCAGATGGTTGTTCGATTGGAATTGCATCACTTTTTTCCGCAAACTGCAACCTAACAGATCAGATTGTCGAGGTGATGTCATGAACTGCAATAGCAGCGCTATCGAGCACAGCAGAGAATTGGATGGTCACGGCGTCCTGCGTTGGATCGTCGGGTTGGGGCGCATAATGCTCCTCCACCGTCGGCGGGCCGATCGACTTTATATGGAAGGGATGCCTGACCGTGTGAAGCGCGACCTCGGATTTCTCGACGGCCGCGAGCCGCGCTACGAGGCGGAACTCAGGCGATGATGGGCGGCAAGCGCTGTCAGGATCTCGGCGGCGGTCATGGCGGCGATGACTTCGGGTCGCTTGTCCCTGACCGTCGAGCCGCCGATCGGCAGCGTCAGCCTGTCCATCCAGTTTTTCTCGCCGCTGCCTTCGCGCAGCAGCCAGCTGGAGAAGGTGGCACGCTTCGTGGCGGAGCCGATCATGCCGGTATAGGCGAGATCGGTGCGGGCGAGCGCTTCCCGCGCAATCAGAAAGTCGAGCGCATGGTCGTGAGTGAGAATGACCACGGCGGCGCCGGAGGGAATTTCCTCAACCAACGCTTCGGGCATCGGGACGAGACGCGTCCGGGCTTCGGCTGGTAGATTGGCGAGCTCTTCCTTGCGGGTTTCGACCAGCGTTACCAGTAGCGGCAACGGCGCAAGAGCGGCCGCCAGCGCCCGTCCGACGTGGCCGGCGCCGAAGAGGTAGACTTCGGATTGCTGCTCCGTTTCGCCGCTTCGCTTTTTCTCCAGTTCGGAAACGACACCGCCTGTCACCTTGCGGAAGCGCAACTGCGTTCGCCCACCGCAGCATTGCCCGATCTCTGGGCCGAGGGGGATGTCCATCGTTTCCAGGCCGCCGGAGCCGGCGAGCAGTTCCCGCGCGTTGCGGATCGCCATGTATTCGAATTGTCCGCCGCCGATCGTGCCCCAGATGGCATCGTCAGACACGAGCATGAAGGTCCCGGTTTCCCGTGGCGTCGAGCCCTGCGTGCCGATGATCTCGATCAGGATCGCGTGCGGGCGCGTCGCGAGGAAACCGCGGAAGTCACTCCTCGGAATAAACCCTGAGAGGACCTCGCGCCGGGTCATCAGTTACACCTTCTTCATTCGCTCGACGGCCATCAGCACCCGTTCGGGCGTTGCCGGCGCATCGAGCTTTGGGCACACCTTGTAATCCGCGACGCTGGCGACAGCCATCGACAGAGCTTCCAGCACGGAGATCGCCAGCATGAAGGGCGGCTCGCCGACGGCCTTGGAGCGACCGATGGTGTGCTCGGCGTTTTCCGACCATTCCGCGAGGCGGACGTTGAAGATCTTCGGACGGTCGGAGGCCAGCGGGATCTTGTAGGTCGAGGGTGCGTGCGTGCGCAGGCGGCCCTTGGCATCCCACCAGAGTTCTTCTGTGGTCAGCCAGCCCATGCCCTGAACGAAGGCGCCTTCGACCTGGCCGATATCGATGGCCGGGTTCAACGAGCGGCCGACATCGTGGAGGATATCGGTGCGGTCGATCAGATATTCGCCGGTGAGTGTGTCGATAGAGACTTCGGTGCAGGATGCGCCGTAGGAATAGTAGTAGAACGGTGTGCCCCTGCCGGCGGCTCGGTCCCAGTGGATTTTCGGCGTCTTGTAGAAGCCGGCAGCCGAGAGCTGCACGCGGGCGAAATAAGCCTGCTTGATGAAGTCGGAGAAGGGGATTTCCTTGTCGCCGACGCGCACGCGGTTCGGAAGGAAGACCACCTCCGATTCCGGCACTCCCCACATATCGGCAGCAAAGCCGACCAGCCGCTCCTTGATCTGCCGGGCGGCATCGTAGGCAGCCATGCCATTGAGGTCCGAACCGGAGGACGCGGCCGTTGCCGATGTGTTCGGTACCTTGCCTGTCGTCGTCGCGGTGATCTTCACATGCTCGATATCGATCTGGAAGCTGTCAGCGAGGACCTGTGCGACCTTGGTGTAAAGACCCTGGCCCATTTCGGTGCCGCCGTGGTTCAGGTGGACCGATCCGTCCTGATAGACGTGCACGAGGGCTCCGGCCTGGTTGAAGGCGGTCATGGTGAAAGAGATGCCGAATTTCACCGGGGTCAGCGCGATCCCCTTGCGGATGTAGCGGCTGTCGCGGTTGAACTCGATGATCGCCTTGCGGCGAGCCTGATAATCGGCGCTCTCTTCCAGTTCGCCGACGATCCGCTCCAGAATGCTGTCCTCGACCTCCTGGTGGTAGGGTGTCAGGGTGCGCCCTGAGCCGGGCTGGCCGTAGAAGTTGAGCTTGCGGACCTCCAGGGGGTCCTTGCCGACGGCATAGGCGATCTCCTCAATGAAGCGCTCGCCGCCCAGCATTCCCTGCGGGCCACCGAAACCACGAAACGCGGTGTTCGAGACCGTATGGGTCTTGAGCGGCTTCGAGGTCAGGTGAACATGCGGGTAGAAATAGCTGGAATCCGCATGGAAGAGCGCGCGGTCGGTCACCGGACCGGAAAGGTCGGACGAGAAGCCGCAGCGTGCGGCGTAGGTCGCATCCACCGCGTGGATACGGCCTTCGTCGTTGAAGCCGAGTTCGTAATCGACCAGGAAATCATGGCGCTTGCCGGTCGCTGCCATGTCTTCGTCGCGGTCGGGACGGAACTTGATGGCGCGCTTGAGCTTCTTGGCGGCGATGGCGGCCAGAGCGGCAAACTGGTTTCCCTGGGTTTCCTTGCCGCCGAAGCCGCCGCCCATGCGACGCACGTTCACGGTGACTGCATTCGACGGGATGTTGAGGACGTGGCCGACAATATGCTGGATTTCGCTCGGATGCTGTGTCGACGACCAGACGGCAACTTCGTCGTCTTCGCCGGGGATCGCCATGGCGATGTGGCTTTCGAGATAAAAGTGCTCCTGGCCGCCAATCCGCATCTGCCCCGTGAGGCGGCGCGGTGCCTTCTCCATCTCCGACTTGGCTTCGCCCCGCTTCAGCGTCATCGGCGTGATCACCAGCGGGCTGCCGTTTTCCAATGCGCCGTCGATGTCGCTCCAGTGTGGAAGGTCGCGATATTCGATCTTGGCCTTGCGGGCGGCGCGGCGAGCAATGTCGCGGCTCTCGGCAATGACAGCGAAAATCGGCTGGTTGTGGAATTCAACCTTGGTCTCGGCAAGCAGCGGCTCGTCGTGGCTGCCGTTGGAGCTGACATCGTTGACGCCAGGGACGTCCTTGCCGGTGAACACCCACACGACGCCCGGCGTCGCCGCAACCTCCGAGAGGTCCATGCTGAGAATCTCGGCGTGCGCGCGGTCGGATAGTCCAAGCGCGCCGTGCAGCAGGCCCGCGGGTTCCGGCAGGTCGTCGATGTAGTCGGCGGCTCCGGTCACATGCTTGTGCGCGGAATCGTGGCGCAGCGAGCCATGCATGGCCCCGTTGATGATGAACTTGGGTTCGGGGAAGGCAGATTTATCCATTATGCCACCTCCTCGAAGCGGCGAAGTTCCGCGGGCGTGCCCGAGGTTTCAAGATAGAAGCGCGTGAGCAGGTTCTTGGCGGTCAGCTGCCGGTATTCGGCCGTTGCGCGCCAGTCGCTGAGCGGTTGGAAATCAGCATCGAAGGCGGCCCGGGCGGCTTCGGTGGTTTCCTCGTTCCAAGGCTTGCCCATCAGTTCGCTCTCGACGGCCCGGGCGCGCTTGGGCGTGCCGGCCATGCCACCGAAGGCAATGCGGATGTCGTTGACGTCACCTTCGGCGTCCAGCGTCAGATAGAAGGCGCCAAGAACGGCGGTGATGTCTTCGTCGCGGCGCTTGGTGATCTTGTAGACGGAGAATTTCGTGTCCTCGGCGGGGTAGGGCACGAAGATGCTTTCCACGAACTCGCCGGGGCGGCGGTCCTGCTTGCCATAGTGGATGAAGAAATCCTCGAGCCGCAGCATACGCGTGCCCTGGGTCGAGCGCAGCTTGACGGTGGCGCCGAGCGCGATCAGTGGCGGTGGGCTGTCGCCGATCGGCGAGCCGTTGGCGATGTTGCCGCCGATCGTTCCCATGTTGCGAACCTGCTCGCCGCCGATGCGGTCGATAAGGCGACCAAGCGTCGGCACCTTTCCGGCAATGGTTTCGAACGCGCGGGAGTAGGTGACGCCGGCGCCGATGGTGAAGCCGCCTTCGCCCGCCGTGATCGTCTGCAGTTCCGACAGGTGATTGATGAAGACGACGGGGTTCAATGCCCGCATCTGCTTGGTCACCCACAGCCCGACGTCAGTGGAGCCGGCAACAATGGTTGCGTTCGGTTCATCGGCCAGAATCCGTGCGAGGGCCTCTTCCGACTTCGGAACGAGCAGGCGCTCGTCGCCTGATGTGATCGAGATGGTACCGCTCGGCTGCATGGCCCAAAGCCTTGCGACGATGTCGGATCGGGTTCTCTGCAGCGGATCGAACAATGCGCTCGGGCGGACGCGGCTCACCTGTTCTGCCGCCTTCACGATCGGCTCATAGCCGGTGCAGCGACAGAGATTGCCCTGGAGCGCCTTTTCGATATCGGCGCGGCTCGGCTTCTCGTTCGACAGCCAGAGGCCGTACAAGGACATGATGAAGCCCGGCGTGCAGAAGCCGCATTGCGAGCCATGACAATCGACCATTGCCTGCTGTACCGGGTGCAGCGTCCCGTCCTTGGCCGCCAGATGCTCTATGGTGACGACGTGGGTCGCGTTCAGCGATCCCATGAAGCGAATGCAGGCATTGACGGATTCGTAGTGCAGCTTGCCGTCGATCAGCCGACCGACGAGAACCGTGCAGGCGCCGCAGTCACCTTCCGCGCATCCTTCCTTCGTGCCCGTGAGCCGCCGCTTCAACCGGAGGAAATCAAGAAGCGTCTCGGTCGGCCGGACATCGTTTAAGGAGACGTCCTCGCCATTCAGGATGAAGCGGATGCAGTCGTTCATGTTGTTCCTTGTTTTTTATCTTTATTTTGAATGGTTATGCCGCCGTCCAGCCACCGTCAATCGAGATATGGGTACCGGTGACCTGACGGGCGTCGTCGCTTGCGAGATAGAGAGCCAGCGCGCCAATCTCTTCCGCCTTGACGAATTCATGCGTCGGCTGAGCCTTGAGGATCACCTCGGTCTTGACCTGTTCCTCGGTCATCCCACGGGCCTTGGCCGTATCGGGTATCTGCTTCTCGACGAGCGGCGTCAGGACATAGCCCGGGCAAATCGCGTTTACGGTCACGCCGAATTCCGCGAGCTCGAGCGCTGCCGTCTTCGTCAGGCCGAGTATACCATGCTTCGCCGCGACATAGGCGGATTTGAACGGCGAGGCCACCAACCCGTGCGCCGAGGCAATGTTGATGATCCGGCCGTGCTTCTTCGCCTTCATCAGCGGTATTGCAGCCCGCATCGTATGAAAGGAGCTGGACAGATTGATGGCAATGATCTGGTCCCACTTTTCGATCGGGAAATCCTCGATCTTCTCGACATGCTGGATGCCGGCGTTGTTGACCAGGACATCGACCGTGCCGAAGCGCTTGGCGGCGGTCTCGATCAGGTCGGCGATCTCCGCGGGCTTGGTCATGTCAGCGGGATGATGGATCACGCCGGCTTTGGACAATGATTCAAGGCGTTCGGTTATCGCCTTGATTTCTTCGGGTTTTCCGAAGCCGTTGATGACGAGGTTGTCGCCTTTGCCGGCAAACGCCGTGGCAATTGCCAGGCCGATGCCGCTGGTGGATCCGGTGACGACGACTGTCCTGGCCATGTAGTTCTCCCGGTCTGATCGGTTTTGCGACGCAATAGAATGGGAGGTTATGCGCAAAGCGGCAGCGCTGGCAATTGCGTTCCTGGCAAATCTCTTGTGTCCAAAACGACACCGGGCGCTTTCCTCGCCCGTTCGGCTGTCCTATTGATTCGACGCGATAATCATGACGCGGGGAGGACTGGCATGAGCGGATATGTTCTGGCGATCGATCAGGGGACGACATCGACGCGGGCGATCGTGTTCGATGGCGACATGCAGATCGCCGGCGCGGGGCAGAAGGAGTTCACCCAGCTCTATCCGCGTTCCGGCTGGGTCGAGCACGACCCGGAGGAGATCTGGGATTCCGTCGTCTCCACGATCAAGATGGCGATCCGCGAAGCGAAGATCGAAGCCAAGGATATTGCCACGCTCGGGATCACCAACCAGCGGGAGACTGTCGTTGTCTGGGAGCGCGAGAGCGGCCGGCCGATCCACAACGCGATCGTCTGGCAGGATCGGCGCACGGCCAGCTACTGCGACAAGCTGAAGAAGCAGGACCTCGAAAAGACTTTCACCAAGAAGACGGGCCTGCTTCTCGATCCTTATTTTTCCGGCACCAAGCTTTCCTGGATGCTTGCCAATGTGAAGGGCGCGAGAGCCCGCGCTGCCAAGGGCGAGCTTTGCTTCGGCACGGTCGATACCTTTCTGATCTGGCGCCTGACCGGCGGCAAGTGCTTTGCAACGGATGCGACCAACGCATCGCGAACGCTGATGTACAACATTGCCGAAAATGCCTGGGACAAGGAACTGCTCGACATCCTGCGCGTTCCCGCGGCGATGCTGCCTGACGTGAAAGACTGTGCCGACGACTTTGGCGTGACCGAGCACGATATCCTCGGGGCCTCGATCCCGATCCTCGGCGTAGCGGGCGATCAGCATGCGGCGACGATCGGACAGGCCTGCTTCGAGCCGGGCATGATGAAGTCGACCTATGGCACAGGCTGCTTCGCGCTGCTCAACACCGGCAGCGACATCGTGCGTTCAAAGAACAGGCTGCTGACGACGATTGCCTACAGGCTGAACGGCGAGACGACCTATGCGCTGGAAGGCTCGATCTTCATCGCGGGCGCTGCCGTGCAATGGCTGCGCGACGGTCTGGGCATCATCGATAGCGCATCGCGCACCGGCGAGCTTGCCGATGCGGCAGATTCGACCCAAGAGCTCTACCTGGTGCCGGCCTTCACCGGCCTCGGCGCGCCGCATTGGGACGCCAACGCGCGGGGTGCGATCTTTGGCCTGACGCGCAACAGCGGTCCAAAGGAATTTGCCCGCGCCGCGCTCGAGGCGGTCTGCTACCAGTCGCGCGATCTGCTCGATGCCATGCACAAGGACTGGAAAGGCGGCGTGGAAAGCACCGTGCTGCGCGTCGATGGGGGCATGGTGGCGTCCGATTGGACGATGCAGCGGCTTGCCGATATTCTCAACGCACCGGTCGATCGGCCGGTGATCCTAGAGACCACGGCATTGGGCGCTGCCTGGCTCGCCGGGAGCAGGGCCGGGGTCTGGCCTGATCGCACAGGCTTTGCCAAAAGCTGGAAGCGCAATCGTCGCTTCGAACCCGACATGGATGAGAAGACGCGTGCGGCGAAGCTCAAGGGCTGGCGCAGCGCCGTGAGGCGGACGCTTTCGGAGAGCTGACCATCGTTTTCGTGTATAGTGGACGGCTACGATGATCTGACACGCGGGATTGGCCGCTCGTCGGTTGCCGGTATATGCACGTTCGAATTCGGGCGAGACGATTGCCTCATGCACTGCCCGAGCGCGCGGCAGCAAAGATGGAGTTTAGAGATTTGGCCGTTGCCTTCACCAAGGAAGAGAGCTTCGAAACAGCTTCGGAAACGCTGCTGCCCGACCGGGTAATTTCGCCCCATCCGAACCTTGTTACGGAAGCGGGATTGAAGGCCCTCGAACTGCAGCTTCAGCAAGCGCGCGAGGCCTACGAGGCCGCGAGCGCAATCGAAGATGTGAACGAACGGCGGCGCCAGGCCGCAGCCCCCTTGCGTGACGCCCGCTATCTTCTGGCCCGGGTGCGCACGGCCCAACTGGTCCCGGATCCGGTCTCGACCGACACCGTGGCGTTCGGCAGCACGGTGACCTTCAGCCGCGACGACGGCCGCGTGCAGACCTACCGCATCGTCGGCGAGGACGAAGCCGATCCCAAGACCGGCTCGATCTCCTTCGTCTCGCCGGTTGCCCGGCTCCTGATAGGCAAGGCCGTCGGCGATGCCGTCGAAGTCGGTGGGCAGGAACTCGAGATTACCGCGATCTCTTAGTGCAGTTTGGCTCATTTGCCGCAGAACGGATCTTCCGCTAGTACACTCACCGTCGTCAGTGGAGAGGAAACGTCATGGAATATCGCCGTCTTGGGAAGTCTGGCCTGCAGGTCAGTGAATTTTCGTTCGGATCGTGGGTTACGTTCGGCAAGCAAGTCGACGGCGGCGATGCCGTAAGCTTGATGGCACATGCCTACGACAACGGCGTCAACTTCTTTGATAACGCCGAGGGCTACGAGAGCGGGAAATCGGAAGTGGTCATGGGGGAAGCGCTCAAGACTCTGGGCTGGACCCGCGACAGCTATATCGTTTCGAGCAAGGTTTTCTGGGGTGGCAGCAAGCCGACGCAGAGAGGCCTGTCGCGGAAGCATGTGACAGATGCCGCGCACGCTGCGTTGAAGCGCCTGCAGGTGGACTATCTTGATCTCTATTTCTGCCATCGCCCTGATATCGATACGCCAATCGAAGAGACCGTACGCGCGATGCACGATCTGGTCACTCAGGGCAAGGTTCTCTACTGGGGCACCTCCGAATGGTCGGCGCAGCAACTGACGGAAGCCTTCGCGGTGGCACGTGACCTGCGCATAACGCCGCCGACGATGGAGCAGCCTCAGTATAATATCTTCGAGCGTCAGAAGGTGGAGAGCGATTACCTGCCGCTTTACCAACTGATGGGGCTCGGCACGACGATCTGGTCGCCGCTGGCGTCAGGCATCCTGACCGGCAAGTACAACAAGGGTACCCCGAACGATAGCCGCCTGAACCTGCCCGGATATGAATGGCTCAAGGAGAAATGGTCGAGCGAAGCCGGACGCGCGCAGCTATCCCAGGTAGAGGAATTGACGCGCCTTGCCGACGAGATCGGAATATCCATGACCCATCTCGCCCTGCTTTGGTGCCTTTCGAACCGCCACGTCTCGACGGTCATTCTCGGTGCATCGCGGCTTAGCCAATTGAAGGACAACCTCGCGGCCCTGGAGAACAAGAACAAGGTAAATTCAGAGGTTCTGGCGCGCATCGACGCCATCGTCGGCAACAAGCCGGCGGCGCCACAACGCTTCTGAGATCTTGCTTCCAAACCAAAATCAGAAAGGGGTCCGCAATCAGCTGCTGCGGACCCCTTTTTATGCAAGTCACTGCACTGCCATGCTTTACATGCGTGCTGCACATATGCCCTTGCAGCGTCGCTAATATGCGCCTGGTTGGTTAACCGTTGTTTAAACAGATTGATGGGCTGCGTCCGGGGCTTGATTAACGCACGCCGGCCCGTAGTGGTCAGTTGTTGACGCAAAGCTACCGAGGCGCCAGTCGGCCCGCGAGGCGACAAATAAAAGTGCCGCTATCTCGAACATGATGTCGGATTGGAGGCCGCTTGTGCGTCATTGTACCATCGGGTCGGTTCTCGACCTGACGGAGACAGCAAGCCGGAGGAGCAACCAATGTCTAAGAACACAATTTGCCTGTGGTACAACAAGGACGCGGAGGAAGCCGCCCGATTCTATGCTGCGACTTTTCCAGACAGTAAGGTCGGTGCCATCACCAGAGCGCCTGGCAGCTACCCCGATGGAAAAGAGGGAGACGTGCTGGTCGTCGAATTCACCGTATTCGGTGTCGCTTGCATCGGATTGAATGGCGGCCCCACGTTCAAGCACAACGAGGCGTTCTCATTCCAGATCAGCACCGAGGATCAGGAAGAAACAGACCGCTATTGGGATGCGATTGTCGGCAATGGCGGCCAGGAAAGCGAATGTGGCTGGTGCAAGGACAAGTGGGGAATTTCCTGGCAGATTACACCCCGCACTCTCATGGATGCCCTTGCAGCCGGCGGCGACCAAGCAAGCCGCGCATTCGAAGCGATGATGACCATGAAGAAAATCGACGTTGCTGCCATTGACGCGGCACGAAGAGGGGATGGCGTGCGATGACTATCGAGAAGGTCAAAGGACCTGCTTCGTATTTTCCATCGATCGAAAAGACATACGGCCGTCCTATCGACGACTGGCAGCAGATCGTTCGAAGTCACTATCCTGCCAAGCACATGGAACTGGTCGACATGCTGAAGCGCGAACACGGGATGGGCCACGGCCATGCAAACGCGGTCGTTGCGCACACACTTTCGGGTGACAAGCAGACAGCCAGGTAGGGGCAGAGACCCCATGCCAACCACCGTCGGGTCAGCACCTCAAATATCTACGATCCTTCGTCGGGGATGTTGAGGATATCGCCACACGCCTTGCAATGGACGGCATCTGCATCGTGCCGTTGCAGCCCGCATCGGTGGCAGGCATAGGTCACCTTATGGGGCCTGACGATCGCCTGGGCCAGCCGGACAAACAGGGAAATTCCAACCATCATGGTAACGACCGAGGTGAGCTTTCCGACGGTCCCGGGCAACGTGATGTCCCCGAATCCGGTGGTCGTCACGGTGGCGGCAGTGAAGTAGAGCGCATCCACGAAGCCCTCTCCACCAGGTTTGTCGTAGAAAAATGAGGTGTAGACAAAGCCAGTCATCAGAAAAAGGAAAACCACGAAGTTGATCACTGCCTGCACAACGTCCAGCAGATGACTGTATCCCGCTCGATGCAAGAGTTCCTTGATAAGCGGGCTGCGCCCGATTGCCCACAGCCGGAGAACCCTGAGGAAAGCAAAGTTGAAGAGCACCTCCGGGAAGGCGAGCGTTGCCAGAACAATCAAGTCAATCCACGTCATGGGGCGAAGGGCCCACTGGCGGACGGAGGGCGCGGCAACCGCTCGCGCGATCATTTCGATCGCGATCCAAGCGGCGATAAAGTAGTCGATGATCAGGTAGGACGGACCCGATCGAAGGTACGGACCAAGAATGAAGAAGGCGAGGATCGCGATATCGATCGTTGCGAATACGAGCTGCAAGCGGAAGGCTTGACGTCCATCGGCCTTCTCGATCCGACGCAGGCCTTGCTTCAGATTTTTGCGGTGCGAACCGTCACCAACGTCGAAGATACCCATAACCAGACTCTACGCCGGAGCGAGCTACCATCAAGGCCATTTTTCAACAGTGGAGGAAATGGTGGAAGGCACCGTGAAGGGATGTATCCGCTGCCATGAACCAGCATCAATGCCCTGCTCATGGCACGAGTGAGCCCACAATGAGCATAGGGGAAGTGACGCTCCCGGAGCGATCGACGGATATTGATCGCGGCGTTTTAACTGCCGATGACCGCGCGATGCTACACTCGCAGCATCAGACCCTGCATCCCTCGTCCAGACTCCAAATTTTTGCTGCGTCCTGCCGGGCATCGCGTTACTCCTGCGTCATTGAGGAAGAGGAGTATGAGATGCTTTATGCAATTCTTTGTTATGCCAATGAAGAGACGGTTTTCTCCTGGACCAAGGAGGAAGAGGACGCCGTGATGGCGAAGCTCTACGCGGTTCAGGAACCGATCGCCAGGGCCGGCAAGCTTGGACCGGTCGGGCGACTGATGCCGACGACGGCGGCGACGACCGTGCGCAAGGGCAAGGAAGAGCCTCTGGTGCTCGACGGTCCCTTCGCCGAAACGAAGGAAGCGCTTCTCGGCTTCTATGTGGTTGACTTCGACACGCTGGAGGAAGCCGTGGCCTTTTCCAAGGAGTTGTCGTCCGTCAACCCGGGTTCCACATCTTACGAAATTCGGCCTTTCTACGTGTTCCGGCCGGGAGAATCCTCGACATGACAGACATTGCCTGGATCGACGTGACGCTTGCTTCGGCCCGACCGAAGGCGCTTGGCGCGCTGCTCAGATACTTCCGCGATCTCGATATCGCGGAAGAGGCCTTCCAGGAGGCTTGCCTGCGCGCCATTCGCACCTGGCTCGACAAGGGGCCGCCGCGCGATCCTACGGCATGGCTGATCTTCGTTGGCCGCAACAGCGGCATCGATGCGGTGCGCAAACGCTCGAAGACGCAGGCGCTTCCCGACGAGGAGTTGATCTCCGACACCGGGGACGCCGAGAGCGATATCGCCGAGCGGCTAGACGATTCCAACTATCGCGACGATATCCTGCGGCTGCTGTTCATCTGCTGCCATCCCGACCTGCCCGCGACGCAGCAGATTGCTCTGGCGCTGCGCATCGTCTCGGGGCTTTCCGTGCAGCAGATCGCGCGGGCTTTTCTCGTCGGCGAAAGCGCCATGGAGCAGCGTATCACGCGAGCCAAGGCGCGCGTTGCCAAGGCCGGTGTGCCGTTCGAGACGCCGGATGCGGCGGAACGGGCAGAACGGCTGCAGATCGTCAGCACCATGGTCTATCTCGTCTTCAACGAAGGCTACAGTCAGGCAGATCCGGAGCGCGAGGCCTGTGCCTTCAGCGATGAGGCGATCCGTCTTGGCCGACTGCTTCTGCGAATTTTTCCTGCCGAACCCGAGATCATGGGATTGCTGGCGCTCATGCTGCTGCAGATCTCGCGGCGCGAGGCGCGTTTCAGCGCAGACAACGACATTGTCCTTCTGGAAGACCAGGATCGGTCGCGCTGGAACCGCGAGCTGATCAACGAGGCGCTGGCGCTGCTCGACAAGGCGATCCGCCACCGGCAGCCCGGCCCCTATCAGTTTCAGGCGGCGATCGCGGCGCTGCATTCGCGTGCCAAGCGTGCCGAGGACACAGACTGGGAAGAGATCGAGTTGCTTTATCGCGCTTTGGAGCGGATGCAGCCATCGCCGATCATCACGCTCAACCGAGCCGTGGCCGTATCGAAGCTGCGGGGGCCGGAAGAGGCGTTGATGCTGGTCGAGACGCTGCAAGAGAAGCTTGACGGCTATTTCTATTACCACGGCCTGCGCGGTGGCCTCCTCAAGCAGATCGGCCGGGTCCGCGAGGCAAGGGAGGCCTTCGATCGTGCCATTGCGCTGGCGCATTCGGCACCGGAAGCGGCTCACATCCGCATGCAGATCGATAGCCTGCAGCATATGCCGGCGCTTCCCCTCGCGAAATAAATCTTGCAGGAAATCTTGCTGCCTGTCGGGACAGCGACAGATCCAACGTCCTTGTAACAACCTGATGCAAAACGGGTTTCGTTCAAACGGAGAATTTGGAAATGACCGCTACTGCCGAACACGAATTGGTTCTCGTCCGCGAGTTTGATGCGCCGCGCGAAAAGATCTTCAAAGCCTGGACGGATCCGGAGCTGATGAAGGAGTGGTTTGTGCCACGGCCCTGGAGCATTGCCCGTGCCGAAATCGACCTTCGCCCCGGTGGCGCCAATCTCATCGTCATGCGCAGTCCGGAGGGACAGGAGTTTCCCAACCGCGGCGTCTATCTCGAGGTCGTCGAGAACGAGAAGCTGGTCTTCACCGACGCCTATACCAGTGCCTGGGTGCCATCGGAAAAGCCGTTCATGACGGCGACTGTGCTGCTCGAAGATCTCGACAACGGCCGTACCAAATACACGGCGACGGCTGCACACTGGACAGCCGAGGACAAGAAGACCCACGAGGAGATGGGTTTCCATGAAGGCTGGGGCAAATGCGCCGACCAGCTTGCCGAGCTGCTGACCCGGATGTGAATTCGGGAATCCGAACAAGGGGATATAGCCATGTCCGTAGTTGTTGATTCACATGCCGTGCAGCCGCGTTGGCAGACCGTGACGGGGAGCGTGATGAGCGGGCTCATCGTTGCTTTCCTCCTCTTCGACGGCGCGATCAAGCTTGTGCCGATCGCGCCGGTGACGGAAACGCTGACGGCACTCGGCTATTCCGCCGACCCGGCGCTTGCGCGTAGCCTCGGCATCATCACGCTCGCCTGCGCGCTGCTCTATGCGTTGCCGCGCACATCGGTGCTCGGCGCCATTCTCCTCACCGGTCTTCTCGGCGGGGCAATCGCGACGCATCTGCGCGTCGGCAGCCCGGTGTTTTCGCATCTGCTGTTCGGCGTCTATCTCGGCCTCATTGCCTGGGGCGGGCTTTATCTCCGATACGAAGCCGTTCGGAAGATGATTCCGTTCCGGCTCTGAAGTCCTTGAATTTGGAGTCGAATTCTGGTCGCGGCGCAGGTGTTGGACCTGCGCCGCCCATCAATATTCTCGAACAATTCGTTCTAGAATTTGTAATTGCACCTCGACTGCCCCATCCTTATCTCCAGACATGAATTCAACGGGATGCATGCCATGGAACTAGGCCTCTATACCTTTGCCGACGTGAACCCCAATCCAAGCCGGAGCAAGGGGGCGGAGGGGGCCGAACGACTGAAGCACCTGATCGAGGAGATCGAACTCGCCGATCAGGTCGGGCTCGATGTGTTCGGCCTGGGCGAGCATCACCGGCCGGATTATGCCGCTTCGGCGCCCGCGGTCGCACTGGCGGCTGCTGCCGTGAAGACGAAAAATATTCGGCTGACGAGCGCGGTGACGGTGCTCAGTTCCGATGACCCGGTGCGGGTTTTCCAGCAATATTCGACGCTCGACCTGCTTTCGAACGGTCGCGCGGAGCTCATGGCCGGGCGAGGCTCGTTCATCGAGTCCTTCCCGCTGTTCGGCTACAATCTTGAAGATTACGACCAGCTGTTCGAGGAGAAGCTCGATCTGCTGATGGCGCTGCGCGACAACGAGGTGGTCACGTGGTCCGGCGAGATGCGTGCGGCGATCAATGGGCGGGGTGTTTATCCGCGACCCCTGCAGGATCCGCTGCCGATATGGGTGGCGGTCGGCGGTACGCCGCAGTCGCTGGCGCGGGCAGGGGCGCTCGGGTTGCCGGTGGCGCTGGCGATTATCGGTGGTGAGCCGCGGCGGTTTGCGCCCTTGTTCGATCTTTATCGTGAGGCCGCCCGACGGGCGGAACAGGACGTTTCGAAGCTCAAGACCAGTATCAACGTCCACGGCTTCATCGCCGATACGACGGACGCGGCGGCCGATCAATTCTATGGTCCACAGGCCGAGGTGATGAACCGCATTGGCCGCGAACGCGGTTGGGGACCCACCAATCGCGTGCATTTCGACCTGTCGCGCGGTCCGAAGGGGGCGTTGTTTGTCGGCGATCCCGAACTGGTGGCGGAAAAGATCATCGCACATCACAGGCTGTTCAAGAACGACCGGTTCCTGTTGCAGATGGCGATCGGTCTGATGCCGCATGACCAGATCATGCGCGGTATCGAGCTCTATGGCACGAAAGTCGCGCCGATTGTCAGAAAGGCATTGACTGAAAGCGGCGAAGGCGCGAAAGCCACCGCCTAAGCACAAGCATGGCGCAAAAGGATGAGTTGGAATTCCCGCGACGTCATGCTCTCATTCTGACTGAGAGCCGGCCGACCGGCCCGCGGAGGCCGGACAGGTTCATGATTATCGAGAGTGAAGACGAACTCCTCAAGCTGAAGGAAATCGGCCGCATTTGTGCCAATACCTTGAAGGGGATGGCTGCTGCGCTCGAACCTGGTATCACCACGCTGGAGCTCGATCAGATCGGCCGCAAGATGCTTGAGGATGCCGGCGCACGCTCGGCGCCCGAGTTCTGCTACCAGTTTCCCGGCGCAACCTGCATCAGCGTCAACGAGGAAATCGCCCATGGTATTCCGGGCGCCCGCGTCATCCGGCCGGGTGACCTCGTCAATATCGACGTTTCGGCTGAAAAGGACGGGTTCTTTTCCGATACGGGGGCTTCCTTCAGTGTGCCGCCATCCAAGTCAAAGATCGATAAGCTCTGCCGGGATGGCAAGCGCGCGCTTTGGGTTGGTCTCAACCAGGTGAAGGCGGGTGAGCCGCTGGCCAAGATCGGCCAGGCCGTCGGCGCCTTTGCCGCCAAGAACCGCTACACGCTTGTCACAAACCTTGCGAGCCACGGTGTCGGGCGCTCGCTGCATGAGGAGCCCGGCGAGCTGTCGACCTGGCCGGATCCGTCTGAAAAGCGAATCATGAGCGATGGCCTTGTCTTTACTGTCGAGCCGTTCCTGTCGCTTGGTGCAACATGGGCCGAAGGCGGGGACGATGCCTGGACGCTCTATGGCGATCCGCAGGCGCCGACTGTACAATACGAGCATACCGTTGTCGCGACGCGCAACGGACCGCTGATCCTGACGCTGGCCGACGGCGAAGCGTAACGCCACGCCGTCAGGCTTTTATCTCCCCCGTTGCCGGCGGATGCGTATTTCAATCGCGCTGGCCGCCCTGCAGGATTTCCGCGGCTGCCCGCTCGAGAATGCCGGCGATCCGCTTGGCTTCCTCTTTTGACCAGGGGTGGCGCAGTCGCAGCGCCGACTTGAGCAGCATGCGGGCAGCCCCGACCTCGCTCCTGTCGTCGCCGAACCCTTCGTCGTCCTCGCGTTCCGGTCCTCGGCTTTCGGGATCGAATATGCGGCGTACATGCGCCATCTTGGCGCCGATCTTTTCCAGCTTTCCGAGCGTCATTTCGATCATCGAGCTGTTTTCCTCAACCAGTTTCCGGCCGCTTTCGGTGATGCGATAGAGTTTCTTGGCTCCCTCGCTCTCCACGTCGGCAAGGCCTGTTTCTTCCAGATATGTCAGTGCGGGATAGATGACGCCCGGGCTCGGCACATAGAAGCCTCCCGAACGCTCTTCCAAAAGCTTGATCAGCTCGTAGCCGTGGCGTGGCTGCTCGGAGAGCAGGGCCAGGATCACCAGTTGCAAATCGCCGGCCGCAAATTTCCGCCCCATGCGAAAACCGCCGCCACCCATCATTCCACCTCTAAAACCTCTCATAGGTCACTCCTTAGATGTATCTTTCACTATGTCGTAAAACATATATCGTAAGATAATGGCTTTCAAGAGCGCCGCGCACTTTTCTCAAATTGATCGACCCATTAGAAAATCTTGATTGCCGCCGGCATTGTGCAGCGCGATAAGCGAAGCATGTTGGCACGCAATGAGACTCTCCCCGCAAATCTGTTCCGCACGGGCCTCGCAGGCACCATTGCCATGGCCGCGGCCATGGGCTTCGGGCGCTTCTCCTACACGCCGATCCTGCCGGGCATGATGAGCGGCGTGCCGCTGTCGCCAGCGGATGCCGGTTTCGTCGCTTCTGCAAACTTCGTTGGCTACCTCGTCGGTGCCGTGCTGGCTGCCTATGGCTGGGCCTCCGGGCGCGAGCGCAAGGTGGCGCTTCTGGCGCTTGCGGCCACCGCCGCGCTGCTTGCGGCCATGGCGCTGACCAGTTCGGTCATGGTTTTCGCGGTCATCCGGTTTTTCGCCGGCGCTGCCAGCGCCTTCGCCATGATCTTCACCTCATCGATCGTGCTCAGCCATGCCGCGGCCGCTGGCAACGATCATGTCCAGGCGGCCCATTTCGGTGGACCGGGGGCGGGCATTGCGCTGTCGTCGGTCATGGTGATGCTGATCGGTCTTGGCTATCACGGCAGCCCCGACGCGTGGAGGGCTGACTGGATCGGTGGCGCGATCTATGCCGCCGTCAGTCTCGTGGCCGTGTGGTGGCTTTTGCCCGCAGGGCCTGTTGCTGCGGCGCAAGCGGGCAAGGAGCCGGCGATCGTCTGGAGCAAGCCGATGCTGCTCTTGACCGGGTCCTATGGATTGTTCGGTTTCGGCTACGTCATAACCGCGACCTTCCTCGTGACCATCGCGCGCATGGATGCTGCCGGCCAGACGGTTGAATTCCTCTGCTGGTTCATTGCGGGCGTAACGGCCGCGGTGGCGCTGTTCCTCTGGAAGCCGTTGGTGCGGCCGCTGGGATTGGGATGGGTCTATATCGCGGCACTGCTGGTCGAGGCGCTTGGCGTGCTTGCAACGGTGCTCCTGCCTCGGTCGGTTGCCCCTTTGATCGGCGGCGCACTCTTCGGCGCAACGTTCCTTGCGATCACCGCATACGGGCTGCAGATCGGCCGCAGGCTTTCGCCGGCCAGCCCGCGCCGGGCGTTTGCAATGATGACGGCGGCCTTCGGTATCGGCCAGATCGTCGGCCCCATCGTCGGCGGCTGGATGGCCGAGCGGACCGGGAGTTTCACGGCCCCGACCTATGTCGCTGCGGCGGCACTAGTCATCTGCGCGGTGCTCGTCCTGCCCGTGGTCAAGAAAGTATCCTAGTCGGTTACAATTGCGTAACAATGGGGTGAGCCCATTGCTGCTTTCCGCGAACTACCTTAGTTTTCGCCGCAGTTGGTCTGTTAGAGACTTCGAAGACTCCCGTACAGGAAAGCAACGTCTCCGTGTTCGTATCGTACTTCCCCAAGCCGAAACTTTTCTTCATCTCAGCTGTCGTCTGGTCGCTTCTGGCCGTTCTGCTCTGGTATCTGGGCGGCGCCAGCTTCGGCTCCGTCATCGGCTTGCCGCCGCTGGCCGAAGGGCAGGACGCGCCGATCGGCGTTTCCGTGTTCTGGTCGACGCCATTCCTGTGGTTCTACATCTACTACATCGTCGCGGTGGCGCTCTTTGCAGCCTTCTGGTTCACCTTCAGCCCGCATCGCTGGCAGATGTGGTCCGTGCTTGGTTCGGCGCTGATCATCTTCAATACGTATTTCTCGGTGCAGGTCAGCGTTGCCATCAATGCCTGGTACGGCCCGTTCTATGACCTGATCCAGCAGGCGCTTGCCAAGACCGCGCCGGTGACGGCAGCGCAGCTCTATCTTGGGATGCTCGGTTTTGCAGGCATCGCCTTCATCGCCATCACCGTCGGTGTGTTGAACCTGTTCTTCGTCAGCCACTGGATCTTCCGCTGGCGTACCGCGATGAACGAGTACTACATGGCGCATTGGCCGAAGCTCCGCCACATCGAAGGCGCATCGCAGCGTGTTCAGGAAGACACGATGCGTTTTTCCTCCACTGTGGAAAGCCTTGGTGTCAGCCTCGTCAGCTCGGTCATGACGCTGATCGCGTTCCTGCCGGTGCTCTTCAAGATCGGTGCCAACATCACGGAACTGCCGCTGATCGGCGAAGTGCCGCATGCGCTTGTTTGGGCCGCCCTGTTCTGGTCGATCTTCGGTACGGTTTTCCTCGGGCTTGTCGGTATCAAGCTGCCGGGCCTGGAATTCCGCAACCAGCGGGTAGAGGCGTCCTACCGCAAGGAACTTGTCTACGGCGAAGACCATGCTGACCGCGCGACGCCGCCGACAGTCGCGGAATTGTTCGCGAATGTCCGCCGCAACTACTTCCGCCTCTATTTCCATTACATGTACTTCAACGTCGCCCGCATCTTCTATCTGCAGGCGGACAACCTGTTCAGCCTGATCGTGCTCGTGCCCTCGATCGTCGCCGGCAAGCTGACGCTTGGCCTGCTGACGCAGATCAACAACGTCTTTGACCAGGTGCGTGGCTCGTTCCAGTATCTCGTCAATTCGTGGACAACGATCGTGGAACTGCTGTCGATCTACAAGCGCCTGCGTACCTTCGAGTCTGCAATCGAAGGCGAGCCGCTGCCTGATATCGACCAGCGCTATCTCGAGCGCGAGGCGGGTATCATCCACGCCGACGGCTAATTCAGCCTATGACCAAGAAAAACGCCGCTCATCTTTCCAGATGGGCGGCGTTTTCATTTGGGCGAATGTAACAGGCGGCTTCAGAGTCCGGAGGTCGATGCCGGCTGCAGCTTGCCGCGTGCCTTGATCAGAGGGATGGCTTCGGAATAGCTGACGCAGGCGACGTCCTGGCGGTGGCATACATCGCTCACCAGACGGTCGAGCGCGCGCCAGTAGGCGCCGCCGTTCATTTCCACGAAGTGGAAGCCGAGCTGGAGCGGGATGCGGTTGCCGGCATACTGCTTGTCGAAGGCCTCCTTGAAGGCGGCATAGGCGCGGTCTTCAAATTCCTTCGTGTCGGCCTTGTCTTCCTCGCCCTTGGAATGGCGGACGAAGAGGTTGTAGTCCATGCCGATAATCGGCTTCTCACGCGGGCCCTCGGGGATCAGCGGCAGGCCGAAGCGGATGATGCCGGCTTCTTCGACGGGCATGGCCGGGCCCTTGGTGACGAGGCTGGCGTCATAGGTAAAGCCCGCCTTCTTTTCCGCCGAGATCATGTCGGCGCCGGCCGTCGCGGAGAGATATGGCGCGCGAAAACCCTGGATGCCGTGGTCCACGAGATCCTGCCAGCCCTTCGGCTCTTCGAGATCGACGCCTTTCCAGGCGTTCTTGAGGGTGGCGTGGAAGGTCGCATACTCCTGCGACCAGTCGGCCTCGCTCCACTGGCGGCCGTCGAAGTGGCCGCATGCGTGGCTCGATATGTCATGGCCCTCGAGGTGGGCGTGCCAGATGTTGCCGAGCCGCTCGCGGATCTCGTCATCGCTCTGGGCAAAGCCGACATTCGACCGTCCCTGCTTCTGATGCGGGGCCTGGTAGACCTTCTTCGCGGCCTGGTTCATCAGGAACGTGCAGGAGAGGAAGTAGGTGAAGTGTGCGCCATTTTTGGCGGCCATCTCACGGCTTTTCTGCCAGAGCGCATTATCGTGCGCGCCGTCAAACGAGATCATCACCAGCTGTTTCGGCTGGTCGGCAGCGCCGGCTGCGGCCGGCATGAGCAGGGAGAGGGCGAGGGAGGCTTGGGCAAAGGGACGAAACATGGGCACCGCGACAATTTGTTTGCGGCTTTCCTGTTACAGAATTGCGGCGAAGCTGCGGTGCCGCTGGCGTTTTTTCCCGCCTGCCGTTAAGTCAGGTAACGCACAGGAGGCGCATCCATGACATTGCTGATCGTAGGCATCATACTTTTCCTCGGACTTCATCTGGTGCGGGTCTTCGCCCCTGGTTTTCGCCAATCCATGATCTCGACACTCGGGGCGAACGGCTGGAGGGCCACCTATTCGATCGTCAGCATTCTGGCGCTTGTGCTGCTGATCTATGGCTTCGGCCAGGCGCGGCAGGTTACCGGCGTGCTCTACACGCCGCCGGTGTGGATGGCGCATATCACCATTACCTTGATGCTGATTGCAGTTATCTGTCTGGTCGCCTCGCTGCTGCCGGCGGGGCATATCGCAGTCAGGACCAAGCATCCGATGGTACTGTCGGTGAAGATCTGGGCGTTCGCGCACCTGCTTGCCAACGGCGAGACGTCGTCTGTGCTGCTCTTTACAGCGTTCCTCGCTTGGGGCGTGATCCTGCGTATCTCGCTGAAACGACGCGAGCGTGCTGGCGAAATCACGCTTCGTCCATTCGTCTCGGCCAAGTATGATCTCTATGCCGTGATCATCGGCGTGATCGCCTGGACGCTCATCACTTTCAAGCTGCATGAACTCCTGATCGGCGTTTCCCCGCTCGTCATGTGACGAATCTTTCACATCCCCCTTACAACCGCCGCAAAATGGGGTAGAAGGCCCCACAATGTGCGTGCAACCCGCATGACTGGGTATATCCGCGGCCGGAGACGAGAATGGCATTCAACGACGACAGCTTCATTCGTGAGGTCAATGAGGAACTGCGTTCCGATCAGGTGAAGGGCGCGTGGCGCCGTTTCGGCCGCTATCTGATCGCGCTCGCCGTCCTGATCGTGCTCGGTACGATCGGCTTCAAGGTCTACGAATACTGGGACGACAATCAGTCTTCCGGCGCTGGCGACAAGTTCATTGCCGCCATGAAGCTTGCCGACGAGAACAAGAACGACGAGGCACTTGCCGCACTCGAGCAGCTGGAGAAGGACGGGCACGGCGCCTATCCGATCCTCGCCCGGCTGCGCGCTGCCTCGGTGCTGGCCCAGAAGGGTGACACCGCCGGTGCCGTTGCTGCCTTCGACGTGATCGGCAAGGACAACGCGGCACCCGCTGCCGTTCGCGATGCTGCCAAGATGCGTGCCGGCTGGCTGCTGATCGAAGGTGGTACCTACGAACAGGTATCCGCGCACGTCGAGGAAATGGCCGTTCCCACCAACGCATTTCGCCACTCCGCCCGTGAAGCACTCGGTCTTGCCGCCTACAAGGCCGGCAACATGACGCAGGCTCGCCAGTGGTACCAGGCGATCGTCGACGACGCGCAGAGCCCGCGCAATGTTGCCAATCGCGCCCAGATGATGCTTGATAACATCACTGCATCCGGCAAGGCGCCCGCCGCACAGGGCTGAGTGTAAGGAATTTCCATGAGTTTTACGGTTGCGATCGTTGGTCGCCCGAATGTCGGTAAGTCGACCCTTTTCAACCGCCTGGTTGGGAAGAAGCTGGCGCTTGTCGATGACACGCCCGGCGTAACCCGCGACCGCCGCCCCGGCGATGCGCGGCTCATGGGGCTGACCTTCACCATCATCGATACCGCCGGTCTCGAAAAGGCCGACGCCGAGAGCCTTCAGGGCCGCATGCGTGCCCAGACCGAAGCGGCGATCGACGAGGCAGACATCTCGCTGTTCGTGGTGGATGCCAAGTTCGGCCTGACGCCGGTCGACAAGGAACTGGCCGAGATGCTGCGCCGTCGCGGCAAGCCGGTCGTTCTCGTCGCCAACAAGTCGGAAGCCAAGGGCTCGGACGGCGGCTTCTATGACGCCTACACGCTCGGCCTCGGCGAGCCGGTGCCGATCTCGGCCGAACACGGGCAGGGCATGCTCGACCTGCGTGACGCCATCGTCGATGCAGTCGGCAAGGACCGCGCCTATGCCAAGGACGAGGAAGACGTTGCCGAGACGAACGTCGACCTTCCCGCCGAGATGGAAGAGGACGAGGACTACGAGCCCGAGTACGACGACACCAAGCCGCTTCGCGTCGCGATCATCGGTCGTCCGAATGCCGGCAAGTCGACGCTGATCAACCGCTTCCTCGGCGAGGACCGGCTGCTGACGGGACCAGAGGCCGGCATCACCCGCGACAGTATTTCCGTCGAGTGGGACTGGCGCGGCCGCACCATCAAGATGTTCGACACGGCCGGCATGCGCCGCAAGGCGCGCGTCACCGAAAAGCTCGAGAAGCTGTCGGTCGCCGATTCCCTGCGTTCGATCCGCTTCGCCGAGACCGTGGTGATCGTCTTCGATGCGACCATTCCGTTTGAGAAGCAGGACCTGCAGCTGGCGGATCTGGTTATCCGCGAGGGCCGTGCCGCCGTGCTCGCCTTCAACAAGTGGGACCTGATCGAGGATCCGCAGGCGGTGCTGGCTGATCTGCGCGAAAAGACCGAACGTCTGCTGCCGCAGGCGCGCGGCATCCGCGCCGTTCCTATATCAGGGCAGACTGGCCGCGGCCTCGACAAGCTGATGCAGTCGATCATCGACACCGACATGGTGTGGAACAAGCGCGTCTCGACCGCGAAGCTCAACCGCTGGCTCGATTCGATCACGACGCAGCATCCGCCACCGGCTGTTTCCGGGCGGCGCCTGAAGCTGAAGTACATGACCCAGGTCAAGGCCCGTCCACCGGCCTTCATGATCTCCTGCACCCGCGCCGATGCGCTGCCGGAATCTTACACGCGCTATCTGATCAACAGCCTGCGCACCGACTTCAACATGCCGGCCGTGCCGATCCGCATCCACTATCGTGCGTCGGAGAACCCGTACGAATCGAAAAAGCGCCGGACGTAGTGCCGCAGCGGAGGTCTCCTCCGCCACGGCATGACTGCGCCTGGTCTAGGCGCCGGTGAGCGGAAGCTCGATCCGGCGTGTTATCCCGATTGCATCCAGGAAGACCTCGTCGTGGCTGACGACGAGAAGGGCCCCGTCGTAAGCCCGCAAACCGGCCTCGACTGCCGCGATTGAATCGATGTCGAGATGGTTGGTCGGCTCGTCGAGGATGAGCAGCGATGGCGGCGACGATCCGCCGAGGACGCAGGCAAGCCCGGCACGCAGCAACTGACCGCCGCTGAGCGTCGATACGCTCTGCAGGGCGGCGTCCGCCCGGAACATGAAGCGGGCGAGGGCGGCGCGGCAGGCGTTTTCGTCCGATTGCTGGTTCAGCCGGCGGAAGTTGTCGCGGATCGACAGCCCGGCGTCGAGGATGCTCACCTGCTGGTCGAGCATGGCGAGGTCGGCAACAGTCGATACCGTGCCGGTGAATGGTTGCAGGCGTCGGGTGATCAGGGCCAGCAATGTCGTCTTGCCGGAACCGTTCGGGCCGACGATCGCCACACGTTCGGGTCCCGTCATGTCGAGGGAGAGGTCGGTGAAGATCGGGCGGTCCGGGTGGTAGCCGGCGGCCACACCATCGATCTTCAGAACGGTTCTGCCCGCCGGCAGGTTGGTCGGCGCCAGCTTGACGGAGAGTGGTTGGATAACCTCGATCCTTGCGCGTGCCGCGTTGGCGTCACCGAGCGCCTGCGTACGGCGACGCTCGGCGAGGCGGGCGTCCTCGCCGCTCGTGGCCTCGCTTCGCTCCTTCATGCCACCGAGCACGATGCGCGGAGCATCGCCCTTGGCAGCCTTGCGCTTGCCGGCTCCATCTTTCCTGGCCTTCCGTTCGGCGACGACCTGCGCGTTGCGGGCGAGGTCGGCGACGCGTTTTTCGGCATCGGCAAGATCGTGCTGTGCGGCCGCGAGTTCCAGGCTCTTGCGTTCGCGGTAACTGCTCCAGTTGCCGCCATAGCGCGCTGCACCGAGCGATGTCAGCTCTACGATGGCATCGACGGTCTCCAGCAGTTCCCGGTCGTGGCTGACGACGACCGCGCCGGAACGCCAGTCGGCAAGCAGATCGATGACTGCCTGTCTGCCGTCGCGGTCGAGATTGTTGGTCGGTTCGTCGAGAACGAGAAAATCGGGCTCGGCAAGGACAAGCGCGGCGAGCCCGGCACGGGTGCGCTGGCCGCCGGATAGCGCGGACAGCTTTGTGTCAGGCTCCGCGTCGAGGCCCACGCGTGCGAGCGTGGCGGCGATCCGAGCCTCCAGCATCCAGTCGGCGGCAGCGAATTCATCGGCGGTTGCCTCGCCCAGTTCTGCGCGACGAAGCACGTCGAGAGCCTCCGTCGCTCCCATGAGGTCGGCCACGGTCTCTTCGGCGGTGACCTGCACCACCTGACGCAGAACGCCCAGGCTGCCCGCAAAGGATATCGTGCCGGAGCGGGGTTTCCGCTCTCCCGAGATCAGTTTCAGGAGCGTCGTCTTGCCGACGCCGTTCCTGCCGACCAAGCCCGTGCGTTCCGGGCCAAGTGTCAGGTTTAGTTCCGAGAGGAGAGGGTGTCCGTCAGGCGTGGACCAGGAAAGATTGGAGATGGCAATGGATGTCGGCATGGATATGAGATTCCCCGTTGGCAAGGCAAGTTGGCGTTGCGATACGGTTGGAATCCATTGCGGCACACATCCTGTTGGAATGAAAGACGGTCGGAAAATAGGCGATGAGGGGCGGGTGTTCAACCCCGGTCGGCCGTTATTGAATGCGATGCGGGCGCTGAGCGCTCAAGACACGCTTGTTCAGTCGCCGAAATAATAAACAGGTTCGCGGGTCAGTTCTCCGCGCCCGAGGTGGCCGTAGACGTCGTTTCCCAGGATCCAGAAAGAAATCGTCTTGGTATTCGAACAAAAGATATAGTCTCCGGAGATCCAATGCTCCGACTTGCTGCTGGACATGGGGTATAGTGCGTCGCCAGCCTGATACATTACGGCTTTGTGCGACTTGTAATCATATAAATAACGCTCGCCAGACATGTCGCCTTCCGATTCTATTGTTTTAGAATCTCACGGCGATGGCGTTATGTCTAATAGTAGTATTTTAATATATCCGGACTCTCTGCTTGCCGAAGCGCGAGTAATAGCCAGTTGCCCCGGCGCGGGACAGTGAGGAGCCTGCAAAAAAAGTGCGACCGTGATGTCGAAAGCGAGCTTGCCGGGACGTCTTAATAGCACGCATGCTGTGAAGGCATGCCGTAACGCTGATTGGATCAATATTTCGGCTCGGGAGGTTACGTGGCCATGAGTATGTCCTACCGGTGGGTCATTGTCGGTGCGGGTGCGCTGATGACCTGTGTTGCGCTTGGCGCGATGTTCTCGCTGGCGATTTTCCAGGAACCGATCGCAACGGCAACCGGCTGGTCTCATGTCGGTATCGCCAGTGCGATGACACTCAATTTTCTTGTCATGGGCGTCGGTGGCTTTCTGTGGGGGACGGCAAGCGATCGCTTTGGCCCGCGCATCGTCGTCCTGTTTGGAGCCGGTCTTCTCGGGCTGGCCCTCGTCTTGTCGAGCCGCGCGACGACGCTTCTCCAGTTTCAGCTCACCTACGGCATTCTCGTTGGCCTGGCGGCCAGCACGTTCTTCGCGCCCATGATGGCTGCCACGACGGCATGGTTCGACAAGAACCGCGGTCTGGCCGTTTCCCTTGTCTCGGCAGGGATGGGCGTTGCGCCGATGACCATCTCGCCTTTCGCTCGGTGGCTGATTTCTGCCTATGAGTGGCGTCCCGCCATGCTGATCATCGGCATTGGCGCCTGGGCACTGCTGTTGCCGGCGGCACTGCTCGTCCGTCGTGCGCCTGCGACAGCCGGCGAAGCCGCCGCCGATGTCTCGACAGAGGGCGACGCTCCCGTTGCGCTATCGAAGGTGTTTCGGTCGCCGCAATTCATTGTGCTCGGCCTGACCTTCTTTGCCTGCTGCGCGGCGCATTCGGGACCGATTTTCCACATGGTCAACTACGCGACCATCTGCGGCGTGGCGCCGATGGCGGCTGTCAGCATCTACAGCGTCGAGGGCCTGGCGGGTCTGGGCGGCAGGTTGTTCTATGGAACGCTTGCCGACAGGGTCGGGGTGAAGCCTGTTATCGTCGGTGGGTTGTTGGTGCAGGCCATTGCCCTCGCAGGCTATCTCTTCGTCAGCCAGCTCAGCGAGTTCTATATGTTGGCGATGATTTTCGGCAGTGCCTATGGTGGCGTCATGCCGCTCTACGCCTTGCTCGCCAGGGAGTATTTTGGTCCCCGGATCATCGGCACAGTGTTTGGCGCGGCCACGATGCTGTCGAGCCTCGGCATGGCGTTCGGACCGCTGGTTGGCGGCTGGATCTTCGACACCTTCCAGAATTATTCGTGGCTGTTTATCGGCTCCGCGATGGTGGGGCTTGCGGCCGCGGCCGTTGCCCTGGCGTTCCCGCCCTTGCGGAGGGCAGAGAGCGAAGCGGCACTTGGCGTGTCCTCCTGAGTTGGAATCAGAAACCGGCCTTAGCTGTTAAGGCCGGTTCCGCCGCATAGCTGCGCCGCCTCGTTCTCGGATCGTCTGGCCTTGGCGCGGGACTTCGCCGCGAACTGCCAGGCCTTCTTCCATTTTGGCGTGATGATGCCGTTGGCGGCGCGGATGTTGTTGATGAACTGCTGCGTCGCGGCTTCCCAGGAATACTGCAAGGCAAGCTCGCGCGCTTTTTCGCGTGAGGATGCGAGGGCCGCGAGACAGGCGGTGCGCAGATCATCGTCAAGGGCGCCGACCTCGCTGATCTCCCCGATGATGTCGAGCGGCCCGGTAACAGGATAGGCCGCGACCGGAACGCCTGAAGCAAGCGCTTCGAGGATGGTATTGCCAAAGGTATCCGTCAGGGATGGGAAGACGAAGACGTCTGCCTGTGCATACGCGCTGGCTAGATCCTCGCCGACCTTCATGCCGGTAAACAGCACATCAGGGTAGCGGCTCTGGAGTTCGGCGCGCGCCGGACCATCGCCGACAACAACCTTCGATCCGGGCAGGTCAAGGTCGAGGAAGGCCGGCAGGTTCTTTTCCAGGGCGACGCGACCGACCGTCATGAAGATCGGGCGTGGAAGATCGAAGGGCGTCGCATCAAGAGGCGCTGGGCGGAAGAGGTTCGCGTCGATGCCACGGCTCCAGGGCATCAGGTTGCGGATGCCCTTTCCAGAGAGCTCCCGCGCCAGGCTCGGGGTGGCCACCATGCAGCCGGCACCGGAATTGTGGAACCACCGGACGAAGGCATAGAGCCAGCTCTTCGGCACCGGCAAACGGGCGGAGACATATTCCGGAAAGCGCGTGTGGTAACTGGTGGAGAACGGCATGCGGTTTTTCAGGCACCAGCGCCGCGCCCGCAGGCCCAGGGGCCCTTCCGTGGCGATATGCACATAGGAAGGCTTGTGTTTCTCGATTGCGCGGGCCACGCGGCGGTAGCTGGCGATCGACAGGCGAATTTCTGGATAGGTAGGGCAGGGAATGCTGCGGAACTCCTGCGGCGTCACCATCGACACCGCAACGCCCATCGTCGCCAGTTCCCGGTTCGTGTTCTCGATGGAGCGGACGACGCCGTTGACTTGCGGGTGCCAGGCATCGGTGACGATGACGAGCCGCTCGGCTACCCCCGGACGGTCTGCCTCCGAGACGAGGCTCTGGGCGCTTGGGGTATTCGACAGACGCTGCAGCATGGCCCTGATTTCCATCCGCGCCGTATCCGGTCATGGCGCAAATTCCGGGCGGTCGTCGGACAAGCGATTCCCGCAGGGCTTATTCTGCCGGGCCTCCATGATGGAAATATTACAGCCGCAGTCGGCGTCTCACGATGCCTACAGCGTGTCGAGCCCGAGCTTTTCAGGAGCCACGAGCGCGCCATGCTCGCTGACCACGCGCGCGGCGACCTTGGCTGCGGCGCGCGCCGCCTGCGTTGCGTCGTTGGTTCGCAGGTAGCTCGCCAGAAACGCGCCGTTGAAGCTGTCGCCGGCGCTGGTCGTGTCGACGACCTGTTCCACTTTTTCCGCCGCAACGAAACTGACGGTACCGCCGAAACTGAGGGTTACACCGTCGGCACCGTTCTTCACGACGACACTGGTGGCGCCGAGCGCGCGATACCGTTCGATCGTTGCTTCGATCGAAACGTCGCCGAAGTGAGCTGCCTCGTCATCGAAGCTCGGGAGAACGATCGACGATGCGCGCGCGCCTTCGCTGATGGTCGCATGCATCTCATCATAGCCGGACCAGAGCCGTGGGCGAATGTTCGGATCGAATGCGACGAGCTTGCCAACCGCTTTGGCACGACGGATTTCGGCAAGGAGCGTATCGACGTGATCGCGCGACAGGATGGCAAGGGTGATGCCGGAGAAATAGATGACGTCACAGGCTTCGATCGCCTCGCGCAGGCGATCGGGATCGGCTGCGAGCAAGCGGGCAGCCGAACTATCGCGCCAGTAGCTGAACGAGCGTTCGCCGTCCTTCAGGCTGATCATGTAGAGGCCCGGCGCCTTGCCCTTGATGCGACGGATGAAGCCGGTTCCGATCTGCGCCTGGTTGAAGAACGCAAGCATTTCGTCCGACATGGCGTCGTCGCCGAGTGCGGTGAAATAGTCGACCGACCACTCCGGCGACAGGCAGGCGCGCGCATACCAGGCGGTGTTCAGCGTATCGCCGGCAAATCCCTTCCTCAGCAGACCGGCACCGGCCTGCGAGAGTTCCACCATGCATTCGCCGATCGACAGAAAACGTTTGCTCAAAACCAGCCTCCCTGAATTGTGCGCTTTCGCTGATACGCGGAGAGACTGGCGGTGACAAGCGCATGAAGCGGAAGTTTGGGCGCAAACGGCTGGATTTGCGGAGCGTTTGGTTCAAGCGTAAGCTGAAGCTGAAATGCCTGGCAAAGGAGAGGGGCGATGGCGCCTACCGTTCGTGTCGCTGTGGTTATTGCTCTGCTATTGCCCTCGTACGGTACGCTATCCTATGCGCGTGGTGGCGGAGAAGGCAAAAGCACCGCGGAAAAATGCCATATGCTCCTGATGAAATGGCGTGGGGCAGATCACAGCCACCACATGGCCAAGGTTTTCAACGTGCGCGACAAGGCGGAAAAGAAGATGAAGAGGCTCGGCTGCCCACTGCCGGAGACCGCGTAAGAACTTTTCACGGCCCATTTCTTCGAACACTTCGCTTTTGGTTGTCTTTTGTTTCGTCCGCTTTAGTCTGAGCTCGAATGAATTTGAGTGAGGACGAAGACGCATGGCATTGCGGGCAGACGGGAATGCGGACTGGTGGCGTGGAGCGGTTATCTATCAGGTCTATCCGCGATCGTTTCAGGACACCAACGGGGACGGCCTTGGAGACCTGAAGGGCATTACCCAACGCCTGCCATACATCGCCAGCCTTGGTGTCGATGCCATCTGGCTCTCTCCGTTCTTCAAGTCGCCCATGGCCGACATGGGCTATGATGTATCGGACTATTGCGATGTCGACCCGATCTTCGGAACGCTCGCCGATTTCGACGAGTTGATGGCCGCTGCCCATGCGCTGGGGATCAGGGTCATCATCGACCAGGTGATCTCGCATACGTCGGACGTTCACCCCTGGTTCGTCGAGAGCCGGTCGAGCAGAACCAATCCCAAGGCGGACTGGTATGTCTGGGCCGACCCGAAGACCGACGGCACCGCGCCGAACAACTGGCTTTCGATCTTCGGTGGCCCGGGCTGGGAGTGGGATGGCGTGCGGCGCCAATATTACCAGCACAATTTTCTGACGTCGCAGCCGGACCTCAACTTTCACAGCAAGGACGTTCAGGACGCGCTGCTTGCCACCGTGAAATTCTGGCTCGATCGCGGCGTCGATGGCTTTCGCCTCGATACGGTGAACTATTACTTCTGCGACAAGCTCCTGCGGGACAACCCGCCGCACGAGCCGGATGCGAGCGACGGCGGCCTCGATGCGCCCGATTCCAACCCCTATGGGATGCAGAACCACCTGTATGACAAGACGCAGCCGGAAAATATCTGCTTCCTGCAGCGCTTCCGTGCGCTTCTGGACCGCTACGAGGCGCGCGCCACGGTTGGGGAAGTGGGGGACGGTGCGCGGTCGCTGAAGACGGTGGCCGCCTATACCAGCGGCGGCGACAAACTGCACATGTGCTACACCTTCGACCTGCTCGGCCCCGATTTTACCGCCGCGCATATCCGCAATTGCGTCGATGCCTTCCAGAAGGTGGTGGTCGACGGCTGGGTATGCTGGGCCTTCTCCAACCATGATGTGAACCGTCATGTGAGCCGTTTTGCAAAGACCGAGGAAGAGCAGCCCGTCGTCGCGAAGCTGGCGATCTCCGTGCTTGCGGCTTTGCGCGGTTCGATCTGCCTGTATCAGGGGGAAGAGCTCGGGTTGCCGGAGGCCGAGCTTGCCTTCGAAGATCTGCGCGACCCCTATGGAATCCGCTTCTGGCCTGCCTTCAAGGGGCGCGACGGATGCCGCACGCCGATGCCGTGGGAGGCTGCAAAGGCACATGCCGGCTTTACGACCGCCGAGAAGTCGTGGCTGCCGGTACCCTATGAACAGGCGGCGCTTGCCGTGGATGCACAGGATGGGCTCGAGGGCTCAGTGCTCAGCCACTACCGGCAGACGCTCGCGCTCCGCAAGAGCCGTCCTGTGCTGATGGATGGTTCCATGTCCTTCATCGACACCAACCAGGACCTGCTGGCCTTCACGCGAACAAAGGGCAGCGAGACGCTGCTCTTCGTCTTCAACCTGACGCGGCTGCCGGCCGAATTCAGGCTGCCGGTCGGGATGTCGCTGGGCGACGTTGTTCCGATGCCGGGCTTCGAGGCGGCCACGGCGGCTGGAAGCATAAAGCTGAAGGCGCTGGACGCCATCTGCGTCGAAGTTCGCGGCTGAGGCGGCCCTGGGTCGCCTCGTTCACTTGATCAATTGGAACTTGTCCACATCCACCATCCCCATGTCCGAAATCTTGAGGTGAGGGATGACGGGCAAGGGCAGGAAGGCGACCTGGAGGAAGGGCTCTTCCAGAGTCGTTCCAAGGGCATAGGCCGCTTTTCTCAAGCTGTGCAGCGTGTCGCGCACGGCCTCGTAGGGTTCCAGGCTCATGAGGCCAGCGATCGGCAGTGCGATTTCGCCGGTCACCTTGCCGTCTTCAACCACGACGAAACCGCCCTTGATTTCGCCGAGCCTGTTGGCGGCGAACGCCATGTCGTCCTCGCTGACGCCGACAACACAGATGTTGTGGCTGTCGTGGCCGACGGTCGATGCGATTGCGCCCTTCTTCAGGCCAAAACCCTGAACGAAACCATTGGCATGGTTGCCGTTCTTGCCGTGACGCTCGATCACGGCCACCTTGATGATGTCATTGGCGAGATCCACCGACGTTTCGTTGCCCTTGACCGGCAGCCGGTAGCGCCGGTGCTCGGTGATGATCTTGCCCGGCATGACGCCGATCACAGGCGTTTCGCCATCGGCGACCGGCACGCCGAAGTGTGCGGCATTCACCGGGCGGGCCTTGACACTGTCGAGGCCGACGGGCGCGACCGGCTTGCGGGTAGCGAAAAGCTCCGAAGTGACCTTGCGCCCACCGGAAAAGACAATCTCGGCCTTGCAGCTTTCGAGGCTGTCGAGAACGACAAGGTCAGCGCGCCAGCCCGGAGCGACGAGGCCACGGTCTTGGAGACCGAAGGCGCGGGCGGCAGAGATGGAGGCTGCGCGATAGATGGCAAGCGGCTCGACGCCGTTGGCGATGGCGGTCCGGATCATGTAGTCGAGATGGCCCTGCTCGGCGATGTCGAGAGGATTTCGGTCGTCGGTGCAGAGCGCCAGGTGAGGGGACAGGCGTTCGGTGATGATAGGCATCAACGCTGCCAGGTCTTTCGATACCGAGCCTTCTCGCACCAGTATGTGCATGCCCTTGCGGATCTTCTCAAGCGCTTCCGCAGCACTGGTGCATTCGTGCTCGGTGCGGATGCCGGTCGAGAGATAGCCGTTGAGATCGTTGCCGCTGAGGAGCGGGGCGTGACCATCGATATGATCCCCCTGGAACGCCTCGAGCTTTGCCATGCAGACGGGATCCTTGTGGATCACGCCGGGGAAGTTCATGAACTCGGCAAGGCCGATAACCTTCGGATGGTCGCGGAAGGGGAGCAGCTTCTCGATCGGCAGGTCGGCGCCCGAGGTTTCGAGATGGGTGGCGGGCACGCAGGAGGAAAGCTGGACACGGATATCCATGATCGTTTCCAGCGCCGAATCCAGGAAGAACCGGATGCCGTCGCTGCCGAGCACGTTGGCGATCTCATGCGGATCGCAGATCACCGTCGTGACGCCGTACGGCAGGACGCAACGGTCGAATTCATGCGGCGTCACCAGCGACGATTCGATGTGAAGATGTGTATCGATAAAACCGGGGACGACAATGCGGCCGGAGATGTCGATCTCGACTTCGCCTTCATAGGTGCCACAGGTGCCGACGATCCTGTCACCGCAGATGGCGATGTCCGAGGCGACGAGTTCACCGGTTACGAGATCGAAGAAGCGACCGCCTTTCAGGACGATGTCGGCCGGTACGCGGCCTGTTCCCTGATCGATGAAGCGTTCGAGTTTGGCGGTCATTGTTTCCCTCATGCTGTGTGTCGTTCGTTATAACCCATAAGCGGGACAAAGCGAGATCGTCGCTGTTGGCCAAACGAAAACCGGGCGCTGTTGAGGCGCCCGGTCGAGGATCGATTTTGGAAAGATCAAGCCTTATTCGGCGGGAACGATCTTACCGTCTTCCCACTTGTAGAGTGCGAAGCTCTGCGACGTCAGGTCGCCGGTCTCGCCGTAGGTGAGCTTGCCGATGGCGGTTGCGATCGGTTCGCCAGCCTTCAGAGCGGTGGCAACGGCTTCCGCGTCTTCCGCGCTGCCGGCTTTTTCAATGCCGGCCTTGATGACTTCAACGGCGGCATAGGCGTTGAGCGTGAAGGCTTCAGCCGGGATGCCCTTGGCTTTCAGGGCGTCGGCTGCAACCTTGGAATCGGGGTTCTTGGTTGCGTCCACGGCATTGGTGAAGATCGTACCCGCAGCTGCCTGGGTGCCGATGTTCCAAAACTCGCTGTTCGAGAGGCCGTCGCCGCCGATGATCGTGGCGTTGACCGAGAGGTCATGCAGCTGACGGGCGAGCAGGCCGCCTTCCGGGTGATAGCCGCCGAAGTACACGACATCGGCCTTCTCTGCCTTCAGACGGCTGGTAAGCGCGCTGAAGTCCTTGTCGCCGGGCGTCAGGGCGTCGTCGAAGACTTCCTTCATGCCGCCGGCGTTCAGCGTTGCCTTGAAGGCGTCAGCGAGACCCTTACCGTAGGCGCCCTTGTCGTTGATGATGGCAACGCGCTTGTCCTTGAAGTTTTTCAGGACGTAGCTGGCGGCAACTTCCGCCTGCTGGTCGTCGCGACCGGTGGTGCGCAAGACGTTCGCAAGGCCGCGCTTCGTCAGGTCAGGAGCGGTTGCGGTCGGCGTGACCATAAGGACGCCGTTTTCAGCAAGCACGTCGGAGGCCGGGATTGCAACGCCCGAGGTAACAGGACCGACGACGAAACGGATACCGTCGCCGACGAGCTGGTTCGCTGCCGATACGCCCTGCTTCGGTTCGCCGGCGTCGTCTGCATACTTCAGGACAACCTTCTCGCCGAGAATGCCGCCGCTCTTGTTGATCTCGTCAACGGCTGCCTGGGCGCCGTTCTTCACCTGGTCGCCGTAGGCGGCGACAGGGCCGGTCAAAGGCGCAATGAGGCCAATCGTGATGTCTGCATGGGCAAGTGGCGCGAAAGAGATGGAGGCAACGAGCGCTGCCGTCAGGGTCTTCAGGGTCATATTTTGTCTCCTTGGATGGGTTTCAAACCCGCGACTATCCTGCCGCAGCGGCCAACCCAGGTCGTACAACAGCCCTCAAGGGATGCGCCAAGAGACGACGGGTCGCGCGCGGCGAATGCCCCGTCCGCCATGTTGGCTTCGACGGTGCATGGCAAGTTTCTTAAGAATTTACCGTTGATTGCGCAAGAAGATAAAAAAATTAGGCCCGTTTTTGCCGAAACCGACAAAACGGGCCTATGAGAACGCAGTTTAGATGTTGTTTTGCAGAATTTCGCGGAGTTTTCCGAAAAGTTCGTCGATGTGGTGTTTCTCGATGATCAGCGGCGGCGAAAGCGCGATGATGTCGCCGGTCGTGCGGATCAGCAGCCCCTTCTCGTAAGCCTTGAGGAAGGCCGTGAAGGCGCGCTTGGTTGGTTCGCCTGCAATCGGGTCGAGTTCGATCGCGCCGATCAGGCCGGTGTTGCGAATATCTATGACATTCGGGCAGTCCTTCAGCGAGTGCAGTGCGTCCGCCCAATAGTCGGAAAGCTCGGCAGCGCGCGTCAGCAGGCCTTCTTCCTTGTAGGTGTCGAGGGTGGCGAGTGCGGCCGCCGCGGCAATCGGATTGCCCGAGTAGGTGTAGCCGTGCATGAACTCGATCATGTGCTCCGGACCGGTCATGAAGGCATCATGAATTTCGGAGGTGACAAACACGGCGCCCATCGGAATGACGCCGTTGGTCAGGCCTTTGGCGGTGGTGATGATGTCGGGCTTGACGTCGTAATACTGGGCCGCGAATGGAGCGCCGAGGCGGCCGAAGCCGGTGATGACTTCGTCGAAGATCAGCAGGATGCCGTGCTTGGTGCAGATTTCGCGGAGCTTCTGCAGGTAGCCCTTCGGCGGGATCAGGACGCCGGTGGAGCCGGAGACCGGCTCGACGATCACGGCCGCGATCGTGGAGGCGTCGTGCAGCGTGACGATGCGCTCGAGCTCGGTTGCGATATCGCCGCCATGTTCCGGTTCACCGCGGGTGAAGCGGTTCTTGTCTGGCTGATGGGTGTGCGGCATGTGGTCGACGCCGGTGAGCAGGGTGCCGAACATCTTGCGGTTCGAGACGATACCGCCGACGGAGATGCCGCCGAAATTGACGCCATGATAACCGCGTTCGCGGCCGATCAGGCGGAAGCGGGAGCCGTTGCCCTTCACGCGATGGTAGGCCAGCGCAACCTTGAGGGCGGTCTCGACCGATTCCGAACCGGAGTTGGTGTAGAGGACGTGATCAAGACCCTCGGGGGCAAGGTCGACGAGGCGGTTGGCCAGCTCGAAGGCCTTGGGGTGGCCGAGCTGGAAGGCCGGCGCGTAGTCGAGTTCGCCTGCCTGCTGGCTGATCGCCTCGGTGATCTTCGGGCGACAATGGCCAGCATTCACGCACCAGAGGCCCGCCGTGCCGTCGAGTACCTGCCGGCCGTCGTGGGTGGTGTAGTACATGTCCTTGGCGCCGACGAACATGCGCGGCTCCTTCTTGAACTGCCGGTTTGCCGTAAAGGGCATCCAGAAGGCGCGTAGATCGTTGGGGGCATTCAGGCGATTGGACATGCTGTTCTCCATGGCCTTTGAGGAGGCCGTTCCCGGTATCTGGCGAGTGCCGATATTTTTACTGCCCGGTCAAATTATCAGCGCATCTTTGGGCGTCAAGCCGGGGAAATGTCTCACCGAGAGAGGGAGACGAGGGCCTGAAAAAGATAAAACCGGCAAACTTAGTTTGCCGGTTCAGGAATATGAAAAGGTGATGAAATAGCAGTGCCGCGTAGACCAGTATTCACTCGACAACGCGACTTATAAGCCGAAATGATGTCAAGCGGACCGTTAAGCGGCCTTGGTGCGAACCTGGACGGAATAGATGTCCTGGAGGGTTTCGAGGATCTTGATGACCTGCTCGGAACTGCTCGAATAATAGATCGTTTGCGCGTCGCGACGGGTCTTTACGAGCTTCTGTGCGCGCAGCTTCGAGAGGTGCTGCGACAGGGCCGACTGGCTGAGGCCAACTTCGGTAGCAAGGGCTCCGACGGGAATTTCGCCTTTGACCAGATTGCAGAGAATGAGCAGACGTTTGGGGTTCGCCATTGCCGATAGCAAGGCAGCTGCAACGTTGGCGTTGGCTGTTAAATCGATTGTGTCCATAATCGTGATCCCATGCGAAACTATATTCAAAAAGACATGTGTCTGCCCGAAGCCAGCGGACGTATCAAAAATACCCACGCCGTCTCAAGATTGTATATAGCTAAATTTCAGGTATTGCGTATTTCATGTTAGACATACGCAAATAAACATATTCCGCGTCCTGTGCAACCTCCTCAAACTCGTGCCGCAGCAGCGAATCCCCTGAAATTACATCAAAACCGGCGCAATCTACTCCACAAATGCGCCAATCGGCATTGTCGGGGGCCTTGAGCGCAAGGGCTGTCTCTCTGGCCAATTGGGGGTGGCTGACTAGCAGTTCTCGCACTATTTGGTCGGATCGTGCTGCCAGCGCATCGTTTGCCTCCGATCGAATCGTGAGGTCGTCGCCGGTCAAAATGTAAGCGCGGCCGAAGCCTCCGTTCATGCTGGCGGATTGCGGTACGAGGCGGAAAAAGCGGAAATCCGGAAAGTCGATGTAGAGCTTTGCCTTGGCATGGCGGTCGAGGAACCGTGCGCGAATGCGTGCATGGACCGGGCTGTCGCGGTCCACCGGTTCGGCCAGGCACTGCGTCGTCAGGCGAGCATAGGCGAGGGGATCGCCCTTGCCGGGCTCACCCGTCAACAGCGATGCCCTCGGGTCGGCATCGAGCGCGCGGGTATGGGCCGACAGGCCGGACACGAGAATGACAGGTGTGCCATCGATATCGGTGCCAAGCAGAACGCGGCTGGAAAACGGGAAGCCCGTCTCCGGGTCTATCACGGCAATGGCGGCATAGCGGGCGGAGCGGAGAAGGGTGCGAGCGAGCTTGCGCGCTTCTCCGTCCGTTTCCCTGATTACAGAAGCTTGATCTTTCATGTCCACTTTTCTGACCTAAGCGGACGATGGGATCAAGCCTGTTCTTTTCGCCTGTGCTGCGTCAGTCCCGAGACGACGTCCTGTGCCGAAATCGTGCCGATGATGGCACCATTTTCGACGACGCCGATGCTGCCGGGCTGACGCGACAACGCATCCAGAATGTCGATCAGCGGTGTCTCCGCGCGGGCGGTGCCGCTGACCGTGGAACCGACGGCGGCATGGCCCAGACCAGGCTGCATGACATCCTGGGCCGTCAGCATGCTGATCGGGTTCATGTGCTGGACGAAGTCGGCGACGTACTGGTCGGCCGGGTTCTTCACGATGTCCTGCGGCGTGCCGCACTGGATGATACGCCCGCCCTCCATGATGGCGATGCGGTTGCCGATGCGAAACGCCTCGTCGAGATCGTGAGAGACGAAGAGGATCGTCTTCTTGAGACGCCGTTGGAATTCGAGCAACTCATCCTGCAGGCGGGTTCGGATGAGCGGGTCGAGCGCCGAGAACGGCTCGTCCATCAGAAGGATCGGCGCACCCGTTGCAAAGGCACGGGCGAGGCCGACGCGCTGCTGCATCCCCCCTGAAAGCTCGTTGACCTTGCGGTCGGCCCATTTCGTCAGGTTGACCAGCTCAAGCTGCTCGCCGACCCGTTTCTTGCGCTCACTTTCCGGCATGCCGGCGAGTTCGAGGCCGAAGCCGACATTGTCGGCAACGGTGCGCCAGGGGAGCAGTGCGAACTGCTGGAAGACCATCGATACGGTATGCATGCGAAGGTCGCGCAGGCCCTTGGCGCTCGTCTTGTAAGGATTGCAGGGACCGGAGGCGGTCGAAACCGTGACCTCGCCGCGCACGACCGGGGCAAGCCCGTTGACGGCGCGCAGCAGGGTCGACTTACCGGAACCGGAAAGTCCCATCAGGACGAGGATTTCGCCTTCCTCGATGCTGAGGGAAGCGTCGGCGACGCCGAGGACGAGGCCGGTTGCAGCTCCGATCTCGTCACGAGTCTTGCCCTGATCAGCCAAGGAGAGAGCGGCTTCCGGCTTGTCGCCGAAGACGATGCTGACATTGTCGAAGCGGACCGCGCTCATACGCCATCTCCTTCACCCGCGGTGCGGAACATTCGGTCGAGAATGATCGCGAGAATGACGATGCAGAGGCCTGCCTCGAAACCCTTGGCGACGTTGACGGTATTCAGAGCGCGGACGACCGGCACGCCGAGACCGTCGGCACCGACGAGGGCCGCGATGACGACCATCGACAGCGACAGCATGATCGTCTGTGTCAGGCCGGCCATGATCTGCGGCGTGGCGTAGGGAAGCTCAACCTTGCGCAGCACCTGCATCGGCGTCGCACCGAAGGACTCGGCTGCCTCCACCAGCGAGGGCGGGGTCGAGATGATTCCCAGGCGCGTCAGGCGAATGGGGGCGGGGATCGCGAAGATCACCGTTGCGATCAGGCCCGGCACCATGCCGAGACCGAAAAGGATAAGCGCTGGAATCAGATAGACGAATGTCGGAATGGTCTGCATCAAGTCGAGGATCGGCCGCAGCGTGGAGTAGACCCAGGCGCGCCGGGCAGCCGCGATGCCGAGCGGAATGCCGACGATCATGCTGACGAAGGTGGAGGCCAGAACGAGCGCCAGGGTCTCCGTCGTTTCCTTCCAATAGCCCTGGTTCATGATGAACAGCAACCCAAGACAGGTGAAGGCGGCGACGACAACCGAGCGACGGAGCCAGTAGGCGATGGCGCTGATGCCCAGGACGACGATCAACGGATGCGGCTTCTGGAGGACGAAAAGCAGCCCGTTGATGACGTGAGAGAGAATGAAGGCAAGCTGGTTGAAGAACCAGTCGGCGTTGGACGTCAGCCAATCCACGAAGGCTTTCGCCCACGGGCCAATAGGAATTTTAAAGTCGGTGATCCAGTTCAAGGGCTCGCCTATCCAGAAAGAACAACAACAATCGCGATGATAGCGGGAGCGGGGTGGGGTAGACCACCCCGCTTTTCGATATCAGAGGCCGAGGCTTTTCTTGACGGCCGGAAGGCCATCAGCACTGCCATCGCGCGTCTTCACGCCGGCGAGCCACGGGTCAAGTGCCGTCGGATTGGCTTTCAGCCATTCCGCCGCTGCCTTTTCAGGCTCTTGGCCATCGTTCAGGATCTTGCCCATGATCTGGTTTTCCATCTCGAGCGAGAAGACCATGTTCTTGAGCATGACGCCGACGTTCGGGCAATCATTGAGATAGCCCGCACGAACGTTGGTGAAGACCTTCGCGCCGCCGAAGTCCGGCCCGAAGACGTCGTCACCACCCGTCAGATAGGTGAGCTTGAAGTTGTCGTTCATTGGATGCGGTTCCCATCCGAGGAAGACGACAGGCTTGCCTTCCTTCTCGGAGCGGGCGACCTGCGCCAGCATGCCCTGTTCGGAAGATTCGACCACTTCCATGCCCTTGAGGCCGAAGGTGTCCTTGTCGATCATGTCCATCACGAGGCGGTTGCCGTCGTTACCAGGCTCGATGCCGTAGATCTTGCCGTCCAGGTCTTCCTTGTGAGCGGCGATATCCTTGAAATCCTTGATTCCGAGTTCAGCGCCCTTGGCGTTGGTCGCCAATGTGTATTTTGCGCCGACGAGGTTCGGGCCAAAGGATTCAACCGACTTGTCGTCGAGGAACGGACGAACGTCCTTTTCCTGGGTCGGCATCCAGTTGCCCAGGAAGATGTCGATGTCCTTGTTCTTTAGCGACTGGTAGGTCACCGGTACGGAAAGAACCTTGACGTCGGGGGTGTAGCCGAGGCCCCGGAGGACAACAGCTGCGGTTGCGGTGGTCGAGGTGATATCCGTCCAGCCAACGTCCGAAAAATGGACGGTGGAGCAGCTGTCCGGATCGGCTGCAAATACGGCGGTTGCGACGGAGAGAGCGGCAACTGCAGTGGCGGTGATCAGTTTGAATGCGCTTGTCGTTTTCATTTATAGACTCCCAGTCTTACGTTCCCAAGCCAATCACCAATAGCGCAGTTTTACAAGCGACCTCAGTGCGTTTGCGCCGCATTGCAGTATCCGATTGCGACGTCGGCACTTTTCCCGGAATGCCCGGATTTTCGGGCTTTGCACGCATTTCGGGCGGGAATTTCCTGTGGCTAATAAAATGCGGGGCTTTTCTTCGCGAGCCCGAGCTTTCAAGAAGCAAAAAGACGGAGAAATCGATGGCAAAGCTCTATTTCAACTACTCGACCATGAACGCCGGCAAATCGACGATGCTGCTTCAGGCCGCCTACAATTATGAGGAACGCGGCATGCGCGTCGTCCTCCTGATTGCAGCCTTCGACGAGCGCGCCGGGAAGGGCGTGATCGGGTCGCGGATCGGTCTCCAGGCAAATGCCGTGGCGTTCGAACCGGAGGCGGATCTATTTACGCTGATCGAGGATCTGAGTGGCGATGAACCAATTGCCTGTGTGTTCGTCGACGAGGCGCATTTCATGACACGCGAGCATATCTGGCAGCTGGCGCGCATCGTCGATCGCAAGAACATTCCCGTCATGGTCTATGGCTTGAGAACTGATTTTCAGGGCAAGCTCTTCCCGGCATCGCAGGAACTCATGGCGATTTCGGACGAGATGCGTGAGGTTCGCACCATTTGCCATTGCGGGCGCAAGGCGACGATGGTGGTGCGCCTGGACGGCAACGGCAAGGTGGCTCGGGAAGGTGCGCAGATCGAGGTCGGCGGCAACGAGAAATATGTCTCCCTCTGCCGGCGTCATTGGGACGATTCCATGAACGGCGAATGGGTTGCAGAGGCTGTCTGACGTCGCAAGCAGGTTTTCTTTGTGAAGGCGACCAGCTAGTTTCGTGGCAATGATTCACGGGAGCGTCCGGTGCGCAAGGCTTTCTCCTTCGACATGCAACTTGATGCGGCTTGCGCGCTTGCAAAAGCACTGCCGCCCGAGGGGCGTCTCTGCGTCGATTTCATCGGTGAATTCGCCAGAAGCGACAGCGAGATCGACGACGAGCGGTTTCTGACTGAGAACACGCGGTTTCATACCTTTGTCGCCAACGGCACCACCTTCACGGATCTGGCCGCCGAGCTGGTCTCCGGCCTTGACTTGCTGACAGTGAAGGTGTCAGCCGATCTCGACAGTTTTCGCGGTCTTACCGCCGTCGAGCGGCTGATCGGGCGCTTTTCCCGCCAACGCATGTGGCGTCGTCACAGTGCGCGCGTACGCGCAGCCCCCGTGGTCGAGCGGCTTCGCGACCTCATGGTGAAGTCAAACGCCGCTGCCGGTCTGGTCGCGGACTACCGGACATTCGCGCTTTCCGCACACAAGGCAGCCGAGCGCAAACTCATCGATATTATCGAACACCGTCGGCGCCTCGTCGATGAGATCGATATCGCGCGGATCCGCATCAAGGAACTGAATGCCAAAGCTCTGACGACGCAGGGACGCATCGGCCTCTACGGCAGCAAGACCGAATGGGAGCGCATGGAGCGCGAGCGGCAGTCGCTCAAGGCCGAGGCCGATCGCATCTCCACCGAAGAGCATCGCCTTCGCGATGAGAGCCAGCGGCGCGAGCGTTTCATCGGCATCTTCCAGATGTTTGTCGATGCGTTGAACAATCAGGTTGGTCTCTGCAATACGCTCATACGCAAGCTGATGATCGATACGGAAGAGCGCCTGCTGATCTATCAGGCGCAGGTCGACACCGATATTCCCGGTTCGAAGGTGCAGATATCGGCGGAACTCTTTCCCGATATCGCCGACGCCATCTCACTGTTCGAGCGCAACATGCTGGTGCCGCAGGATCTGCAGCAGCGCAAATACACCGCCGACGCCGCTTTCGACAAGAAATTCGCGGCATTCGCGCATGAGCGGACCGAGGAGCCCGGGGCGCCGCTCATCGACACCACAAAGATATCCACGCGATTGCGCTTTCGGTTCCTGCGCTCCTAGCTCGTCTCAAAGACACAATAATATCAGCCGCATGTTGTGCTTGCGCGACCGAGCACATATGTCAATGCGAAGAGATATCGGGCTTACGCACGCTGGGAGAAGATGATGGGTGACAGGATCGCCGAGTTTTTCAGGTCGATCGGCCGCGCTCTCGGCCGCTGGGCTCGGCTGTTCATTGCCTGGGCCGTCTGGCCATTCATGGCCGCTCGCGGCTGGTACGTGCGGCGGACATGGATGGTCCGTCTTCCTGTCATGGGGCTCGTGGCATTGCTCGTAGGCCTCTACGGCTACTTCTTCTGGCAGACTCAGTCCTGGTCCGGCTTCAACCCGTCCCTCGTGGACGAATACAGGCTTTCCGAGCGCAAGGTGCCGGCGGGGCAGGAGCTTCCCGTGGCTGAAGGCACCGCCGCACCCGCCGCCAAGACCTGCCAGCGTTCTGCGATCGTCGATGTCGCGGCAGATCTCACCGATTTCAACGTCAACCAGAATGCATGGATTTCTTCCATGCTGCTCTATCGGCTGGGCTTCTTCGGCATTGATTGGGATCACACGCCGTTTCTCGACAACAAGGCCTCGTTCCAGCGCGGCGTGAACCAGGCGGTCCGACGCACCTCCGTCGAGCTGGTCGACAGTCTTGGCCGCGTACGGGGCACCTCGGGCATCAACAACGATCTCCAGAAGGCCCGCGGCAATCTGCAGTTCGATGAGTACAGCTGGTATTTCGGGCTTGACCCGTTCGGGCCGAAGACGCCGACGCCAAGCTATTATCGTTCGGCGATCGAAAGCCTGCGCAAGTTCAACACCGATCTTTCGAACTGCGATGCTATTTTCGATGGCCGCGCCGACAACCTGATCCAGTTCATCGACCGTATTGCCAACGACCTAGGCAGCACCTCGGACATGCTGGCAGAGCGTTCCGCCAATCATTCCCGCGGTTGGTTCGACACGCGAGCCGACGATCGGTTCTGGTTCGCTTACGGCCAGCTCTATGCGTATTACGCGATCCTGAGCGCGGCGCAGTCGGATTTCTCGAGGGTGGTTGCCGAGCGCAATCTGGGGGCGATCTTCGGTGCGACCATCAAGCAGTTCCAGGCGGCGCTGCGCATTCAGCCGGCGATCATTTCCAACGGGCGCGAGGACGGCTGGATCATGCCGAGCCATCTGGCGACGATGGGTTTCTATATCTTGAGGGTGCGTTCGAACCTGGTGGAAATCCGGTCGGTTCTGGACCGGTAATGCCGGTCAGCTGATGAGCTGCAGGCGGATGGCCTTGGCGACGAGCTGCGTGCGGTTCACGCAATCGAGCTTCTTGATCGCGCTGGTCATGTAGGCATTGATCGTATGGTCGGACAGCGACAGGATCTGGCCGATCTCTATGGATGTCTTGCCCTGTGCCGTCCAGCGCACGACCTCGCGCTCGCGGGCTGAAAGCGGGGGGTGCTCCACGCTCTTTGCGCGCTTGACCCTGTTATAGGCATCCAGCGCGTGCAGGATCACCATGGTGAGTTCGTTTATTTCGGTCTGCCCGAGCGGCGCGCGATCGCCGCCGAGCCAGAACAGCAGCCGGTGCCCCTCGATCGAATGCACGGGGATAGCCACGCCAACGACCATTCCATAATCGCGCTTCAGCGCCTGCAGTTCCGGTGGGAAGATGCATGCAGGATCGGCAAGGTTCCACAGCCGGGGCAAGACCGAGTCCTTCATGCCGGTGGCGAACAGGGGAAGCTGCATGAAGCGGGAGCGGTCGAACTGGTTGACGTAGGCGTTGGGTAGGGATGTTTCGATGAGGAGAGGCTTGAGCAGGATGTTATCGGGCGATGGCGCATCCATCAGGGTGATGTAGTTGAAGCCGAATGCCGTGGCTATCTTGGCAAAAAACTGACCGAGAGCCGGTCGCGTTTTTACGTCCGTGGCTTCCGTCGTCAAAAACGACTGCCGCTCCGATGTGCTCACGTAAGACATCAATCAGCCCCTGCTTGTCTTCCTGTGGCCTGCATCAAATATGCAAACTGATATATTTCATAGCCCTTATTGAGTTTCTACATTGTGATTAAATGACGATTTCTTAATTTAATCACTAAGCAGCTTCTCTTGATTGTTTTTCAGGAGCTGGAAAATAAACTTCTGGGTGCGGTTGTTCGGTTTGGTCGGTTGCATTGTTGCGCGATTGGCAACAATGCAACCGAGCTGGCTCGGAATCGAATTCGGCAGTGGGCCGAATCAGAAGCTGTCAGCTCTTGTCCGCTGGCTTGGGCTTCTTCATCAGCTGCTCGAGGAAGCCGAGCATCACCGCCGAGACGACGAAGGCAAGGTGCATGACCGTCAGCCACATGATCTTGCCGTCGCTGAACTGGTTGACGTTGAGGAACACCTGGAGGAGGTGGATCGACGAAATCGCGACGATGGAGGAGGCGACCTTGATCTTCAGGCTCCCGGAATCCAGCTTGCCGATGAAAGAGACATCTGCGTCGGTCTCATCGAAGCGGCTGACGAAATTCTCGTAACCGGAGATCATCACCATCACGATCAGACTGGCGACCAGCGCTGCGTCGATCAGGCCGAGCATGGCGAGGATCATTTCGCCCTCATCGAGGACGAAGACGTTGCCTGCGACCTTCAGGAACTTGTAGCCGAAGGAGACGGCATAAACGGCCAGCGACAGCGCCAGCCCGATATAGAAGACGACCAGGATCCAGCGGCTGGAAAGGATGATCCGCTCCACCAGGAGCTCAAGTGATTTCATGTCTTATCCTCGTAATTTCAGAATCAGTGGCTGACAGATAGGCATTGGCTAGGCCCCTGGGCAACGGTGCCGCGCTTCACACTGCCACTGTATTTCGCTGATCGGTTGAAATAAACGTGAAGTCGATACGGCGCAGATGATGGGAGCACAGGGTCATGCAAGCATTCAAGTCCGACATCGAGATTGCCCGCGCGGCGGACAAGAGGTCGATCATCGAGATCGGCGGCAAGCTTGGCATCCCGGCTGCGCACCTGGCGCCCTATGGTCACGACAAGGCCAAGGTCAGCGCCGAGTTCATTGCCGAACAAGCAGCCAAGCCGGACGGCAAACTCATTCTGGTGACGGCGATCAATCCGACGCCTGCCGGCGAAGGCAAAACGACGACGACCGTGGGTCTGGGTGACGGACTGAACCGCATCGGCAAGAAGGCGATCGTCTGCATTCGCGAGGCCTCGCTCGGGCCGTGCTTCGGCGTCAAGGGCGGCGCGGCGGGTGGCGGCTATGCGCAGGTTATTCCGATGGAAGACATCAACCTGCACTTTACCGGCGATTTTCATGCCATCACATCGGCGCACAATCTGCTGGCGGCGATGATCGACAATCACATCTATTGGGGTAACCAGCTGGACATCGACCTGCGCCGCGTGACCTGGCGGCGGGTGATGGACATGAACGACAGGGCGCTGCGCGAAATCGTCTCCTCGCTCGGTGGCGTTTCGAACGGCTTTCCGCGCCAGAATGGCTTCGACATCACAGTTGCATCCGAAGTGATGGCCATTCTCTGCCTCGCAAACGATCTTGAGGATCTCGAGCGGCGGTTGGGCAATATCATCATCGGCTATCGGCGCGACAAGACACCGGTCTATGCCCGCGACCTGAAGGCGGATGGGGCGATGGCGGTGCTGCTGAAGGACGCGATGCAGCCCAACCTGGTGCAGACGCTGGAGAACAATCCGGCTTTCGTGCATGGCGGTCCCTTCGCCAACATCGCCCACGGCTGCAACTCCGTGGTCGCGACCAAGACGGCGCTGAAGCTCGGCGACTATGTGGTGACGGAGGCAGGTTTCGGTGCGGACCTCGGCGCCGAGAAGTTCTTCGACATCAAATGCCGCAAGGCCGGTCTGAAGCCTGACGCAGCTGTCATCGTTGCAACGGTGCGGGCGCTGAAGATGAACGGCGGCGTGAAGAAGGACGAGTTGGGTACAGAGAACGTCAGTGCGCTGAAGAAGGGCTGCTCCAATCTCGGCCGCCACGTCGCCAATGTGCGCAAATTTGGTGTGCCGGTCGTGGTCGCGATCAATCATTTCGTCTCGGATACCGAGGCGGAGATCGCCGCGGTCAAGGAATACGTCTCGCGACTCGGAGCGGAAGCCATCCTTTGCCGCCACTGGGCGGAAGGCTCGGCCGGCATCGAGGAACTTGCCTACAAGGTCGTGGAGATGGCCGAGTCCGGGCAGGCGAAATTTGCGCCGCTTTATCCCGATGACGTGCCGTTGTTCGAGAAGATCGAAGTGATCGCTTCGAAGATCTATCATGCCGGCGAGGTGACCGCTGACAAGGCTGTCCGCGACCAGCTGCACGTCTGGGAAGAGCAGGGCTACGGCAACCTCCCTGTTTGCGTGGCCAAGACGCAGTATTCCTTCTCCACCGATCCGAACCTGCGTGGCGCGCCGGAAGGGCACATCGTGCCGGTGCGTGAGGTTCGCCTCTCTGCCGGCGCCGGGTTCATTGTGGCCATAACAGGGGAGATCATGACAATGCCGGGTCTCCCGAGCTCGCCTGCGGCGGAGCGGATCTATCTCAACGAGCAGGGATATATTGAGGGGCTGTTCTAGGCGGCTCAAAGCAAAAACGCCGCGCTCTGTCGAACGCGGCGTCTGGTGTTTCAAGCTCTTCAGCCTGATCGGCTGGTGTTAGAACTTCTTGGTGAGCGAGATACGGAATGAGCGACCGGTTTCCGTATAGTAGTCAGCATCGGCAACCGTGACGCCGTCCGGCACGTCGATTGCGTTCCAGTACTTCTTGTCGAAGATGTTGAAGACGCCAGCCTGGACCTTCAGGCCTTCGATCTGTTCCGGTTCCCACCAGACAGTTGCGTCGACAAGGCCATAGCCCGGAGCCTTGAAGCCGCCGTCGCTGACTTTGTTGCGTGCCGCAGCCATGGTCACCGAAACATCCGAGCCCCAGGTTTCCGCAGCATATCCGAGGCCGGCGATCGCGCGCAGAGGTGCAACGGAGTTGAGGTAATCACCGGTGTCGGTATTTTCGCCGTGCGCCCAGGCGAACGAACCCCAGGTGCGCCACTTGTCGGCAAAGCGCCATTCGCCAGAGAGTTCGACGCCGTAAATGCGGACGTGGTCAAGGTTTTCGTAGCCCGTGACGCCACCAATAGGGAACTCCGTGCTGGCGCTGGCGTCGACCAGCGTGACGGCTTCGATGAAGTTGCGATAGTAGTTGTTGAACACGGTGCCGGACACTGTGTAGTCCGGGGCATCGTATTTGGCGCCGATTTCGAAGCCGTTGCTTGTTTCCGTCTTCAGGTCAGGGTTGCCGATGACCGCGTAGGAGCCCGGCGAGCCGTAGGTCTGGTAGAGTTCAGTTGCGCTAGGTGCGCGGAAGCCTTGCGACCATTGTGCGAAAAGTTCCAGCTCCGGGGTTGCCTTCCACGCAGCGCGCAGCTTTGGCGAGAAGCGTGAATCGCTGGTGCCTTGGAGATACGCCGTGTCGTAGAGCGGGCTGTCTTCGTAAGCTGCCGTCGATTTCGGCGAATGCTTGTAGTAGTCGAAGCGCAGGCCGGGCGTAATGGTGAGCCTCTCGTCCATCAACTTGATGTCGTCCTCGAGATACATACCGAACACCACGCTGTTGACGTCGGGCATGTCGGAAGCATTGCTGTGGAGCATGCGGCATGCTTGCGGACCGACACTTACGCCGCCAGGAAAGGTGTAGATCGGGACCGTCGACCAGTCGACGTCCGGGCAATTGTCCTTGCCCCAGGAGTATTGATGGGTCTTCTGCCCGTAGAGCTCGCCGCCGAACCTCAACCCATGCTCGACGCCGCCGAGTTCCACGTCCTTGGAGGCATTTCCGCTGACGCCATAGGAGGTCTGCTCCAGCATGTTGTCGCGCTTGTACACGCCCGTCGGCAGACCATAGAACAAGTCCTCACCGCTGGCAGTGCCAGGGTAGCCGATAAACGGAATTGCCGGGATGGCCGGCAGATCGGCTCGACCGTCGCGCAAGCGGATGGCATTGGTCGTGTTGTTCAGGCGCTGCTTCTGCCAGTAGGTTACGATGTTTGCCTGATCGACCCAGTCCGTGTTGTCTGGCGAGATATAGTCGTAGGAGGCGGAAACGCGCTTGCGGTCGACTTCTTCGCCTGACTGCAACGAGCCGGGCTCGTAACTGGACGTCGTACCGCGCATGTTGTCGATGTCTTCGTCGCGGTTGAACAATTCCCCGGTCAGTCCGAAGCGGTGGCCGCCGTCGATGTCCTGGTAGAGCTTTACGAGGGCATTTTTCTGATCGAAGTCGGCCGGATTGGCTTCTGTTCGTGTCGTTGTGTAGCCGCCGATGTCGCCTTGGTTTCCAGTTTCATGGCCTTGCTTGTAGCCGCCCTGGAAGAGCAGCCAGGTGTCTTCGATGTGGCCAGCAACTGCAGCGTTTCCGTTGATGCTCTTGTCGGCGCTGTCATAGCCGGTCTTCACGAGCGCACCGAATTGTTTACCCTCGTCAATCAGGTCCTGGGGGTCGAGCGTTCGCAACTGAACAACGCCGCCCAATGCGCCCGATCCATAGCGGCTTGAATCAGCGCCCTTTGTGATGTCGATCGACGAAAGGCCATCGAAGTCGAACGCGTTCAGGCCGCCCTGCGCCGAGCCGCGCGGGTCTACCAGCCACGGCACGCGGATGCCGTCCAGCGTTGTCAGAACACGGTCATCCTGGAGGCCGCGGATGTTGATGCTGTTGTTCTGTGTGTTGAAATTGACACCTGCATCGATGCGGCGCCCAAGATCCTGGAAATCGGTGACCATGCGCTCCTGGATTTCGGTGCGCTCCACCGTCTCCGTGAGAGGCGACGTTGCCGTCCGCGCGCCCTTGCCTGTCACCGTAATCGGCTTCAGTGGCGTGGCCTGGTCGGCCGACTGTTCAGTTTTCGTCTGTTCCGTCGTTTCTGCCTCCTGTGCAAAGGCAGGCAGGGCGACGCTCATGGCGATCGCGACGGCGGTACCGGCCAGCAAATGCCTGGTCAGCGGTGAATTCGAAGTCATCTAAAAACCCCTCTAAAAAATGCACGCAGAAAATCAGCACGCGTGGCATTGGTGCACATGCGATCGACCTTCAAATTTGTAGATTCCGCTTTGGCAGAAGCCCCGTTGGCGACTGTTAAAAATATAGACAAAAGGAGTCAAGTTTGAAAATGAGTGATTTAGTCAAGTTTTTAAAAGTGTGACAAAACTGTCGTTTTTGGGCGGCGATGGCCGGTGCGCCAAAGCATCTACCTGTGCGGTCAACGGCAGTATCTGTAGCCGTTTGTCCTTTGCAGCACGTCGAGATGAAGATGGGTTTCGTGCGCGGCGTCGCTGCCGGGGGAGAGGACGGTGGTGAAGTAGAGACATGCTGCGGCCGTTGCCGCGCGCTGGAAGGCGCCCTCGAGCGTCGAGTATTCATCGCGCGGCTTCATCGTCAGGCTTTGGCCGTTGTCCAGTTTGAAGTCAGCGATGTCGATGGCATTGCCGTGAGCGTGTTCCGAGATCTTGCCAGTGGAGGCGCCGTTGCGCAGGCGGCAGACATAGGTCGAAGCGTGGGTGATCCCGACGATCTTTCGGCCGGGCATGGCGACGTTCAGAGCGGGCTGCACCATATCCTTCATCCATCGCGCCAAGGCTCGTGCCGTGTCGCAGCGCATGTCAGCGCCCGCGGAGACCGTCACGCCGTCAGCGATCGCCTTCACTTCGACAGGGTGTTCGATGCCGCAACCTTCGCCTTCGGTGACCGCGGGCTTTTCCTCAAACTGAACACCCAGCGTGCGCAGGTCCGCGAGGCAGGCCTTCAGCTTTTCCGGATCCTCCTTCTCGATCGGCGGCGGTGGTGGGGAAGCAACGCTTTCCTTTTGCGTTTCTGCCGGGGTGTTTTCGCCATCCGGTGTGTTCTCGTTCAGCGCCGGCTTCGGTTCGGGCTTGGGAACCTCTTCCGCTTCAGGGCGCGGAGGACCTTGAAAGGGAGCGACGGGGGCGGCTTCGGCGGAGGGTTTCATGGCTGGAAGAGGGCCCGTGGGGGGCAGGGTTGGGCTCATGAGAAGAGCCGCGCTGATTAGAGATGCCATGCCATATCGCCGCATTTTCCACTGCTCCTTGAGATGTTCGCAAAGACGGAACGCATTTGCCCCCGGTTCGGTCGCATCGCTGCGAAGAAATTCGCTTGCGCGCCCAAACGCTTCACGCTAACAATTCCGGCCATGAACATGTCCTTGAACATCGCAATCTGGTGGTGGGCTCGCTAAGGCGGCCTCGACCAATCGTGTCCAAAGACGACGATGAGCCGCCCGGAAAAACCCAGGCGGCTTTTTTTGTTTTAAGGCTGCCTGTCATCCGGGCCCGATAACGGAGTGGAACAATGGTAACGATCCTTCGGGATGACGGAGCGGAAATCTACGAGACCAAGGGTGGCATCACGGTCACGCGGCAGCGCCGGGCGATCCCTTATGGCGACGCGGTCTCCTCCTATATCGACAAGCTCGATGAGCGCCGCGGGGCGGTGTTTTCGTCGAACTACGAATATCCGGGCCGTTACACCCGTTGGGATACCGCCGTCGTCGATCCGCCGCTCGGCATTTCCTGCAACGGTCGCAAGGTCTGGATCGACGCCTATAACGAGCGCGGCGAGGTCATCCTTGGCTTCGTCACCGAACGGCTGAAGACGATCTCCGATCTCGAACTCGGCGCCTCGACGGCACGGCGGCTCGATCTGACGGTGAAGACACCGGATCGCGCCTTCACCGAGGAAGAGCGCTCGAAGATCCCCACAGTGTTCACCGTGCTGCGCGCCGTCACCGATCTCTTCTATTCGCAGGCGGATGCGAGCCTCGGACTTTACGGTGCCTTCGGCTATGACCTTGCCTTCCAGTTCGATGCCATCAACCTGAAGCTCACGCGCCCGACTGACCAGCGCGATATGGTGCTCTACCTGCCGGATGAGATCCTGGTCGTCGACAACTATTCGGCCAAGGCCTGGATCGACCGCTACGACTTTGCCAAGGGCGGTGAGACCACCGAAGGCAAGGCCGGCGATATTCCGGCCGAACCGTTCCAGCGCACCGATGCCATTCCGCCGAAGAGCGATCATCGCCCGGGCGAGTATGCCGAGCTGGTGGTGAAGGCCAAGGAGAGCTTCCGCAAGGGCGATCTCTTCGAGGTCGTTCCCGGCCAGAAGTTCATGGAGCGCTGCGACAGCAAGCCGTCCGACATTTCAAAGCGGCTGAAGGCGATCAATCCGTCGCCCTATTCCTTCTTCATCAATCTTGGAGACCAGGAATATCTGGTCGGCGCATCGCCTGAGATGTTCGTGCGTGTGTCCGGCCGTCGCATCGAGACCTGCCCGATCTCCGGCACGATCAAGCGCGGCGACGATCCGATTGCAGACAGCGAGCAGATCCTGAAGCTGTTGAACTCCAAGAAGGACGAATCCGAGCTCACCATGTGCTCGGACGTTGACCGCAATGACAAGTCGCGCGTCTGCGAGCCGGGTTCGGTGAAGGTCATCGGCCGCCGGCAGATCGAAATGTACTCGCGCCTCATCCACACGGTCGATCATATCGAAGGCCGCCTGCGCGACGACATGGACGCCTTTGACGGCTTCCTCAGCCATGCTTGGGCGGTTACCGTCACCGGTGCGCCGAAGCTGTGGGCGATGCGTTTCATTGAAAGCCACGAAAAGAGCCCGCGCGCATGGTATGGCGGCGCGATCGGCATGGTCGGCTTCAATGGCGACATGAACACGGGACTGACGCTGCGCACCGTTCGCATCAAGGACGGCATCGCCGAGGTCAGGGCAGGGGCGACCTTGCTCAATGATTCCATTCCCGATGAAGAAGAAGCCGAAACCGAACTGAAGGCCTCCGCCATGCTTTCCGCCATCCGCGATGCCAAGGCCGGAAATTCCAGCAAGGTCAGCCGCGACGTTGCTGCCGTCGGTAAGGGCGTCAACATTCTGCTGGTCGATCACGAAGACAGCTTCGTGCACACGCTCGCCAACTACTTCCGCCAGACGGGGGCAACGGTCTCGACTGTGCGTTCTCCTGTTGCCGAAGAGATCTTCGATCGGCTGAACCCGGACCTCGTCGTGCTGTCGCCGGGACCGGGCAACCCCAAGGATTTCGACTGCAAGGCGACGATCAAGAAGGCGCGGGCACGAAACCTGCCGATCTTCGGCGTCTGCCTCGGCCTGCAGGCAATCGCCGAAGCCTATGGCGGCGAGCTTCGCCACCTGGCTTTGCCGATGCATGGCAAGCCGTCGCGTATCCGCGTGCTCGAGCCCGGCCTGGTGTTTTCAGGCCTCGGCAAGGAGGTCACCGTCGGCCGCTACCACTCGATCTTTGCCGATCCCGCAACGCTCCCGCGCGAGTTCATCATCACCGCGGAAAGCGAAGATGGCACGATCATGGGCATCGAGCATGCCAAGGAGCCGATCGCTGCCGTGCAGTTTCACCCGGAATCGATCATGACGCTCGGCGGCGATGCCGGGATGCGGATGATCGAGAACGTGGTGGCGCACCTTGCGCGCAAGGCGAAGACCAAGGCGGCCTGAGGGTGGACGCTGGGCGAGGCCGATTCGACCTCGTTCAGCGTGTCGACCGTCAAGCTAGGGGTCGATCATCGCTTTGGCGGTGTTCCCCCTGTCAACGCCACGACAACGCCTGACCATTTTTGGGTTGGCCCGGCTTTGCCGCGCCTTTCCGTTGACAATCCATCACCCAGACAAGCAACGCTGCCGTCATCTGCTAGATGATGGATCGACGGTTCAATGGCTATGTTCGACTGGTTGACGGGAAACAGATCGGCGCCGCGCGGCGTTGAACGTCAGTCGGTTGTCGCGCTTCGGAAGCAGCTTCTTGCCGTCAATCGGGACAGTGCGCCGTTCGTTGTCCGCGATGGTGCACCGGAAGGAGTCGACCTCGTGGCGGAGTGGAAGATCGTCGATGCCCGGTGGTATGAGATCTTCGCCAAGGCCGCGTTGAATAGCGTCTTCAAGGTCCTGATGAGGTTTGATGAAGCCAGGGGCGAGGTGCGCGCCGTCGACCAGGAGTGGACGGTCGAATGGCGGGCAGGGATACCGTCGCTTTCCCTTTCGGCTGACGCATTTCGCGGTCAGAAATGGGAAATGAGTTTCGGCACCGCCTTCGCATTCCGGGAAGATCTCAGCTACGGCAAGGTCTACGAGTACCGTTTCAAGACGCAAGAGATCAAGACGCCGCTGCGGGCGGCAACCGCGCAGGCTGGATGGGGCTGGAAGGGTGTCGCCTTCGCAAAGCTGTGAAGCGCGGGCAAATTCCGGATCGGGCAGTTGATGCGGTTCGGCTGATGACGAGGGAGACAACATTGAAACTCAAGGTGCTTGGCTTGGCTCTGGCTGTCTCCTCGATATGGTCGTTTGCGGCCTATGGCGATGACTATACGGCCTACAGTAACACGGCGGAGAGCGTGACAGGCGATATCTCCTTCGATGATTTCGGTATCACGTTCGCTTACGGGGAAAGCCTAGCCTTTTCCGATCTTGTGGCCGATCATTTTGTTGTCGACGGCAAGCGGGTCCCGGCATCGGTCTATCGGGTTGAGGAGCCCGGTGATCCGGTGCTTCTCAATGGCAATGCGCTTTGCGGCGCTGGCGATGTCACCTATGTGGCGTCGTGGACTGCAGGCGATGGGCTTTCCGCCATCGCGGTGTTCACGGGCAACCGACCTCCTCGCAGATCCGACGAGATGTGTGCTTCCTACATCTTCCAGGATTGAAGCACAGGGCTGGTCGCGGCGGGTTGCGAAGAGCGATCGTGCAGACGTCGGTTGACTTATGGGGTCAAATCAGAACATTTCGGGAACGATAAATCGGGAAACATTGTCGTGGCAAATGCTGAAAAGTTCATCGTTCTTCCTTATCGCAAGAACCGAGGCAATCTCGTGCCGGGTGAAATGCGCCAGGCGTCGAACCCGATCAGTGCGGAGAAGATTGCATTGTCGATGTCGCAGCGGTTCGTCGGCGTGGCCGCTTACGCGGTCATGGTGGACGAGGAGACAGGTGACATGTCTTCACCTCGACTTCTGGCCCAACACGGCGAGATCGCCGACCTGAACGCTGCGTAGTCTCGCGTTTCCATGGAGACATCGCTTTATCTGCCGGTCAAAGCTTTTCTGGAGGCGGCAGGTTATGTCGTCAAGGGAGAGGTGAGCGGGTGCGATATCGTCGGGCTCAGCGATGCGGAGCCGCCCGTCGTGGTCGTCTGCGAACTCAAGCTTTCCTTCAACCTCGAGCTCATTCTTCAGGCGGTTGATCGCGCGGCGATGAGCGACGAAGTCTGGATTGCTGCGCGCGTTTCGGCCAAGGGGCGGGGACGAGAGGCCGACAAGCGTTATCGCGACCTCTGCCGCCGGCTTGGCGTCGGCATGCTCGGTGTCTCCGATGCCGGCGAGGTCAGCGTGATCGTCAGTTCGGTTTCGCCGATGCCACGCACCAATCCAAAGCGCCGGTCGCGTCTGGTGAAGGAGCACCAGAGGCGGCGCGGCGATCCCGTGGTCGGCGGCGGTTCGCGGGCCCCGATCATGACGGCATATCGGCAGCAGGCATTGCTTTGCGCATCTGCGCTTCAGGACGGGCTGATGCGCCCGCGAGACATGAAATCGCTTGTGCCCAATGCCGGGAGGATCCTGCTCGACAACGTCTATGGATGGTTCGAGCGGAAGGACAAGGGGATCTATGCTCTGACACCGGTGGGAAAGGACGCGTTGTTGCGCTGGCCGCAATCGACGGCCGATCGATCCGTTGTCGAGGACGTCGTCCAAGCGGATGCAATCGAGAGGCAGTCGGCGGCGGGGGATAAGTGAAGCGACAAGCCGCAGCTTTAGCGCCGCCCCTTTGACAAATCGCATATTCTTGCCCATATGGCCCTCATTGACCGCCTGCGCGATTTTCGCGCGGGCGGTTTTGCGTTTGAATGGCATAGTTTCTGCAATTCGTTCGCATCCGCACTGAGACTGGCGCAGAGGGATCGATATGGACAAACAGGGCAATCTCACGGTTCGACGGCTGGCGTTTTGGGGTATTCCCGTTTCGCTCGGCATCATGGGATTGAAGATGGTGGCGTGGTGGGTGACCGGTTCGGTCGCGCTGCTTTCGGACGGGTTGGAATCAACCGTCAACGTCGTTGCGGCGTTCATCGCCTTTTTCGTCATTCGCTATGCGCAGAAGCCGGCCGACCACGACCATCCTTTCGGGCATCACAAGGCCGAGTATCTTTCGGCGGTGACGGAGGGGGCGCTCATCGTTGTCGCGGCGTTGCTGATCGTCAACGAGGCAGTCAGCCATCTTGCGGATCCGCGGATGCTCGAGGCGCCGGTGCTCGGCCTTGCAATCAACTTCGGAGCTGGTGTTCTCAACGCGATATGGGCGCGCCTGCTGATCAGGACAGGGCGCAAGTACCGCTCGGCGGCGCTGACGGCCGATGGCCAGCATATCATGTCGGATGTCGTGACATCGGTCGGCGTTCTCATCGGCTTGCTGCTGGCACTTGCGACCGGCTACGCAATCTTCGATCCGATCCTGGCTATCCTCGTTGCCATCAACATTCTCTATCAGGGCTGGAAGGTGATCAGCCATTCCATCGGCGGTCTGATGGATCGTGCCGTCGAGCCTGAAGAAGAGGAAGCGATCAAACAGGCAATCGCGACGCATGCGACGGGCTCGCTAGGTGTTCACGACCTCAAGACACGCACGGCTGGTGCGGTTACCTTCGTCGATTTCCACCTTGTGGTGCCGGCGGCCATGTCTGTAAGGCAGGCGCACGATATCTGCGACCGCCTTGAAGATGCCATCCGCGCCGTGCATCCGGGCTCCAGCATCGCCATTCACGTGGAGCCGGAGGGCGAAAAAGCCCATGGCATCCGCGTCAAAGTCATCAAGGAGGCTTGAATGCCCAACACAGACGTTTCCAACCTCTCCATGCTGGGCAACCAGACGGAGGCTCCGAAATCGCCCGAGGAGGCGGTGCTGGAGAAAGTGCCGTCGAACCATGCGGGCACCGACTATGTCGTGCGCTTTACCGCGCCGGAGTTCACGTCGCTCTGCCCGATGACGGGCCAGCCGGATTTCGCGCATATCGTCATCGACTATATTCCGAACGAGTGGCTGGTGGAATCGAAGGCGCTGAAGCTCTTCCTGCATTCCTTCCGCAATCACGGCGCTTTCCACGAGGATTGCTCGATCTACATCGCCAAGCGCCTCGTCGAGCTGCTCGATCCGAAGTGGCTGCGCATCGGCGCCTACTGGTATCCGCGCGGTGGCATTCCGATCGACGTGTTCTGGCAGACGGGCAAGCCGCCTGAGGGTGTCTGGCTGCCGGATCAGGGCGTTGCGACCTATCGCGGTCGCGGCTGAGGATGAAAAGAAACGGCGGCCATTCGGCCGCCGTATCTTTTTCCATTCATTGCCGTCGGCTGAGAGCGTCAGACGTCGAAGGTGTCGTCGTTGCCGAAATCCGACTGGTCGTCATCATCGTCCTGATAGTCGGCCTGTTGGAGGCCGGCGTTGTCGTCATCATTGTCGGCGTTGACGTCTTTGTCGTCGGCCACGGTCTGCGTCTTGTCCTTGTCGTCACCAAAATAGTTGTTGATGACGGTTTCCTCGACCGGGCTGCTGCCTAAGGGGTTTGAGCCTGCCAAGGGCGAGCCCAATCCGAGAGACGACATGTGACTGCCGAAGATGCCGCTCAGCGAATTGGCAAGCAACATGCCGCCTGCCACACCTGCGGCCGTTCCAAGGGCACCCTGCAGAAAGCTGCCGCCGGCGGACGGTGCGGATGGCTGCGGATTCCACGGGCCTGCCTGCTGCTGCGGCATGGCGCGCGGGTTTCCGTCAAAGCCACGCTCCTGCTGGATGGCCTGGCGCGGCGCGTTGCCCCACGGGCCGGAAGACTGGGCCGGTGGCGGGGCGGACGCGCTGCCGAAGATCGAACTCAGGAAGCCGCCGCCCTGTTCGGCCTGATGGTGCTCGCTTTCGGCGGCTTCGAGCTGGTGGACACGGCTTTCCAGCTCCTTGATGCGATTGGCGGCGGCCTCCAGCCCCTTTTCCTGGATGATGACGGCCTGCGCCAGATAGTAGGACGCGTAGGGCTGTTCGCGTGAGGCCTGTGCAATCAGGCTTTCGGCGTCCGGGTCACGCGCGGTGGCTGAGGCGGTGCGGACGCGGTCGAAGAGGGAGGTCAGCAGTTGGCGTTCTTCGGGTGACATGGCGCGTCTCCTTGATGGGCACAGGTGGGTCCGTACTGAAGTGAGGTAGGTAGCGATTTGGGCATTTCAAAGCCATGCGGCGTTACATTTCGGTAAGTCCCGGCACCCTAACCATATGTTCACCCGTTCCGTGGCTTGTCTTTTTCTCGCATTGTTTTACGCATTGAGTCGCACTATGTGCGGGGAACCCGAATTCACGTGAGAGAGGTTCGAATGAACGACGAAGACCAGGACGACAAGACGAAGGAACTGCCGCTCGGCAAGGAAACGGAGGCGAACCTTTTCAAGTCGCGTTCCATCTTCATCTATGGACCGATCAATCAGGAACTGGCGCAGAAGGTCTGCTCGCAGCTCGTGGCACTCGCCGCAGCCAGCGACGACGACATTCGCATCTACGTCAATTCGCCCGGCGGCCATGTCGAGTCCGGCGATTCGATCCATGACATGATCAAGTTCATCAAGCCAAAGGTCTGGATGATCGGAACGGGCTGGGTCGCATCGGCCGGCGCGCTGATCTATGTGGCGGCTCCGAAGGAGCAGCGTCTTTGCCTGCCGAACACACGCTTCCTGCTGCACCAACCGTCCGGCGGCACGCGCGGCATGGCGTCCGACATCGAGATCCAGGCTCGCGAGATCATCAAGATGAACGAGCGCCTGAACAAGATCATGGCTGCGGCCACCGGTCAGTCCTACGAGAAGATCGCTGCCGATACCGATCGCGACTACTGGCTGTCTGCTGAAGAAGCGAAGGCCTATGGTCTCGTTTCGCGGATCGTCACGTCGCAGAGCGACATCTGATTTTGTGCTATGAGAAGCGCCCTTGCTTGCCAGAAGGCGGGCGAGGGCGCTTTTTTATTTTCGGCAACCTGACTGCGGAGTTTCATCGTGCCCGATTTGCACTACGACCATCCGCGTCTGGCAATTCTCTATGATCTCCTCTGTGGTTGGTCTGCAGACGGCGACTTCTATCTTTCGCTGGCAGACGGCGAGCCGAAGTCGATCCTCGATCTTGGCTGCGGAACCGGACTGATCTGCGATGCCTATGCAGCACGCGGGCACGATGTCACGGGCGTCGATCCGTCGTCGTCGATGCTCGATATCGCCAGGCAAAAGCCACATGGCGGCAGGATTGAATGGGTCGAGTGTTACTCTCAGGATTTCCGATCTGATAAGCGCTTCGATTTGATCATCATGACAGGTCATGCCTTTCAGGTGTTGCTTGATGAGACCGCCGTCCTTGCCGCTTTAGCCGCTATGCGCGAGCATCTGACGGATGGAGGTCGCATCGTCTTTGAATCCCGCAATCCTGAAATCGACTGGAAGACACGCTGGGACGGAGGTGTGTCCGAGGTCGTTCAAGATGAGCTTGTCGTCCGAGAGACGCGGCACGTAGTCTCGTACTGTGAAGGCCGGGTTCATTTCGAAACCAGCTATCATTTCCCTAGCGAGACTTTGGTTTCAACGAGCAAGCTTGTGTTCCTGTCTCGCGGGGAGATCGAACGGCTAATCCAAGTTTCCGGGCTGCGGACCGAGGCTGTCTATGGCGATTGGGACCGCAAACCATTCGACGAGATGATGTCGGATGAAATGATTTTCGTCGTAAGGCACGCCTAGGTGGACGCGGCCGGCTGGTAGGTACCGAATGGTGCCGATCTGCACTTGCGCGACTCTGCCCGATACGGCTCCATGCAGCATTTCTTTTGCAAGAGTGCTGCCATGCTCAAAGACTTTTCCGTCCAGGCCCTGTTCATGGGCGTCCTGACTGCGTTCGTCGGGTTCGCCAGTTCGTTTGCCGTCGTGCTCCATGGTTTGCAGGCGGTGGGCGCGACGGAGGCGCAGGCCGCGTCCGGCTTGATGGCGCTGTCGATCTCGCTCGGGCTTTGCGCCATAGTCCTGAGTGTCAGTACGCGGCTGCCGGTCAGTATGGCATGGTCGACGCCTGGCGGGGCGCTTCTTGCCAGCACCGGTGTTGTCGAGGGTGGCTTCAATGCCGCCGTCGGCGCCTTCATCGTCTGCGCGCTTCTGATCATCGTTGCCGGACTGTTCAAGCCGCTTGGCCGGGCCGTTGCCGCGATTCCGGCGCCGCTCGCCAATGCGATGCTGGCGGGTGTGTTGATCGGGCTCTGCTTCGCGCCGGTCAAGGCAATCGGGTTCAATCCCTTGCTCGGGCTGCCGATCGCGCTGGCATGGATCGTCGTCGGCGCCTTCAAGCGGCTTTGGGCGGTGCCGGCGGCGCTGGCGGCCTTCGTGCTGGTGGTGGTCTTTGGCGTCGACGTGCCGGATGGGGCGTTGGCCTCGGTCCAGCGGTCGCTGCTGCCGACGATTGAGCTGGTCACGCCTGTCTTCAATGTCCCCGCCTTCATCTCGATCGCGCTGCCGCTGTTCATCGTCACCATGGCGTCGCAGAATATTCCCGGGATCGCGGTGATGAAGGTCAATGGCTACGAGACGAAGCCTGGCCCGCTCTTTGCCGTGAGCGGCATATTCTCGCTGTTCTCGGCACCGTTCGGTGGCCATGCCGTCAATCTGGCGGCGATCACGGCGGCGATGTGCGCCGGCCCCGACGCGCACCCCGATCCCCGTAGGCGCTACTGGGCGGTTATCGTCTGCGGTATCTGCTACCTCATCCTTGGCCCGCTCGCCGGTGCGGTGACGGCTTCTGTCGCGCTGGCGCCGCCGATCCTCATCCAGGCCGTGGCCGGCCTGGCGCTGATCGGGGCGTTTTCGGGCTCCGCCACGGCGGCGTTTCAAGCGCCTGCAACGCGCGAGGCGGCCGCGGTGACCTTCCTGGTCACGGCGTCGGGCGTTTCCTTTGGCGGAATCTCCGGCGCTTTCTGGGGGCTGCTGGCGGGCGGTTTGATGATGGCGCTATCGCAATTTGTGCAGTTGGCAAAAAAATAGGCGAGGGGATTGCCAGTTTTTGGTCCCCCGGCTATACACGCAGCCATGAAGAACACGGGCATCATGATTTCTGAGCAGATTGCACGCGGGCGCATCGCCCTGCGCGACAATACGCGCGCCCTGACATCGCTTCTTCTCCTCGGCCTTACGCGCGGTTGCCGGGTCCGTTGAGGAGCGCCCGGCGGCCGAAAGCCCGCCAGGCCATCGCTCCTCGTGCCAATCCCCAAAATTGATCGACCGGATGCTTTTGCTCCGGATTCGTCATCGCCAAGCGAAGCTCCATGAGCTATTACGCGGCTGGCCGTATGACGGGAAGAGGAAGAGAAGACATGGACACGAAGACCCGCTCCCAAACCAAAGGCATGCCTGACGCGGCGGTGAAGTACCGCCCTTACCCGCAGGTCAACATTCCCGACCGCACATGGCCGTCGAAGACGCTGACCAAGGCGCCGATCTGGTGCTCGGTCGACTTGCGTGATGGTAACCAGGCTCTGGTCGACCCCATGGGCCACGACCGCAAGGCGCGGATGTTCCAGTTGTTGCTGGACATGGGCTTCAAGGAAATCGAGATCGGCTTCCCGTCCGCATCGCAGACCGATTTCGACTTCGCACGCTGGTGCGTCGAACAGGGCAATGTGCCCGACGACGTATCGCTGCAGGTGCTGGTACAGTGCCGCCCCGAACTGATCACGCGAACGTTTGAAGCACTCGAAGGCGCAAATCGCCCGATCGTGCATTTCTACAACTCGACGAGCGAATTGCAGCGTCGTGTCGTGTTCGCCAAGGATGTCCATGGCATCAAGCAGATCGCCGTCGATGCGGCGAAGATGATTTCCGACATGGCGGCGAAGGCAGGCGGCGGCTATCGCTTTGAATATTCGCCGGAGAGCTTCACCGGCACCGAACTCGATGTGGCGCTGGAAATCTGCAACGCAGTCATCGACGTCATGAAGCCGACCCCCGACAACAAGCTGATCATCAACCTGCCGTCGACCGTCGAGATGGCGACTCCGAACGTCTATGCCGACCAGATCGAATGGATGTGCCGCAACCTGGATAATCGCGAGAACCTGATCATCTCGCTGCATCCGCACAACGACCGCGGCACCGGCATCGCGGCCGCCGAACTGGCGCTGCTGGCCGGCGCCGATCGTGTCGAAGGCACGCTGTTCGGCAATGGCGAGCGCACCGGCAATGTCGACGTCGTCACCATGGCGCTGAACATGTTCACGCAGGGCGTCGATCCCGAGATCGACTGCTCCGATATCGTGCGCATGAAGGAAGTGTTCGAATATTCGAACCAGATGCCGATCGGCGAACGCCACCCTTACGTCGGCGAATTGGTCTACACGGCCTTCTCCGGCTCGCACCAGGATGCGATCAACAAAGGCATGAAGGCGATCAAGGTTGCCAACCACCCGGTCTGGGAAGTGCCCTACCTGCCGATCGACCCGCAGGACGTCGGCCGATCCTACGAGGCGATCATCCGCATCAACTCACAGTCCGGCAAGGGCGGCATCGCTTACATCCTGCAGCAGGACTACGGCTTGAACCTGCCGCGCAACCTGCAGGTGGAGTATCGCGAGGAGATTCAGCGGATCACCGACGAAGAGGGCAAGGAATTGCCGTCGAAGCGGATCTACGATCATTTCATCGAGCGTTACGTGACGCAGCCGGAAGGCCGCATCAAGTTCGTCGATCATCACACCTACGCTGATCCGGACCGCAAGGGGGTTCGCATCGTTGCCGCCGAGATTACCGATAACGGTGAGACGAAGCGGATCGAGGGCAAGGGCAACGGCCCGGTTGATGGCTTCATCAATGCGCTCTCGCACTATCTCGGCGTCGAGATGTCGGTGCAGGATTATTCGGAGCATTCCTTGCAGCACGGCTCGAATGCCGCAGCCATCTCCTATGTCGAGACGTCCTATCCGGGCGGAAAGCTCTTCGGTGCGGGCATCAGCACGAATATCGTCGGCGCGTCGCTGGAAGCGATCGTCTCGGCGGCGAACCGTGTGCTTGACCTGAAGGCCGGCAAGGCCTGATCTCATCAGAGAAGGGCAGGCGCAAGGTGGCGCGCCTGCCTGAGATGACGCGGTTGCCTCAGATTTCCGTGGCGATCTGCATCGCGAGCTGGATGAGCGTTGCCTCGGCCGAGGGGCCGACGAGGACATAGGATGTCCCGGCATTGTGCCAGGTGACCAGACCGATTTCGTCGCGGATCGTTTCCTTGAAATCTTCGGTATCGTCCGGCTGGTTGTCCTTGCGGAAGGCGATCGTGGCGGTGTCGCCGTCGGCGCTGGTGTAGATCAGCTGCCCGGCGGGTTTTCCGTCGGCGAGCACGACGCGAGCGCCCTGGAAGGTCCATCCCCCATCAGAGATATCAGGCACGCGGAAAGCCACGCCGACCGTGGTCGTCAACCAGCTGGAGATTTCCTCGGACTGGGAGGCCGGCACTTCCACCAGGTGTCGTGGCTGCCGAGCCAGCAGGCGCTGGTAAGCGGTGATGTCGTCGAGCCATTCGTTGGGCTCCGGCGCTGCCTCGACCGTCTGCGATGATGCGGGAGCACTTCTGTTGTCGGCGACGAGATAGCCGACGCCGCAACCCGCGGCAAAGAGGACGAGCGCCGCGGCAATCGCCTGTGGGCGGCTTGGCGTCAGCTTCAGCGACGGGCGAGAAAGGCGCGGCGCGATCGGCGCCTTTGGCGGCTGCACGTTCTTGATTGAGCGGACGAGGGCGAGTGGCACTGGTTCCTTCAGAACATCGTCCATCCGGCGCTTTCCGAAGTCTGCACCGTGGCGCAGCTTGTCATAGAGCCGCTTCGCGCCGTCGTCCGTTGCAACGCGCTGCTCCAGCTCCAGCTTCTGCTCCGGCGTCGTCTCACCGTCGATCAGGGCGGTCAATTGAGCATCTAGCGGCAGTTTCTTGAAATCGAGCAATTCAGTACCTGTGAGGATAGTGGTCTGCGACGCTGGCGAAATGCAGTCGCGCCAATGCCAGTTGCGACACTATGATGTTGACGCCGACACCCATGATATCGGCGGCCTGCTGATAGGAGTGGCCTTCGACGGCCACGAGAAGGAATGCAGCCGATATGCCTTCCGGCATTTCGGCGATCATCCTGTGGATCATGTCGGTATCGATGACCGAGGCACCATTGCGCGTGGCGTCCCTTATGTCGGTAACATTCGATCTTGCGGCGGCCTGGGGCTTGCGTCTGCGGCTGTCGTCGGTCCACTGCTGGCGTTGCAGCATATAGACCCAGCTTTCCAGGCGACCTTCGCCATTCCACTGGTTGCTCTTCGCGATGGCGCGTTGGCAAGCGGACTGCACCAGTTCGTCGGCGCTCGGCGCGTCGCCGGTGAGGGTCATCGCAAAACGACGCAATCGGGGCAACAGCCCTACCAGGTCGCGTCTGATATCGATGGTCGTCACGGGTTGACGCATGGTCTTTCCAGATTGCCGCTTGCGCGGTCGGGCGAAGTGCCCAGCATGGAATCGAATAATATCTCTCTGTGTCCTTTATGAAACAAACCGCCGATGGTCTGCAAGCGCCGGCTGGCTTATCCTCCGGGTTCTCAAAGCTTTTTTTCGGTTGGGTACTGCCGCTGACATCAATAGGTTCGGTAGCCGTTCAACGTCTGCAGCAGCGAGCGATACGCCCATGTGTTCTCGCCACCGCGATCGCGGATTTCGACGAGTTGCACGCGCGCTCCCTGCACATCACCCTGTTCCATCAAAGCTTGTCCCATATATGACCGTGCGAGAATATAGTTCTCATCGGCCTGCAGCGCCTTTCGGTAATACGACATGCCCAGCTCCATCCGGCCCGCCTTTCGATTGGCATAGCCCAGATAGTTCAGGATGCGGGGATCATCCTGGTTCTTTGCGAGGTGAAGAACCGTGAGTGCATTGTCGTATTGGCCGGCATAGGCGAATTCGCGAGCGGCCTTGTAGAGATCGTCATCGTTGAAGCTGCTCTTCTTAGGGACAACGCATTCCTTGCGCTTCTTGTCCCAGATCTTGCCGTCGGCGCATTTGGTTGTCGTTTCCGTCTTCGGCGGAGGTTTGGTTCCGTCGCTTTCCTCTCCGGCAGCAAAGGCGGGGGCGGAAAAGGCGAGGGCCATGCAGCCGGCAAGAGCAAGACTGCGGAAACGATGAACGGAATACATGCGGTAACTCCTTCAAAGGATGCGCTGATTTCCGGATTGTACGCTCACATTCCCAAATACCAAGAGGCTGACGTGGTCAGCACGTTAAAGTGTTGAATCCTGTCGTTGCCAATATGATTCCGCGAAGCGCGCTAACGCCTGAAAATATCGACGCTTTCCTGGAGTACGTCATCGCCGGTCTCGTTGATGCTGAAGCGCTCGCCCTTGAGTTCCCAGGCGCCGGGCGAGCCGTCGATGCTGAAGAGATTGTAGGCGCCCGGCGGCTTCAGGCCACCGGGCCCCTGCGAGGCGGATGCAATGCCGACGACCGGCACGGGGGCGACCTGCCCACGCAGCCAGTGGACCGTGTTGAGGTGCGTATGCCCGTGAAGCACCAGTTCGGCGCCGCCTGTGGATATGACGGCGCCGAACCGGCGAATACCGATCATTCGCTTGTGGAAGGAGGTCGCGCCCCGGATCGGCGGATGGTGGATCAGCACAACACGGAAGAGGCCGGCTTCTCCTGCCGCGCGCAGCATGTTCACTGTGTCGCGGGCCTGTCTTTCTCCGAAGAAGCCGCTGGCGGCAAAGGGCGGTGTAGCGACCGCCGTCGAGCAGCCGACAATGGCCACTTTGCCGCGCACGCGCAGATAGGGAAAGATATGGCGTCCTTCTTCCCATTCCTCGGGCGCAAGATCGCCGCGTACGTTGTCGTACCATGCGCGCATCGATTTCTCGTAGGCGCCGGGCACGTAGGCGTCATGGTTGCCCGGCACGACCGAGGTGTCAGCAGCCTCGCCAAGTTCCGTCAACCATGCCGCCGCAGCGCGAATTTCTATGCCGCTCGCGAGGTTCACGAGGTCGCCTGTCACCGCCAGGTGGTCGGCCTGTTTGTCGCGAATATCGTCGAGCAGCAGATCAAGCGTGCTGCCGAAAAGGTGCTTGCGCCGGTTGCGATGCCAGTTCACAAAGCCTGTAATGCGTTTGGAAAACAGTTCTCGGACCGAAAGGCGAGGCAGCGGACCGAGGTGGGCATCGGAGATGTGGGCGAGCTTGAACATGGTTGCACACATAGCCCACTACGGGAGCAATTCAAACACAATGGCTTGAACGGATTGATGGAATTGGAAATCGCTTGAAACATATACGCCCCTGGCAGTCGCGCCTGCTGATGCGCATCGTCCATACCTATTTTGCCGTGGCGCGCGGGATGACGATGGGCGTGAGGGCTGCATGCTTTGATGACGCGGGCCGCATCTTCCTCGTTCGCCACAGCTATGTGCCGGGCTGGCATATGCCCGGCGGCGGGTTGGAGCGCAACGAAGTGGCCGAAGAGGCGCTGATCAAGGAATTGCGGGAAGAGGGCAATCTGAAGATCATCGGCCGCCCGAAATTGATCCACGTCTATTTCAACACCGGTGCCAGCCGACGCGACCATGTGTTGTTCTATCGTGTGGACGTGGTGCAGACCGCTCCCCGTGGGCCGGATCGGGAGATCGTCGAATGCGGCTTCTTTGCCCTCGACAACCTACCTCAGGGTACGACCGAGGCGACGTATCGCCGCCTCGCCGAACTGGCGGGCGAACAGGAGCCCGCCCATATCTGGTAACCCCCTGACTTGGCTGCCGTTCAGGCGGCAGCCAAGGTCCCGCGATTGTGCGGTCGATCGAGCTCGAGCACTGGCCCGACCGGTACGATCCCGGTCGGATTGATCGTGCGGTGACTGCGGTAGTAGTGGTGCTTGATGTGGCGGAAATCGACCGTCTCGCGGATGCCTGACGTCTGGTAGAGATCGCGCAGATAGCCGGAAAGGTTCGCATAGTCGTCGATCCGGCGAATGTTGCACTTGAAATGCCCGACATAGACGGGATCGAAGCGCACCAGCGTGGTGAAAAGGCGCCAGTCGGCCTCCGTCAACCGGTCGCCGAACAGGTAGCGTCCCTTGCCCAGCCGTTCGTCCAGCATGTCGAGCGTCTCGAACAGCTTGACCACGTTCTGCTCGTAGGCTTCCTGGGTCGTGGCAAAGCCTGCCTTGTAGACGCCGTTGTTCACCGTGTCATAGACGATTGCGTTCACGTCATCGATCGAGGCCTGCAGGTCGCCGGGGTAGAAATCGGCTGTCGAGCCGGTCAGACCGTCGAACGCGCTGTTGAACATGCGGATGATTTCGGACGACTCGTTGTTGACGATCGTGCCGGTTTTCTTGTCCCACAGCACGGGGACTGTCACGCGACCCGAATAGTTGGGATCGGCCTTGGCGTAGATCTCCCATAGCCATCTGGAGCCAAACAGCTGGTCGCCGGTCGCGCCGTCGCCGGTCTTGAACTCCCACCCGTTCTCCAGCATCAGCGGATCGACGACAGATACCGAAATCAGGTCCTCGAGCTTCTTCAGTTTGCGAAAGATCAGGGTGCGATGGGCCCACGGGCATGCGAGCGAGACGTAGAGATGGTACCGCCCGGCTTCCGCCTTGAAACCGCCGATCCCGGACGGGCCGGCCTGTCCGTCCACCGTGACCCAATTGCGGAACTGCGAGGCCGCGCGTTTGAAATGGCCCTTGGTTTCTATCGTGTCGTACCAGACGTCCTGCCAAACGCCGTCCACCAGTCTGCCCATTGATCTGTCCTTCAATTCGTTCGTTGCAACGGAAGATATCGCAGCGCGCGCATCTTTACAGGGCCGCAAAGATTGAACAGTGCGTCACGTCGGCCACCTGGGGCCGATTTTTCCATTGGACGGCAGAAAATTTTCCTGCTATCGGCCATTTCACATTTTGGAACCCGATTTGATGTTTGCACCAAGAAACCTGCGACGACGCTGATGCTCCCGAACGCCTGACGGCGTGTTCGAGAACCTATCAATGCGTTTATCCGGTTTCTGTCTCATCATGCACAAGCACGATCTGGTCTACCTCACTGAGGATGCGTCGCACGACGCTGCTATCGAACATATCAACGAAGAAGCGTTTGGCCCCGGCCGACATACGCGTGCGGCTGCCCGCATTCGTGAGCAGGGTCCCCACGATCTTTCGCTGTCCTTCATCTGCGCCGACGATGGCGAGACGATCGCGTCCGTGCGGATGACGCCTGTCGTCGCCGGCGCGGTCAAGGGGCACCTGCTCGGGCCGCTCGCCGTTCGGCCATCCCACAAGAGCCGGGGCATCGGCCGCGAGCTCGTGAGAATTGCCGTCGAGGCCGCGAGACGGAAAGGCTCCGAGGCCGTCATCCTCATCGGCGATCCGCCCTATTATTGCCCGCTCGGCTTCGAGAAGGTTGCCTATAATGCGCTGACCTTCCCGGGCCCCGTCGATCCGGGCCGCGTCCTTGTCGTGCCGCTTGCCGACGATACACATACGCGGCTGAAGGGAACTATCGGCTGGCGCAAATAGCGCGCATGCGGTAATGCCTTATCGTCTGAAGCGCGCTTCGCGTGATCTTTCAGAGGCTTGGGGGAGGGCGCATGGCGGGAATATCCATGGACGAGGCACTGGATCGTGCCGGCACGGGCGCGTTTCAGCGGCGATTGATGGGTATCTTCGGCCTCGTCTGGACGGCAGACGCGATGCAGGTTCTGGCAGTGGGGTTCACTGCTGCACCAATCGCGGCGACCTTCGGACTGACCGTGCCGCAGGCACTGCAGACGGGAACGCTCTTCTTTCTCGGCATGCTGATCGGGGCCGTCGTCTTCGGACGCCTGGCCGACAAGGTCGGCCGGCGCTACGTGCTGATCCTGACCGTCGCCTGCGATGCGCTTTTCGGAACCCTGTCGATCTTTGCCCCGGATTTTACTAGCCTGCTTGTCCTTCGCTTCCTGACAGGCCTTGCAGTCGGCGGCACGCTGCCGGTCGATTATGCGATGATGGCGGAGTTTCTGCCTGCGAAAAGCCGCGGCCGCTGGCTGGTCGCCCTCGAGGGGTTCTGGGCGATCGGAACACTGATCGTTGCGCTTGCTGCCTGGGGTTTCAGCGTTGCCGGCGTTCAGGATGCCTGGCGTTACATCTTCGGCGTCACCGCGGTGCCGGCGCTGCTCGGCCTGACCTTGCGCTTTTTTGTCCCGGAATCGCCGCTCTATCTGCTGCGGACCGGCCGGGCGGAAGATGCAAAGGCAATCGTCAACCGGGTGCTGACCTTGCACGGAAAGGCGCCTCTTGCGGCGCGCGAAGAGATCGTTGCCGCGCCGCATGCCGCCGGCGAAGGAATATTTTCTGGTCCGCTGCGGCGTCGCAGCCTGCTGATCCTCATGATCTGGTTCCTGGTGTCCATTTCCTATTATGGCGTCTTTACCTGGATGCCGGCCAAGCTCGCCGGTGATGGATTCGGTTTCGTCCGCGGCTATGGCTTCCTTGTCTTCGTGGCTCTGGCGCAGGTGCCGGGCTATGTTCTTGCGGCCTACGGTGTTGAAGCCTGGGGCAGGAAGCCCACCCTGATCGGCTTTTGCCTGCTATCGGCACTCGGATGCCTCCTGTTCGTCCTGTCGGGCAGCGATGTCCTGATCGGTGCGTCTCTTCTGATCATGAGCTTTGCGCTGCTCGGAACATGGGGCGCGCTTTATGCCTATACACCGGAACTCTATCCGACAGCCTCGCGGGCGACGGGCATGGGGGCGGCGGGCGCCATGGCGCGTCTCGGCGGGCTGCTCGCACCGTCGCTGATGGCCTTCGTCGTTGCCGAGGGCCTTGGCGTTGCCATCGGGCTTTTTGCCGGCCTCCTCGTCATTGCGGCCATCGCCGCTACGGCGATCGATGCGGAGACGCGCCGGACAGCCCTGGCCTAGTCACAGAGCTGTCGATCAGGTCTTTTTGGCACTGAAGAAATCGACCAGACTGCGCGGCGCTTCGGGCCCGAGGCACATCTTGAGGATCTCCGCCGACTCCGCGGCTTCAGCGGCGCTGCGAACAAAGAGGTCTGTCTCATACGCCATTAGTGCAGCTTCAATATCGCCCGGATTGGCGGCGATCGCCTTGCCGAGTTCGGCGGCGTCGAACATGGCGAGATTTGCGCCTTCGCCAGAGGGCGACATCAGATGCGCGGCGTCACCGAGCAGGGTTACTCCCGGTACCCGGTCCCATTTGTGGTCGCTCGGTAGTGCATGGATCGGGCGAAGCGCCGGGTCGGTCTCGCCATCGGTAATGAGGGCGGTCAGTTCGGGCGCCCAGCCGGGGAACTCCTCCGCGATCCGCGCCAAGGCCGTTATACGGTTGGAAAAGTCGATCTGGGTGAACCACTCCTGCGGCCTGTTCAATTGCACGTATGTGTGCAGCACACCGTCATGCTCGCGGTGGGCTGTGATGCCTTTTCCCGGTGCCAGGGCATACATAGCGCCGCCGCCGACTGCCTTCGCACTCGCCTTGTGCCTCGTGTCGCTATCGACCAGGTATGTCTCGATGAACGAGGTGCCGGTATAGGCAGGTCTTGCCCCGGAAAGAAGCGGACGAACTTTCGACCAGGCGCCGTCGGCCCCGACGAGGAGGTCCGTCACGACCGTTGAGCCGTCGGCAAAGCTCAGAGCATGCTGCCCACCGCCGAGAGGCGAGGCCTCGATGAGCTTGCTTCCCCAGCGGACGGTGTCGGCCGGAAGCGCGTTCAGGAGGATGTTGCGTAGGTCTCCCCGGTGTACCTCGGGGCGACCGCCCGTGCCGTCGTCGTGGTCGTCCAGCAGGACGATGCCGTTTTTGTCGAGTACGCGCGACGCTTGCCCGCCAGGATGGATGATCTCGAGGAAGTGGTCGAAGAGACCGGCTTCCTTCAACGCGGCTTGGCCATTGTACCCGTGTATATCGAGCATGCCGCCCTGCGCACGCGCATCTGCCGATACTTCCGCCTCGTAGACGGTCGCAGCGATGCCGTGAACGTGGAGAATGCGGGCAAGCATCAAACCGCCGAGACCGGCTCCGATAATCGAGATTGGTGTCTTCATTCTACTTCCTTCATGAATGGAATGTCATTCCATAGTTGGAATGCCGTTCCATTCATGTCAAGATCAGGCATGATCAAAACAGCTCATGGCAAGCAACGGCGGGAAGACTCCCTTTCCCGGGACCGCATCGTGGAAACGGCGATTGCACTTCTGGACAGCAGCGGTGAGGGCGCCCTCACGTTCAAGGCGCTGTCCGAACGGCTCGAAACCGGGGCGGGGGCGATCTATTGGCATATCGACAACAAGAATGATTTGCTGATTGCCGCATGCGACGCGGTGGTTGCCCGGACGCTGGGCGCGCAGCCGGAGAATGCCGTCCCGGAGGCGGCGATCCAGGCACTCGCGCTTGATATGTTCGATGCGATCGACGCTCACCCGTGGGTCGGTGCGACGCTTGCGCGCGCTGCAGGGCAATTGCCAACGGTGCGGATTCTTGAACGTATCGGTCAGCAGGTTCGCGCGCTCGGCGTGCCTGATCACGCGCAGTGGGCCGCTGTATCAGCGCTGTTGAGCTACATTCTCGGTGTCAGCGGCCAAAACGCGGCCAATGCCCAGTTGGCTCAGGCGCGCAACCTCGATCGGTCCGATTTCCTTGGCGAAATGTCGTCCGCCTGGTCCAGACTGGATCCGGTCGAGTACCCATTCACGCAGAGTGTGGCGGCGCAATTGCCTGATCATGATGATCGGGGGGATTTTCTCGCCGGCATTGATTTCATCCTCAGGGGCATCATCGCGTCACGATCTTGCTGATGCCGGCGGAGAGCCTTCGGAGGCCGCATGCAATGACAACGCTCAGGACTGGCCGAGTTTCTTGCGCAGGAACGTGCGGGTGCGACCGGCGGGAAAGTCGGGAAGTTCGCCAAAGATCTCGTATCCCTGCTTGAGGTAAGCGCGGAGCGCCTGGGGATTGAACGTGTCGATCCATGCGCCATGGCAACCGCGGGCCGTCGCCTCGTCCTCGGCGCTGGCGAGGATCAGGCCGGCCATTCCCTTGCCGCGCTGCTGATCGGGAATGTAGAGCCACTGCGTGAACAGCCAGCCCCAGGCCGTGTAGCCTGAGAGCCCGCCTGTCACGTTTCCGTCGGTATCGCGGATAAGCACGGTCAGCACTTGGCGCCCAGCCGGTCCTACGTCGGCAGTATTGAAGGCTGACAAGCCGTCTCCGATCACCGCCAGATCGTCGGGCAGGGGCGAACTGGTGACTTCGATCATCGTCATGGCGTCATCGACCTTCGCGCCACCACATCGCACCAAAGGCCAGCAGCAGGACGCCGACGCCCGCAAAGCCCGCGAAGAGCGGCAGGGTGTTGATGCCCTTCAGCACTGTCTCGTTGGTCAGGCGGATCTGCATACGCTGGTCGTCCGCGGCGCGGATCTGGCCGCGGACCGGCAGAATCGGCGGGACTTCGATCGCACCGCTGGTGGTGGAGACGCGGGCGATCAGGCCCTTGGTCTTGTCAGTGATCGGCTTCAGATTGTTTGTGGTCGAGATCATCGCCTTGAATTCAGGCGCATCCACAGCACCGATATGGACCAGTGTCGTCAGGTCGCCATTGTGGATCTCGAACAGCCCGATTTCGTCCATCCTCTTCTCGGCCTTGTAGAGGCCAGGCTCGGCTTGCGTGAGCGGGAGGGTCTCCATCCGGCCGGACGGATAGCGTACGGTCGCGTTGCCGGGATTGTCGCCGATGGTCTGGCGAGTGATCTCAAGCGTGCGGCCTGAAGCGCGCGCCGTCAGCGCCTCTTCTTCCAGCGCCGGCTCCTTCATCAGCCAGTGCGCTATGCGACGGTAGAGGGAGACGTGGGGGCCGCCGCCCTCAAAGCCGCGCGCCCAGAGCCAACCCTGGTCGGAAAGCAGCATTGCGACACGGCCCTGTCCGGCTCGGTTGAGCACCAGCAGCGGATGATTGTCGGCGCCCACCATCACGGTCTGGCCTTGCGGCGGCTCGACATCGACGCTGCGGAACCAGCGGCCCCAATGCGGCGGCTCGTCGGCCGAGCCGTCGAGGCCTCGTGTGACCGGGTGCTTGCGGCCTTCCTCGGAAAGGCGGGGATAAAAGGCCTTCTCGATCATCTGGCCGGTCGGCGCGGCAGGCAAGACGGAGGAGAGCGGTGTCAACGCAATCGAATCCTGCCCGGCATGTTCGGGGCCGGCTGCGATCAGCAGCGCACCGCCGTTTTCAACATACTGCGCGATGTAGTCGTAATAGAGGATCGGCAGGACGCCGCGATGCTGGTAGCGGTCGAAGATGATCAGGTCGAAGTCCTTGATCTTGTCGACAAACAGCTCGCGCGTCGGGAAGGCGATCAGCGAGAGTTCGTTGATCGGCGTTCCGTCCTGCTTTTCCGGTGGGCGCAGGATGGTGAAGTGGACGAGGTCGACGGCGGCATCTGACTTCAACAGGTTGCGCCAGGCGCGCTCGCCGGCATGCGGCTCCCCGGACACCAGAAGAACGCGCAGGTTCTCGCGAATGCCGTCGATGACGTGAACGGCGCGGTTGTTCGCGTCCGTGACCTCGCCGGGAACGGCTGCGACCGAAAACTCTAAAACATTGCTGCCGCCACGCTCGACCTTGAAGGAGAAGGGCGTGTCCTGCCCGGGCGTCGCCTGCAGGGTGGCAATCTCGTTTCCGTTGAGCTTGACCGTGACGTCGGCGGTGCCTCCGGGGCCTGGGCCATCGTCGAAGACGCGCAGCACCAGTTGCTGTTCCTCGTTGACGATGCCGAAGCGCGGCGCCTTGACGACTTCGATGCGGCGGTCGAACTCATTTGCCTTGCCGGTGATCAGACCGTGTATGGGAGCGTCGAAGGCAAGCGCCTGGTTGACGCCGGGGACGTCATGAACCTCGCCGTCGGTCAGCATGATCGCGCCGCCGATGCGGGCGGGCGGAACGTCTGCGATGGCGGCCGAGAGCGCGTTGAACAGGCGGGTGGCGGGAGCGTCAGAATTCCGTTCTTCGTTCACATCGACGAAACGCGGCTCGATCTGCGGAAAGCGGGCGACCTGCTCCTTCAGTTGCGCCAGCGCCTCGTCGGTCATCTTGATGCGCTCGGGTGTTTGCTGGCTCTGACTGCGGTCGACGATGACGGGCACGACCGTCGACAATTGTTCGCGGTCCTCCTGCAGCAGGACAGGATTGGCGAGCGCGGCAAGCAGGGCACAGGCCGCGGCGAGGCGGACCCAGGCTCCGCGCATGCGGCGCCAGACGGCAAAGGCGCCGATCAGCGCGGCTACGAGCGCAAGTGCGGCCAATAGCGGCCAGGGCAGGAAAGGATGAAAATCAAGCGTCATATCATTGCCCCAGCCGTTCCAGCAGGGCCGGGACGTGGACCTGATCCGTCTTGTAGTTGCCGGTGAGCATATACATCATGATGTTGACGCCACTGCGGTAGGCGTATTCGCGCTGGGTTTCATCCGGCGGGATGGTCGGAAGCAGCGGCTGTCCGCTTTCATCGACGGCCCAGGCCCCTGCGAAGTCGTTGCTGGTAATGAGGATCGGGGAGACACCATCGGCGGCGCCCGCGGATTTCGCGTTCGCACTGCGATTGTCCTGTCGTGCTTCGATCCAGAGAGGGCCGCCGGCGTACCGGCCTGGAAAGCTGGAAAGGAGATAGAACGACTTCGTCAGAACGTGGTCCGACGGTACCGGCTCCAGTGGCGGAATATCGAGATTGGCGAGAATCTCGCGCAGGCGCGCACTATTCGCACTGGTGCCGCCATTGTCGTTGGTTCCGACGCCGTCGAACTGATCGCGGGTGTCGAAGAGCACCGTACCGCCGTCGCGCATATAGGCGTCGATCCGGTTGATTGCGGCTGCCGATGGCATCGGCGCCGTGGCGGAAACCGGCCAGTAGATGATCGGATAGAAGGCCAGCTCATCCTTGGCGGGGTCGAGGCCGACGGGTGCCCCCGGCTCGAGCGTGGTGCGGTAGGTCAAGAACTCGGTCAGCCCTTCAAGTCCGCGTTCGGACATCTTGTCGACATCGGGTTCGCCGGTCACGACATAGGCCAGGTGGGTGTTGTCTAGTCGCTGCAGGATGACGTCGTCGCCAGGTTGCGAGTCGTTGGCGCGCAGTTCGCCTGGCTGCACGAAGAATGCTGCCATGACGGCAAGCAGGATGGCTGCCGCTCCGGCGGTCCGGCGCATGCGCGGCAATCCATTGTTCATGACCAGCATGATGAAACCATCCAGAAGCAAGAGCAGGAAAGCCGCCAGGAAGAGCGAGGGTTTGGCGGACCAGCTCTCGCCGCCGATCAAGCCCTCGCGAATGACGTTGGCTCCCTGTGTATCCAGTGGCTTGAGCTCCGCGCCCGTCGGGAGCACGTTCAGCGATACGAAGCCGTCTTCGGAGCCGTACAGCCCGGGCGGGTTGTCGAAACCGGCAACAGGTTCGGTTTTCGCGTTCGGCAACAATGGGCGCGCTGAGCCGGTTTCGGTCGACAACGCACCGTTTGCGGTGAGCATCCGGAACGGTGGCAATGCTTCCGACACGCGAAGACCCTTCGCGGCTTCCGACGTTACGCCGCCGGAGCGGGACATCTGTACGAGCCTGCGAAGCATATCGACGAAGGTACCGGAAATCGGGAGATCAGACCATGTGGCTTCGGCCGTGACATGGAACAGGACGATCTGTCCGGCATCAATCGGCTTGACGGTGACCAGCGGTGTCCCGTCCGAAAGGCTCGCCCATGTCCGTTCAGCCAGGTCGGGCGTCGGTTCCGCGAGGACTTGGCGCTTGACGGTCACATCGGTCGGGCGCGGGATGCCGGCAAAGGGACCGAAGGCCGGAAATTCGGCGAGCGATTGCGGTTCGCTCCAGGAGAGCGTGCCGCCCAACGCGCGTTCGCCCTGTCGCAGAATGACCGGTATCAGCGGATCGTCCGCCGGGGCTGCCGCCATGCGCGAACCGGCGAAGCGCAATAGCATACCGCCGTTCGATATCCAGCGCTTCAGCGGTTCATAGGTCTCCTCCGGCAACCGCCCGATGTCGGCCATGACGATGACGGAGGGATTATTTGCGAGGAGCTTCGGAATGGCGACCGCGAGGTCGGAATCCGTCGGCTGGATGAGATCCGCATATGGCTGAAGCGCGCGCTGGATATAGTACAGCGGCGACAGAAGCGGCTGGAAGTTATCGGCGCTCTCACCGGACAGTAACACGACACGACGCCGCTTGAACGCATCGTCAAGCAGATGAACGGATGCGGCCGTTCCGGCGTTGGTCACCGAAATGCGGGCAAAGTCATTGCGCATTTCGAACGGCGCCGAGACCGAGCTCGTGGCGACGGTCTGGCCGGATCCGAAATCTGCGCTGCCATTGGCAATGGCGCGGCCTTGCGTATCCAATGCGCTAAGAGCGAACGAGGCCGGCTTTGAACCATCGAGCCTGGTCAGTTTAACATTCATCGAGTCCGCTGCGTTGGCCGCCGATGTGATGGCCACGATGCCCGAGGTGTCGCCGGTGATCAGCCGCAATTGCGCCGGTTGCAGATCCGAGAGCTGGCGAACGATCGTGTCGTTGTCCTTTGAGGCTGCACCGTCCGACAGGAAGGCGAGCGTACCGGGATGGACACCGTTCAGGGCAGCACGCAGCGCGTCGAAGGCGCGCTGGCGATCGGGCACGAGTGGTGCCGGTTCGGCAGCGCGCAGCTTGTCTCGGGCGGCCTGGGCAGTGCCCGGCACGGCGTCGTTGGTCTGGTCCGCGGTAAAGGCGATCGCGACGGGCGTGCCCGCCGCCTCGGCGTCATCAATCAGCGCATCGGCGGTCTTGACGCGACGCTCCCAGTCGGGGGAGGTCGCCCAGCCGTTGTCGACGAAGAGCACCAGCGGACCGCCAGAGGCGAGCGTGCCGGTGCGCGGATTGAACACGGGATCGGCGATGGCGAGGATCACCGCGGTTGCGATCAGCATGCGAAGCAGCGTCAGCCACCACGGGCTTTGGGCTGGCGTTTCCTCGCGCTTCAGCACGGTTGCGAGGATCTTCAGCGGTGGAAAAACCTCCGCCTTCGGACGTGGTGGCGTCAGCCGCAGCAGCCACCAGATGACGGGAAGTGCTACAAGAGCACCCAGGATGGCGGGATAGGCGAATGCGAAGGGAAGGGCGTTCATAGCTGCCCTCCGTGCGTGGCCTTAGCCGGCATGCCGGAGAGGTACATGTGGACAGCCACCAGCGCCTCCGACGCAAGATGATCCGTGCGATGGCTTATGAATGTCCAGCCGAGATGGCGCAGCGCCTGGCCGAGATCGTCGCGTCGGGCGAGATAGGCGCGGGTGTAGGCATCGCGAACATTTTCGGCACGGCCGGAGGTGAGCTTGAGGCCGGTCTCCGGGTCGCTGAATTCGGTTCGTCCGCTATAGGGAAACAGTTCTTCGGCCGGGTCCGCGACTTCGATGACGTGACCGCGCAGACCGCGCCGCGCCAGCGGGCTGAGGCGCGCCATGACAGCCTGCGCGTCATCGAGAAAGTCACCGATCAGCACGAGATCGCTCCAGCCGCGGATCATCGAGGTTTCCGGCAGTCCGCCGGTGAAGGGCGCATGCATCAATGCCGCGGCGAGTCGCTCGGCGGCATTGCGCGCCGAAATCGGCTCCATCACGCCTGGGCAGCCGACGCGTTCGCCGGAGCGGGACAGGATCTCGGCAAGCGCCAGCATGATGACCAGTGCGCGGCTTTCCTTCGAGACGGTGCCGAACGTGGATTTGTACATCATCGACGGCGACATGTCGGCCCACAGCCATATCGTGTGGGCCGCTTCCCATTCGCGATCGCGAATGTAGGTATGGTCGTCGCGAGCGGATCTGCGCCAGTCGATGCGCGCCAGGCTTTCACCCTCGGTATAGGGGCGAAACTGCCAGAAATTCTCGCCGATGCCGCGCTTGCGGCGGCCGTGCCAGCCGGCGATCACCGTGTTGGCGATACGCTTGGCCTCCACCAGACAATCCGGCACCAAACTGGCGCGCTGCCTTGCACGCGCAAGCGCATCGCTGCCTGAGGTCGGATTGACGATCTGTCCGATAGATGCCACGCGTGAGGCTTCCTTATCCCTTGGCCTGCTTGACCAATCCACCGATGACATCGCGAACGGACATGCCCTCCGCGCGAGCCGCGAAGGTCAGCGCCATGCGGTGCTGCAAGATCGGCTCGGCGAGCGCGTGGACATCGTCGAGCGACGGCGCGAGGCGGCCCTCGTAGAGCGCGCGGGCGCGGGCGCACAGCATCATCGCCTGGCCGGCACGCGGGCCGGGGCCCCAGGCGACATTCTTGTCGGTCGAGGCGTTGCCCTGGCCGGGACGTGCCGAGCGAACGAGCGCCAGGATGGCATCGACCACCTTGTCGCTCACCGGCATCTGGCGGATCAGGGTCTGGATCTCGATCAGACGCTCGGCGCTCAGCACGGTTTCCGGCTTCGTCTCGCTGAGACCGGTCGTCTCGAGCAGGATCTGTCGCTCGGCGGCAAGCTCGGGATAGTGAACGTCGACCTGCAGCAGGAAGCGGTCGAGCTGGGCTTCGGGCAGCGGGTAGGTGCCTTCCTGCTCCAGCGGGTTCTGCGTCGCCAGCACATGGAACGGCGTCGGCAGGTCGTAGCGCTGGCCGGCAACCGTGATGTGGTACTCCTGCATCGACTGCAGCAGGGCCGACTGCGTGCGCGGCGAGGCACGGTTGATTTCGTCTGCCATCAGCAACTGGGCGAAGACCGGTCCCTTGACGAAGCGGAAGGAGCGGCGGCCGCTGTCATCCTGGTCCATCACCTCGGAACCGAGAATATCCGAGGGCATCAGGTCGGGGGTGAACTGGATGCGGTTTGCGCCGAGGCCGAGCACCTCGCCAAGCGTCGTGACGAGCTTGGTCTTTGCCAGGCCCGGCACGCCGACCAGAAGTGCATGGCCGCCGGAAAGGACGGCGAGGAGCGTATTCTCGACAACGCTCTCCTGGCCGAAGATCACCTTGGAGACCTCTGCCCGGACGGCGGCGATATCGGCAAGCGCTTTCTCTGCTGCGGCGACGATCGCCTTTTCATCGAGGGGGGCTTCAGTCTTCATCATACCCATCAGGCATCTCCAGCGGCTGACATCATTCGTCGCGAATCGGCGGACTTACACGTGTGCCTCATACCCGATAGAGTTATGAAGATGTTGCGGGCTGACAAGTTCGTTTCGAATGACTATCTCGTGACGATACTGGGTTAAGCGTAAACCGGGACGGAAGAATGGCAGCCGAGGATATCAAGGCGACGACGGATGCAGCGGATTTGGCCGCGTTGATCGCGCGCGCCGCGGGCGATACCGGCAGCGGGAAGCGCGGTCTTCCCCCCGTTGACCGTTGGAATCCGCCCTTCTGCGGCGATATCGATATGGAAATCCGCGCGGACGGTACGTGGTTCTACATGGGTACCCCGATCGGTCGGGCACCGCTGGTGCGACTGTTTTCGACGGTGCTGAGAAAAGATGACGATGGAAGGACTTACCTCGTAACTCCTGTGGAAAAAGTCGGCATCAGGATCGCCGATGCGCCCTTCGTCGCGGTGGAGATGAATGCCTCGGGCGAGGACGGCGAACGGCAGCTGACCTTTCGCACCAATGTCGGCGACGTCGTCGAGGCGGGAACGGAGCATCCGCTCCGCTTCGTGATCCAGGGCGACAACAAGGAGCTGAAACCTTATCTGCATGTGCGCGGCCGGCTCGAGGCTCTGGTTTCTCGCGCCGTCATGTACGAACTCATCGAACTTGGCGAAATTTGCGATGTCGATGGTGTAGCGATGTTTAGCGTGCGCGCCGGCGGAGAGATCTTCACCGTCATGCCTGCCGACGAACTGGACCTGCTATCCCGATGACCGATCTGTTGAGCAATCGCAGCGCTCTCTATTCCGCTTCAGAATTTCGCCGTCGCGCGCTTCATCAAAGCGGTGGGCCGGTCGAGCTCTCCTGGCGTGACCACGGCGACCATATTCTCAATCCCGATATCGTTGCGAAGGTCGAGACGTTCAAGCTGCGGGATGCCGCCGTTCTGGTGCCAGTAGTCGACTACGGTGACGATGCCCGCGTGATCTTCACGCAGCGCACCTCGACGTTGCGCGAACACTCTGGGCAGATCGCCTTTCCGGGCGGCAAGATCGATGGCGCCGAGGAGACGCCGGAGGACGCTGCTATCAGGGAAGCCGAGGAGGAAATCGGGCTTGCGAGTTCCTTCATCGAAACGGTGGGGCGGCTGCCCAACTATCTGGCATCGACAGGATTCCGGATCACCCCGATCCTCGCCGTCGTCAATCGCGGCTTCGAGCTCAAGCTCAATCCCGATGAGGTCGCTGATGTCTTCGAGGTGCCGCTGTCCTTCCTGATGAACCCTTCCAACCACAACCGCAACAGACGGGCGGTCGATGGTCTCGATCGGCATTTCTACAGCATGCCCTATGAAACGCGCACGATTTGGGGCATCACCGCGGGCATTGTTCGCACGCTCTATGAAAGGCTTTATGCATGACCAACCTTGCTCACGAGGCATGGTTCAAGGACCCGGCGCTCGGGCGCGTTCTTGCACTCCTGAACGCGGATAGTGGCGAGGGCCGGGTTGTCGGCGGGGCGGTTCGCAACAGCCTGATGGGGATGCCCGTCAGCGATATCGACGTTGCAACGACGTTGACGCCGGACACGGTCATCCAGCGTGCGCAGGCGGCCGGAATCAAGGCTGTTCCGACGGGTGTCGACCATGGAACTGTGACGCTGGTGATCGGCGGCAAGCCGTTCGAGGTGACGACGCTCAGGGCCGACATGGAGACGGACGGTCGTCGGGCGAAGGTTGCGTTCAGCACGGATTGGCAGACGGACGCCGACAGGCGGGATCTGACGATCAATGCCCTTTACGTCGATGAAAAGGGAGACGTGATCGATCTCGTCGGCGGGCTTGCCGACATCGAGCGTCGCAACATCCGCTTCATCGGCGATGCGGCGACGCGGATTGCCGAGGATTATCTCAGGATCCTGCGCTTCTTCCGCTTCTTTGCCTATTACGGCTCGGGGAGGCCTGATGCCGACGGGTTGCGCGCTTGCGCGGCCGCGCGTTCGAAGCTCAAGACGCTCTCCGCCGAACGGATCTGGTCGGAGATGCGGAAGCTTCTGGCCGCGGAGGATCCGGGACGGGCGCTGTTGTGGATGCGCCAAGTGGCGGTGCTCACGGAAATCCTGCCGGAGACGGAAAAGTGGGGCATCGATGCGATCCCATCGCTGATTACGACGGAAAAGGCACTTGGATGGAAGCCTGATCCGCTGCTGCGGCTCGCGGCGATCGTTCCGCCGGATGGCGAGCGGCTGGAGAAGATGGCTGTCCGGCTGAAGTTTTCGCGGGCCGAAGCGGAGTTTTTCAAGCGTTGGTCGAGCGTCACGCCTCCCAGCGACGACATATCATCCGCGGCATTCGACCGGCTGCTTTATCGCAACGGTGCCGAGGGGATAACGACCCGGCTGAAGCTGGCTCTGGCGGTTGCCCGGGGCAAGGTCGAAGGCGATATGAACGAGATGGCACGGTCGGCGCGGCTCGGGAAGCTGCTGGAACATGCCATGCGGTGGGAGAAGCCAGCCTTTCCGCTGAGCGGAAGCGACATGCTTGGCGCCGGAATTCCCGCAGGCAAGCGGGTCGGCGAGACCCTATCTCTCCTTGAAAACCAGTGGATCGAGGAGAATTTTGCTCCTGACCGGGCGGCGCTGCTCGCCCGGCTTTCTCAACTGGTAAAGTAAATCAGGCGGCCGTCGCTTCGTTGCGGATGCGCGCCTTGATGTTGTCGACCATGTTTTCGCGGATGATGGTTTCGCCGTGTGCCGATTTCATGTGTTCGACCGCGCGGCGGACAACTTCCGCATCATCATTGGCCCGGGTATGCCAGTTGCAACCCGGTACGAGCGTTCCACATTCGAAAAGTCTCATTCCTTCCTCCTGCCTGAATTCAACGAGTTCATGACGCTGTCGCGCCATGGGTGAATGTTCGAAGTGGTGAGAAGGTTCCGGCCGGTGCCGCACCGGCCGGTTTGATGACGGCGCTATTCGGGCATTGCCCAGGCGCGATAGCAGGCGTTGTTGGCGGTGTTATTCTGTCCTCGTACCAAGCCCGCCAGCTCCTCCGGAGACCTGCCTCCGGCCAGTTGAAGCTTTACCTGTTCGATATAGCAGGAAAGGGGCAGGTCGGAGCCGCTTTTTGCTCTCAGCTCTTCGGCAAGCCTCTGCAGGAACTCCGGTGCACCGATTGGACGGGATGTCTCCTGGACATCCGCCGATGCCGGCGATCCACTCTGTATCGTCATGACAATCCTCCTCCGATTGTTACGTACGAACACCTCTGAAATTAGTATTCCATGTGCAGAATTGAAAGCCTCTCAACGCTTTTTTCGATCACTCCTCCGCTATCACGGCCAGCGAACCGTCGGGGGCAGGGATGAGAGGATGGACTCCACGTTCCCGCCCGTTTTCAGGCCGAAGATCGTCCCACGATCGTAGAGGAGATTGAACTCAACATAGCGCCCACGGCGAATCAATTGTTCTTCACGATCCTGGTCTGTCCACTGTTTATTGAAGTTCGAGCGAACAATCCGTGGATAAACCATGGAGAAGGCGCGACCGACGTCGCGGGTGAAGGCGAAATCGGCATCCCATCCTCCGGCTTCGTCGCTCGAATGGAGCCAGTCGTAGAAGATGCCGCCGATGCCGCGGGGCTCGTTGCGATGCTTCAGGAAGAAATACTCGTCGCACCATGTCTTGTAGGCAGCATAGTCGGCGACAGTGGAGTGGCTGCGACAGGCGATTTCCATCGCCTTGTGGAAGAGCCTGCTATCCTCATCATCCTGCGTTCGGCGCCGGTCGAGAACAGGGGTGAGGTCCGCGCCGCCACCGAACCAGCGACTTGAAGTGACCACCATGCGCGTATTCATATGGACGGCCGGAACATTCGGGTTGACCGGATGGGCGATCAGCGAAATGCCGGATGCCCAAAAGCGCGGGTCGTCCTTGGCGCCAGGCATCTGGGCGCGAAGGTCGGGTGCGAACTCGCCGAAGACGGTAGACGTATGCACGCCGACCTTTTCGAAGACGCGGCCTTCCATCATCGACATCCGGCCGCCACCGCCGGCGCCGTTTTCGCGCTGCCAGTCCTTGGCGACGAAACGTCCCGGCTGGCGGTCCGACAGCGGGCCTTCCAGTTCATCTTCCAGCGTTTCGAAAGAGGCGCAGATCGCATCCCGGAGACCTTCGAACCATGTCCGGGCCGCGGTCTTCTTGTCTTCTATGTCTTCGGGCAGCCCGATCGGCAGTTCCGGTCTTTCCATGTCGTCTCGTCTCCGGTGAGCGTGCGTCATCCGACGCGACTCGTACTTTCGTCATTATCGCCCCTGATAGCAGTTGCGCAGGGTTATCGCCAACAGCGGCCGCGGTCTGAGCCTGCTTCAGATTCGACTCGCAAAAAGCGACTTTCGATATTACCTTTTCCTGTAGAGGTAAGGTTTATGACGAAGATCCCAGGACCTCCGTCCTTTGACGGCTTGAAGCGCAGGATTGCAACTCATCGGGCCGAGGGTACGCCCCGGAAAAACGACCGCTTCGTGCGGCAGACCTATTGTCTCGCTCTGCTCGACGCCCGGGCCAAGGCGCGCGAATGGTTCGACGAATATCCGAAAGCCGCCTACTGGACCGAAGTGGAGAGCTGGCGCCAGCTCGACGGCGATCAGATCGAGTTTACAATGCGCCGCCTGCCATCCGCCGATTAATCAGAGCTATTCCGCCGCCTTGCGGACGCGGCTTTCGATAAGCAGGCCGCTTTCGTCGAGGATGGGGTGTGCGACGGAGACGATGTGGGCGTTGATGCGCTTGAGGTCGCGCAGCATGTCCAGATGCAGGGAGCTGGTCTGCAGGCTGTCGGCGCGACCGTCGCGCAGGCGCTCGAGGTGGCGCTCGGACGATTGCTTCTCCATGCGGCGAACCTCGACCTTCACCTCCATGATCTGCTTTGCGAGATTGAAGTCGCGGGTGACGAAGATCGTCTGGGCGATGCGCAGGTTGTCGATCGTCAGGTGGAAGAGCTTGGTCAGCTCGGCATAGCCGTCGTCTGAGAACTTGAGGCCGAGCGAGACCTTCTTGCCGACCTGCGGCAGCAGGCCCTTTTCGATGATGTCGCCGATATGCTCGAGGTTGATCGCATAGTCGATGATCACGATCGAGCGCCTGCCGTCTTCCTCGCTCAAGCCGCCGCGGCCGAGCTTGGACAGGTAGATCTTCACCTCCTGCTGCAGGCTGTCGACGCGTTTTTCCAGCGCCGGGATTTCGGCGAGCTTGGACAGATCGTTCTTCTCGAAGGCGGTGGCGGCACGCAGCAGCATCCGCTCGATCAGGTCGCCGACGCCGAGCACCTCGCGGGTGGCGCTGGCAAGGGCAACGACTGGCGTCGAAAGTTCGTGGAGGTCGAGATATTTCGGGCCGGTGTCCGGTGCCGCGTCCTCGGGAACGAGCCGCAGCATCAGCCGAGACAGGATGCGGGAGAACGGCCAGGCAAGTGCTGCCAGGAGCAAATTGAAGGCAAGGTGAACATCGACCGGCAGCTTCGCGGGGTTCAGCGGCAGCATGCCCAACAGATCGGCGCCATAGCCAGCCAACGGCAGGGCGATCAGGCAGCCGATTGCCCGAACGATCAGGTTGCCGAGCGTCACCCGCTTGGCGGACGCCGGGCCTGAGAGCGACGCGATGACCGGCGGGATGGCGCCGCCGAGATTGGCGCCGAGCACCAGCACGATGATCAGCCCGGCCGACAGGATGCCGGTCGAGGCCAGCGACAGGATAAGCACGACCGCCGCCAGGCTGGAGGACGACACGAAGGCAACGCCGGCGGCAAACGCCAGGGCCACCGGCCAGGCATTGTCGAGCAGCCCGATGAAGGCCGCCAGCGCCGGCGACTGGCGCATCGGCTCGGTTGCGCTGCTGAGCAGGTGCAAGGACAGCAGCATCAGCCCGATCCCGATCAGCGCCGTGCCGCCGCCCTGGCGGGCCGTCGAGCCGCTGCGGTAGAGTACGATGCCGGCGAGGATGACGAGCGGCGACAGCCACTCGATGCCTGTTGCCACGATCCAGGCCGTCACGGCCGTCCCGACATTGGCGCCGAGCAGCACGATCTGGGCCATGCGCGGCTTGACCAGTTCACGCTCGACGAAGGAGGCCACCATCAGCGCGGTTGCGGTGGAGCTCTGCAGGGCCACGGTCGCCACGAAGCCGGACAGGAACGAGCGAAGTCCGCTGCGCGTGCCGGAGGCAAGCCCGGTCCTCAGCCGCGCCCCAAAGGCCCGGGAAACGCCATCCTTCACCTGCGCGAGGCCGAACAGCAGCAATGCCACGGCGCCGAACAGATTGATCATGACGATTGTCGATTCCATGCCGTCTTTTCGTTTCCCTGCCTGCCGGCTATCCTGCGCTGAGGCGAATCTATGGCATAGCCAAGTTATTGAAATTGCGTCGTTGCGCCGTTTTATTTGATTGCTCGGCTAAAAACTATACGCCCGTCTGGCGAATTCACAACGCCATGCGCGACATATTGTGGAGCCTAACCGGCATTTGTGGAGATGCGGCGGAAGGTCAACCCCAGACGGTTTGCCGCATTGCCTCTCCGACGATCATCGCGGCCGAAACGGCGACATTGATCGAGCGCTGGCCCTCGACCATCGGCACCAATATCCGGGCATCCGCCCTGTCGTGGACCTGATCGGGGACGCCGGCGCTTTCTCGGCCGAAGAGAAGAACATCATCAGAACGGAAGGCGAAATCGGTGTAGCGCCCGGAAGCCTTCGTTGAGGCCAGCACCAGCCGGCGCCCGCTGGATTGCAGCCAGGTTTCGAAATGGCTCCAGGAGACATGGTGGGTGAGGGCGGCGGTTGCGATGTAGTCCATGCCGGCGCGTTTGAGGTTGCGGTCCGAAATGTCGAAGCCGGCCGGCTCGATGATGTCGACGGCAAAACCGAGGCATGCGGCAAGACGCAGGATCGTGCCGGTATTTCCTGGAATATCGGGCTGGTAGAGCGCAAGTCTGAGGTCTGTCATCGTGTATGCCGTCTTGTTCGATTTTGTTGCGAAACTGGTATTTCAACTGCGATTTTCGTGCAACAGCCTGTCTTTAACCCCGAAACCTTCAATTTTGGCGTCGTAAAGGGCTGGAATTCTCGGTGATTTCGCGCTATCGGTGCATATCTTCAATCGTCAGCAGGGAGGCTATGATGATTACAATGCGATGCACGCGCCTCTCGCCCGTGACCCCGCGACTGACGATCCGGCACTCCTAAGTGCCCTTTCTTTCCTGATTTTCCTTTTCTGATCCATTGCGCGGCTGTTGTGGCCTCGCCCCTTGAACGTCCGGTTCCCATATGAGCCTTCAGCGCGTCCTTGCGCGGGCTCTGGGCCGGGACGCTGAAGTTTCGGAGCATTTTTTATGTTTGGCTGGTTCGAACAGAGACTCAATCCCTTTCCGAGCGAGGATCCCAAGGTTCCTCCGAAGGGGCTCTACGCCTTCTGCTGGCACTATACCAAGCCGGCGGCCCCATGGCTCGGCATGATGGCCGTGCTGACGATGCTGATTGCCATCGGCGAAGTGGCGCTCTTCCAGTTCCTCGGCAACATCGTCGACTGGCTGACGCATGCCGACCCCGCGACGTTCCTCCAGAGCGAGGGACACCGGCTCGTCTGGATGGGCGCGCTGATCCTCATCGGTTTGCCGGTGGCGGCTGTGCTGGACTCCTTGATCATGCATCAGGTCCTGCTCGGCAACTACCCGATGATCGCGCGCTGGCAGATGCACCGCTTCCTGATGCGCCACAGCATGACCTTCTTTGCCAACGAGTTCGCGGGACGCGTTGCAACGAAGGTGATGCAGACGTCGCTTGCCGTTCGCGAGACGGTGATGAAGATCCTCGACGTTTTCGTTTACGTCGTCACCTACTTCATCTCCATGATCGTGGTGATCGCGGCGGCCGACTGGCGATTGATGATCCCGATCCTGGCGTGGCTCGGCATCTACATCGGTATCGTATCCTACTTCGTGCCGCGGCTTCGCAAGATCGCCGCCACGCAGGCCGATGCGCGTTCGATGATGACCGGCCGCGTCGTCGACAGCTACACCAACATCGCGACGGTGAAGTTGTTCTCGCATGCGGGCAGGGAAGAGACCTATGCCAAGGAGGGCATGAACGAATTCCTGCAGACCGTGTATCAGCAGATGCGCAAGGTCACGATGTTCCACGCGGCGGTCTATATTAACAACTGCGTGGCGCTCTTCGTCATCTCCGGGCTGTCGATCTGGTTCTGGCTGAACGGCGGGATTTCGGTCGGGGCGATCGCCATTGCGATCGGTCTTGCGATGCGCGTCAACGGCATGTCGCAGTGGATCATGTGGGAAGTCTCGGCGCTCTTCGAAAACATCGGTACCGTCTATGACGGCATGGAGATGATGACGAAGAGCCACGACATCGTCGACAAGCCCGGTGCGCCGCAGCTGAGTGCCAAGCGGGGAGCGATCCATTACGATCGGATCGGTTTCCACTATGGCAAGGGCAAGGGCATCATCGAAAACCTGTCGCTCGACATCAAGGCGGGCGAGAAGGTGGGTCTCGTCGGTCGCTCCGGCGCCGGCAAGACCACGCTGATGAACCTGCTTCTGCGCTTCTATGATCTGGAAGCCGGGCGCATCACCATCGACGGGCAGGATATCGCGCATGTCTCGCAGGAGAGCCTGCGCGAACTGATCGGCGTGGTGACGCAGGATACCTCGCTGCTGCATCGTTCCATCCGCGACAACATCGCCTACGGTCGTCCGGATGCCACGGATGCCGAGGTCATCGAGGCTGCCAAGCGTGCCAATGCCTGGGATTTCATCGAGACCCTGGTGGACATGCAGGGGCGCAAGGCGCTGGATGCGCAGGTCGGCGAGCGCGGCGTCAAGCTTTCGGGCGGTCAGCGCCAGCGTATCGCCATCGCCCGCGTTTTCCTGAAGGACGCGCCGATCCTGGTGCTGGACGAGGCGACCTCGGCGCTCGATTCCGAAGTCGAAGCCGCGATCCAGGAAAACCTGTTCGCGCTGATGCAGGGCAAGACGGTGATCGCGATCGCCCACCGGCTGTCGACGCTGACGGAAATGGACCGCCTGATCGTGCTCGACAAGGGTCGGATCGTCGAGGCGGGCTCGCACGTCGAGCTTGTTCACCAGGGGGGCATTTATGCCGATCTCTGGAACCGGCAGTCCGGCGGCTTTCTTGCCGATCACGAAGACGCCGAAGAAGCGGCGGAATAAAAACAAGGCGCCCTCCCTGGGATATCGGGAGGGCGCCTTTTTATAGTGTGGTGCGTTCAGTGCCCGTCAGCTGAAAGGCTGTCAGCCCAGTCGATGACGCGGTGTCCCTCAACCGCCATGCTGTTGGTCGAGGCGAGTGCACGTAGTGCGGCGAGGCGTCGTTCTTCCTCGCGGTCAATCCAAGCGGTAATTGCCTCCGTAACGATCTGATCGTACGGCAGGTGAAGCTGTTCAATCATGGCGTCCAGTTTTTCCGCCAGAGGTAACGGAATACTCGACGTAAGCGTCTTCGTTTGCATCGCGGCAGTCTCCCGTGAAACTCTACAGTATGCCGAGATTGTGGCGAGTTATACTTCATTCAACGGCGATGCCGTTGATGTTACCGATCATTACCAAAATATAAGGTTGTCCGGCGGGAGCATTCCTTTCCCGTTCCGGCATATATGCCTATATCGCAATTATGCTGTTAAATCGAATCTTTAGTACTTTCGAAAATTGGATTGATCCGTTCCGGCCGCGCGACAATATACAGCCGCCGCGCTCGACTCTCGGATTCATCTCTTTCTATATCGGCCAGGCGAAGGCACCGTTCATCGCCATGCTGGTTCTCGGCGGCATGTCGGCCGCGATCGAGGCGGCGCTTTTCTGGTTCGTAGGGCGGGTGGTCGACATTCTGGCGAGCATCACGCCCGCCGCCGGCTGGAGCGGACTTCTCCAGGCGCATGGCGCGGAACTGTTCGGCATGCTGATCCTCATCGGCATCGTCCGCTTCGTGGTGGCGCTGCTGATTGCGCTTGTCGATCAACAGGTGATTACTCCGGGCTTCTACAATCTCGCGCGTTGGCAATCCTATCTGCACGTCTCGCGCCAGTCGCTCTCCTTCTTTCAAAGCGACTTTTCCGGGCGGATCGTCACCAAGGTCTGGTCAGCAGGGCAGGCGACGGGCGACCTCGTGACGTCATTGATGGAGAGCGTTTGGTTCGTCGGCATCTATGCGGCGACCACGCTGGTGCTCGTTGCCCGGCTCGATCTCTCGCTTGCCGTCGTGGTGTTGGGGTGGCTTTTCGCCTTTGGGCTGCTGGCGCGCTATTTCGTTCCCCGCATCCGCTATCACTCGCGTGAAACCGCGGAGGCCGCATCGATGCTCAACGGCCGGATGGTCGATGCCTACAGCAACATCCAGACGCTGAAGCTGTTTGCAAGGGACGAAGAGACCGACCGCTACATGCGGCAGGGCTTCGATTTCTACCAGGAAACCGTGCTGCGCTTCACACGCTTCATCACCGGCGTGCGTGCCTCCATGGCGCTGCTCTCCGGCCTGATGATCGTTATGATGGCCGGGCTCAGCGTCCATCTGTGGCTGCAAGGGCTCATCAGCTCCGGTGCCGTGGCCTTCTCGCTGGCGCTGGTGCTGCGGTTGAATTTCCTTCTGGGGCGACTGATGACGCAGTTCAACGGCATCATGCGCAATCTCGGAACCATCCAGAACTCGGCTGAGCTCATCTCCAAGCCTCTCGGGCTGGTCGACAAGCCGGATGCCCCCGATCTCGTCATCGCGCATCCGGGCATCCGCTTCGAGAATGTTACCTTCCATTATGGCAGGACCAGCGGTGTGATCGACGATTTTTCGCTGACCATCCGGCCGGGCGAAAAGGTCGGCATCGTGGGACGATCCGGCGCCGGCAAGTCGACGCTCGTGAACCTGATGCTGCGCCTCTACGATCTCGAGGGTGGGCGCATCCTGATCGACGGCCAGGACATTGCCGACGTCAAGCAGGAGTCACTGCGCATGCAGATCGGCGTTGTCAGCCAGGATACCTCGCTGCTGCACCGGTCGGTTCGGGACAACATCCTGTTTGGACGGCCCGATGCCGGCGAGGCTCGTCTCATCGACGCAGCGCGCCGGGCGGAAGCGCTCGGTTTCATCGAAAACCTTCAGGACCAGCAGGGACGCAAGGGCTTCGACGCTCATGTCGGCGAGCGCGGTGTCAAGCTCTCCGGTGGGCAGCGCCAGCGGATCGCAATTGCCCGCGTCATGCTCAAGGATGCGCCGATCCTCGTTCTCGACGAGGCGACTTCGGCGCTGGACTCCGAAGTGGAAGAAGCGATCCAGTCCAATCTCCATGGGATCATGGAGGGCAAGACCGTGCTTGCGATCGCGCATCGGCTTTCGACGATTGCCGCCCTGGACCGCCTGATCGTCGTCGACAAGGGCAGGATCATCGAGGAAGGAACTCACGAGGCGCTGCTTCAGCAGGGCGGTCTTTATGCGGAACTCTGGGCGCGCCAGTCGGGAGGCTTCCTGGCCGCCGATTACGAGGACGCAAAAAGTCCGTCAGCGCTCGATGGCAATCTCGGCCATGAGGCCAAAGTGATTTGAGCCGATGCTGTCATCCATCCGCGTGACCGATGTCAGCCGCAGCGGTGGACGGGCAAGGACGTGATCGATGGCGATGCCGACGGCGCCTGCCCGGATAGGCCAAGTGGCGGGCTCCGGAAAGACCGTGTTGAAGCCTGTCGCACGCATGAACCTCTGGATATGCGGATCGATTATCGCCGAGTTGAAGTCGCCCGCCAGCAGAAGCGGCCCGTCGGTCTCGGCGACGATCTTGCGCAGATCGGTGAGTTCATCGAGCTGAAAATCATCGAAATAGGGTTTTGCCAGGTGAACCGAGGCGAAATTGATCTTTGTGCCGTCGACGTCGATCGCCGTCTGGATTAGCCGATTTGGCCAGAGATCGCCGATGCTGCTGACGGATTGCGTGAGGAACGGTCGCTTGGAAAGGACCAGCGTGTCGCAGCCATCCGTGTCGGTGCCGCACCCGATGCGATAGGGATACGCCTGTGAAAGGCGCGCGATTTCAGGACGCAGGGGTTCTGCTTCGAGAATGTTGACGATGTCGGCATCCGAGGCGATCACCGCGTCGGCGATCCGAGCCCCGTTCCCGAGATTGTCGTTCATGATGTTGAAGGACATGAGGCGCAGGACGGGCTGCGTTGCGGCTGATGCCGGTGCGGCTTCGAAGGCCTTCAGCATGAACAGTCCATGGCCGAGCAGGAAGACGCCGACGGCGAGCAGGAGATAGGCAAACCAGTGTCGCTTGATTGCCAGCAGCACAAGCGTTGCCAGCACTGCGGCGAGCGCAAAATGAGCCTGGAAACTGTATACGAAGGCAAGCAGCCACGTATGCGTGACGTATCGCAGAGATATTGTTGCAAGCAGCAGCGATACGAGGACACTTCCCACACAGAATAAAGTGTCTTTCATCGCCGCGCGCCGAGAGTGGAACAACAATATGTCCGGGGCGTAGCATAGGCTTGATTTTGGTGCAACGCAGCAATGTTGCAAGCATGTGATTGTCTTCGAAAATCAACCCAAAATTCCCGCGACATTGTGCCCACATGCCCTTGCCAAGGCTGGACATAATTTGCGATCAAGCTTAGAACGCGCCGGATTGGTGGGGAATCTATGTTCGAATTGTGTCGCGACAGATTCGCCGCCTTGAGGGGATGGGGCGGAGTTCCGCAAAATTTGCGCAGAGGATGGTAAGCCGTGAGCGAACACGAAACGACAGGCGAGGTCACGGGCGAGCCCACTCGTCGTGATTTCCTTTATCTCACCACTGGTATGGCAGGCGCGGTGGGCGCCGTTTCGGTTGCCTGGCCGTTTATCGATCAGATGCGCCCCGATGCTTCGACATTGGCTCTTGCTTCGATCGAAGTCGATGTGTCGAGCCTTGAGCCCGGCATGTCGCTGACCGCCAAGTGGCGCGGCAAGCCGATCTTCATTCGCAATCGTACGCCTGAAGAAGTGAAGGCCGCCGACGACGTTGCGCTGGCAGATCTCAAGGATCCGATCGCACGCAACGCGAACCTGCCGGCAGACGCGCAGGCAACCGGCGTCGATCGTTCGGCCGGCAAGGACAAGGAAAACTGGATCGTCATGATCGGGTCCTGCACCCATCTCGGCTGTGTCCCGCTCGGCCAGGCCGGCGAATACAACGGTTGGTTCTGTCCCTGCCATGGCTCGGTCTACGACACGGCCGGCCGCATTCGCAAAGGTCCGGCACCGCAGAACCTTGCGATTCCGACCTATTCGTTCGTTTCCGATAAAGTAATCAAGATCGGTTGAGGGGGACTGATTTATGAGTGGCCATTCCAGCTACGAGCCATCAACCGGCCTTGAGAAGTGGATCGATGCACGCCTGCCGCTGCCTCGTCTCGTCTATGACAGCTTCGTCGCCTACCCGGTTCCGCGTAACCTGA